>NZ_CAKRNY010000020.1 GCF_934371575.1 uncultured Blautia sp. | reverse complement strand
TTTTGTAAATTCTTTAATTGACAATTTTTTATATTCTTCATTTTTCATGCTTTTTTCTCCAATCACTGTACCTTTTTCGCCTTGCATCCGCATTTCTTCATTCTTTTCATATAAGCATAAAACTGCTTAGTTCTTTCGGATTTATTTCCTGATATTTCTGCAAATGTTGTCGGCTGAATAAACCTTGGAGTAAGTGCTGCATCAAGGATACCTTCATCATTTATCTATTATTCTATAATTTTTCATACTTTTATCGTATTAGTCTAAACTAACCGTCTGATTTAAAGGAAACCGTGCAAAAAGCAAGCTGTAATTTCACACGGTTTTTTTGTTCTTAAGTATATCACTTACGTAATCATATAACAATAGTTTTTTTTCAACAATGTTTTGATTGGACAAGAAGGCAGAAAAAAACAGTCTGTATAAAACAAACTGCTTTTTCGTGCCTTCTTTTTACGACTATCATTCTATTATAAAGAGAATCCAAAATCAATATTAGATTAGATGTGTTGCAATGATGTCGCATTTAAGTTGCAAATAAGTACTTCTGCTGATTCAACGGATAAGCCAATTATACTCTTTTCTACAGTCTAAAATGTAATCCACATAAACCGTATCATCCTCAATTTGGTATAAAATTAAATACCAGTTTTTCACAAACATTTTGTGATACTTATTGCATGGAATATAAGGTTCATCCAAAAAAGGAAATCGATTTGGAATGTACGTTAAGGAACGCATTGCTTCCATTAATTCTTTTTTCTTATTTCTTGCAGCATCCTTATCCACCTGTGCCAGAAAACGAATGTGAACTCCAAGCATTTGTTTTGCCCGGTCCGATACGATAACTTTGTATTTTCTTCTTTCTGACATTTTCATCCCTCTTCTATTATATTATCAAGATAACTGTCTAATTCATCAAGACTGCATCCAGTTCTTTCTGCCAGACGATCCTCTTCGACAGCAAGTAGTTCTTCTCTTAATTTCAACATTTTCTCACGTCGGTTAAAGGATTCAATATCCATTACCACAAGATCCCCTTCTCCATTTTTAGTCAAAAAAACGGGCTCTGAAGATTTACGGCAAAGATCTGCAATCTCATTATAATTTTGTCTAATAGCAGCTGATGGACGTATGTTCATAAAATCACCTCGCGCTTTCATAGTCATATTCTATATATATTATAATTTTATTATGCTATATTTGTCAATAAAAAAACACAGCCTTTTTTTTACAAAAACTGTGCCCGTTACTGTTCACTGGTAACGTTCCGCGAGGTGTTTTTTGTGAACAAAGTTCACAGAAAACCCGAGAGTTGCGGCGCGAAATCATGCGTTGCATGATTTCTGTGCATCGCGAAGCGTGTTACTGTGAACGGAGTGAACAGTAACCTGTGCCCATTAGACTTGGTTCAGCTATATTCTATTAAGTGCATCCTTCTTTTGCACATGCAGGGATGTGAGAATTTCCTGTTTCCGGTTCCCTGACGTGGAAATCAATCCGGGCAAACAGTCTATTCCTTCTGCGCAAAATCATGTACACAGTATAAATCCTGTTTTTATTTTTCTTTCATATAAACTATACAATTTCTCGCATTCCATACATATCCATCCTGCTTCGCCTGTGTATAGCGGATATTTTCGGTTCTCACAGTATTCTGCTTCATAATTTCTTATCATTTCCAAAAGGTTATTGATATCCCCCATCTGCGCGGCAGCCATTCCTGTCATTGTCCACAAAAAGCCATTTCTTTTTTTATTCAGCTTCTGCCAATGAAACTTTTCCGTAAACTGCTCATATAATATTTTTTGCTTTTTCTTCTCTTTTACTGGAAATTCATAAATCAGCGGATAAATCTGAGCAACTCCATCCGGATAAAATTCTTTCTGGTGATACAGATCACTGTTTTCAATAATTCTCCATCTTTGATTTGCATCATCCCAGAATATCTTTTCGATCTGTGCCTGTAGCTTATTACGCATTTCACTGATTGCCTGCACATCTTTTAGCCCTGCATGTTCCAATTCGTACAGGCCTTTCCATACTTCCAGATTATCCATCAGATAAACTGTTGTATTTTCTTCTGAGACCTGTGTAATTCCATCCTGCATCAGGCTTTGAATCTTTTTTAATGCAAGGCTGATTCCCTTTTTCCAGTATTCCGGCAGGTCTGTACTTTCTGTCTTTTCCAGATATTTTCCCATAAGAAAAAGATACATACCAAGATATCCGTCTTCGGAATCAGCCTTTTCTTTATAAATAAGTTTCCCACTCTCTTTCCTGTAGATTCCCATTTTTCCATCTGTTTCAAGCAAAATCCCGGTATGCCAGTCCAGATACCTGCCAACAGCTTTTTTCTCTGTTTCAGTAATGGGGCAGTTCTTTGTTTCTGCCAGAAGCCCCAGTGCAGCCATACATGCAAAGTATGGATTAACATCTCCGGCTTTACTTCCATTCATGTAAATTACGCCCTCAGGGCCCTGGTTTTCAAGAATCCACTTTTTTTCTCCGGTCAGGACTGTTTCCAGCCATTTCTGCCGGGCATTTATTTCTTTTCTCAGGTTCTGATAATAAATGAACATAAGTGAAATCCCCACAGTTATGCAAAATATAATAAGTTTCATCACGTTCTTTCGATGTTTTACTTTTCTTCTGCATTGGTTGTGTTTATGCTCATGCATCTATATCCTCCAGGATTTTTCTGATTTTGATACTTGCAGTTCCATCACCATAAGGATTTCTGGCCTCACTCATTCTTCTGTAAATTTCCGGCTCCGTAAGAAGACGCCTGCATTCTCTGTAAATATCCTCCATCTTCGTGCCTGCAAGCTTTAAGGTTCCTGCTTCCACACCTTCCGGACGTTCTGTTGTATCTCTCATGACCAGTACAGGTTTTCCCAGTGCAGGAGCTTCTTCCTGGATTCCGCCACTGTCTGTCATGATCAGATAACTGGCTTTCATCAGGTTATGGAATTCTACCACATCCAGTGGTTCGATCAGGTGTATTCTCTCACATCCACCGAATTCCTCATCTGCGATTTTTCTAACCTGCGGATTCAAATGTACAGGATAAATAACCTTCACATCTGTAAATTCTTCCACGATCCTGCGTATAGCCCGGAACATATCACGCATGGGCTCTCCCAGATTTTCCCTTCTGTGTGCTGTCACAGCAATCAGTCTGCTGCCTTTTGCCCATTCTGTCTCCGGGTGATAAAAATCATTTCGTACCGTATAGTGCAAAGCATCAATTCCTGTATTTCCTGTGACAAAAATCTGCGCTGGATCCTTACCCTCTTTCAGCAGTGCATCCGCTGCTTTCTGAGTCGGTGCAAAATGCAGGCTGGCAGTAAGTCCAATGGCCTGCCTGTTAAATTCTTCCGGATAGGGAGATTTCATATTATAAGTACGAAGTCCCGCTTCCACATGTCCTACCGGAATCTGCTGGTAAAATGCAGCCAGAGATGCGGCAAATGCGGTAGACGTATCTCCATGAACCAGCACAATATCCGGTTTTTCTTTTTTCAGGATTTCCCTCATTCCTGTAAGGATGGCCGTTGTCACATCCGTAAGATCCTGTCCTTTTTTCATGATTGCCATATCATAATCCGGAACCACTTTAAAAATATCCAGAACCTGCTTCAGCATTTCCCTGTGCTGTCCTGTGACACACACCAGAGTTTCCAGTTTTTCACTTTTTTTCAGTTCAAGAACAAGAGGGCACATTTTGATTGCTTCCGGTCTTGTTCCAAAAATCACCAGTACTTTTTTCATTCTTAATTTCCTCCCAGTTCTTTATCCAGATACGCAAGTCTTTCGCGGATAGTATCTGTCAGCTGTTTCATAGCATCTTCATAACTTCCGATATCCCTCGACGTTCCGGCTTTGTTTTTTCCTACCAGCAAATTCTCCTCAAAAGAATATCCCCACACTTTAAAGTTTCTGTCCACAGCATCTCCCAGTTCCTCCTGGTAAGATGCTATTTTGTCATAGATATATTCATCAGAGAGAGTCGTTTTTCGTAATTGTTTATATCTTTCACAGACATGTTCTCTGAAAGTTTTATCCTGCCACAGCCTTTCAAACCATGAATTCTCCACAGTATGAAGAACATCTGTTTCTGTACGAAACCACTGATAATTATCAAATCCATTGTTAAAGTCCCATACAGCAAGCTGTAGCTTTCCTCCCAGTTCTTTATACACATAAGTAGAAAGATTACCAGCATCATAATTCATGGCAAATTCATTGATAATAAAATAATCCACCCAGTTATCCATGTCTATATATGCCTGATAGCCGATTCTTTTGTCACTGAAATTTTTTCCATATAGAACCTGTTCAAATTCAGAGATATCATTTTTTATATATTCTTTTTGTTTTTCCGTTATTTTATTTTCTGATGGATATCTTATATACAGAGCGTTATATGTATAGCCTTCCGTCTTTCCCCAGGTTTCTATCTCTTCAGACCCTGTATCGATTCTGTCCCTGTTTACAACATATGCAGTTTCTCCGGACAACAAACCAAATTCCGAGAGACGCAGTCTGCTTTCTCCGTTTGTTACAGGCTCCACAGCCAGATAAACTCCCTGATACTCTCCATCAACAAACAATTCTACAAATCGGGTATCTGGAGCCCATCCATTTAATTCCCTTGCCAGGTCATATACCAGTTTATTCCTGATCAGTGTTTTATCAAGATAAGGACCATTTAACACCCATTCACTGTTTGCTCCCATCCCTGCAAGTGACACTTTTTTTGCACTGTCTTTTTTATTTTTATAAAATTTAATGCGATACTGCTTTTTATCAAATTTGCTATAAGAAGAAGCACCTCTGTATTTGATCGTAGCGCGGTATATCGAATTGGGAACTGAGAGAACAGATTGCTCCTCTCCGTTTCCATCCAGCAGAGCAATATTTCCCCAGATCACATTCTCCTTCAGGATCTGCTGCCCCTTCGTATTCATATAGACTACCGGAAGTGTAGTAGAGAATTTTCCCAGATCATAGGATTCCAGACTCTCCTCGTCCGGTGCAGCCCA
The DNA here is from genome assembly GCF_934371575.1 of uncultured Blautia sp. Classification (GTDB taxonomy): domain Bacteria; phylum Bacillota; class Clostridia; order Lachnospirales; family Lachnospiraceae; genus Blautia_A. The sequence continues at coordinate 52,267 of NZ_CAKRNY010000020.1, read as the reverse complement.
CTCCTTCATTTCTTCTTTCGTGATAGCGGTTCTCTTTTTTTCCTTTGACTTATTTTCTGACTTTACAACAGAATTTCCCACAATGGATATTCCACAGAGAACTGTTATCATCAGAATACATAAAAGGATACGTCTTATCCTTTTCATAGCAACACCTCTCAGTCAGGCAGCCTTTTTACTGCGAAAGTTCATCCTTCTGGTCAACTATATTTACCCTTTTCACGCCGTCAATTTTAATCAGTTTCTCTGAAATATCCATCTGATTTTCTTTTGCAGCTTTATACAGAATTCCCTCTCCGATCGAATAAACCAGTTCAAAGCTGTTTTCTGTAACATTTCTCATAGAAACATGTACCTTTCCGGCAAAAAAGGTATCCACTGCTGCCTCTGTTTTATGTAAGCATTCTGGTTTTCCCTGAACAACCAGCAGCTTATTACAGGATGTGAAGCCCTTTCTTGTAATAATCAGAAAAAGGAGTAAAAAAGCGGAACCAATAACAATAAGCGCATACTGGGATACACCGCAGCCAATGCCTGCCGCAATTGCCCAGAAAATATAAGTAGCATCTCTTACATCCTTTACAGCAGTACGAAATCTTATGATAGAAAGAGCACCGACCATACCAAGGGACAATGCAATATTATTACTGATAATGCTCATGATCATAGCTGTGATGATGGTGATCGATCCGATTGAAATATTAAATTTTCTGCTGTATGCAGGCCCTGCATAAGAAATTTTATAAGTAAACATAATAAAAAAGGCAACGATCAGTGCGATCACATTATTCATTAAGATTACAGTCACACTCAGTGCTTCTGTATTTGTCAGATTTTCTACGATAAATTCTCTCATATTTCTCTCCAATCCCGGCATCCGGTTTACTTTTACTAACGGTCTCCGGTCTGCCGTATGTAAAACTTACAGTCACATCATTCTGGCTCTGGAATATTTGCTGTGGCTGGTTGACAGTTCATCCGCTTCTTTCAATGTCTCTGCAATCATATCCGGTAGGAATCCTGTATATTTTACTTCCATCAGTACCTGTTCTGTACTGCCCAAGGCATCTGTTCCAACCTCCTCGAACAGCCCATATGGATATAAAGCCCCTCTGATGTCCGTATCAAAAGTGATCCTTACATCACCTGCAGGATAAGCAAATGCCAGCCTCTGATAATCTATGATCGTCTTTGGACGATAACAGCCCTGTGTGATCCGCAAATACAATCTCATAGCCAGCTCTGTTTCATATTCCAGAAGAAATGACGCATCTCCCTGTTCCATCCGAAGTGCCTGTTCACGGCTGACAGGTATGGAATATTTCACTCCGTCAGATCCGTTTTTGCATTTAAACTCCAGCTTTGCAGATAAATCATTCAGTGAATAAATTCTTAAACGGATCTTCCTTTTTTCATACATTCCATCCAGATTATCCCATAAATCCTGATCGTCTATGGAATCATAGTACTGAGATCTGATAAAATATCTGCCATTTTCTCCATGGATATCTCTTTCCATAATGCCATCCAGCTTCTGTTGAAGAATCAGGGCCTCTCTGCGGCTGATCAGATATTTGATTTCTTTACGAAAAACCGTTTCCAAATCTTACGCCCCCTTTCTGATTTTCGTTCAAACAGAACGATCTGGAGCAGGAGTCCGCATACTGTCAGCAAAACCACATATCGGACTCCCGTCTCATGAAGAAGAAACATTCCTGCTACAACAGAAGAAAGGATTGCTCCCTCCAGAGGAAAAAAACCTGCTGCAGCTGCAGCTCCTGCAGCAAAAACAACTACAGCCCACCAGAACGGATAACACATCCACACAACTGCCGCAGCAGTCATAGCAGACAGAATCATAGAATCTGCTGTTTTCCACTTAAATGCCATATATCCCATCAGACATCCAAGTATCGTAAATGCAGTTACGATCGTCCCCCATCCGGTTTTTCCATTCATAACAGTACATAATACAATCGTCACTCCCCAGAACATTATGAAGGAAACGATCAGACGGTACACCTTAGCTCCTGCAAAAACAAGCAGAATCCCCAGAAGCAGAAATAGCATTCTTTCTGTATTTCCACTTATAGGAAGCTTGTCTGCACTTCCTGTTTTTTCCATAAACAGGTCAGTTCCCTTAAGGATCAGTTCTAACATCAGACATTCCCTCCTTCCTTTAAAAGTGGATTCAATGCTCTCATGTAGGATATATTTCCTGTTTCAGAAACATCCTGTGCCCATACAATATATTCTATATTATATTTTTCCAGTATTTCATCCAGATTCTGTACAAGATCTGCATCCTCATAAATATTAGAAACATAAATCTTTTCAAAAGCCTCTGAAAGATAAGAAATCATCATCTTTCCTCTTGCATCTGCAATAAGAAGAAGATTTCCTTTTCTCTGTCCTTTTCCTCTTCCTTCTACTATACTATGAGTATAATCTGAACCAATGACTGCATGACTTCCGCTGCTATTAAACTGTATCATTTGTCTTTTTAGTGTCTGCAGCTGTCCTTCTTTGTTTTCAAGGGTTAATTCCTCGCGATTGGGATTCGAACCATTGATATAAATATAGAATGGTTCCTTTTCCATGTTTTCGATATCTTTCTTTATTTCGTCTGTCGTATACTTTTGTAACGCTTCCAAAAGAAGATTTCCCTCAAAAGTTTCAAAGACATATTCCCGGTAAGCATCCAGGTTTTCCTTATTATATCCAAGTTCCTCAAAAATCACCTGCGCCCCATAAAATGCCCCACACATTGTCCAGCTATTTTCAGTTCTGAAATAAATATACTCATACTGATGTTTCTCCAGTTCAGACAACGGATTTAAAACTACAGAAGGATCTGAAAAAGAAGCTTCCAGTTTTTCTATAAAATCACTGTATTTTTCCTTCTCATTTTCATATCCGTTTTCAAATACTGCTCTTTCCGGTATCGGCATAATATAAGTATCTTTTCCACTCTTTTTCTGTAATGCTTTCATAATATCTGCCGCATATGAAATATGATCCTCAGAAATCTGATTTATATTAAAGATACGATCTGTATAGATCACCTGATCCTGCGTTTCCAGGATTTTGGTTTTTGAAAGAGACTGGTCATTTTTTAAGCCATAATTATTATACAAATCTCTTTTTTCCGGAACATATACGCTTTCCTGCTTAACACTCTGCAATTTTTCCATTTCATTCTGGAGGATCAGAATTCCGGCAGACATTACGATCAAAATGAGCAAAACAAGAAACAGTTCTGCGGTTTTATTCTTTTTCAACTGAATTCACCTCCCTGAACCTGATCCTGGCATTTGGACAGTTTTTCTCCAGTTCTGCAATACCCGGCTGATTTTTTATTTTCTCTGATACGGAAATCTGTTCAAGAGAAATACAATCTCTGAATGCACTGATTCCCACATATTCCACACTGTCCGGCAGGTATACCTCTTTCAGATTCCTGCACCCGCGAAAAGCATGATCACCTATTTTCTTTAACAGCGAGGTATCTGAAAATATCAGTTTATTAACAGACACACAGCCAGCAAATGCAGCTCCTTCAATCACAGTCAGGGAATCCGGAAGACTTATAAATTCCAGTGCATAACAGTTTTCAAAAGCTGATATCCCTACTGATTTCAGTGAAAGCTTTTCTATGCTCTCCCATACTTTCAATACATGACAGTCAGCAAATGCATAGTCTTCAATAACAGAAACGCTCTCCGGCAGATACACCTTCTCAAGACTTCTGCATCCAAAAAACTGACTCTTCGGAATAACTGATGCACCTTCCGGAATAACTGCTTCTTTTACATATATATCTCCCCGAAATCCCTGAGAATCAACATTTTCATATTCCGACAGATCCTGGAAAGTAATCTTTTCTTCATGAACAGGTTCTCTTGGAAAACAATACTCTTCAAATATCTCCCTGTCTGATTTCAGGATTTTTCCGCCGCCCTCTGAAACCACATATCCATAAACATAATTACCGCCATAAAATGTTATTGTTTCGCGGGCAATAACTGAAGTAATCTTATCCGGCTGACCTGCACTGGCGCCTTCTTCAAATATAATGTTACCCTGTGTAAAAATGTTGCCAAGCACGGTTGCATTTTTTTCCAGAAGTATATCCTTCTCTGCGAAAATATTTCCAAGCACCGATGCATTTTCCATGATCCTCACAGCCCCATCACTGTGAATATCTCCCTGCAGGATAATATCCTCTATCACCTTTATATCCCCACGGGAAATAATCGTATAAGGAACTGTCCCACTTTCTGTAACCATATCATCATCTATGTAATGCCTGTTATATTCATGACTGTTCATTACCGGCATACGAAATATCCTGGGATCACGTTCTTCCATAAACCGGTCAGGTTCCTCCGGACGCTGTCCCAGACGGATCACAGGTGCATACAGACTATGAAAAATATTATCAAAGCCTATCACAAGCTGTTCTCCACTTGATACCCTTTCACCCAGATCACATTCATCATAAACTGCAACCGCATGTTCTGCGTCCGCCCATCTGAGAAGCCGGATCTTATTTCCGAAAAGCAGTCTTTTTTTGCTGTATACAGCCCGGAGTCGTATGTTCTCTTTCACAAACAACGCATCCTTTTCACTGTAGATTTCTTTTTGGAAATGTAAATCCCCTTGCTGCGGACAGAAGATGGTATTTCTGGCAATGACCAGATCTTCGATCTCAGGCTGCACAAACTCCTGATTTCCATCTATTTCCAACACCTTTTCCTGTCTTGAAAGCATGATCATACCATTCTTCATTTCCGGAAGGGCTTTTTCCACCAGAGAAGAAAAGCTTCTGCCAAAATATCTGGCATTTTTCACATAATCCTGTCTTATCTTCAGGATCTGCCCTTTTCTCATCCTGAAATGCAATACTGCGACCAACAGAGGCATAGAGAACATACAGACAAAAATCAAAATCCATACTTTCATTTTTCAGCCTCCTTTTCCGTTTTCTGCACAGTAAACCGCACTGTTTTATCCCATTTCACACCTCTTCCGGTAACAGTATCTACCACTGCATCCCAGAATCCCAGAGAGATATTCCACATATAGAAGAAAAAGTTAAACATCATAAGAGGCAGAAGCAATGCCTCTCCAGGAAGTCCGTCTATGATCAGCGAGGTACCTATCTCAAAAAATGGTGCAAAATTTCCAAGGGAATTATAAATTCCCAAAAACAATATAACCCACCAGCCACTGAATATCTGCATTTCACCCAGGAAAAATAATCCAAGGGAAACTACCCAGCCCAACAGCAGAAATACCGGTACCGAATAGATAAAAAGCAGAAACAAGCCATCTATTTTCTGAAACAGTCCCATATAAGGAGTTGTGATCGTAGGGATCAGATAGCGGAACAATACTTCATTATGACCTCTTGACCAGCGTCTGATCTGTCTGCCTCTCACATTCCAGCTTTCCGGAGACTCTTCATAACATTCTGCCGAATTAGCGTATACAACCTTCCAGCCATTGGTAAAAAGCCGATATGTAAGTTCCGTATCTTCTGCCAGAACCTTTGGATTAAAGCCACCTGTTTCTAACAGAAAATCTTTGCGAAATCCCCCTACTGTCCCGCCATACTGCGGAATTGTTTTCAGGTTATATCGTGCCTGCTGATCTACCTGATATCCTCCGGACCGTTCCAGATTAATAAGTCTGGTCAGCATATTTGTGTTGGTATTGTACGGTATTACCCGCCCCATAACTGCACCTACCTGCGGATCCTCAAATCCCAGCGCAATCTGTTTCAGCATGTTTCTGGCAGGTCTGTAATCCGCATCAAATACAATGATGATCTCCCCTTTTGCCAGCTTCATTGCATCATTCAGACCTACCGGTTTTCCTCTGTCCGGACAGTCTCTGTGAAGGGGACGTATAAACTCATACTTTCTGTGATACTCATCCAGCATTTCCCTTGTACGGTCTGTAGAATTATCATTGATCGGAATAATTTCAAGTCTGTCCCTGTCATACTCACATTTCAGCAGAGAATCCAGAACATTGGAAAGCACCTGTTCCTCATTATGCATAGGGATCAGTACGGAAATACTTTTCATCCTGTCTGTAAGAATATCATTGTAATAGAGACGCTGCCTGCCCAGAAGTCTTACAATTGTAAAATAAAAATGTCTGGCTGTGTACAGAAGCATCAGGATAATAACAAAAATAGTATAACCTTTCATAATAGCTACGACCATTTCCATACCTCCCTTCCCTTCCTTGAATCGTAAACACCGATCATGCGGTTGACAAACACTGCATAAATCATAACCAGATACAAAAAGTCAAACATAGGACCTATCATAAAGTAGAAGAACGCCATATAGATCACAGAGAATCGGTACAGCAGCCAGATAAAGATCACATAGCGAACAGTTCCAAACACAATGGAATACAACATTACCGCAAGAAGTGTCAAAAGCTTATAGATCACTCCCCGGTCTCCTATAATTCCGGTAATTATAACTGTCATGACAAAAAACATCACCCATATGCCAACTTCCTGAAGCATATATAAATTTGAATAAACGGTTAAAGTATACGGAAAATATTTTTCCCCAAACATAAACCACAGACTGTTTATCAGATGAATCGCACTGCACAGGATCAGATAAATGGCAAGAGGGCGGCCCTTCCACGGAAGTCCTGCCAGAAGAATGATTGCTCCAAGAGAAATTCCTGTATTTATAAGGCTTATCTGTATTCCAGGATATACGGTTCCTGCACTGAGATAGCTGATTTTTCCAAACAGAGGATAAGCTTCTGAACGGATTCCTACATACATATGCGGTTCATATTTCTTTAAAATACCGGCACATATCTTACAGATCATCCGGGTCAGATCATCAATCTGGGTCCACATAAGCAGAAACCCCAGCAGGAGAAGTATGACAATGTACAGAATACATTTCGTTTTATCTGCCTCAATTCTTCGATAGGTTCTGGTATAATCAATTACTTTCTTTTCTTTCATAGATCCCTCCTTTTGTTCCGTTTCGCTACGCAGCTCATAACCGGAAAGCTTTCAGAGTATTTTTACATTTCGGCCTCATAAATTACAGCACTGCAGCCATTTAGCTTTTTGCTCTGATACATTGCCCTGTCAGCCATTCTGTATAGCTGATCAAAAGAAACTTCTTCACATCCATCATAAAAACACGCACCCAGACTTATTTCTATGCTCTTTCCCTGCATCTCTATAATATCAATCTGTCGGATATTTTCAAAAAGGCGTTCGAAAAATTTCTCAGCTACTGTTCGCTCCAGCATTTTCGGCATAAATATTGCGAACTCATCACCTCCAAGCCGCAAAACCACATCACTGTCACGACATGTTTTCCGTAACTTCTCCGCAACGGCTATAATCACCTTATCTCCTACAGAATGCCCATAAGTGTCATTGATGGATTTAAATTTGTCACAATCAATCAGACAAAGCAATCCTCCTGTTTTTTCCTTTAAAAGTTCCGTAATATTCTTTTCTCCACTTCCGCGATTACATAATCCTGTCATAAGATCTGTCCGCGCCAGATAAATTAGCCTGTTCTCGCGCTTTTTTTCTTCTTCTATACACTCAATACAGAAAAGCACATGCAGAAGTCTTCCATTTTCATCGTAGTCTACAGGAATAAATCTGCTTCGGCACCAGCCTGATATTTTATCTGTAAATTCATGTGTTATGCTGTTTTCTCCAAGAAGCCGTTCTTCCAGCGTACTGATATCTACAAACTCCAGTGATTCCTGAAGTTGTGATTCTATACACATTTTCTCAGCAATATTCTTAATATGTCTGCAAAAATCATCCCTGATTTCATATTCTCCCATTTTTTTGAAATCTTTTTCCAAATATTTCGCAATCTGATCTTTCATTTTTACTATATGATATCTTTTTGTCTGCACATTAACCAAATGCATGGATGTATAGATCTTCGAGAGGGATGAATAGCTGCTGAGCTTTGCCTCTTTATTTGATATTATAAATGAATTACGCACTTTCAAAAGTGAGATAAGAAGCGTTCCTATCATATCCAAAAAAGTAGTAAGCCCCCTGTAATCACTTTTTGGAGGATTATCCACACCGAAAAATCCACTTATCTCGTCTTTATAACGTAAAGGGCATACCACCACATTTCTCACATTCTGCGCTTTTAACATATCATAGGACGTGCGATGTTCTTCTTTGATATCTTCTATATCAGTGATAATGATACTTTCGCCCTTGGAAAACGTATCATACCACCATTTTATTATGTCCATATCGACATTCTGCAATCTGTCTATTTCAGGAATCACTCCCTGTGCACACCATTCATACGTATTGTCTGTGCCATGTCTTTCTTTACAATCTTCGAAAATATATATTCTGTCAGAACCGATATGTCTGCCGAAAAAGCGGATAAATTCATTAATCTGCTCGTCAGGTGTATGGTAATTGAGTGCGGATCTAAGCGCTTCATTTATGACCAGTTCATACTTTATGATTGTCTTCATGTGGTTTTCCTCCTGATCAGTTAATATTGCAATATAATGCATCCCTCTTCTTCCATTTGATGTACTCCCCTTTGTTATTCTCATTATAAAAAAATCGGGAATTTTTTCAATAATTCTGTCACGAAACGACAGATAATGACACGAATTGTAAACCTATGAATTTCATTATGCCTGTCGTAATCTCTTCTTTCTTACATATTCCAGAATCAATCTATTAAAGGTTAACATTTGCATTATATCTTGAGGATATCAATAAAACAATCAAATTATCGCAAAATGACATCTTTATTGAGGTAAAACGGCAAAATTAGCGGTAAAACGACATTTTCATAAAACTACAAGCCTTTCTATCAAAGCCGTTTTTTAATGCACCACCTCCTGTTTTTCAGACTATCTGTTGCATTTTTTGTACATATCTTTTACAATAATAAATTGTGAATAAGGAAATCGAGGTAATAACAAAATGAAAGAGAAAAAAAGTAACTTTAGTGGCTCCCTGGGATTTGTTCTTGCGGCAGCCGGCAGCGCAGTGGGCGTGGGAAACATCTGGCGCTTCCCTTATCTTTGTGCCAAGGACGGCGGTGGCTTGTTTCTTCTGATTTATCTGGTTCTTGTACTTACCTTTGGCTTTGTCCTCCTGACAACTGACATTGCTATTGGAAGAAAGACCAAACAGAATGCATTGAAAGCTTTTGGAACAGTTCGCCCGGGATGGGGATTCCTTGGTTATTTAACATTCCTGGTTCCCACACTTATTATGACCTATTATTCGGTTATTGGTGGATGGATCGTAAAGTATTTCTGTACTTACATTGTTTCCAATGGAAACGAATTATCTGAGGATGGTTATTTTACTTCCTTTATTACTTCAAAAGTATCACCTGTGGTATTTATGCTTGTATTTCTGGCATTAACTGCATGGATCGTATACTGCGGTGTGGAAAAAGGAATCGAACGTTTTTCAAAATTTATTATGCCAGGTCTGGTCGTATTGATCATCGGAATTGCAATTTTCTCTCTTACCCTGTCAAGCGAAGGTGCAGATGGAACTGTTCGTACCGGACTTCAGGGACTGAAGGTTTATCTTTATCCGGATGTGAGCGGACTTACGGTAAAGCGTTTTCTGGAAATCCTTCTGGATGCAATGAGCCAGCTGTTTTTCTCATTAAGTGTTTCTATGGGAATTATGGTTACTTATGGTTCTTATGTAAGAAATGAAGTGGATCTGAATAAATCAATCAATCAGATTGAAATTTTTGATACTGGCGTGGCATTTCTTGCAGGTATGATGATCATTCCGGCAGTATATGTATTTCTCGGAACAGAAGGAATGTCATCCGGTCCAAGTCTGATTTTTATTTCTCTTCCCAAGGTATTCCAGACAATGGGCGGTGTAGGAAGAATCGTGGCTGTAGCATTTTTCCTGATGATGGGCTTTGCTGCACTGACATCCTGCGTATCTGTTATGGAAACACTGGTTGCTAACTGTATGGAGATTTTCCATAAATCCAGAAAAAAGATGTGTTCTATTGTAGGAATCTATTCTCTGGTAACAGCCGTACTGATCTGTCTTGGATATAATGTCCTTTACTTTGAGCTAAAGCTTCCAAACGGTGCAAATGCACAGCTTCTGGATGTAATGGATTATATCAGCAACAGCTTCCTGATGCCGTTTATTTCTCTGCTCACCAGTATTCTTATTGGTTGGGTTGTTGGTCCAAAATACATTATCAGTGAAGTAGAACGAAACGGAGAGCATTTTAAACGTGCCGGATTATATAGCTTTATGATCAAATTTGTAGTTCCGGTGGTCATGCTGGTACTTTTTCTGGTATCTACAGGACTTGGAAATTTGTTTTTCTAGACTCGTATAAAAAAACATTTGTTTGACAAAAAACAGTCCATTTATTCCCAGTGTATTTTTACATTCAGAGCACATACTAGCAATGTAACATCAAAACAAAACATGAATTAACCAAGGAGGAAAATGATTATGTCAAACAATACTTCTTCTAACAAAGCAGCTGTACCAGAAGCAAAGGGCGCATTAAATCGTTTCAAATTTGAGGTTGCAAATGAACTGGGTGTTCCGCTTACAGACGGTTATAACGGAAACCTTACTTCCAAGCAGAACGGAAGTGTTGGCGGTTATATGGTGAAAAAGATGATCGAGGCACAGGAAAAATCCATGTCTGCAGGACAGAGCAGCCAGTACTGATTTCTCAAAACTGATTAGATGAAAAAAACACAGGGCATTATTTACTTCTCTTTTTCGAAGAAGCAGATAATGCCCTGTACGTTGTGGAATATCCGCTTGACTCATACACGACAAAGGACACAAGACCAAAAAGCCTTGTGTCCTTGCAGAAAGTTTCAAATTAGGGAGCTCTGCAAATTCCTTTGGAACTGGTTTCGCTTTATTATTTATCTTGCTAAAACAGCAGAGATCATAATTTCTTTTTCATTTTCACTAAGATCAAAATCACCGTTATCCTGTACAGTGAAATGAACCTCGTATAATGTATCATCTGACAGGGTATCGGGCGTTTCTCCCTCTTCTGTCTGAATATGCCACAGATCCTGTGGAACTTCTTTTAAGGTACCGTCCATTCCATATGAATAAAGCTTAACAGAGCCCGTTTCGCCTGTAATGCCTTTCATACGCAGTGCAACTGTTGTATTTGGATGAACATTTTCGATTGTTATGGTATTCAGCCATCCATTTACACTTCCCTGCCCGCCATCTGTCTCGAATGTCTCCTGACTTAAAACATTTCGCTTTGCCTGATCCAGATCCACTTTACGATAAGGCATTTCCGGAAGATATACAAATCTGTCCTGCAGTCTTAAGAGTTCAAGATAACCAGTGGGACAATAGAGCGCATTTCCACTGTTTCCGGCATACATACCGATTGCCATATTGTTATATCCGTATTTATTGGCAACATCCATTGAAAATACTGTTTCTCCGGTTTCAAAATCAAGCATGATATACTGCCACATACCGGTTTCCATACTCTGAACATAACCGTAGATATAGCCAGTTGCAGTGGAAAGCTTCATCATAGAGGTATCTGACAGATCACTTCTGCACCAGATGCTCTTCATTTCGTAGCCATTGTCTGTTTTCACTGTATCCACACGTTCCACACCAGGGGCAATCATTTTATTTCCCTGACTTAACCAGTTCACATCGTATATATTTGCATAACTCTGTATGGAAGAATCACTGTCTTCTTTTCCAAGATTGGCACTTCCGGCACCAAACCAGTTACATACAATGGTGCTGACAGTTCCCTCGCCATTATCATAAACAATAGCTGAGTTCTCAACAGATACCTGCATGTCATCCGGAAGTTCATCTATTACAGGGGTACTTGCAACTGTTTCACCTGTTTTCATGTCCAGTGCGATCAAATTAACCGGATTCTGATTGTCTGTAAACATAACAAGATCTTTTGACAGAGACGGGGAACATCCGCCGCCCCACGCCAGACCGCCGCCTGTAGTAGAATCTCCTTCTTTACTCTCTTTTGCACCTACGCTCTCATAGGGAGTTTCCCATATCTTATTAATTCCATTATCAGCCTGGAAAAGATAGCAGTTTTCGTTTGTGAGGATGACTGCACCGTCTTTAGATGCGGCAATTCCGTTTTCAGCTCCTTCTCCCGGAGTCAGCTCATATACAAATACGGCATCTGACAGATTTACCTCTTCTCCGTTTAAAATTGAATCAATGGCTGTACGGGAAATATACCCAATCGCCCCCTGCTGTTTTCTGTCCGGATAGATACGGAATCCACCGGTAGCAAACCACAGGTTTCCTTCATAATCAAAAACTACTGACAGAAGATTCTGATCCAGTGTTTTTCCCAGCTTTTCTTCTGCAGCTGCTTTTACATCAATATCCAGAACTTTTTCAAATTCAGGAAGCACATTTCCTTCTTCATCTGTTGCCTTCAGCATAAGTACATGATTGTTGCTGGTAGGACATACCAGACGATTACTCTCATCAACAAAGGAGTAGGAGCTTTGTATTACATAATCGCCGGTATCATGCTGCTTTGGTGAAAAATAGCCTTCTGTCTGTGTCTCATCTGCATTAATATCACGGATGGCAAGTCCACCAAGTAAAGGAACCACTGCATGTCCATACGTATCAAAAAAGATTGCCGGAGAAGCGTTTGCATTCACTTTCTCATAAGAAACATTGATTTCTGAATAAATGTCAACCGGAAGTACTTCGTCTGTGGAATCAGTATTGTAACAGTCGTGATGAATATTGGAATCACTGTCTGCCATATATGGATTCGCATCTATTACCTTAGCGGTAAGAGGTTTAAGTGGTACTCCTGATGTGCCCTCTGCGTGAAGCACATTTACGCCGCTCTCTGCTGTCATTGTGATCATAAGCGCGGTCATTGCAAGGATTAAGGTTCTCTTTTTCATTATGTTTTCCTCCCTTAGGTTCTTTTTTATTGTTTTTTAATGCGGATCTGTGTCTCAAACCAGGCAGTAAGCCCTTCACGGATTTTCTGTTCTTCAATGGGTTCCATAAAGAAATACACTATACGGAGCCTGAATGCATGAAGTGAAAAATCCAAATCGCTGCACCAGATAATTCCACATCGCGGAAACAGGGAATGCAGATGTTCTGCTGCATTGAGTCCGGCCACTCCGGGCAATGTGAGAAACACAATATCCGGTACGTTTTTTTGTATTTCTTTAAAAAACACTTCCTGTTCCAGATAACGCTCAACCAACGGAAACTGGCTACGGCTTGCACAGTAGTCTTTAATAACCCTGACATAGCTTTCACTATCCTGTTTCTTATCAGTTAATAATGCAATACGATACACACAGCCCCTCCTTCCGTTCACTTTTTCTTTGTTGTATTTTATTATATGTAAAACAGCAGTTAATTCAATCCTTCTGTCACGAAAGGCGTAAAAATGACACGAATTGTAAAACAGGCGCATGGATTAGAAGATTATTTTGTGCTATACTGTTAATAAGATAACAAAAAGAGGAATTATGACTATGAGAATTGCAATTGTTGATGATATTTCAGAAGAACGTGCATTATTGCATGAAAGGCTATCCAATCAGCTTTCCAGACGGAACATTTCTGCTGATCTTGTTGAATTTGAAACTGGAGAAGATTTTCTTTTGGAATCCAGAGAACATCCTTTTACGGTTGTATTTCTGGATATTTATATGACTGGGGCAAATGGAATTGAGATTGCGAAAGCCCTTCGAAATTCGGATTCAGACTGTCTGCTGATTTTTACCACAACTTCAACAGAACATGCGCTGGATGGATTTAAAGTCCGGGCTCTTCATTATCTTGTGAAGCCATATAATGAAAATGAAATTTCTGATCTGATAGACGAGATCCTTTCCAGAATACCGGATTCCGGAAAATACATAGATGTAAAAGTAAATGGAAGTAATATACAGATTCCATTCAAAAATATTATTTATGCGGAACATTTTTCCCATATGATCCACATTCAGACTTCCGCAAGAAAAGAACTGATCACACGCCAGTCCTTTGAGACATTTACAGTTTCGCTGAAAATGGATCCACGTTTTTATCAGTGCAGCAGAGGTGTTGTGATCAATATGGAACATGCAGTTGATTTTGACGGAACTATGTTTTTTATGGATAATAACCGTACAATTCCTGTCAGCCGCAAGCTTGCCAAAAATGCCCGACAGGTTTTTATGACATTTCTTTTTCAGAGGGGGAAATAAAATGACTGAGATGATTCGCCCGGTACTGGAGCTTACTGTAATTCTTCCAGGTATGCTTCTTGCATGTCTGCCGGTGAAAAATTATATGAAACAGACGCCCTTAAAATATGGTCTTTGGTTGTTTCCGCTGCTTTTGCTACTCTGTCTGTCAGGCGGTATTTTCTGTTACCTTTTTCAGATACCTACAAAAGTGATTTTATTGCCGTTATTAATATTGCTTATGGTAATCTATCACAAAGCTCTTCAGATATCCATTTGGAAATCCGGCAGCATTTTTCTGGCAACATGTGCAGTCTTTTCCTGCGTAAACAGCCTGTCCAGAGCGGTAAATGCAATTATGACAGCGGATCTTAACCTTACCGAAAATGAATTATGGTTTCATGCAGGAGCAGGAATTTTTTATAATCTGATCTGCCTGCTTTTTGTTTTTGCAGCCTGGTATCCGGCAACACATATTGTACGTACTATGATAGAAGATGAAAACTTTGCTCAGACATGGTATATCTTCTGGATTTTGCCGCTGATCTTCATAGGGCTGAATCTGTTTATGGTTCCGAAATACCGAAGCACACTGTATACAGGTCGTATTTTACAGATCTATATTGTAGTCAGCATTGTACTGCTTGTTATTCTGACTCTTTTTTACATAATGTTTCTTATGATGGCAAACAGTCTGAATAAAAATGCGAAGCTGCAGCAGGAAAATCATTTTCTCTCTCTGCAGCGTGCAAGATATGACAGCCTCTGCTCTGCTATTGAAGAGACTAGACAGGTGCGGCACGATATCCGCCACCATGTTCTTCAGTTACAGGCTCTGGCTGAAAATGGAGATATTGAAAAGATTAAAGAATATCTTTCTAAGTCCAGTAATAAATTGCCAAGCTTTGATTTCCATTATTGCGACAACCAGGCTGCTGACAGCATACTTGGATATTATTCTGCCTATGCCAAAAGAGAAAATATACCCTTTCATGTTAAAACGGATCTTCCGGTGCACATTTCCATTGATGAAATAGATATGTGCCTTGTTCTGTCCAATCTTCTGGAAAATGCAGTGGAAGCCAGCTTAAAAACAGAGCCGTCCAGGCGTAAAGTCAATGTGGAGCTTTATCAGCATTATACAAATCTTCTGCTGATTCAGGTAGAAAATACCTATGATGGAAAAATACAGGAGAAGAATGATGTATTTCAGTCTTCCAAGCATTCCGGAAATGGAATTGGAGTACAGTCTGTCCGGCATATCTCCCAAAAAAACGGAGGCACCAGCAGTTTTACCTATGAAAATGGTATTTTCTCAGCAAAAATCATGCTCAGAAAAAGCACAGACCGCACTCCTTCTGATAAACTTCAGAATATTCGGTTATGAGTAAGCAGCAAAGCGGATCAGGAAGATCCGCTTGACTTATCAATTCAAACCTTCGGCTGATATCGCATATCTGATACAGTGTAAACGGTTACGAAAGCCTTGGGATCTTCATGATTAATAAAATCCATCAGTTTCTGATACTCTGATTTATCTACAATGGTGATGATCTCACGACGTTTCTGCATATTATAGGCTCCGATGGATTCATAAATAGTGGCACCGCTGTGAAGGTCTTCGATAATAAATCTGCGGAGCGCATCCTCCTTTTGGGTAATGATGCATACACGGCGCTTAATATTATGATCAAAAATAAAATGATCAAGAACAATACCATTAAAATATGTTCCCAGAACACTAAGCACAACGGTTTTTTTATCATATACCAGTGCTGCGGAAAGCGCCACACACATTCCGGAAAGAGAGATGGCTTTTCCAAGTTCCATGTGAAGATACTTATTCATGATTTTTGCTACAATATCCAATCCGCCGGAAGATGCATTTCGATTAAAAAGAATGCTCATTCCGATACTGACCACCAGAATATAGCAAATCACGTCCAGTTCCTGGCTGCCTGTCATAGACTGAAAATCAGGATACAATTTTTCAAAAAATCCAATAAATACAGGCAGCATAATACATGTATATACTGTTTTAGTTCCAAATTCTTTTCCGCAGGTGAAAAAACCGATGATCAGAAGTATTATATTCATGATCATAGTGATTGCAGATAATGGCAACGGAATAAAATTAGACAAAACAATACCAAGACCAGAGATGCTGCTTACTGAGGTATGACTTGGCACCAGAAAAAAATATACTGATGCAGCAATAATTGCCATTGTAACTGTAAGAATTAAAGTTTCTTTTGCTATACTAATATAATCTATTTTCTTTTTCATAGTTGATTTTTATCTTCCTTTAATAATCTTTATTTTCCATTTGTGCTTTCGCCTTTCGCCCAATTCCGGAATTACTATTCATAATACTTGCCCTGGTAATCTTGTCATTGCCAAACTTTATACGGATGGAATCCATAGCTGCATCCAGCTTCTTTTTCTGCTCTTTCTTACTGTTATCTTCAAAAAGGGACATCTGTTCAAATCCATCCTCTGTAAGTCCGGTAAGTGCTACTCCCACCAGACGCAGTGGCTGACCTTTCCAGAATTCTCCAAACAGTCTCCTTGCATTTTCATAAATTTCATCCGTCATATCAGTAGCGTTTGCAAGCTTTGTCTGATGAGATCTGTTTTTGAAATCAAGAGTGCGGAAAGTCACTGAAATACAAGTGCATTTCTTGCCTTTCCGCCGCATTCTGGTGGCAAGTACGTCACATTGCTCCAGTAAAATTGGCAAAATCTGATCCATTGAAACAATGTCATCATTGAAGGTCTTTTCAACGCTGAATCCCTTGCTTTCTTCCGGTATTTCCTGAACAGGCGAATTGTCAATTCCCCTGGCGTACTGGTATAACTGGTGTCCTGTCTTTTCTCCAAGAAGGGCCTGAATGCTGGATTCTTTTTCCCCTGCAAGATCTCCTATTGTACGAATTCCGAAATCAGTCAGCTTCTTCTCCGAAGCCTTTCCGAGAAATAAAAGGTCCCGTATGGGAAGCGGCCACATTTTTGACGGAATTTCTTCCGGAAATAAGGTGTGGACCTTATTGGGCTTCTCGAAGTCAGAAGCCATTTTTGCAAGAAGCTTGTTGACAGAAATTCCCACATTAACCGTGAATCCCAGCTCTTCATAAATTTTGTCCTTTATCTCATATGCGACAGCAACAGGGTCCGGATAAATCAGGGAGGTACCCGTCATGTCCAGAAATACTTCATCTATGGAAAAGGATTCCATTGCCGGTGCATATGATTTACAGATTGCCTTAAAAGCCTGGGAATTTCTTGTATAAAGGTGAAAATCGCTTGGTACGACTACCAGATTGGGACACTTCCGAAGCGCCATTGCCACAGGCTCACCTGTCTGCACCCCATATTTTTTTGCCGGAATGGATTTGGCAACCACAATGCCTGTCCGTGTTTTGGGATCACCTCCTACAGCTGAAGGAATTTCCCTCAGGTCCGGCAATCCCTCCTTCACTCTTTTTGCAGCTTCCCATGAGAGAAATGCACTGTTTACATCTACATGGAAAATTAACCTTTCCATGGTGCTCACCTCCGTAATTTGCAATAATTCTGATAGATGCAGTATAACATGTATACAGGAAGTATGTCCAGCAAATAGCCAGGTGAACCTGAAATATCTGCTTTTACAATGACTTTTGACAAAAAAGGACTGTAACCTGCACTGACTTATGTATGAAGCCAAGGCTGTTACAGTCCTTAAAGTAAACCTATCCCGGGAATTTAAGCTTTATCCGATATGAGCAGCACCTACTGCACGGATATCCATTGGATAAACATTCTCTTTTCCTACATATCCAGAGATATATTCTACATAATTTTCCATCTCATTTTCAGGAACTACAGCTGCGATAACGCCTGCAAATCCACCGCCATGTACTCTGCAGATGCCTCCGCCGATCTTGTTAAGGAAAAGCTGAGTAAGTGCAAGAACAAGCGGAATTTTCTGTTCATGGCAGTCATTGATACAATAACAGTTCTGAAGCAGTTCCCAGGAGGAATTTCCGGACTCTGCCATAAGTTTCAGGAATTCTTCGTATTTCTCTTCACCAATAGCTTCGGCGGCGCGCTCTACACGGGAAGTCTCTTCAAAGAAGTGAATTGCACGAAGAATAGCTCTGTCATCCTTGATTTCATTTACATGAGCAAGAAGATTCTCAATGGTAGTCTCATGAAGAAGTTCCACACCAAGTACCTTTGCAGCTGCTTTCATCTCTCCCGGAATTTCAGAATATTCCTGGCTGAGATCTGCATGGCCTTTTCCAGTATTTACAATTACCAGTCTGTGTCCGAATTTTCCAAAGGAAAAATCAAGCTTGCTGTATTTCAGATCATTTCTGTCTGCAAAATCAAAGAGAACAGGTCCACCAACAGCACATGCCATCTGATCCATCATTCCGGAAGCCTTGTCCCAGTAAACATTCTCAGCATACTGGCCAATCTTCGCATAATCTGTGTAGGTCATCTTACTGTCATTGAAGAAATAGTCAATGATTACACAGATCAGCATTTCAAAAGATGCAGAGGAACTTACACCAGCTGCTGCAATTACGTTTGTACTTACATAAGCGTCAAAACCGGCTGTTTTAAATCCGTTCTTTCTGGCACCTTCCATCATTCCTGCAAGAAGTGCAAAGGTTCCCTTTGAATAATTGGACTTGCTAAGCTTATCAAGATCAACTACGATCTCATCTCTGTAGCCTTCGCTTGTGATATGGATCACATTTGTTCCGTTAGGTGCAGCTGCACCAATCGTGTCCAGGTTAATACTTCCTGCAATTACCTTGCCTCCATTATGATCTACATGATTTCCAATGATTTCAGTTCTTCCCGGAGAAGTGAAAAAATCTGCATGATCATGCTTATAAATCTGGGCAAACTTGTCTGCCAGTTTCTGGAAGCGTTCCGCACATTTTGTGCTTTCTCCATAGATTTTCTCAAGATTTGTTTTTTCTGGTAAATTCATGGTCTCATTCTCCTGTTTTTGTTAATATTGTTATATTTTTTACGTTCTGTATTCCAGCAGCCTCAGTGCATATTTTCAGCTTCATCTGCGCTTGTCTGGATCTCTCATCAAGTTAATTCCATTTTACATGGATTCCCTCTGCATTACCTTAAATAACTTGCGAAAAACAAGTAATATATTGCGTTTTTATCTTTAATGGATGTATAATACAGGTAAATTTATGCGTTTTATTGTAATTTTCTATTCTGGAACATATGGAATTCTATACAGTCCACAGGATATAAAATTTTTATCGGGAGGTTTGGCATGCAGATCATAACCAATCAGTTTCAAAAAGAATTAAAACAGCACGGCAATGAACAGTTTCCATTCCTGGTCAGTTATCAGAAGCTGTCGGAATATGAGTCTGGTTCCTTTATGTGGCACTGGCATCCGGAGATTGAAATCACCTATGTGAGAAAAGGTACTATGTGCTACAAGGTCAACAATCTGGTTTACCACCTGAAAGAGGGAGATATTGTATTCAATAACTCTGGTGCTCTCCACTCCGGCACAATGGAAAATCAGGAAGACTGCACCTACATTCCCGTAACCTTTGATCCCCGGCTGATTTACGGATTTTTCCAAAGCACCATTAACAGCAAATATGTAGATCCTGTCATTCAGGATTCTCTGCTCCCTGCCATCTGTATCGACCAGAGTGAGCCCTGGCACAGGCCCTTTCGCGAATATCTTCTCCGCATCATTGCTCTGGATGAAAAAAAACCGGATTTTTATGAGCTTGACATTACCATCTGCCTGCAATCCATGTGGCGGCTTCTTCTGGAGCATATTACCTACGAGCCCCAGGTATCCCGGGAAAACTCCCTGGAATACGACCGGATCAAGAAGATTCTGTCCTACATAGAAGATAATTATCAAAATAAGATCACCTTAAAAGACATCGCCGGGCACATCCACCTGTGTGAAAGCGAATGTACACGGCTTTTCAAACGTCATATGAATACAACCCTGTTTGCCTTTCTGCAGGAGTATCGGATCGAGCGCAGCCTGGAGTTTTTGCAGTCCGGAGAGCTTATCAGCGATGTAGCTCTTAACACTGGATTCTCAGATTCGAATTATTATTCCAAAGTATTCGCAAAAATAAAGGGATGCAGTCCCCGGGAATATCGAAAGCATAGATAAACCATTCTCTCTATTTTAAACAAGAAAGCCTGGCACACCTTTTCCACAGCAACTGCTCCGTTCTCCGCAGTCTCTACCAGAAAGCCGGCATTCTCCAGAATGGCCACCGCAATCTCCCGGTTCAGAGCTTACCGTATCCTCTGACTTTGCATATACCGCCTTGGAATGATTCTGCAATTACCTGAAAGATTTAATTGAACGCAGCGGTGAATCTATCGCTTTTATTTCAAGGACTTTGAATATAGAACGCACTTCTATCCATAAAGCACTTGCTGATGAGCGGATACTTCCATACAGTACCGTACAGGCGCTGGCCCACCACTTTGAATTACCATTAGACGAACGCCAGGAATTATCTATATGACATTCAGCTTCAGGGAGAAGAAGCCTACCAAAACCGACAAGCGATCTGCGGTTTTCTAAACACTTTGTCTGCCATTGATTTTAAAATGCCAGTGCCTCCGGAAGTCACCTCGATTCCGGAAAAGGATCAGATGGTTCGCGGAGAGTATGCCATACACAGCCTGATACGCTCCATATTAATTTATGAATCTACACACATTCCAAACGTTGAATTTTATCTTTTTCTGCCTCCACGTCTGAATCTCACCATGGAACTGTGGCTTAATAACAGAGATTTTTCTGTAACGGAATTACTGTATCTGCAAACCACACACAAAAGCCAAAATGATTCCAATAACCGCAAAGATTTGCAGAAGCTGGGATCTGTCATCCCATTGTGTCTGGCTTCAAGAGGAAAATATAAACCATATGCTTTCACTTTCGGTTCACAGGCTACCATGATCTATCCCTTAAGCCATTATATTATTACTCCTGAATATCTGATTTTAATTGCGGAAGATCTAAGTACCGCCCAGGTATTCAAAAATGAACCTTTAGTGTTTTATTATCGGAACTACTTTTTATCTCTGGTTCAAAACTGCGAGCTTTGGATACAATGCAGTTCCAATATTATGGATGTGCTGCAGGAGTATCTTACCGGAACCAGTCCTGACAGGCTGCAGATCCTCATGGCGCATCCCTGTCCCGGCAGGTATATCACTCCTGGACTTAAAAAAAAATATCAGCTTTTATCCAAAATGGAATTCTTCAGGATTTACCGCCCCAATATGTTCCGCCTCTGGAACCTTCGGATGTAAAAATGATGTTAACAGAATTGTATAAAGAAACAGAAAACGGCACGATCACCAGTCTGATCGTCCGTCCCACTGTTTTACAGATTCCTGAATATTTATCCATTTATGCAACTTCCCAGACAGGATTGCATCTGTATACTACGAACTCCTTTGTTTTTGGTGCTTATTCCAGTGATATCCATATTTCGGATATCTCTTTATGTAAGATTTTCTCTGATTTTTTTATGGGATTTTCCGCCTATGGCGGGGCGTCCCTGATAACTTTTCTTTTATAAAAAATCCCCGTCCAGATAACAGGAAAATCTGAAATCTGAACGGGAATTTGTTTTCTTGATTTGTATATCTCACCTAAATGATCATAAAGCCAGGCTGAGGGAAGTGAGGATGGAGCAGATCATATCTACGTTGGCGGTATACTGGGTTGCAGTTACGCAAAATACATAGTCCTTGTTGGTAGGGTGGAAAAACATGATCGCGCTGCAGTCGCCGTCTTCCAGCCGGTAGGACACACAGGGAATTCCGTTAATGGAAACCAGGTCATCTACCTGATAGCCTCCCTGACGGATCGCAGTTGCAAGATCATTGATGGTCTCGGCGCCGTCACTGTACGCCCATACCACCGAAACCGCCGGTGCTGTGTCTGCGCCGGAGGCATCTCCAGCAAGATAAAGGACACCCTGGTTTACCTGATCCTCCGTTAATTCATAGGTGTTCCATGCGCTTGGCAGATATAACTGGAAGCCGTCCTCGAAGGGCACCCAGGTTCCCTCATAATTAGCCTTATCCTGGGAAAAAGTAATGGAACTGTAGCCAGCGCTGCTGCCTGAAACATCAGAATCTTCTGTGCCAGAAGTGGTTCCACCTGCACTTCCCCCAGCTGTCCCACTGTTGTCTCCTACCGTTCCGCCTGCAATATTGGAATCGCCAGAACCCTGCTGCAGGATATCTCCAACGGTGTCTTCAATATTGTCTACAGTCGCCTGGGCATCCGAAACTACAGAACGGGTGCTGTCTACATGTTTGGCATAATCGCTATCCCCTCCAGCCAGATAAGCGAAGCTTCCTGCGATTTCCTCCAGATTGCTTCCTACAAACAGGGAAAGCTCCG
This sequence comes from uncultured Blautia sp., assembly GCF_934371575.1. GTDB lineage: Bacteria > Bacillota > Clostridia > Lachnospirales > Lachnospiraceae > Blautia_A. The sequence goes on along the minus strand of NZ_CAKRNY010000020.1, from coordinate 29,565 downwards.
GAATTTCTTTTGCACCAAACATATAGGTTCTGCCATTTTCCGGAAGAAACAGTCGGCTGTCGCGTACTGTATATCCACTTACACTGTATGAATACTGGATATACGTCCATTCCCGGTCTCCCACAGTTACGGCCGCTTCTGGAGACATCACCTGAAGATCCTCATAGGATTCCGTCATATACTGGGTAAACTGGCTGGCAAAATCATCTGCTGTCACATCATAATAGCCCACGATCACATAAGGAATACTTCCTTTTTCCTGGGTATAGACATAGACGAAACCATCTTCCTGCTGAATTGCCGCATAATCAGATGGTGAAATGGAAATTCCAAGGTCATCCAATGCAACCACTTCAGAAGAATCGGGAACATCTGCTTCCGAAGCTGTAATCTGATTGTTTTCCTCCCCAAGTTCTCCTAATTTTATTTCTCCATAGACTGGAACAAAGCTGGTAAAAAACATACTTGCTGCCAGAAGTGATGAAATTAAACATCTTTTTTTGCAATTAATTTTTATCATACTTTTTTACTCCTTCCTTATACGGGCTTTTACTTGAACACAAATGTCTGACTGCAAGGAATCAGTTTGGATACAACTGGGTAGAACCCCCTGGCTGATCAAAGCTGCTGTCACTGACATACACATTTCCATCCGTTCCCTCGTACACATAATCATAAGAAGTAGGTACCTTCACATGATCCCCATTGGAAAGTGTATAATCATTCTGGTCAAAAATGTAATCGGAAAATTGATCTGTTGAAGTATACGTATCCTCGGTACCCATGGATGAACTCATGCTGCTCTGACAGGTACTGGTAATGTCACTCATACTTTGTATACTTCCCTGTGTTATCTGATTTCTTACAGTGGACAGTGCATTGGTAAACTGGTCACTGACTGTGGTATTCATAGAAAATTGTTCAAAAATATCTTTATTTGCGTCATATTCACTTTCCGGTGTAACCATAAAATAGGTGCATGGAGAATCCCACGCAATAAAAGAATTTTTCACAGACCCCATATAGGCAGCTTCAACATCAAAGCCCATCTGGGTTGCCTCAATGGCAGTTGCGATAACCAGTTTAAAAGGATAGCCATTTAGTGTTACATTGTAGTTTCTTTGAACCACATCGGCATAAGTTCCCTGAGTTTCGAAGCCTGTTCCCTGACTTAGCTGGACAGTCTGCTGATAGAGTTCATTTGCCTTTTCATCCAACAGCTTCTGTATTTCCTGGGTAGTCTCTTCCTGACTGCAAAATTCCAATTGCTGTCCGGGCAGAATGATTCTGGCAAGATAATCGCAGTATGCGTCTGCAGTCATAAAACTGAGCATGGGTGTCATAGACTCACTGTCAAAAGCTCCATCCTGTTGTTCTTTCAGAGAATATCCGTTCTGAGAATACTCCAGTATATGCTCATAACATACTAAGGAGTAATATCCCATCACGGTATTTCCATCCGGGCTCATTGCAGTAAGATATACCTGAGCCGGTGCTCCAACGCTCTGCCAAGTACCACACCATATCGTTTCACCATCTACCAGATAGTCTGAAGGAGCATAACCTCTGGCAACCTTCAATCCGGTAGCTGGATCTGTGATTTCTGTAGCTTTATATTCATATTTGGACTTTGATGCTGCAGTATCTGTCTGTGCAGGAGTTCCTTCTGCTGTCGGCGTACTCTGCTCATCTGCTGAAGGAATTTTTCCGGGAAGTCCGCTTAAACCATTTCCATTCCCAAGCTTGGAAAATTTATCTCCTACAGAGTCTGATCGTTCTGCGGCATTGTTCTCTTCTCCGATTGCAGCTCCTGATTTCACAGATCCCTGTGAACTATCAATATCAAAGGTTCCATATATACCGCCTTCAGTATCGGCTATTTCTTCCGTATCGGCTGTTTTTTCCGTTTCAGAAGCCAGTGCCACATGTAAAACATTTCCAGAAAGCCCGCTGCTTTCCAGAAACAATACTGCTGCAAGAGCAATACTGCTTTTCAGAATAACACTGCATTTTTTTCTTTTCATAGAAATCCCCCGTTTCTTTTATTTATTATATTTGCCAAACAGACTGCCTGGCACTTAATACCTAATATCCCGCATTTCCACAGATTTCATCAATCTTATCCTGCCAGCTGTCATCCATCCCCCGGATACTGGCTGCAAATTTCAATGCCTGATGGACCTCCTGATATCCCGATTTCGGTGTCAGCATCCGCAGAACCCCCATCCAGAGTCCAAAAGCCTGCTCCTTACTCATTCCTGCCGCACAAAGCTGATACCCCACATATCCGATCAGGGAACTGTTTATGTGTACACCGCCATAATCATTGTCCAAAGTAGGATTCTCTGACTCTGGGTAGTAATAGCTGTCATACATCACAGATGGCTGCCCATACATCCAGGGGGCACTCATACATCTTATAGCACTTCCGCTGTTTTCTCCCAGAAGCCAGGTATCGTCTGTGGTCGCACCAAGAAGCATTTCACATAAATTTCCACACACATCACTGATTCCCTCATTCACTGCCCCGGACTGGTTCTGGTACAGGTTTCCGCCGGAAGCATAATCTGTGATCCCATGGGTAAACTCGTGGGCTGCCACATCAATACACTCTCCAAAGTCGTTAACTGCACTTGCGGAAAATACCGCCCAGCCACTGCACATGCCAAGGTAAACTGCATTGTTGACAGGATTTTTTGTGCTGTCACAGTAATCTGTCAGAATCAGAAGAGGCGTTCCAAATCCATCTACGGAAGTAAGACCATATTTTTTATAGAAATCATAAACCTTGATATAGCTGTCATATACAGACAGGTAATGATCCGGCCATCCTCTATTCGTCCCGGAGGTCCATGGCAGGAACTGCTGGTTATAATTAAAGGAATAGTAGTCTGCCAGAAAAATATGCCGGTTTACATCTGCCAGGTAATAAGTCCCATTGCTGTCATAGGCCACTGGAACGGAAATGTTTTTCTTCGTTCCATCGTGTAGGGTAATCTCTCCTGTATAGGTATCTCCTGTCAACCCGTCAAAGTAGGATAAAGCCATTTCCAGCTGAGCATTGTCTCCCATCACCTGTTCCTGGGGAGAACTGACTGCCACATAAGTAAGATAAGATCCATCGTAAGCGATCAGGTGCTCCAGATAACCTTTTCCACCATTCTCCGCCTCTCCTGCTGGCAGATTGGTAAAAACAGCCCAGGCATGATAGGCAACTCCCTGAACAGTTACAGATGTCTGTCTTGTGTATTCTGTATATATTTTTATGTCATTTTCCCCGTAGTAGTCCTGAATGATTTTTTCCGCATTCTGTGCGGTAATGGAGGATTCTTCTTCCGGGGCAATTCCCACATTTGGAGCAAACGAGCTGACCAGACCTGCTGTATATCCCTCCGGATCCAGAATAATCTTCAAGGATGCATTCTCCAATGTAAGATCCCCATACCTCTGCTTATAGGTGAGGTATGTATATCCATACTCATCCTGCTCCCCATACACAGCGAAAAACTCAGAACCCTTGGACAGTCCCAGAAGATCTGCAATCCCCATCAGGGATTCCACACCTTTTTCCGTATCGGTTACTTTCTCATCGAAAAATCTTCCCCGAAGAAAGGAAACATATCCCTGGTCATTGTATAGAAATGCCGCATTTCCCTGGTTCATCTGATAAATATCCTCTTCCTTTAGCTGTGGCACTTCATTATAGTTCTGTTCTCCGGAGGGATTCTCTTCTCTTCCATCTCCGGTGTTTCCCTGGCTGAAGCCTTCCTGGTTCTGCCTTTCCCAGGCATCAACAAGGGATTCCCCGGCCCAGACTGCTTCCACGTTTCCACTGCATAGAAGTGATACACAGAGAAATCCAGGAAGCAGTCTGGAAATTACTCTGCCCATTTTACAGAATGCAGGATACTTAATGCAGCTTCATCTTCTGCCACATTTTCTCCTGTCAGATAAATCAGTTCCATAACCGAGTCCGTTTTATCCATAAATACCATTCCATATTCGTCCTCTGCCGAAATATATGCACAAGAAATTCCATTGATCAGCTCTGTTTTTTCGATGGTGTATCCCTGCCCTTTAATCTGGTCCTTGGCCGCTTCAAAAAGACTGTCATAATTTTCCTCTGCCAGCGCTGCCTGTATTTCTTCCTCTGTATAGTCCTCTCTCAGATCCAGAGAAGTTACAACCAGAACAATCTTTTCGTCTCCCGAAAGAGCTGCATAATAGGTCTCATCTTCCTGATCAGAATCTGATAACTCTGCACCGGTCCAGTCTGCTGGAAGATAAAGCTCAAATCCCTCTTTCATCTTCACCCATTCCCCATCATCACTTGTCTGGGAAATGGAAAAATCAGAAGGCTCAGAAGAGGACACAGGAACCTTTTCCCCCTCTGCAAGCATATAGGCATGCTGCTTCACGTAATCGATTTCGGCGTTCATCTGCTGGAATTCCTGTGCCACGCTCTCATCTTCTGTATACGCCTGGAAATCAGTTGGAAAAACCATAAAATAATTCATCACGGACTCTTCACTGAATCCTATATAAGTAAAATCCGGCAGCTCTGAAAAATCATGATTGACCGAACAGGACAGGGTAAAAAGTTTTCCTCCATCTTCCCCGTATTTTTCCTGCCATTTTTCATGGCTCGCCTTGTGGTAAAAGGTTGCAGAGGTTTCATCTGTTACAATGTCAATTTTACCCTTCCAATCGGCAGGAAGCACAACTGCCACTTCTTCAAAATAATAGATCAGGGAACCGTCGGACTGTATATTATCGGTATACACCATAAGATCGGAAGTATTGTCCGCACCATAAACAGGAGTTGTCAAAAGAAGAGCTCCTACGCCCACTGCTGCAGCTGTCTTTCTCAATATTTTTCTCATATTTTCATGCCTCCTTTATTCTTACCTTTTTACTGTTTTCTCCATGCAGGGCCCTATTCCGGTGACATTTTGCCCAAAATGAGACGGGTTACGTTTCATCCTGAATCGGAAGGATCACATTCTCCAATGCATAACGAAGCTTAGGATGATGGATCACAAAATGGATGGATGGCGCTTTGTTTTTGGATACCATGCACCATTTTTCTTCGTGGCAGGTAATCTGAATATTGTGAAAGCTTTTTACTCTGGTGAGACGGAAATTGTAGTTTTCCTGCCGGGATGCGTATTCCTTCGCGGCTGCAATGCACTCTGTGTATTCCTGGAAGGTGAGAACAATATCCTGCTCAAGAAAGCAGTCTGCAACTGGCAACACAACCGGATATTTGTCATATTCCATGCTGGTGACTTCTGACAATTCATCCGTTACCACACTATGGGTAAAAATGTTCTCCATTCGACTTTTTTGGGCTTTCTGTGTTTCCAGGATCCGGTCACACATTTTTTTCCCAATCTGGTTATTATGCAAAATCTCCTTCAAAAGCTGCTCCGGAATTGCAAACAACGGAGGTGCTGCCAGGATTCTTCGGCGACTTCCTTCTATATTACTGTCCATTTCCAGGAACTTATAAAGCTGTACTTTTTTCTCTTCCCGGTAAATATCCATAAGCGGACTTGCCTTTTTCAAAAGGTATTCTGTGTTCTTCCTGCAACGCACTACCTCTTCTTTATGACTGGTAAGATAATAGTGTGCATTTTCGTGATGCCCACTGATGCAGTCTCCTGTCATTGCCGCCTGTCCGGAGCTGTAGTGCAGATGGGAATATACTTTGTTCTGGATTCCCTTCAGATAATATGGTGAAATCTGTCCTGTCATATACAGAGGAATCCAGTTTTCCAATCCAAGCATCATATCCTTCATAGGCCGCTCCACATCATGGATGATATGGATATGAAGTCCTTTCTTTAACACCATTGCAAGTCCGAACATATATTTTTTGGCAAATTCTTCATCCTGCGCCATATCCTCCACCGGCATATCACTGCAGAGGTGCAAGGGCTCCATAGATTTGGCAAGTACTGTATGCTTGAGAAAATCCAATTCGCCCTCCCTCATTTCTTTCAGTCCATAATAATGCTTGGAGATTGGAAGCTGGAATGGTACTTTTGGCACTTTAAAGCTGTCGAAATGAATGGCCCGGATATAAGTGTCCAGATTAAATTCATCCATCTTCTGCAGGAAACTGGAAATGTAGTCCGTTTTTTCAAATTCAGCCAGACAAAGCCATTTCTGCAGTGCCAGGAAACAATTCTCCTGATTTTCCAGCTGTCTGGCATCACAAGCTGTCACAGAAGCAATTTTTTTCAGTTCTTCTTCACCCTGGCAGTTTCTTGCAATATAACCACTCACATTTTCTGCAAATACTGCCGGATCAGAAGGTACCCTTTTTCCAGTACGTATTTTGGATATATAGGAAGCATCATAGTGTAATGCTGCAGCCATTTTGGAAACATTAATTTCAAGTTCTTTTAATAAAAGATCAAATTTCTGATAATAAAAGATATCAGGATTTTCCTTTGGCAGAGCTTCAAGAAGTCTTTGGTATACTTCATTTGGCTTCAGTTCAGCCAGACCCTTTTCCATGGAAGTCTTTGCAATTCCATCGGACAGTTTCTTCAGATATTCACTGTTTGCTGTGGGTATACGATCTCCCTTTCGGTAGCGGCTTATAATGGTTTCTGATATGCCACAATTGTTTGCAAGTTCTTTGCCGCTGCAGTTTAATTTTTCTATATACGAATTTAAGCATTCCTGAAATGTCATTTTACGCTCACCTCTGATTGGTTTCTATTACCAGTATACTCTATAATTCGACGCTATAAAAGAAATTGCCACATTTGTCTATGACAAACATGGCAATTATTGTAAATATTCTTTTTTGTATCAGGAAATCTCTTCCGGATAGCTCACACCTTCCGGAAGAGGATCCCACTCGTTTAAACCAAGATTCTGTTTGAATTTCGCCTGCTCAAGAGTAAGTTTTGGAGGATCTTCTGCCAGATATTCCATCAACTCATCAATTCCCTCTCTGGTCACGTTATTCACCATAAAAATGCGCTCGCAGCCTGCATTGATCAGCCACTGGCGCACCATGGGAATGTTGGCGTAAGGGGAATCAATCTTGGTAATAATTCCAATCAGCGGACGCAGGATAAAGGAACGGCAGCTTGCCCCAAACAGATTAAAGGGCTCATCTGCCGCCTGTACGATTGCTACCACATCTGCCTCAAAGGAAAAGCAGGCAAGTCCTACGCTGAATCTTTTTGACTCTGCATACTCCCCCGGAGAGTCAATGGTATCGTCATTGGAATTGGTATATTGTGTTTTTATATAATGAAGCTCCTCGCCTTTTAGTGCCTGCGTCAGTGAGGTCTTGCCGGCCTCACTTCTTCCCATCAAAAAAATTTTCTTCATCGAATTGTATTTCCCCTGTTTTCAATAAACCTTACTTGTAAATATACAACAGTGCAGCATTTTTTCGTTTGCATATCATAATATCGTATCCATAAGCTGCTGTTCCTGCATCCACAAGGTATCTGTCAGCTTTTGTGAACCTCACATGTCTTAAAGCCAAGCTCCTGGTCAAAAAAGCGCACCACTTCTTCCACTGCTGTCTGCACCTGGGATAAGCCTCCTGTTATGATCAGAGATCCACAGAAACGATCCATAAAGCCAATCTGTACATCAGCGCTCTTCATGGCAACATCTGCTGCTACCACAACAGCCTCCCAGGGAGTAAAACGGATCAGCCCAATGGATTCCCCTGTATGGTCCTCTCCCTCATGAACGCCGATATGCAAGCCAAGATTCTCATAAATGCAAGCCTGAGAGGGATTGAGAACATGAGCAAGGCATACCTCTTTCCCCGGTACCCGCACACGAGTCATGCGAAGCTTCTTCCCCTTCAGATGTTCATAATCATCGTGAAAAAGCAGTTCCAGCAGTTCTTCCTTTGTTATTCGCTCCATGCTTTCACTCTACTTCCTATCGTTTGGTAATATTGCAGACTACATAGCCAAGGGTATCCCGGAAATAATCTACAATCTCAGTCATAGCTGACATTACATCCGAAATCTCTCCGGTAATGATCAGTGTGCCTGTAAAACGGTCTGCAAATCCAAGATAAACATTACCACTCTTCACTGCTATATCCGATGCGATAACTGCTGATTCCGGCGGTGTCATATTCATAATTCCAATCGCAGAGGAACGGTAATCCAGCTGTGGATTCAATCCTAATTTCTGATAAATGATCGGTGCAGGACCTCCCATCACATGCGCAAAGGTAATCTCCTTACCGGCTACAGTCTCCTGCACGATTCTTATCTGTTCTCCATGTTCATTTGCCATTTATCCAGTGCCTCTCTTTCGAAATAATATCTTCTCATATATATTTGATTTTACCATCTATAGGAACAAATAGCAAGCAAAACCAATAAAACAGTCAATTATTTTTAACGAAATGAGGAAAAAAATGTGGTTTTTTGAATATTGTGGTTAAATAAAATAAAATTGTGGCTAAATAAAATAAAATGGTGACAGATACCTGTGAGTGTGATAAAATAACCTTCGCTTCAATAAACGCATAAAGAAGGGGGTTTTTTATGGAAAAAGATATGACCAAAGGACGACCGCTTCCAGTGATCCTGAAATTTATCATTCCTCTTATTATTGGAAATATTTTTCAGCAGCTGTATAATATGGTCGATACAATCATTGTAGGTCGTTATGTTGGAGCTGATGCTCTTGCAGCAGTCGGTTCTACAGGTACCATTATGTTCCTGATTGTAGGATTTGCACAGGGTATCACTGCCGGTTTTTCTGTTCTTACCGCCCAGCGATTTGGTGCAAAGGATACGGAAGGAGTGAAGATCAGTGTAGCAAACGGCATTCTCCTGTCTCTGATCTTTACCATTATCATCAGTGCTTTTAGTATGGTAAGCATGCATTCTTTGTTAAAGCTGATGAATACACCGGACAATATTTTTGAAGATGCTTACACTTATATTATGATCATCAGTGCCGGAATCATTGCCACGATTTTTTACAACCTGCTTTCTTCTTACCTGCGTGCCGTAGGAAACAGCAAGATTCCACTTGTATTCCTGGTATTTTCCGCAGCACTGAATGTAATTCTCGATCTGGTGCTGATCGTCAATGTAAAAATGGGTGTGGCCGGAGCTGCTTATGCCACTGTTATTTCACAGGGTATTTCTGCCATCCTGTGTCTGATCTATATTTACCTTCGCATTCCTTCCCTTGCCCCGAACCGGCATCACTGGAAGCTTCATGGACAGGAAAGCCGCAATCAGCTGGCAGTTGGAATTCCAATGGCCCTACAGTTTGCCATTACTGCTTCCGGAACTATGGTCATGCAGTCGGCTATCAATCTTTTCGGTTCTGAGGCAGTTGCTTCTTATACAGCAGCCAGCAAACTGCAGAATTTGGTAACCCAGGGAATGATGGCTATGGGGCAGACCATGGCAACCTACAGCGGACAGAATTTCGGAAAAGGCGATATCAAGCGAATCCGTCAGGGTGTGAAAGCAGCACTTGGCGCCAGCGTTGTTTATGCACTAGCAGCTGCAGTGCTTGTCTGTATCCTGCTGAGATCAGCACTGGGACTTTTCTTTACAGGCGACGTAGATATGAACAGCATGCTTCCGTGGGCAAAGACCTATATTTACATGAGTGTGATTTTCTATATTCCGCTTAGCAGTATTTTTGTATTCCGTAATACCATGCAGGGATGCGGATATGGTTTTCTGCCTATGATGGGCGGTGTTGCAGAACTGATCGCCCGCCTTGTAATGGCAATGATTTCTATGGCAGTAGGAAGTTACGCCCTGGCATGCTTCTGTGATCCTGCAGCATGGATTGCCGCTGCAATATTTACCGGTGTTTCTTATATTTTTGTTATGAAAGATATCCGTAAGAAATACGAAAAGCCGGAAATGGCTTCTACAAAATAACAGCTCTAAACTTCAATGAGATGTCAGAGTAAAATCTGGCGTCTCTTTTTAATTATCTAATGAAAAAATATATTCCAATGGCAGTAAATGAATTTCTTCGTATATTATTTTTTTACTCTCTTTTCCCATTTTTTCTCCAGGAGCAGGTACTTTAATTCGAAAAGCAGGTTGTTTTTTTGTCTGAATATAATATTGCTCCGGAGTACCCATACCCTTAAATTGGGGATTGGATGTTTCTGTCAGCTGTTCTTTTTCCAGACGATATGAAGATGACTTCTGCATGTATCTGGCCAGGCGGTAAGACTTAGGTAAACTTCCGATTCCCTGCTGACTATGATAGTAAATAATTTCCCTGCCTGATTGTCCAAAGGATAAAAGACCTCTGCCTCCGTACTCCTGAATAATACGGATCAAAGCCTTTGTTTCGTTCTCACTGGCAGGTTCCTCCCCCATCCGTGAACGAATATAATGAATAGTTGGAAAATTATGTGAAATATCCATTCCTCTTGCATTATAACCAAATTCCCTGGCGGGAATACTTTGCATACGGAGCATCTGCCTGTAAATAGGATTTCTTATGGTTTCAAAACCACCAAGGCAGATTTCATAACCATCTGGATTTAAAAGCGGAATTATACAGACTCTTATTTTATCCAGAAGCTTTTGCACCTCATAAAAGTCTTCCAATTGCCATCTGCATTCATAGGCCCTGCAATACTCTCCTGCCATTTCCAGGAGAAGCTCCGGCAAAAGCACCTGAGTCCCATCAATTCCTGATACGCAGAAAATCAACTGTGCACCTGTTCCGATTTCCAGCATAGGAATCATTCTGTCATCATGGCTGTTTCCTATTACCCGAAACTGACAAAAGCTGCTGTATCTGCCAGCCAGCTCCCATAACGAATAATATATCTTTTCGTACGAAGGTGTTGCATCCATTATCGGATTTGTTATTGTATTGGTTTCTGACAGCATATTCTACCTCCTGCAGCAGAGGAAAAATTCAGACAGTATTGCATTTCAAGTACCAGCCTGTCCCCCGCCGCCAATAGCATTATATGCAAAAAGGCAGGTCCTAAGACCTGCCTTACGTACATTTTAGATTTCTTTTTTTCTTTTTCTGACGATTACATAACCACCAGCAACAAGGGAAAGGCTTGCAAGCATCATCATTGCTGCAATTGGTGAATTATCTGCTGTTCTTGCATTAGTCGCAGATGAAGAACCTGTATCGCTGTCACTGCCATCATGATTCTCTGCATCATCACCAGTTCCATCTCCGGTGCCGTCACCTGTACCTGTACCATCACCATCATATCCACCGCCTGAACCATCTGTTACAGTAGGGGTGATCGTACCGGATGGAGTTACTGTGAAATCAATCGCTTTGGATTTGAACTCAGTTGGAAGAGCTTCTTTCACACCGGTTGCTTCCCATTCGGTTCCATTATAGATATATTTCTGGAAGAAAATATACATCTGGAATGTCTTCGCCTGTTTAATACCATTTACGTTACCGATAGACCAACTCTTCTGATAACCTGTATTGATGTTACCCTTAGACATACTCCAGCCATATGGAATCCACTTGGTATCACCCTTAACAGGAGCTGTATTGTCTGTTCCAGCACCTGTTACCTTAAAGTTATACATTGTCTTCGGATAGAATGCCAGCGGCTCATCTAAACCGGTGACAGTACTATCGCTAACAGGTGGATTAAGTGTATCACGAGTGGTTGGTGTAGGATTGGTCGGAGTTTCCGTCGGAGGTGTAGCTTTCGCCTTTAATGTAAGTACTAACGGCTGTGTAGCTGCCAGTCCATTGACATCCTCACCATATACAACAACTTTAATAGGGGTATCGTAATCCACACCGCTGATAGAAATGGAAACCGGTCCCGTAATATATCCGGTATCACTGTTATTCTTCTTTACTTCTTCGAAACCAGGTGTAGCTTCTGATTTCTTCATCCATACAACATAGTACTTTCCGCCTGTACCTGCATCATTTGCATGGAAGCTGAGATCAATTGTATGTTCATATGCCTTATTCCAGGAAATGGCATCAGCAGTCAGTTCCATGGAGCTGACCGGTGCTTTCACTTCTTCCAGTTTACCGGTTGAAGCGTTGATGGTAAACTCTGCATCAAGATAATGAATCTGTGCCAGAGCACTTTCAATGGTAGTTTCTGCATTCTCTGCAACTGCTACAACCAGCTTACCATCTGCCGCATCCGCTCTTCTTACCTGAAGATCAGCTGTCTCAGAAAGAGCCCCTGCCACTACAATACATGCTTTATCACCATTTAAGACAATACTATTGTCATCAACGGCATTATCCTTATTATCTTTCACAACGACTGAACCGGATACGCGAATCTCGCCTTCACTGTAAATAGCGCCTCCGACAGTCTCCTCATAAGACTGGTTTCCTGTGATCGTACCGCCTGCAAGTCCAATGCTTCCGCCTTTATTGCAGATTGCAGATCCTGCTGCATTGGTACGGTTTCCTGTCAGTGTAATGCCGTCTGATATTCCAAAATATCCGGAATCCAATGTTACAATAGAACCGTCTGCATCTCCATCAGATGGAGTACCATTTACGGTAAGGTTCAATACCGTATCGCCATTTTTACCAGTTCCAAACTGGAAAGAGGTATTCTCACCAGTAACCTTAAACATATCTCCCTTAAACCCGGAAGCACGGGTAATGGACGTATTCTCTCCTGCTGCTGCAATGGAAATATTCTTATCCTGGTCGATCACAACTGTCTCATTGATTTCGATGGAACCAGTTACAAGAATCTGTGTCAGCTCTCCATCTTTACCTACACCGGTTGGTGCACTTGCGATAGCATCCTTCAGTGTAGGAAATTCCGTCTGGGCACCGTCCGATGCCTGTACGTAAATCTTTCCTGTTGTCTCAGCCGGAGTCTCTGTTTCTGCCTCCGCTTCTGCTACTTCCATAGCTTCGGTATCACCACTGCCAAATCCGTCCTCTGTAATCTCAGCAGTATCATCAGCTGCCGGTGTATCGGCAGGCTCCTGTGCAGGCTCAGCCGCCGGTGTATCTGTGGCAGTGTCTGTTACAGGCTGCTCATCTGCAGAAGTATCTCCCTCTGTGGTATCAGCAGGTTCTTCTGCCGGTTCTGCAGCTGTCTCCTCACTTGCCTCTGATTCCGCTGCAACTGCCTCGGTCTCCTCTATTGTCATGGCCTGGGTTTCTTCTGCAAATGCCACAGTCACCGGTGACATTCCAGTCACAATGGTTCCGGCCATAATTAATGCCAAAAGCTGCTTTCTTTTCATTTTAAAAAGTCCTCCTTATATATGAGTCCCCCGTATTAAGTATAAACATGTTACTACAGTAACATCAACATCTTGTCCAGTATAGCATATTTTATTTCAAAAATCAAATCTATGAGCGAATCTGACCACTTCCATATATGATATATTTTGTGGAAGTAAGTGCCAGAAGTCCCATTGGTCCTCTTGCATGAAGCTTCTGTGTACTGATTCCGATTTCAGCTCCAAAGCCAAATTCAAAACCGTCGGTAAAACGGGTAGATGCATTTACATATACTGCTGCCGCATCTACTTCATCCAGGAATTTCTGGGCATTGGTGTAATCATTTGTAATAATTGCTTCTGAATGACCTGTATTATACCGGTTAATATGACTGATTGCCTCATCTACGGAACCAACTACCTTAACTGATAAAATATAATCCAGATATTCTGTTCCCCAATCCTCTTCAGATGCAGACACAGCACCCGGAATCAGAGCCTTCGCTTCCTCATCTGCACGTATTTCCACATTTTTGGTGCGCAGACGCTCTGCAAGAACCGGAAGGAATGCATCCTTCACTTTTTCATGAACCAGAAGGGATTCACAGGCATTGCAGACACCCACTCTCTGTGTCTTGGCATTCATCACAATATCTGCTGCCATCTGAAGATCAGCACTCTCATCCACGTAAATGTGACAATTTCCGGTACCGGTCTCAATTACGGGAATGGTACTGTTATTCACAACTGCCTTGATAAGCCCACGTCCACCTCTTGGGATCAATACATCCACATACTCATTCATTTTCATGAACTCTCCTGCGGTTTCCCTGGAGGTATCTGCAATCAGCTGAATGGCATCCTTTGTAATTCCATTTTCTTCCAAAGTTTTGCGAATGCAGTCTACAATGGCCTCATTAGAGTGAATGGCATCACTGCCTCCTTTTAAAATAACCGCATTACCAGTCTTAAAGCACAGCGCAAAGGCGTCAGCTGTAACATTAGGTCGTGCCTCGTAGATAATTCCGATTACACCAAGCGGCACCCTCTTCTGTCCGATCAGAAGTCCATTAGGACGTTTCTTCATTCCGATCACTTCACCTACAGGGTCTTCCAGCGCTGCAACCTGGCGAAGTCCTTCTGCCATTCCTTCAATTCTGTCCTTCGTCAGCATCAGACGATCAACCAGACCCTCTGGCATCTGATTTTCTCTGCCATTTTTCACATCGATGACATTGGCTGCAAGAAGTTTCTCTGAATTGGCGACAAGACTGTCTGCAACTGCTGCAAGTGCCTGATTCTTTTGGGCTGTGTCCAGATTACGAAGTACCACCTCAGCATCCTTGGCATTTCTTCCAAGAGTTTCCAGCATTTCATTCATTTACACGTCCTCCTTCTGATGATAAATTTTACTTTGGGTCACAATAATCTGAGGACAAATGTCCGTCGGTTCTGTTGGAACCTGTTCTAACACCTGAAAATCAAAAGCCACGGCAACCCTTAAGATACCAGGATGCTTCTCAAGAAAACGATCATAAAAGCCTCCGCCATAACCAACTCTGTTATTAGCATTATCAAAGGCTACACCAGGCATGATCATAAGTGCATCCTCCCACTCAACGACTTCGCCTCCTGTGGGCTCCGGAATTCCAAAATATCCTGGTTCTAACTGTGCAAAATCAGTGAGCCGGTGAAAAATCATGTCTTTGCCAACTACCTTCGGAACTGCAACTTCTTTCCCCGCTTTCCAGGCTTCCTCAATTATATAGGATGTGATTACCTCGTGATTGTAATCTGCATATGCCAGAATTCGCTTAGCGCTGGAAAATTCAGGAAGTCTCTTAAGACGCTCCGTAATCTGACAGCTCCAGGTCTCTATCTGCTCATCGCTGCACTGCTTACGGGCTGCAAATATCTGCTTTCTAATGAGTCTTTTTTCTTCCATATTTTTCTCCAAGATTCACAATAGTTCCATCAGCCTCTTTCACGTCAATATTATCAAGCTGATTTCTGAGATTCATCTTGATAGAAGCAATGTATTCCTTGCGAAGCTGTGCCTGCTCTTTCTTCTCTTCTTCGGTAAGTCCCACACTCTGTTCTTTGTGGTGGAGGGTATTGATACGATCAATTTTTGTGCTTTCCATAATACTACTCCTTTTGCAAATATTCTGTGTAATATAAACTTATAACAATTTCTCTATGTAATCGATCAGGAAAAATTCTCCTTCTTTTTTTCCCACAAATAAGGTACCACAGGAATCTCCTTCTATAATGCGGTGAATATTGTGAAAATCACAGCCATTGGCAATCACCATATCTGAGCCTGCAGCAGTTGCTATTCTGGCTGCAGTAAGCTTGGTAGCCATACCTCCTGTACCAACCTTACTTCCTGTGGAACCCTTTCCCATATCAAGAAGTGACTTGTCCAGTGTTTCCACAGTGTCAATAAAACGCGCATCCGGATTAGTATTGGGATCATCTGTAAAAAGTCCGTCAATGTCGGACATAAGGATCAGAAGATCTGCTCCAATCAGCGCCGCTACTACTGCGGAAAGGGTATCATTGTCTCCAAATTTCTCCAATGACTGTAATTCATAAGTGGAAATAGAGTCATTTTCATTTACAATGGGAATTACGCCCATAGACAGAAGTTCATTAAAGGTATTCTCAGCATTCTTACGATTTGCATTATTTACCATGGTATTTTTGGTCATAAGAATCTGGCCTGCCATCTGATTGTATTCTCCAAACAGCTTCTGATAGATCATCATCAGTCTGGCCTGTCCAACTGCTGCGCAGGCCTGTTTCTGGCGCGGCAGCTGTGGCTTATCTTTAAAGCCAAGAGCCGCAGCTCCTACTGCAATAGCACCTGAGGATACAAGAACAACGTCCTTCCCCTGATTTCGAAGATCTCCAAGTTCTCTTACCAGAATTTCAAGCTTCCGAAGATTCAGCTTACCAGTCTCAGCATGGGTAAGAGAAGAACTTCCAATTTTGATTACAATTCGTTTTTTATCTTTCAGTCTTTCCCGATAATTCATTTTGTCTGTCAACTCCGTCATTATATTTCAGTTACTTATCTTACATCATTTTTTTCTATTCGTCCATGGTTTCCGAAAAAACACTGAATGATTTCAATAAAATTTCATAATTTGCGAATAATTTCGTCTCAAAAAAAGAGAACACCTAATCTTTTGGTGTTCCCCTTTTTAAACGTTTTATCTGATCTCACTGTATAGATACAGAATCCACAGTATCATTCAGAACGATTTCTACCCAGGTCTTTCCCGGATTCAACTGAATCTCTTCACCGCTGGCACTGTTGTAATAATGGGTAATGCCCCACTGAGAATCCTTTGTCCATTGAATATCAATTGCCTTGCCTCTGGTAATGTATTTTCCTTTACCACCGGACTGGGTATCTATATTCAGATAACCATTTGGATCATAAGGTACATAATCCGAATACTGTAAAATAATGTTCTCGCAGGTCAGCTGATTGCCTGTATTCTGGTCAATATGAGGTGCATTAAACTGAAAACGGCTGTATTCCTTTGTTTCTGCATTGTACTCAAACCATGGATGATTGTGAGCGTAATTATCCAGCTTCACAACATTTGCTGAAACACCGTCATCCAGAGTTGTCTCTGTCCCCTCCGGTGCAAACTGGAAATGTCCGTTATAGTCTTCTTTATAATCCTGACTGTAGCCCTGACTCTGAATTCCTGCCTGAAGATGGGAAAAGTCAGTGTAGGCATTATGAGGTGCTACACGGTCTGTAGTACGGTAATAAGCATTCCCAAGGGTAAGACCATTCAGATTGTCAATCAGATGCTGATCCAAATACTGAAGTGCATACACAGCCTGTCCATAATGGGAATAGATCGCGTCGTACTCATTTGCATAAAACAGGAAATAATCACGACAGCTTCTTACGGAGCCGATTCTGGGAATATTATCGTAATCTTCAATAATCGCCATCAATCGGGTAATGCTCCCCTCTACAGGAGCTTCATAAATAACTCCTGCATTCTCAGTTCCGCTCTGAGGCGCACCGACAGAGTCATTTCCCAGCATAACTGCCACAGGCCTTCTTCTTCCAATGGCTTCTGATACGTTCTCTCCGGTGAGGTAGCTGGTGACTACAGCACCCTGATTCTCTTCTGCCTGTACCACTACAGCTGATCCTGCAAGTGTGCAGGAAAGCAGAATACCTGTAAGAAGCTTACATAATTTTCTCTTCATGTCATTTCCTCCTTATGCTTTATATAATAAGACCTTTCGCCCCGGTATCATATATAATGAATAGCATAGATCAACGGGTAATTCCAAGCTCGTCCAGTGCCTTCGACTGGCGTGCTTCCATATCTGCTGCTTCCTCCGGAGTCATGTGATCGTATCCCAGAAGGTGAAGCATACTATGTGCAACCAGGAAGCAAAACTCCCTCTTTACACTGTGTCCATACTCTTCTGCCTGGGCAGCAGCACGCTCTGCGGAAATCATAATATCTCCAAGCAGCAATTCTCCACTGTCAAGATCAAAGCAGGACTCATCATCCTCAGCCACAGAATAATCTGCCGGTGTCTCAAATGGCAGCATTGGAAAAGAAAGAACATCAGTAGCTCTCTCAATGCCACGGAACTCTGTATTTACCCTTTTAATCTCTTCATTATCTGTGAGAACCAGGTTCACCTGTGCATCCCATGGACACTCCTCCATGTCCAGTACCTTCTCTGCAACTAGTTTTGCAAGAGACGGACAGTCAAGTCCCAGGTCAAAATCGGTCTCGCATTCATATTCTATTGTTACCAAAACTTATTCCTCCTGTATGACATCAGCCTGTGGCTTTCTCATAGGCAACAGCATATATTTAATTTACTATTTTATTTAAATTATTCTGTAAAATTCACTTTCCGTTTCCTGAGTTTCAGCTTAAATTATCAGATTCTTTCGTTCTGCATTAACGGCTTGTCCTGCGGGCAGTACGCTTCTGTGTTTTTTCCAGTGCCTTTGCCTCTTCTTTCTCAAATGCCTTGACAATATCTTTAACAATCTTACAGCGGACAACATCACGGTTCGTCAGTGAAATGGTGGCAATATCATCCACATTTTTCAAAATAGAAGCGCACTTCTGAAGTCCGGAATCGGTCTCTTTGGAAAGGTCAATCTGCGTCACATCTCCTGTCAGGATCATTTTGGAACCGGCACCGATACGGGTAAGTGCCATCTTCAGAATAGGAAGTGTGGCATTCTGGCTCTCATCAATGATGATCATACTGTTATTCAGCGTACGGCCTCGCATATATGCAAGAGGTGCAACCTCAATGATTCCCCGTTCTCTTAGCTTCGCCGCCTGATCCGGTCCGAATACGTCATTTAATGCATCGTAAAGGGGCTTCAGATAGGGATCAACCTTCTCCTGTAAATCTCCCGGGAGGAAACCAAGCTTCTCGCCCGCCTCAATGGCCGGACGGCTGAGTATGATTCTCTCGATTTCATCATTCCGGTACAGCTCTGCGGCATAAGCAACTGCCAGGTATGTTTTACCTGTACCGGCAGGTCCGATACAGATAGTAACTGTATTGTTCTTCAAAGCAGTGATATAATTTTTCTGCCCGATTGTCTTAGTTCGAATAGGAATATTCTTATAATTCAAAGTCACTGCATCACCAAGCACCTTGCGGGTGCTGTCTGCAATACCATCTTCGCTGTCATCCTCTTCCTCTGTCTCATCCAGAAAACGATGGATCATATCCACGGAAAGCTGCTGCTGTTTTCCAAGAGCCTCCTGCATGGCTTTAATAATATTCACTGCTGAATGTATCCTTCCGTCATTTGTCCCACTTACAGTAATGCAGGAATTCCTCTGGGTAATGGATACACCAAGGCGATTCTCGATCACCCGGATCAGCTTATCGTTGATTCCAAAAAGCTCCTGTAAAATGTCTAATGAGTCAATCTCTATATTCGCGGATTTCAAAAACTGCTCCTCCTTACTACTTGTCATAATCTGATTTATTTCCAGATCTCTCATCTCGTTTCTCATCTTTTTCTCTGTTTTCCTGAGCATTTTTTTCTCTCAGCTGCTTAAGAGCCTCTCTGATTGCAGTCTCTTCCTCTTCCTTTGCAATTTTTCGCGCAAGGGATATGGTCTGTACAAAATTTGTCAGCAGAATGACAGCTAGCGGCACCAGGATAACAGGAATAAAAATAAGAGGATTTGAAGCCAGTCTGGAAATCTTTCCCAAAAGCACAGATGACCAGATCACTTTGCCAATAAGATATTCTGATTTGACTTTATATGGATCTGCAACATTATTTCCGTCTCCCTTGGTTGTATAAATATACTGGTCTTCATCTTGCTCAATTTCCACCACACGGTGTGTATTAACAGCTCCATCCAAAGCCGGATCTGAAGAGTAGAAGGAAATCACATCACCTTCCTGAATCTCAGACGGATCCGTCTCTTTCACAACAATCATGCTGTCTATATCATAAGTAGGAGCCATACTCCCTGTGGTGATCCTAAATAAGGTAAAACCAACTATACTTGGCGCTTTCCCCGGCTTCGTCAGCAAAACCACAATCAGCACAAAAACAGCTGCTGCAATGATTAAA
This sequence comes from uncultured Blautia sp., assembly GCF_934371575.1. GTDB lineage: Bacteria > Bacillota > Clostridia > Lachnospirales > Lachnospiraceae > Blautia_A. The sequence goes on along the minus strand of NZ_CAKRNY010000020.1, from coordinate 9,744 downwards.
ACTGAAATTGTATTGATAATACCATATACTAATTTTTTGATCATCTATTACTTGTCATCCTCTTTAGCTTTACGGTCACGGCGCTCCTGCAGTGCATTTACAATATAATGGGACAACGTATTTGACTGCATCTTTGCAAGAGCCTTATCCTTCTCACTTAATGCTGCGTCAAGCTGTTTCTTCACTTCATCAAGAGATTCCTGAGACTGCTTCTTAATCCTCTCCACATCTCTCTGCGCTTTCTTCTGTGCTGAATCTACTTTATTTTTTGCATCCTGCTGCGCTGCCCGTACCGCCTGATCTGCTTTCTTCTGAGTATCAGAAATATCTGTCCGGGCTTTATTTCTGGCTGCGGCCAGTTCCTTCGCAGCCTGGCTTTTGGCCTGACGGACTTTTTCTTCCGCCTCTGCTCTGGCTGCACTTACTAACCGGTCAGCCTCCACACGTGCCAGCTGTTCATTCTTTTCCAACCGCTCCACACGCTTTTTCTCGCTGGCAATCCTGGCTTCGGCTTCAATTTCCCTCTCCTCTGCCTCTTTCAATGCTCTGCGAATTTCTTCCCGAGCAGACTGGGATTCTTTCAGATTCTCCATACTATCTTCCAGCTGAATCTCAAGAGTAGTTTTCTGAGCCTCCAGCTGGGATTTCTCATCTTCCAATGCATCCAGCTGATCCATAAGAGACTGCATCTGCCATTGAAGATCATTCAGAGAATCCTCCAGCTGGGATTTTTCATCCTCCAGATCCCTGGAATGGGCTTTCTCCTGCTCCAATGCTGCTTCTGCATCCAACTGAGCCTGGGTCACTTCCTCGATAATGACTTTGCGTACTTCTACATCCGGAATATTGTAATCATCTACAATTTCCTCTTTAATTTCCTTAATGAATTTCGGCTTCACCGGCTCTGGATGCTTGGTGGCTATTTCTGACATCTTTCTCGGATCTGACTCAAGAAGACTTTTGAATACAGTATAATTCGTAATTAAATTTGTATACATCTGGAGCAGATACTCTTCATCAAATTCCAGAGCGGAATCCTGTTCCTCAATGGTGTATCCCACTTCATCATAACTCTCAATAAACTGCCAAAGCTTATAACAGGTACGATAATCAGGATCCTTCATCATAAGGTTTGTGCGCTGGATCGGACTATGTACCTTAGAACAGCCATTCATAATATCACAAAACGGACTGGTTCTTAAAGTCCTCGCCATCCTGCGCACACGGTCGATCCTTTTGAATACATCCATATTGTCGCTGTCATTTTCAACAAAGCTCTGGCGGTTTTTAATGGTCATCTCTATTTTGTAAGAGATTTCCTCATACGCATCGTCTATCTTGCTCTCCATGCTCATAGTATTGCATGTTTCATCTCCTGTTGACCAGAAGATTACATCTGTACGTTTATCAACAAAAGCAAACAGGCGCTGGATCAGATGATATACAAAACGATTCTCATATAAATCATAACTTTCTTCTGTTGTAACATTAAGAATATGTGTGGGCTGAATATCACCATGTTCATCTGACGCAATAAACTGCGTATTCTGACTGAGATGCCGTACACTATCCGCTGTTATTTTTTTTGCAAGGGCTACCGGCACAACTTCCTCTGCTGTAGCAATAAATCTTCTTGGCTTATCTACAATGTTAAAAATAGACTCAATTCCTTGTTCCACAACTGTAAGCCACTGCTCATCTACAACTTTATGAAGAATCCGGTTCTTCTGCTGTAAGGTATTATCTCCGGCCTGAACCATTTCAAACAAATATTGAAAATACCGGTCCTCTTCCAGAGTCTCTCCTACCTGGCTGGTATATTTGGCATACAGATCACCTATGGTATTCGCCATGTTCGTTCTCCTTACTTTAAAATAGTATCAGGGCCAAAAGACATTCACACCTTCTGACCCTTGCATTTTTAATACAGATTCTGGATTCTTCTAAGGTAAGACTTACTGTCTTCCATTCCAACTTTTCCAAATGTCTTTTCAATATAGTTGATCAGACCTGTAATTTCATCCCGTACAAAACTTACATTCATGCTTTCGAACTTCTTCAATACCTTACGGGCTACAATATAGTCCATACCATCAAGCTCGGTGCCGCCGCAGGCAACATAAACAGGAATGAAGTCATACATCTGCTTCATAATACGGTTACCAAAAGAGAGTTTAAAGCGAGTAGCCAGATAACTATCCAGCTTCTGCATCTTATCCAGAAGATCCTCACTGATAGGATGTTCTGCTTTTGCTTTCTGAAAAAGATATTCCAGATGCTCGGCCGTAACATAACAAGCTGGCTGCGGTTCACACTCAAACTCATCCGCGCGCTCATTCAACTCAATGGGCATAGCACGGTCATATACTTTATCTGTGACCGTAAATGTAGAATCATCATTATTCGCAGTACCAACAAACCAGGTGGCATCAGAGACATGGATCTTTCCTCCATCCATTTTCACCGGATCTCCATCCCATGCAGTAGGTACCAGGTCCAGTACCCACTCGTCCTTACTCGGCATCTCAAGTACAGAAAGCATTTCTGCAAAATAATATTCAATACGGGCAAGGTTCATCTCATCCAGTACGATCAGGGTAGGTTGTTCACAGTAATTGGCTTCATACAAAGCTCTCAGGAACTCGGTCTCATTAAAACGCTTAGAGAATTCATTAAAATATCCAAGCAGCTCACTTCTGTCACGATAAGAAGGCTGAACAGAAACGATAGTGGCAGGATTGTAAAGATAACGGCTGAATGAATAGGGAAGACTGGTCTTACCTGTACCGGAAATACCTTCCAGGATCAGCAATTTACTGGCTGCCATGCCGGCAACAAACCTGCGGACAATTTCCGGTGTATAATACAGGTGGAGCTGACTTGCTGCGAAAAGCCGGTAATTCTCTGTAAACTGCTCCAGCGTGATCTCATTATCAAAATCCGGGAGCTGATAATCCGCATATTTCTCATCCACAAGTGTAAGCTTGGGAAAACGGTGAACCGGGTTTGCCGTTTTCGCTTCAGAAATTACCGCATTCACCACTGGTGCACCTGCAACAGCTGCTGCAGAAGGTACTCCTGCCGCAACACCAGCTCCGTTCTCAACAGCAGCAACAAAAGCTCCGGATGCAGCATTACCCGCTGCAGCAGCGGCAGTCTCTGCCATTCCTTTGCCGCTTGTGACTTCGCCAACAGTAGGAATCACATCATCCGTAAGTGCAGACGCGCCAACATATGGAATGCGCTTCGTACCGCCCATTGCATTTACCTTAAGGGCAAGAATGCTGTTCTTCTCTTCCATCAGAGAAAGTACCTGCTTATTCAGACGTCCAATCTCTTTATACAAGGCGGCATTATCTGTCTTATCTGTCTTCAGCTGGTGACGCAATATCATATGACGCACCAAAATTACGATCAGGAGGATCGGGATTATAATTAAAATGATCATCAGCAAAACAGATAATATCCTGGCAAATATCCCCAATGTAGGAAAATATGTACGAAAAATCAAAAAATACTCCGCCCAGCCTGTAATAAACAGTTTCAAAGAAGCAGCTAACCAGGTCACAATATTATAAACAACCTGGGACAAAAGCTCATAGGCAAACTTCAGAAATTCACTCACGGTACTTATACCTCCCCATTCGGGTCATTCTTCTTCGCCTTCTCAAGCTCCTCCCGGGCTTTTTCACGAAGTGCCTCCGCTTCCTCTCGCATACGTCTGGCCTCTTCAAGTGCTGCCTCAGCTTCACTCTTCGCTTTCTCGGCCTGTGCCTGTTCTTTCTGGTCTGCTTCCCTTAATGCTATTTTGGCAGCTTCCTCTTCTTTGGCAGCTTCAACAGCCATTGCACGCTTCAGGCTGATACTGATCATGATCAGATGATAAATCTGATATACAAAGAATAAAAGCATTGGAAGTACGATCACGATCAGAAATCCCATACTGCTTGAAAGAAAATCCATCACCTTACCCAGACCTGTAACATGACCAATGTATTTTCCTACAATATCCCCATCTGAAATCACATGCTGGTCTGCAACCCCGTTATTATTATCACCGATGGTGGTATAGCTTCTTGCATCACCTACAGTCTCAATACTCTGAATACGGTGAGTATTCAGTGCATATTCATTATCAATAATGGTATGGAAACAAATAATATCTCCTTCCTTCAAAGTGGAAGGATCACATGTACGGATAAAGATCAGATCCCCGGAACGAAAAGTTGGTGCCATAGAATCAGACTGAACAGTAAGCGGTGTATATCCAAAAAGATTCGCTACATTCTGATTATCTCTTGAAGCCATGGTGGTAAATGCATACAGTGCAGCTACAAGAATAACCGCCCACAATAGTACACTGATCACAATAGTACCAATACGTTTTAATACTTTCATTTGTCTTCTCCTCTTAAAGAAAAATATATTTTTATTTTATTACGAAGTCACTCTCTGGTCAATAGCAACTATTGTCCGGAGAACGTATTTCCTTCTTCATCTGTGCCGGTGAACCGCAGCCTTATAGAATAATCTGCTGACTGCAGCTCATCCGTACATGCTTCATCGGTACCTTCCATCCATATATGTACCACGACAGCCTTATCCTGTCCCTGTTTCAGGGAAAACAGTGCATTATTATCAGAAATCCGCATCTGAGATGGAGAATTCAGACCAAAGCTGCGAAGGTTTCCGCTATTTTGGAGAGAATCTCCCATTCCAGGATCATATACCCAGTTCTGGTTATCTGTGGAAAATGAAATCCGCATAGCCTGTGGCAGCTGACTATTTCCTGATGAAACCAGTGTTCCGTCTTCTACTGTATCACTGCTGTTTGCACTGGTTAAATGGACTACCATATCTTTTTCTGCCATAAAATGAAGAGTAAATTCCAGATAAGAACCACTTGTGGATTCAACCGTACTTCCATTTTCAAAAGAAAATATATTGCAGTCTGTAGTCGTTACCGGTTTCAAAGGGGTTTCCTGCACAGAAAATCCTTTTTCCTGCTGAATCCTTGCTGCAATAGATTCAAATGACAACGTTTTCACATACTGCTCAATGGAAGAATGAGCATCCAGATCCATACGCAGATCCACGTCTGTCATAATATCAAGGCTCATAGACCTGACCTTCGTATTATCCGCAATGGAAAACCATGCCACTGTTGCTGCCGTCACTGCAACCAACGCCATAAGCACCAGCAAAACAGATGTATACAGCTGATTTCGTATTTTTTTCTTTTTCTTCATCAGCCAGCCTCCCCCTGGTTCAATGCCCCGAAAAAGGCAAGATGGATATCTGCCATATTGTGGCTGATTCCCTCTGAACAGTCCGGATCACATCCCTCCAGATAGAAATAAATATCTAATGTATAAATCTGATTCAGTTTCATGTTCAAAAGTGCCTTACCTGGAAGTGTAATACCGTCATTTGTAAAAGAAACTGTGTAATCTGCCACTGCCACACTTGGATCAGAAGCTGCACTTACCGTCCCATTCTGATACTTCAAAGCCTGATTGCTGCCAAGAGTCTGTCCATTTATAACGGTGTTGTAAACCTGCTGGCTCTGGGCACTCTGATTCTCTGTAAGCCTGAGTATCACCCCAGACGAAGTATTATTGTCAAACACCAGTCCAAGTCTGGCAGCTGTAAGCAGATCACCGTTAGAAGCCTGTCCCAGAAGTCCCTCGCTCTGGTCTAAATAAAGATTTACCGTCGTATTATCTGACCAGCCGCTTCCAAGAGCACGTAAATAAATCCTGCCATGATAATAATATTGTTCATTTTCTACCGGTAAAAAAGTGGAAGCCATTCCATCCACGGTTCCAGCAGAATATACAAAATCCTCCAGATTCACAGTAGAGACTGGCATCAGAGACGTAGCGGATGCCTGATTGACCTGGGTGATCGCAACGGTTTCCGTACTTTGGAAATTGCTGCCTCCCGAAGCACTTAGCTGAAGCTCAAGCGTCTCCTCCCCTGTTCTGGCCGTAGCTGTGCTTGTAGATACTGCACGGTTGGAAGTGAACCATGCAAATGTAGCTGCACTAAGCGCCAGAATTGCAAAAATTGTTGTAATTCCCAGAAACCATGTCCTGAAAGTATTTTTCATCCATTCTCTCCTTCTCCACACCAGATTGTGAGAACAGTCTTTTTACTTCTGTTCTGCATCCACGCCGGCAAAGGCAAGCTGGATCTCTGATGATTTATTCTGTACCGGATCGTAGCACTGCTCGTCGCAGCCCTCCAGATACAGCCAATATTCCACGGTGGCCACTTCATCCTTCTCCAGGGTCATCAGTGACTGGTTTCCCGCATTATATTCATTTTCATTTGCTCCCGCCTGAGCCATATAATCTGAAATATTTACAGACGGGTCGTCTGTATAAGATGGCTCCCCTGCGGAAGACACAGAAGAAACAACTGCCTGACTTCGTGCTATGGTTCTTTTGGTCTGCGCACTGCCGGTGGAGCCAAGAGCATCCAGTTTAAAAATCAGTTTCTGAGTCCCTTTTACGGTAGTGATTTTCAGTCCAAGCCGCATAGCTGCCAACGCCTGTCCATCACTTCCAAGATTCAGCTTTTCTTTATCAAAATATACATTACAAGATGCATTCTGGCACTGCAGATACACGGTGCCATGAAATGCATCCTGATTTACCCTGGAGTCTGCACTTGTATAAAGAAGGGTAATTCCCTCTTTATTCTGGGCAGTTCCTTTATAAAAGTGCTCCAGATCTGCTGTGGAAACAGGCTTCAGAGAAGACGGATTTCCAGAAAGGATCAGATCACAGCTTTTTTCAAAGGGGCCGCTGTGACTGGCAGAAATAAGGAGAACTGTGTCTCCTGTACCAATGGTTCCAGCCATAGGTGTTACATTTGTGGAAGAAAGCCCTGTAAGAGAAAACCATGCATAAGTGGAACCTGTAAATACTGCAATAAGCAAAAGAATCCACAAAACAGATAAATGAAAGGATTTTTTTAAATTTTTAATATCATCGCTCACGGGGATCACCTTCCTGTTTTTCTTTTGTACTATTGCTCTGTTACTCCTGCAAAAGAAACTGCAAGATTTCGTAATGTCTGGCTGCAAAGATTAAGTGTGCAATCCTCATCACAGCCTTCCAGCCAGATATAGATTTCAATCTCCACCGGAGTTCCGGCGGTTCCATCTTCGGCTCCGGAAATGTTACACAGCTTCAGAGAATTATTTTTCAGCGTAACGGCTCCTGTACTCTGATCATATTCACAGTAGGAATCCGATGTATATGGGGAAAAGGATATTGTACTTCCATCCGTGCCGGAACTGTTAAGAACATATCCTTCCTCGCCTGTTGCAGTATTGTAATCCGCTTCCGGATTTTTCTTATCACTGATCTCAAAAATATATTCCCCAGCTACGGACTGATTCTGTCCTGGCTGATGAACCACCAGGCCGACACGGATTGCAGAAGAAATCGGATTCGCTTCATCACTGTCTTCATAGCCGATATTAGAAACATAAATATCGGTAGAAGAACCATTTGTCCGAAGGAATAAACTGGTATGATAATAATCTGTCTGCTCTCCCGATCCGAAAATACTGGCAACAAGACCAGACTGGCTATTGCCTTCCGTGAAGCCAAGCACCTTCTGAAAGCCGCCAGTGATCCGGTTCGTAGACACAGGTACCAGCTGTCCTGCAAAGCTGTCCAGAACTGCTGCGGAACCGTAAGTCCCATTATAAGCATTGCTGATCTGAAGATTCACACCTGCACCGGCAGCCATACGTACATTGGTAGTATGACGGCTGGTATTATAGACATACCAGGCATAGGTAGCGGACGCTACTGCAAGAAAAGTCAAAAATAACGCGATAATAGCAGTCGCGAACCGCCGCTTAAGCTGACGAGACTTCTCGCGGGATACCCTGCTGTCCATGGTCGGCGTAATCTCGGCTGAAGATAAATTTGTATCTTTTGGTCTAGTGATTTCTACTTTATTTGACATATTTTACCTTTTCCGTAAATTCGTAGGTTTTATTATAACAGTTCCAGAGGAGATTTTCAAGAAAACAGATAAGAAAAAGAATATGCTTATATCAGTTAAAAACCGCTGTACAAGACAGCGGTTTCTAAGTTAAGTTAATTCAGTTTAATTAAAAAGTTATATGTAATTCCCTGCTGCAATTCAAAATTATTTTCTGCGCAAACAGCTTCTTCGCCATCAGCAGCATAATAGATTGCAGCAATCGCTTTATCACAGTTCATAGCGTAACGACCTGTGATGCCAGGAACAGACCGGACCATGACCCACTTCTTCTGGTTTTCAAGTATTACAGAAGTCATTTCTTCTGTTTTTATCTCAATAGGGTCATTTTTTCCAAAATCAATGCTTCCATCGGCATTATATACCATTCCCGTAGAATTATCATTTACTGTAATATGATAAGTCCGGTGTACAATTCCTTCCGTATCACTGGTATCTTCAAAGCTGGCAGAAAAATCATAACAGGTATCTGTTTGATCCAATTTTTTCTCTGTACCATCCGCGTATACAAGCATTACCGAATATATATCAAGATCATTCACATAGTCTAAAAATTCAACTGGAATTGTTTCCGCATCCGGGTCAATATTTAAGACAACAGATGAAAGGGTTGGCGCTTCGCTTACGGTCTCACTGTCATTTGCAGGTTCCTGATCCGATACCGTGTGATCTTCAGATGTTGACTCCTTCTCTCCTGTCGGTGCAGATTCCTCTTTCTTCGGCAGGTTATCCTTCGTACATTTCAATGTATATGAGAGTTCTGGATAATCTGTTCCATTACTGATTACAAGAATATAATCGGAAGATGGATTCAGCTCCATATAAAGGGTACTACCGTTTTCTGTCAGCTGCAGCATATCCTGAACAGGTTCAGAATCCACTGTATTATTTTGAGCATTAAAGTGATACAATGCTACATCTTGCTCTTTAAGGGACTGATTAAAATTAAAAGTATAGGAACTGAGGGAGTCGTTAACTATATGAAGTAAGTACAAGCCGTCATACAGGTTCAGAGAATGAATATTCTCTGTTTCCTCAACAGGCAAAAAATCCGATGATAACATGCTTATGCTCGCCTGAGGAAGAATAATGGTCTGTTTTTCTTCTTTTTCAGTCTGAACCTCTCCAGTATTTTCAGCATTATTCTCTGATTCCGAAGTAGTGAAATCCTCTGTACTGCTCTGACCTTCCGCATCTTCTGGTGCTACAGATGTGAAACCGTCATCACTTTCAAAAGCTGATAACTCCTCAGCAAAAACCACCTTATCCGAAATCCTGTTTCCCCCAGGTATGGCAGCAATACCAATGGACAATAAAGCCACTCCAAATTGAAGAATTGTCTTTCTTTTCACTGTCATTCAACTCCTAAAACTTGATAATTACGATGATGATAGCACTTTTTGATGGTTTTTGCAAGAAGTGGCTGCAAAGTTATAAAAATAGAACCATTCAATACTATCCCTCGTACGTTTTGACGTATCCTCCCTTGTCTTCACAGTGTAACATATGTTTACACAAAATAGTATATCGAATGTCTGCTGAAAAGAAACTACCCGGTCACTACTGTGACCGGGTAGTTTCAAATGCTAACAGGGACAGGAAATAAGCCGGAAAACACCGTCCCTACTGGTTTTAGCCCGCCATCAGATATATCATATCTGTTTCTTTATTATTCTGAACGGTATCATCCCAGGAAATATGTAAAATATAATAATT
>NZ_CAKRNY010000019.1 GCF_934371575.1 uncultured Blautia sp. | reverse complement strand
TGTTTTCTTCCCAATAAAAAAACTCCCTTCTAGGCAACAAGTTTTTATTATTATACTTGTCTACCTAAAAGGGAGCATATCAGAACGCCAGGGGTTTTTACTTTTTAATCAGGCTTTCGGAAGCTTAAACGAACTCTTAAGGGATACAATACGGTTAAATACCGGTGCCCCCTCCTTAGAGTCATGAAGATCCGCGCAGTAGAAGCCGTTTCTTACAAACTGGAAGCTATCCAGAGGTTTTGCATTAAGAAGCTCCGGCTCAACGTAAGCGGATACCTCTACTAAAGAGTTTGGATTCAGATTCAGTTCACCTGTCTCCTTATCATAAACACCTTTTTCCTCATCTACAATGTTCTCATAGAGGCGAACCGGAACCTTACCTGCATTAGAAGCTTCCACCCAATGGATCGTTCCCTTTACTTTACGTCCATCAGGAGCATTACCACCCTTTGTCTCCGGATCATAAGTGCAATGTACTGCTCTGACATTTCCATCATCATCAGCCTCATATCCGGTACAGGTAACAAAATATGCATTCATGAGACGTACTTCTGTTCCAAGGAAAAGACGTTTATATTTCTTAGGCGGATCAATCATGAAGTCTTCCCGCTCAATATAAAGTTCCTTTCCAAATGGTACTTTTCTGGTTCCAAGAGCCTCATTCTCCATGTTATTCGGAGCATCCAGATACTCAACCTGTCCTTCCGGATAATTATCAATGATAAGTTTAACCGGATCAAGAACTGCCATATAACGAGGTGCTTTCAATTTGAGATCCTCACGGATACAATACTCAAGCATTGCATAATCTACCGAACTGTCAGCCTTGGATACGCCACAAAGCTCAACAAATTTCTGAATGGATTCCGGTGTATATCCACGACGACGTAAACCAGAAATGGATACCAGTCTTGGATCATCCCATCCATCAACAATTCCAGTCTCAACCAGTTTCTTAATATAACGCTTACCAGTTACCACATTTGTCAGGTAAAGCTTCGCAAACTCAATCTGCTTCGGCGGATGCGGATATTCCAGTTCTTTTACAACCCAGTCATACAAAGGTCTGTGATCCTCAAACTCCAGAGTACAGATAGAATGTGTAATTCCCTCAATGGCATCCTCAATTGGATGTGCAAAATCATACATCGGATAAATGCACCAGGTATCTCCGGTTCTGTGGTGGCTTACATGTGCAACACGATAAATCACCGGATCACGCATGTTCATATTCGGAGAAGCCATATCAATCTTTGCTCTCAGAACTTTCTCTCCATCTGCGTATTTTCCCTCTTTCATCTCTTCAAAAAGCTGAAGGTTCTCCTCTACGCTTCTGTTTCTGTATGGGCTTTCCTTCCCTGCCTCTTTTAAAGTTCCACGGTACTCTCTGATCTGGTCCGCAGTCAGGTCGCATACGTAGGCTTTTCCCTTTTTGATCAGCTTCACTGCTGCTTCATACATCTGTCCGAAATAATCGGAAGCAAAAAACAGTCTGTCTTCCCAGTCTGCTCCAAGCCATTTGATATCTGCTTTAATAGATTCTACAAACTCTGATTTCTCCTTGGTTGGGTTTGTGTCATCAAAACGCATGTTGAATTTACCATTGTATTCTTTTGCCAGTCCTGAATTTAAGAGAATAGACTTCGCATGTCCTATATGAAGATATCCATTTGGCTCTGGTGGAAAACGTGTATGAACAGTATCATAAACTCCTTCTGCCAGATCTTTATCAATAATATTTTCAATAAAATTCTTGGAAACCTTTTCGTTCTCCATGGTTCTCCCTCCTGAAATCAACCTTTATAGTAAAAATATCACTATTTTTTAGTCTTAGTTGGTTTATCTTATCACAAATAAGGGCATTTTAAAAGTTTTAATTATAAAAAACTTGATTTTTCTGCCACTTTGTAATTTCCGATAAAGCAAAAAAGTCCCTGACTTATAATCAGAGACCAAAAAAGCTGATGACGGGAATCGAACCCGTGACCTCCGCCTTACCAAGGCGACGCTCTACCGACTGAGCCACATCAGCACTCTTGTGTGTTGGCATTTCTGCCGCTCACAGTTGATTATAATACCAGAAGGTCATTCTATTGTCAACAGTTATTTTCAAATTTTTTCAAAAAATATAAAATTTTTAAAAAGCTTTGCCGAAAACTCTGCCCCACTGATTTTTTCAGCACGGCAGAGTCTTTTCATTATTTCGATGGAATTACCACATTCCGGACCAGATCGGTATCTGTAAGATAACTGTCGCCTTTTTTCTTATTGACAAATACTGCTGCTCCGTTCTGATTGGTGTTCAAATTAAACTCCACCTCACTTCCCTTCACAGTTCCATTTACCACCTGACTGATCTTTTCAAGCTCATAGCGCATGGTTACTTCTTCCTTCACCGTGTAATTTCCTGCTGGAATGGTAAAAACAACTCTTTTTCTCACGTCTGCTCTGGTATCTGTATTCTCCTTTGCAAATTCTACTGCATTGGTATAAACACGCTTTTCTCCATCCAGATCGGTACCCTTCACTGTAAATGTAAACACAGGATTTCCCTGTGCCCAGACAATATCGTCCCCATGCAATACCTTATCAACCGTAATTGTTACCATTTTTATATCTGCAAGGGAAAATGTCTGCACCTCCGGTACTCCTTTTACAACGCATTTTACAGCTTCTCCCCTTTTATATCCCGAAGGAGCACTAAGCTCAAAAAGCATATATTCTCCGGCTGCCAGTCTGTTTATTCTATGCGCAGTTTCCCCCGATGTCCAGGTATCTACCACTTTTCCAGCATTATCTCGAAGCTGTAAAACGGCTCCAGCCACAGCCTTACCAGTAGCCTTATCTGTTTTCAGAAACTCTGCTTTTGTAAAAGCATTTTCAATCACAATAACATGTCCATGTTCATTATCAACAAGCCCGTTTTCATCTACTTTAAATTCATGTTTCTTTCCATCCGTCACATAACCGGTTGGTGCAGCAGTCTCTCTAAGCAGATACGTGCCCGGCAATATGCCGTTTATCCTTATCATTCCATCTTTATCCGTCTTATATGTTCTTCCGGAGGATTCTGGCTTCGTCTTTTCCCATAAAAGAAAACTTACTCCCTCGATTACCTTCTGGGGATCTGAACTCTTTTCTTTTTGCGAAATCTTTTTTATTAACACAAAAGTCTCATCATCCTGAAACGCAACTATTTTTTCTCTTTCATTTTTATCAATCTGTACCTCAAAGGATTCTTTGGAAATTGTATACCCTGCCGGAGGCTTCACCTCTTTTACCACATATTTTCCAAAATAAAGACTTTCAGATACTGCTTTTCCATCAGTACCGGTTGTAACTGTATCTGCAATTGCTCCAGATTTCAGTAAAATATTCCCGGAAGCAGATCGGATATCACCTGCTGCTATGATCTGAAATACACCATTCGGAAGTTTTTCCCCTTTTTTATTGGTTTTTTGTATGATAATTTTTCCCTTTGGAACATTCTCTTTTATTACAACCTGAATTTTTTCTGTATTTTTTGATGTAGAAGAAGGAATTCCTCCAATCCAGTCAAAACTGCAGATTGCAATATTGTATATATGAGCCTCCAGAATATTAGGATCCGGATTTTCCACATAATAAGCCTGAAGATCGCAGTCAGCTTTCATGTCAACCGTAAGCAGCAGTCTAAGCTTCTGTCCATAACAGCTATCCGGCAATTCTCCTGTCGTTCCCACAGTAATCTCAGAACCCTTCACCGTCATTAACCACCCATTCTGGTTGCCTCCTCCAGCTGAAAAAGAAGCAAGAGCCTTCTCTCCCTGATACAACTGTGCCGTTTTTAACTGAAAACATGGTTCAAGAGTATCCTGAATTTTAAAGCCTTTTATCTTCCATTCTCTTTTATTTGTTGGAATTGCCTGTACAATTTCAAATACTGTATTGAAATTTCTTCCTTCATATTTTTTTACAGCTACTCTTTCTTTCCCGTTCAGAATCCATTTTTCGGGATTTTGAGGCTCTGTTCTGCTGACACTGGCTCTGTCGGCAACATTGTTCGAAGTAACCATATTTTCCTTCGTATCACCTTTGTGCCTGGTTGTGACTGTAAATCTGTTATTTACCGCATATGATGCAACTGTACCATTATAAGTACAGGAAATCTGTTCCGGCACCATTTTCGCATTCACAATAATATCATACGTTTTCCCATAAAAAGAACGATCTTCCAAAGCTGCACCTGTTGCAGTGACTGTTATTTTTTTGCCGACTGCATTTACAGTGAAACGATTATCCACACGTGTGGATCCATTTTCGTAAATGAGCACAGCATCACCTGTTTTCTCAGCTCCTGCAGGCAATGTATCGGACACCTCCAGCTTTGTCATATAGCCACCGTATTCATTATCCGGTACTTTTACGCTTAATTTGTATTGATACGTACTGTCAGGTCCAGGAAGAAGAAGATCCGTTTTCCATGCATTTTCCTGTATATTTGCCGTATATTTCTTCACCTCAGTACCTGACACTCTGTTTTTTGTTCTGGTACAACTGGTCATAACCTCATTTGACCAGTTGGTTCCTTCCTGTCCGTTTTTATGCCTGCAGGTAATCGAGGCCTTGTTTTTCACCTCATATTTATAGCTGTCACCACTGTATACAGGTGTTATTTCAGTAGGATCCATTTTAACCTTTATCTGAAATTCATAAGTCTTTCCATAAAAATCTGCATTTGCCAGTGCTTCTGCTGTAGCCTGGAAATTCAGCACATCACCTGCTGTTGAAATGGTAAACCAGGAACTTACATCCGTTTCTGAAGGAAGCAGCTTTACCGCTGCATAACCGCTGTAATCCACACCGGCCGGAAGTGCATCCGTGATTTTACATGAATTGTAAAAATATGCAGGATGTTCTTCCGGAATATCAGTCTGCAGAGTATAGTAATATTCTCCCGTACTGTCAGAAAGGCTGTTGGAATTCCCCTGTGAAGAAAGAGCATTTCCTGTTTTTTTCATCAACGCCGGATACTCCACAGGGCCATATCCTTTTGCATCCCAGTTAAGACCGGCTGATGTTTTACAGCTCCCTGACTTCACAGCTTCAAAGGTTTTTCTAATACGTCTTTCTGTTTCTATTGAATGTGATCCGCATCCTGATCGCAGTATTGCCAGATAAAATCCGGAAGAATTATCCAGCTCGTAAACAACGGTATTCTGAGGAGCCTCTCCTTTTACTTCCGGTGCCGGTCCTGTCAAAACTTCATAGGTATGGGAAAACTGTGTTTTCTTTACAACATTTACCACAGAATCCTTTGTTGCATATCTGTGCGCAATAGAACCATTTTGCAGACGAATGCCAAAGCGCTGATAAAGATCGATATCAAGCCAGCGAAAACGATAATTTCCGGTAACCGGAGTATTGGTGCCGCTTTTTACTATATCTATTTTTATCTCCTGAGCTGAAAGCTCGTCCTTAAAAGTGATCCATAATTTTCTTGCATTGCTCACACCAAACATAGGATAAATCCCAGTTATTTTTTCACCTGTATAATCATAAGTATAGTTATGATAGTTGGTGGATGTCAGTAAAAGATCCAGTTTGGTATTTGTCTCTTTGTTATATCCCACATGAGTAATCCGAAATCCAAACTTCCCTTTTGCATTATCATTCAGTGGAACATAATAGGGTCCTTCTACAGTTCCACCCTGCCGCATTCCTGCTACTACATTGTTTCCGGCATTGCTCCAGGGATAGACCTTAGTATCGTCATTCCAGCCAAGCCTTATATATTTGCTGCTGAAATAATTCTCTCCTATTGTCACCGCTGTAAATCCACCATTTCCATCTTTTACCGGATTTCCTTCCTGTTTATAACCATCTGGCTCAATATATGCGGCAACCATATCTTCCGTTTCACTCTCTTCGAAAACATCTTCGCCTTCCGCAAATCCAACGTAATCTTCGTCAAAGAATCCCTCGTCCGTTTCTTCATCTGATGCAAAAAATCCTTCTTCTGACTGTTCATTCTGGTCTTCGGAATCCTCAAATACATCCTCCATAATAAGATTACTCCCACCTGGAAGTTCCCATTCCTCCAGATCAGTCACCTGTTCTTCGTCAAATGGCTCAGCCTCTTCCTGCGCCTTTACTCCCGGATCAGGACAAGACGTTGCAATAGGAATTGCCAGTACTGCTGCCAGTATTACTTTTCCCAGTTTTCGGTATCTCATCCTATCCCCTCCTTTTTATCTGCATCATACTGTTTTATATACTCCTGGTAGACTTCCTTCATTGTTTTACTGTCATCCTGCTTCTGGATCACACTTGCGGCAACCAGCACATCATAGCTTTTATTGGTATTTAGTTCGCCTTCCAAATAAGGAACCATAACAATTTCCTGAAACAAAGGCACTGTAGCCTCACCGGGTTTTAATATGGTTTTGTAACCGTAAACATATTTTTTATTTTCCTGTGTCTGATTCTTAGACAGCAATGTCCATTTTGAATCATCTGCCTGGAATGAAAACAGCTCTCTATTTTCTTTCAGCAGCTTTTTTCCGGTATTTTGATCCAGAATTGAAATACTCTGCATGGGAATATTTACTTCCAGAAAAACAGCCGCTTCATTTTCTCCTGTATTTTTAATTACCGGATCTTTTTTCAAAACCTGCCCAGGATAAGCTTTTTTCGCCAAAGCAGCATCCCAATGCGCCTCTGTGAGCTGCGCTTTTACTGATCCTGCTGTAAAAACATTCCTCACTTCATTCACAGATTTACTTAAATATGCAGCAGTTCCTCCTGCCGAGATCATGATTCCGGCAAGTCCTCCTACAACTGCCAACAGGTATTTCTTTCTTTTCAATCCGCCTCACGCTCCTTTTTTATGGTTTCACCTCCAGATATTTCTGTATAAAGAAAAAATGCCAGCAGAAAAAGCAGAACCGTTCCTTTTCCCTTTCCATTTCCAAGAAATTTCAATATATAGCCTGCGTACGGAACAGAGAAAACAACTGTTCCGCACAAATTTTCCCATTTTACAGGCTGTATATCCTGATTGTCATTTGCATCTCCCTTAGTAATGAAAAACTGCTTTTCTTTATTGTTTTCCATCACACGATGAGTGATCCGCGCACCACCGTTGTCTGTAACAAAGGTTATAATCTCCCCTTTTTTAATCTGTGCAGGCATCTTTTTCTTTACATAGACGGCACTTCCAACTTTCAAAGCCGGTGACATACTGCCGGAAACAACTGCATAACATTTCATTCCGTACAGCTGTGGAAAGGAAACCCCCATCAATAAAACGACTATCACCAATATGATAAGATTCCCCAGCATTTTTACCGGTCTTCCTGCCTTCATATGTTTCTTTCCTTTCTGGAAAGCCTTCTTCCGGTTATTAATATTGCAAGAAATGCAAGAATCAATAAGAAACATTTAGCCAGAATTCTGGTTTCATCTCCGGTTTTTGGACTTGCAGAAGCTGTCGCATAAAGTTCTCCGGCATTTCCTGTTATACTGTTTCCACCATTATTTCCTCCTGTATTTCCGGATGAATTCCCATCTCCTGAAGCATCAGGGTCAGCGTCTGGTGCAGGATCTTTACCACGGGCTGAAAACACCCATTTTACCTTGCCTAAAAGATCTTCATACTCATTATCCATGCCTTCATTCAGAGATAATTTCACTACCAGATTTCTCCCCTGACCGGGATCGAAACTTCCAAGATCAATATCCTTTTTCATACTCCATCCTGTTCCTGTGATATTTCCATCTACCGTTCCCTGATAAAGCACCTTTTCATTTTCCCGGATTTCAACAATACCGTATTTGGTCAGAAGCTGCTGAATCAATTCCTGATTTTTTTGCTCCTGCTCTATGGCTTCTGCATGCAGATACATCCTTATTGGAGTATCTGAGCGGTTGGAAAGATGTATGGTCTGGCTTCTGGAACAGCCGGGCTGCAGATTCTTGAAATTTGCAAATAAATCTGTAGCTTCTCCACCTATGGTGATACTCCTGTCCTGGTTAAAGACAACACTCGTTATCGTCTCACAGGTACAGGGCTGATACCTGATTCCCAGATCCTTTTCCTCTTTTCCCCATACAGATTTCATTTCATTTGCTTCAGCCTGTATGCTTTCCAGATTCACAATAATCCTGGCTTCTATATTCTTGTAGCGGTTATCTGCTTTTTCAGACAGGTAGTAGCTGTCCATCAAAGGCTTCTGTGTACTTTTTCCAGCCCGCAGCACATCCTTATAATACCAGTATCCATCATCCTCCAGTTTCCAGAAATCCGTATTATAATGGATTTCAATCATATTTGGATCCAGCTGTGGATTTTCTGTAAATTCGCCGGCTTCACTGCTTGTCCCAAAAATCCTTCTGATTTTCACCCTGACAAAGGAATCCACGTCTCCTTCATTTTTGATAAAAACTTCCTTTACCACCTTTTGTCCGGGATCCACATGATCCGGCTGCTCATAATTTTCCTCTATAGAGCTTTTATAAGAGGTCATAGACAGAAGATTTATGGCATATTCTGAAACATTCCAGGCTGCAAGTGCACTTCCTGCTGCCATTAATATTCCGGCGATCACGGTTATGAAGATACATGCAAATTTATGTTTCTTCACAGCATCTCTTCCTTTCTGATCATTCCTCACTGTCACGGTTTATTTCCTGCAGGGTTCCTCCTTTGATTTCTTCATCCAACATACGGTAAGCCTCTGACTGAGTTGCAAAACCTTTGCTCTGAATTGCCTGTGCAGTTACCTTCAGCTGATAATTACCAACCTTCTGCATCTGTGTCTGATTCCAGTCTGTAGGGATTACAATGTTGGTGAACAAAACAGATTCCTCCCCGATATTTAAAATTCCATTTCCCTTTTCTCCCATATAATTAAAAACCAGCTTTGAAGCTGTGGAACGGGAAGTGTCCTTTATCCAGAGAGGGTTTACCATAGGATAGGAGGCAAGCTGTGCCAGGCTGTACCCTGGAATTCGATCCTGGATCAGTCCGGTTCCGGTACCTTCTTTCTTATCATAGCTGCCATTAAAAGTCTTATCGAAATAAATGGTTTTATATATAAGATTTAAGGCCTGACTATCTGTAACAGGGCTTCCCTGGTTATTCAGAATATCCACTGTCATTCGCACATAGCAGGGCTCATCCCCATTCTTATCTGATGTGATATTTTTTACTGTAGGATTCTTGTACACTGTATAGCCCGGATACATGTTCTTTCCATCATTTTCTTCCGGATCCCAGCCTGGCTCCTTCAATCCGATATCCAGATCACCTGTAGTAAACACATTTGTCTGTACTGCGTGCTCTGTAAAATACGCCATTGTATTTCCAATTCCAAATAACAGGGCACATGAAACTGTACCTGCAAATAAAATATTTCTTTTCGCTCTGCTGATTCTCATTCTTTCTTCCCTTTCTATGCTTTAAAATTAAACAATCCGGCATCATAGGCGTTTTTCGGATTATCCAGTCCAAAATATTCTTCTCCTGACATCTGCTGAAGGACCTGTCCTGAAATTTTAATCTCTATTCCGCCTATTTCGCGTATCCACTCCTGTTTCCGGTTATTAATGCTTTTGTCAACCTGTACCCTGGTAAACAGAGGAATCGTAGATTTCTTCGCCCCTGCCTTCCCTTTTTCCAGCACATCCGAATAGTAAAAGCACTGCACCGCATCAGCCGCTGTCTGACCGTTAAAACGTATCCAGTTTCCTTTTTTCCGGTCGTCACTATTATAGTCAATGGTGTAGACCTGAACTGCCTTTTCCATATCCTTGCTGCTTAGAATCTTTCCCCTTTTGCTTTTATCCGGACAGTTTTCAGAATAGACAAATTCGCATTTTAACGCTACCAGTTCATTCATATCCAGTTCCGACGTATTTGTGACCTGAGGATCTTTTGGAATTACACTACCCGGAACTGTGAGAAGAGCCTTTTCTTTATTCCAGGATGGCTCTGTGAGAATGGCATCCATTCCCTTCTCCCCGGCAAATACCATCTGATTGGCAATCTGCCCGCTGTCACTCATATAAGCCAATGTACCGACTGTTCCCGCTGTCAGACAAAGAGCTGACAATATGACGGCTGCTCCTTTCTTTTTCCTCATAAGAACCTCCTTACAACAATCCTGCAAAAGCCTCTTCCGGTGATGAAAAGCCTTTCGCCTGGACTGACTCTTCATACACAAGAATGTCAAATGGTACCATATCATCCTTATTTACGGTGTTTTTTATAACAATATTATCAAAAACCGTTTTAGTTTTTTCTCCTGGAAGTACTTTTTTCTGATAATAGTAATATTCATCTTTTCCTTTTTTCCAGTCACTGTTTATAAGCAGTGGCTCACACTGTGTCTGCGCTTCCAAGCTGCTGAATGCAACTTTAACCCTGACATATACCGGAATGACAGAATCATTGAGAATACAGGGCTTTTTCTTTATAACCTGTCCCGGCTCTGGGTCCTGCGGCGGATCGAAATCCTCTTCAATGTGGGTGCTGTTTTCTACCGCTTTTACCTGGTTAACGGTTTCCTTTCGGTCAATCAGATAAGCATATACAGCAGAACCTGTTATCCCCGCAGTAAGACAGCATATAAGTACAAATAATATCCATCTTTTTCTCATGGATCAATCACAGCAGGCCCATCTCCTGCTGCCTCCTTTCTCGAATTTCAGACAGACAAAGCTGCAAAATGTTACTGTTTCCAGCTTATCCTCTTTGTAACTGCAAAAATACTCAGCACAATGGAATCACCTCCTTTATGACGTATAAAAATATTTAGTGAATCATTAATGAAATTTAATAAAGAAATTTTTGATAGAATAAATTAGAATTAAGACAAACAGATATTTCGAAACGGTAAACAGCGGCAGACTGTTTTACACAATTCTGACATTATATTAATTTACAAACAAAAATTATATGGATTTTAATAACTGAATTAACACATGTGAATTAAAGATTAAATTGACACGTCATTTATGACGTATTGATTAATTGATATGATATCATATTTTTTCCAAAAGTCAATACAGGAAATCTTAAAGAAAAATTAAATTTAAGATTTCCTGTGCAGACCGAGTACTTCACGGATTTTTGCCCGGATTCTCTGCAGTGCATTGTCAATGGATTTTGGAGATTTATTTAAAATGCCTCCGATTTCCACATACCCGGTTCCCTTCAGATACAGATCCAGTACTTTATTTTCCATTGGACTTAGATAATCTGAAATCTTCTTTTTCAGATCCTGTGTGGTTTCCTGATCAATAATAATCGTCTCCGGATTCTCTGCACTCAGTTCCCAGATTGGACTGTTCTCATCTTCCTGATTCAAAGAAACATAGGAATTTAAGGGCTGATGCTTCTGGCGGTTGGAATTCTGGATGGCGCTGTAAATCTGACGGTCGATACACATTCTGGCAAAAGTAGCAAAGGATGCCTCTTTATCCGGCTGAAAATCCCGTACTGCCTTAAACAGCCCGATCATTCCCTCCTGTATCAGATCATCTGTGTCTCCTCCCATGAGAAACATGGCCCGGGCTTTCTGCCGCACCAGGCCCTTGTATTTCTCCATCAGATAATCCTCTATCGCAGTCTCTCCATCCTGAAGACGGGCAATCAGTTCTTCATCGCTTAACTCATCGAACTTCCCCATAATCTCTCCAACTCTTATTTCATTCTCTGACGTACTACCTCATATGCAAGAATTCCTGCTGCAACAGACGCATTCAGTGAATCAATGTCACCCTTCATTGGAATTGCCGCTACGAAATCACATTTCTCCTTCACGAGACGGCTGACGCCTTCCCCTTCATTCCCGATCACAACGCCCATAGGCCCGGTAAGATTGAGGTTATACATCAGTTCTCCCCCCATGTCTGCGCACACAAACCACATACCTTCTTTTTTCAGCTCTTCAATCGTCTGTCCAAGATTGGATACCTTTGCAACAGGAGTATAGTTAAGTGCTCCTGCAGAAGTCTTGGCAACAGTAGATGTCAGCCCGACAGCATGTCTTTTTGGAATGATCACACCGTGTGCACCGGCAAGATTTGCAGTACGGATGATAGCTCCAAGATTATGAGGGTCCTCAATATCATCAAGAAGAAAAATAAAAGGTGCTTCTCCTTTTTCCCTTGCTTTGTTTAAAATATCCTCCACCGTAGAATATTCATAAGCCGCCACCTGTGCGATCACGCCCTGGTGTGCGCCTGTTTCACTTAATTGATCCAGGCGCTCTTTCTGTACAAAATTTATGATCGTATCTTTTTTTCTTGCTTCACGGATAATGGTGCGCACAGGTCCGTCCTGACATCTGTCCAGAACGAAAAGCTTGTCCACACATTTTCCTGAACGGAATGCTTCTAAAACCGCATTTCTTCCTTCAATCTGCTCGCTCATTTGCAGCCTCCTGTTTTTTGTTGCTTCTGTAAAAATCAACATTCATATTGGTCCTGAATTCCAGAACACGATACATTACAAATTTTCTTCCGGAATTCCTTTTCTCACAAGTTCCACGATTCTGGAATAATCCTCTTTCAGGTACAGATATCCCATCAGTGCCTCAAACCCTGTAGCCCTGCGATAATCTGCCATTGTAGCATGCTTTGCCATTGTAGGGGAATGTGCATTTCTTCCCCTCTTATAAACAGCAATCTCTTCTTCCGTAAGAACAGGCTCCAGTATTTCCATCATCTTAGACTGTGCCCCTGCCTTCACCAGGCTGCTTGCCTTTTTGTGAAGCTGATTCACCGGACAATTTCCTTTTTTTACAAGGACTGTCCTGATCACCAGTTCATACACACCATCGCCAATATACGCCAGTGTCAGTGGGGAATATGTCCTCAAGTCTCTGTCTTTTATTCCAAACAGTTCTTTTAATTCATTTAAGCCCGTTTCCATTTTACTCCTTCACGTGTATCCTTAAGGATAATTCCTTTCGCAAGAAGCTCATCACGAATTTCGTCTGCTCTTGCAAAATTCTTAGCTTTTCTTGCCTCCTGCCGCTCTGCGATCAGATCTTCAATTTCTTTATCAAGAATCTCATCCTTTTTCAGGGCAACAAGACCAAGAACGTCGCACAGCTTCACGAGAATTTCAAGAAGCCCTGCAGCAAAAGCAGCGCTGCTTTCCTCTGTTACATTTGTATTTGCAAATTTGACCAGTTCAAAAACAGCAGCAAGAGCATCAGCTGTATTGAAGTCATCTTCCATTGCTTCTTCAAATTTTGTAACATAGCCCTTTGCCTCTGTAAGAAGACTCTGCTCTGCCTCTGTAAGATCAGCAGCTGCAGCATTCTCCCTGCGGTCTTTCAGACGGCTTGCTGCCTCTGTGATTCTCTCCAGAGCATTTCTGGAAGATTCCATAAGATCTGCACTGAAGTTCAGCGGACTTCTGTAATGCGCATTCAGCATGAAGAAACGAAGCACCTGCAGATCATACTGCTCACTGATCTCACGGACAGTGCGGAAATTCCCAAGGGATTTTGACATTTTACGGTTATCAATATTCAGGAATGCGTTATGCATCCAGTATCTTGAAAAAATCTTGCCATTAGAGCATTCGCTCTGTGCAATCTCATTTTCATGATGAGGGAAAATAAGGTCCTCGCCTCCGGCATGAATGTCAATCTCATCCCCAAGATATTTTTTTGACATTACAGAGCACTCAATATGCCAGCCCGGACGTCCATCACACCATGGAGAGGTCCAGTATGGCTCTCCCTCTTTTTTCGGCTTCCAGAGTACAAAATCCAGCGGATCTTCCTTCTGATCCTCACCGGAAACCTGAAGAGCACGAAATCCTGACTGCAGATCATCCAGATTTTTGTGGGAAAGTTTTCCGTATTCTTTAAATTTCTTAACACGGAAATAAACAGTACCATCAGCAACTGCATAAGCATAGCCTTTATCCATAAGAGTCTGAATCATGCTGATCATTCCGTCAATTTCCTGAGTTGCCTGTGGATGTGTAGTGGCAGGCTTCACATTCATTCCTGCCATATCCTTTTTGCATTCCTCAATATAACGCTGAGAGATTTCTTCTGCTGAAACACCCTCTTCGATTGCTTTTTTTATAATTTTATCATCTACATCAGTAAAGTTGGATACATAATTTACTTCATATCCTTTATATTCCAGATAACGGCGAACAGTATCAAAAATGATCATCGGACGCGCATTTCCAATGTGGATCAGATTGTATACAGTAGGTCCGCATACATACATTTTTACCTTTCCCTCTTCAAGGGGTACAAACTCCTCTTTCTGACGGGTAAGCGTATTAAAAATCTTCATTATATTTCTCCCTCCGGTCCTTAATTTCAGTAATTCTTGTTTTATTTCTTGTATAAAAGGCAGACTGCCTGAGAAGCTATTCCCTCTTCTCTTCCGGTAAAACCAAGCTTTTCTTCTGTGGTAGCCTTGATGTTCAGACAATCCGGTTCCATATGGAGTGCTTCTGCAATATTCTCTTTCATCTTGGAAATATGAGGTGCCATCTTTGGCTTTTGTGCAATGATTACAGCATCAATATTACCTACCTCATATCCTTTTTCATCCAGAAGAGCGGCTACATGCTCCAACAGCTTCACACTGGAAATTCCCTCGTATGCCGGATCCGTATCTGGAAAATGCTGTCCAATATCTCCAAGAGCTGCAGCTCCCAAAAGAGCATCCATGATCGCATGGATCAGTACATCTGCATCTGAATGTCCCAGCAAACCTTTTTCCCATGGAATCTTCACACCGCCAAGAATCAGGTCTCTGTTCTCTGTCAGTCTGTGTACATCATACCCCATTCCAACTCTCATAAGCTTTTCCAAATTTTGTCCCTGCCTTTCTTTTTAAAGAGATTCGTAACTGTTCAGTACCCTCACAGTTACGAGTCAAAATGCATTCCAAATCACCTTCGGTGATGGCATTTTGCCTTGTATGTCTCGGGATTTTGGCAAAAAACATGCCAAAACACCTCGCGGGATACTGCCTTCTGAATAGTTACAGAGATTCTATGTATATGGCATAAAATCCCCATGCTATCGTCTGGTATTATACATGATTTCCGATTAAAAATCAACGCTACAGTTCGTTATAGTAAAAGAAAGCCCCCAGTACTCCTAATACTGAGAGCTTTCGCCTTTATTGAACACCATATCTTTTTATCACTCTACTTCTGCGATTACCTCAACCTCGCAAAGAACGTTCTTAGGAAGAGTCTTAACTGCAACACAGGAACGTGCTGGTTTGTTTACAAAATATTTTGCATATACTTCATTGAATTTCGCAAAATCACCCATATCAGCCAGGAAACATGTTGTTTTAACAGCTTTTTCAAAGCTGCTTCCTGCCTCTTTGAGCACTTCACCAAGATTCTTCATAACCTGCTCTGCCTGAGCCTCGATAGTATCTCCGCTGATCTCACCTGTTGCAGGATTTACCGGGATCTGTCCGGATGTAAATAATACTCCGTTTAAGATCATTGCCTGTGAATACGGTCCGATTGCTGCCGGTGCCTTATCTGTGTAAACTACTTTCATGATAAAAATCTCCTTCCGTAATTTTTTATTAACTTTATGCTATCGCAAATTTTTGTTAGTGTCAAGCAATTTTTTTGTATATATTATATTTGCAGCATTTTACCAGTTTAACGAATAATATACCAGTGCCGAAATCATTTGAATTTTGGAAACCACATCTTCCTCTTTTCCTGCATTCTCCGACATCACACACAATATATAATCTGTCCTGTCTCCATATACAATTGCAATATCATGCTGGCTCTTATCATTTTCACCTGTTTTATTCGCAACCTGCACAGATTCTTTCAGACCTCCCGGGATCTTGCTTCTTGTATCCTGATTCAGAAGCAGAGAAAGCATCTCATCTGAATTTTCCCGGCTTACACATTCTCTGCGGTAAATTTTTTCCAGTAAGGTACCACAATCCTCCACAGAAGTCATATTACTGCCTCCAAGCCCCTCCGGAGTGCTAGAAGAAGGTGCCAGAGTGTGAAGCACCACCGTTTCATTATATCCCTGCTGGCGAAGATAACGGTTTATTGCCCTGGCTCCTGCAGTAAATCGGTTGGACGCGGTCTGCAGTCTTACCATCTCATTAAAGGCTTCATTATCACTGTAAGTCACCATATTTTCCATTACACGGTATAATTGATTGCTCACTGCGTCACTTTTTGGATCTGCCTTTAGAAGTGTGCCTTCATTTATACGGATATCTTCCATATTCCCATAGCTTGCAGCCATGGTAAACGCCTTAATCAGACTTGCAGAAGACATGGAATGATCATTTATGGAAAATTTCTCACCACTTTCAAGATCTTTTACATAAACACTCCAGTCACCTTCCAGGCTATCTGTGAGAGTTTCCACTGTCTTTTTCAGATTTTCAATTCCCGGAGCAGTCAGTTCTTTAATACTTCCATCCATCTTCACAGTCAGGCCTTCCGGAGTGAGTCCTTTCTCAGACAGAACCCCCGTCTGCTCATCAAAATAATAATAGCCGGAAAAAGTTTTTTCACCAGCCTTCATTTCCTGGATATAATGAATCCCGCCTTCCAGGCACACCCGGCCTTTTTCGTCAATATAATAATAGCCCTTTAATTTAACAGTGTCCACTTCTGTTTCCAGATAACATACCCTGCCTGTTCCTGAAAGCTTTCCAAGATTATTCACCATGTAGATTCCCGTACACCACCCTGGTTCTGTGTTTCCATCTTCTGTCTTCGGAAGAGCAGCTTCAGAAATAACTGCAAGTCTGTCCGTTCCGGCTTTAAATTTGCCTGTTTCATCATGATAATAATAACCATTAAACACAGTTCCATCTACTGAAAAATGATCAAAATAATGCACAGCCGGTGTACAGTCCCCGGAACCGTCTTCATTCAGGCAATAAAAGCCGTCGCTTTTCAGCACATGTTTACCGCTTTCGGACTCCATGGCATGCGCAGGCGTACTCCCCAGAAGAACTGCCAGCACTACCGCAGTGCATTTCCATCTGGTTTTTCTATTTATTTTCATGCTGTTCTCCTTATTGTATTTTATCAATACTTTCCCAGAATTTTCCCAGATATTCTTCCACATTTGACAGCGAACACTGCTTCCGGTCATTCCATTCCACAGGAAAAAGCTTACTGTATTCATTTTGCCGGAAACGCTCATCCAAAAGCAAAATCACTCCACGATCCTCTCTGGTACGGATCACTCTTCCGGCCGCCTGCAAAACCTTATTCATGCCCGGATACCGATAAGCATAATCAAATCCATTTTCCCCATTTTCAGAATAGTAAGACCGCAAAATTTCTCTTTCATTTCCCAACTGCGGCAATCCGGTTCCTACCAAAACAGCGCCAATCAGTTTCTCACCTATCAGATCGATTCCCTCCGAAAAGATACCTCCCATAATGCAAAAAGCTACCAAAGCTTTCTGATTCTGCTCAAACTCCTGAAGAAATTCCTCTCTCTCCTGTTCCCCCATAGAACTGTTCTGGCAAATACATCTCACCCAGTTTACAGAAAACTCTTCTTCATAGATATTATAAACTTCCTCCAGCATTTTGTAAGAGGGAAAAAATACCATATAATTTCCTTTCTTCTGCCACACCGTCTTTGCAATATATTCTGCAATTTTGCGGTACTCGTCATACCCACGGCGGCTATACAGGGAGCTTACATCCCCTGCATTTAAAATACACCGATTTTCCCGGGAAAAAGGGGATTCTACATAAATGCCGTAATCATCCTGCCTGCAGCTAAGCAGTTTTCTGTAATAGCTCATAGGAAGCAACGTAGCGGAAAAAAATACTGCGCTGCGGCCTTTTCTCAAATACTCTCCAAGATTTACAGCCGGATTTACACAAAAAAGCTTTAAATAGAATTTTCCATCTTCCCCATTTTCCACGTAAATCACATAATTTTCGTCTACCAGTTCTGCAATATTTAAGAAATTGCGAATATTAAAATAAAACTGTTTTATCTCTTCCTCAAGTTCCAGCTCCTTATGCTCCTCCAGGAAGGCGTCAAATTCTCCCTGAATCTTCAAAGCTGTCATGGTAACTGAACCGGTTCCCGGGAGAACCCGGTAGCTTTCACAGCCCTCTCCAAGCTCCTTCAGCTGCCTGTTCAGCTTTCCAAGAGAACGATAAAGACGGGGAGATTTTTCTTTCATCGCCCTGCGCACCATAATCACATCCTCCTGGCATATGGATGCACTGTACATTTCTCTTCCCCGCTCTGCCAGATTATGTGCTTCATCAATAAGAAAGATGTACTCTCCTCCGGTGCCTTCACCGAAAAAGCGTTTCAAATGTACCACAGGATCAAAGACATAATTGTAATCGCAAATAACCGCATCTGCCCAAACAGACAGATCCAGACACATTTCAAAGGGGCAAACCTGCCACTTCCTCGCCTGTTCCAGGATTGTCTCCCTGTCATATCTGCTCTTTTGTGTCCAAAGCTCGTAGACCGCATCATTTACTCTGTCAAAATGCCCTTTTGCATAGGGACAATGGCCGGGATCACATTTTGTCTCTTCCATGAAGCACAGCTTCTCTTTTGCTGTTATGGTCACTACTTTGTATTTCATGCCATTTTCCTGCAAAATCTGAAAAGCTTCCTGGGCTACTGTTCTTGTGATCGTCTTTGCAGTAAGATAAAAAATGGTCTCTCCTTTTCCCTCACCAACAGCACGTACTGCCGGAAATATGGTAGAAATGGTCTTTCCCACTCCTGTAGGTGCCTGAATAAAAATCTGGCGGTTCACTCCAATTGCATGGTATACACTGCTGACCATTTTCCGCTGGCCTGCTCTGTATGAAAATGGAAATTCCAGATTCTGAAGTGACTGGTTCCTCTCTTTTTTCCAACGGAGCTGATAACTCAGCCATTTATGGTATTCATCCAAAAGCTTCTGATACCAGCATTCCAGTTCCTTCATGGAAATCACTTCCCGGAACCTTTTCACCACCTCCGTATCCAGATTTGCATACGTCATCTGGATTCCTATCTGGGACAAACCTTCCTGACGTCCATAAATATAGCCATAACACATAGCCTGAGCTTTGTGCACCTTAACCGGTTCTGTCAGCTGCTCCACATTTCCATAGATTCCTTTAATCTCATCGATCCAGATTTCCTCATCCTCTGAAAAAATCCCATCTGCACGTCCTTCTACGCAAATACCAAGATCTTCATAATCTGTTTTTCTTTTCAGCGATACCTCAGCCCTGTATTCACTTCCCATCTGCTTCTGCAGTTTCCTGTGCAGTCTGCTGCCCTTTAACATGGCTTCTTTATCTATAGTACCTCTGCGGCTGTCAAGATCACCGCTCTGCAATATAAATTCAACCAGATTTCTCACTGATATTCGCATTATCGGGTTATCCATTCTCCACTTTCCGCCTTTTTCTTCGCAGTTTATCAGAAGGAGCTTGCACTCTTCCTGATACAAGCAAGTCCCCACCCACTGCTTATTGCTTTTTGCAACCGCCCCAGGGAACTTACCTGATTCGGTTAAAAAGGGCCATAAATCAAAAGCTGTCTCAGACTTCAGGCTTCCAACTTATGGCTCTTTCCTCATTTACTTTTAAGTTACATCTGTGTCAGAACAAAAATATCATAGATTGCTTTTACTGCATTTTCAAAATCCCGGTTTTCCACACCAATAATAATATTTAACTCACTGGAACCCTGATCGATCATCTTTACGTTTACATTTGCATGGGCAAGTGCGGAAAAAATTCTGCCGGCTGTACCACGGGTAGATTTCATTCCCCGTCCTACAACTGCGATCAAAGCAAGATCAGATTCCATCTCCACAAAGTCCGGCTGTACCAGACGATGGATTCCGGCGATCACCTGCTGCTCTTTCTCCTCAAACTCATCCTGATGAACATACACTGTCATAGTATCAATACCTGACGGAACATGCTCAAAGCTGATTCCCTGATCTTCAAACACCTGAAGAACTTTTCTGCCAAAACCGATCTCACTGTTCATCATGGATTTCTCAATATTGATGGAGCAGAACCCCTTCTTTCCTGCAATACCGGTAATGGTATATTTCGGCTTGCGGCAGGTACTCTCCACAATGAAAGTTCCCTTATCTTCCGGACGGTTTGTATTTCGGATGTTGATCGGAATTCCCTCTTTTCTTACTGGGAAAATGGCATCTTCATGAAGAACGGTAGCTCCCATATAGGAAAGCTCTCGAAGCTCACGGTAAGTGATCGTCTCGATCATAGCCGGATTCTTCACAATTCTCGGATCTGTTACAAGGAAACCGGATACATCCGTCCAGTTCTCATACATATCTGCCTTAATCGCCTTTGCAACCAGAGAACCGGTCACATCAGAGCCTCCTCTTGAAAAAGTAGTAACTGTTCCATCCTCCTTCGCACCATAGAAGCCGGGAACAACTGCATTTTCGCATTTGGAAAGCTTTTTGCCTAGAAGCTTGTCCGTTTTCTCTGAATCCAGATTTCCATTTTTATCAAAACGGATCACATCCGCAGCGTCTACAAACTCATAGCCAAGATAAGCTGCCATTACCTTACCATTCAGATATTCTCCGCGGGAAGCAGCGTAATCTCTGCCAATCTGTGTCTTAAAATTCTCCTTGATCACCTGGAAATCCTCTTCCAGTGAAAAATCAAGTCCAAGTCCTTTAATGATCTCATAATAACGGGATTTGATTTCTTCTAAAATTTTCTCAAAATCACCGCCATTACCAGCCGCTTCATAACAGCTGTACAAAAGATCTGTCACCTTGGTATCTCCGTCAAATCTTTTACCAGGTGCTGAAGGAACAACAAAACGTCTGCTCTCTTCACTTCTGATAATGTCTCCGACTTTCTCAAACTGCTCCGCATTTGCAAGGGAGCTTCCACCAAACTTTACTACTTTTTTCATAATCCTTGTGCTCCTCAAAACTTTTTCTCCATTTTATGAGAAAACCCGACTTTTTGCAAGGGTTTTTTCGATTTAATCTGAGAAAGTGCTAAAATATTGCCCAAAAAAGCTTTCGAACACCATAATCTCAGGTTTTTAATCTTTTGCAGAAATACTTTCCACATCCGTTACCTGCAGAAATTCATCATTTACTTTAAAATGAATATCCCATTTTCCAAAGGACATCCCGTATTGACGTTCAGGATCTTTCTGATAGCCAGGTCTCGGATCATCTGAAAGAACAGCCATAAGTGCTTCTCTTTTTTCCTCTGGGATCTTCTGAAGAAGTTCCTCAGGAAAATCCACCTTCAGCTTATGATCCTGAATCCGGTCAGTAAATCCGCCGGCTGCATTTGAATGGCTGTCCACATATGCCAGATAAGGCTTTATATCATAAATAGGCGTTCCGTCCATAAGATCCGCACCTGAAACATGGAGTACCGGACCATTATTCTCTGTAAATTCCACGCCATCAAGCTTTACGCTGGAAAGCCCTATTGGATTGGGGCGAAAAGGTGATCTTGTTGCAAAAACACCCTTCCGCACATTTCCGCCAAGTCTTGGAGGACGCACTGTAGGAGACCACTCTTTACGGACTGCCTGGGAAAACTCCCAGATCAGCCATATATGATCATATTCTTCCAGCCCACGGAAGGCCTCATGATTACGGTATTGGGGCTCAAATATAATATCAGCCTTTAATTCCTCTATTCTTCCGCTCTGATGAGGTATTCCAAATTTCGTTGGGAAATCACTTTTTATATGAGCGATCACTTTCATTTCCATACTCTGTTACTTCTCCCACTCTTAGTCGTCTTTTTTCAGACATTTACCCCGGAAAAAAGCTCATCTGCAAATTTCTGCACAGAATCAGTTATTTTTTCTCCATCAATTTCTGATGCCATTACAGTACATACCAGAAGATGATTGTCGTCCATCTTTTCCCACAATACAATCTGATCACCGACAGAATCCCCTTCATAGCCATATCTCACAGTAATGCAGGAAAGCTCTTTCTCTCCTACGTTCAGACTGTCCGGACCTGTAGTTTCGTATGTGCTGTATCCGGAATCCTTTATATTCTGGTCTGTAAGAATATAGGTATTCTCAAAATTTTCCTCAGTGAAATCATCACTGATATCGACAATCTGATAAATGGCGGAAACAGATCCTTCCGCCTCAGTGTCTTTCGAACAGCTCAGATAGGTCTGTTCTGCAAAATCCAGATTATAATTCTCAGGTACCTTCACTGTAGCAACTGCCTGATTTTCATAATCTGACAGGGTGTAAGATCCATCTTCATTTACAACAGGCTGACTTTCTTCTGAAGCATCCCCGTTATTTTCTCCAAGAACATCTTTTTCCAGTGAATCAAGGACATCACCTTCTGTTTCGCTGGCATCTCTGGCTTCATCCGGAACACTGATTTCTGCCGTTTCATTATAATCTTTAACATTAACATTTATCTTACATGTGGAAATCTCCACATCAGTATCTTCTTCTGCTGATGCAGCAGCACTTAAGCTGTCTCCGAAGTCAACAGTGGCTGATACCGGAAGGCTGTCATCCTTTCCCACTGTGAGATCAATTTCAGCCTGAAGTGCAGACATATCCTCCAGTTCACCAAAATCTTCTGCTGTAAGCCCTGCACTTTCCAGAAGCTTCTCCACATCCTCACCCGTTACCACAAAATGAAGCTCCGGATTCTCATCCGCCTCCTTACTGATCACTTCGGCGGTGGAAGGTGAAAAGGCTTCAAACTGCTCCCAGTAATTGGCAGTCTCCTCTGCAAGCTCTTCCTCGGATCGGCTCCAGGTATCTCCAAGCTTCGTGTAAATCACCTGTTTCCCTTCTTCCTGAACACTGTAGATTGAAACATCCATGTTCAGATTCATCAGATTCATATTCAGACTTCCATCAAAAGCAAAGGCATTCTCCTGGCTGTTAACCTTCCAGTCACCTTCCAAGGAGGCCTCCATATCCATATCAAGCCCCTGCTGTGCCAGATTGATCACTACCTGAAAATTCATATCCCCGCTGGCAGACTTCACCTCATTAAGATTCGCCTGTGTCTGGTCCAGAATCTCCTTCACTTCACCGGTTCCACAGCCCGAAAACACTGCTGTCCCAAAAACGATTCCCATTGCAAGAACTGCTTTTTTCTTCATGATTATTCTCCTCTCACTTATGATCGCCGTTTTTTTCCTCTTCCTTAATTTCCCAGTGAAGCAGGAATGTAAGTGCCGCACGAAGGGCAATGATTCCTGCTACAATTCCGATTTCTCTCCATTCACGCACAACTACTGTTCGAAGAATCTCACTTCCCATTTTAAATTCAAGGCCCATGGCAAGTCCTTTTGCCAGATAAACACCTGTATCACCTGCATGCTTCAGCCATTTTAAAAACCCGGTAATACCGCTCCAGATAATGATCGCTACTCCGATAAATTCAAAAATCACAATCGCAAAGCCTGCAATATTCTCCAGCACCCACTCCATGGTACCGGTTACTGTAGTCATCATAAAGCACCTCTTTCCAACCAGGTCACAACCTCTGTATGCTCTGTAAAACAGAACATTTCCACAGGCTGGATCTCCTTAACTTTATAATTTTTTTTCGTCAGGAAAAGAAGGTCTCTTGCAAGAGTTTCCGGATTGCAGGAAATATATACAATTTTCTTCGGAGCCAGTCTGACTACAGAATTCAAAAATTTCTCACTGCTTCCGGACCGGGGAGGATCCATAAAGACTACATCTGCCTTCTCTCCGGCCGCTGCCATAGCTTCCATAAACTCTCCTGCATCTCCCTGACGAAAAGAAATATTTACCACTTTATTTTCTCTTGCATTGATCCTTGCATCACGGACTGCATCCTTATTCAGTTCTATACCGATTACTTCCTTGGCTTTACCGGCAGCTACCAGACCTATGGTTCCGATTCCGCAGTATGCGTCTATCACCTTCTCGTTTCCTGTAAGTCCTGCAAATTCCACAGCCTTTCCATAAAGAAGCTCTGTCTGCACCGGATTTACCTGATAAAACGATTTAGGTGAAATTCGAAAAGACTTCCCACAAAGTGTATCACGTATAAAACCTTTTCCGTAAAGTACAATTTCCCGTTCTCCCAGAACCATGCTGGTACTCTTATCATTAATATTCAATACTACTGTGCTGATTTCAGGATGAACCTTACGCAATGCTTTTACAAAATTATTTTTAGAAGGAAAAATAGGAGAAGCCGTCACTAAAACCACCATTACTTCGCCTGTGACAAATCCTCTGCGAACCAGAACATGGCGAAGAAGTCCATAACCTGTATCCTCATCATATGTCTTGATTTTGAAAGACTTCAGCATTCCACGGATTGTCCGGATGATTTCCTGGCTTTTCTCATCTTCGATCAGACACTGATCAATGGAAACTACCCTGTGAGAACCAGCCTCATAAATTCCTGAAATTATATTTCCCTTCCGGTCACGGTCAAACACAGCATGAACTTTGTTTCTGTAAAAATACGGATCCTTCATTCCAATAACAGGCTTCACATTCCCGAATTTTTTTAACAGCCCCTGCACCTGATTCTGTTTCTTCTTCAGCTGCGTGGAATAAGGGATCCCCTGATACTGGCATCCCCCACATTTTTTCGCATATGGGCAGACCTTCTGTATATTCCTCTTCTCCTCCATAAATCCTCCTTTAATTTTTATCTTTTACAGTTTTTCTTCTTTCAAGATATGGAACCATTTCCATGGCAGCGACAGCACTTAACCAGCCAATCAGCCCTCCTGCAAGAACGTCTGTAGGATAATGAACGCCCACATAAAGCCTTGATACTGCAATCAGCACAGCCAGAATAAGCGCTGCTTTTCCAGGCTTATCAGGATACATTCTATAATACACCACAGCACATGCAAAAGAAGCACAGGTGTGCCCGGACGGAAAAGAATAATCCTTCAGCTTCGCCACAAGAGGAATCAGCCCCTCCACAGCATCATAAGGGCGTATTCTCGCCACTGCATTCTTAAGTATCAGGTTCGTCACAATTGATCCGATTATCAATGCCAGCGCAGCTGTAAATCCCGCTTTTCGTGTTTTCTTCTGAAAAAGCAGAAAAGCTGTAAGAACGATCCAAAACCACCCAGCGTCCCCCAGAAAGGTTACGCCCTTCCAGAACCAGCTAAACAAATCACTCCTCAAATACTGTTGTATAAAAAGCAATATCTGTGCATCTATATTATGAATTCCTTCCAGAATTCCCATTTTCGACCCTCTCTTTCACATAACACAACAGGCGGTTCGTGTAATTCGAACCGCCTGAATTTACTTATAATCTATTCACCAGCATGATACAGAACCTGCTGAAGATACTCACGATTTTGTGCAAGATCCGGAACCAGCACCTGCATGCCGTTAATGGTCTGAGGTGTATAAGATCCGTCTTCCGGAATTCTGTAAGACGAAATATCATCCACACTCATTCCAATCACATCGAGAGCATAACCAGTCATATCCCACAGTGAAAGATCTGTCGTCACCAGTGGGAGCACATCCTTGACCAATCCTCCCATATCCAGAATACCCAAATCTTTCACCTTGGCAAAGGCAGCTTTCAGAACTTCCTGCTGTCTTTCCGTTCTGCGATAATCTGAATTGCCAATGGAACGGTTACGGGCATGGATCAGTGCCTGCTCTCCATCCAGATGATTCACGCCTGCCTGAAGATTCCAGTCTGTACGAAGCGGCTGCGGATATAGAACGTTTTGGTCTCTTCCGCATATATAATCAGCTTCGGCATGAGTAAGCTCCAGATCAATTCCGCCCACTTTATCTACCAGTACCTTAAAAACTTCAAAATCAACTTCCACATTTCCGTCTATCTTTATCCCGAAATTCTCTTCCAGAGTCTCATCCAGAAGCTCCATTCCACCATATGCATAAGCTGCATTAATACGGGTACTGGAATATCCCGGAATCGAAACATACAGATCTCTCATAAAAGAAGTCAGACTGATCGTTCCCTGGTCTTTATCCAACGTAGCAAGAATCATAGAGTCAGAACGCTGTCTGGACTGTTCTTCCCGCCTGTCCTGTCCGATCAGCAGAATACTTTTGATATTGTCAGTATCTGTTTCAGAATCAGTTTCCTTTGCCTGTACTGTATGTTCGGTCACAGCTGCTACAGCCGGGCTTTCCAGTAACAGTACTGCACCAAGACAGACAAGGCTTTTTTTCAAAATAGAGGATTTCATTTTTCACTCCTGTAAATATGCTGGTCATATAATGTATCTTAGTGTTACATTTGTCTGATCTGTTTATTTTACCACAACAGTCAGGACAGCACCATTTGAAGCATTTCCATTGGAGTCCACAACATAATAAGTCAGCTCATAAGTACCTGGTGTATTCACATCCACATTACCGGTGATCTGAATTTTACGGTAAAGTTCATTGGACGCATCTCTATCATCCTGAATGTCTTTCACATAGCTCAGTCTGTCGATCTGGGTTCCCCTTGCGATCTCAACATAGTAAGTTGTAAGATAGAACCGCGGATCCTGAGGGCTCAGGCTGTCAATCTTCGCTTCTTCTCTTTCCTGCGCTTTCTCTTCCTCAGTCAGCTCTTCCTCTTCATCCGGTAAATCCTCATCATTCTCAAAGTCCTCATCTGATTCACCAGTGGTTTCCCCGTCAAGCATTGTCTTATCGGCTACATCAGAACCGGAA
Organism: uncultured Blautia sp.; assembly: GCF_934371575.1. Lineage (GTDB taxonomy): Bacteria > Bacillota > Clostridia > Lachnospirales > Lachnospiraceae > Blautia_A. The sequence continues at coordinate 31,626 of NZ_CAKRNY010000019.1, read as the reverse complement.
ATAACAGCTCCAGGCAGGACTCCGTCAGAGGTCATATGATATGTCACCTTTGTTACATTGTTGCTATTATCCTTTGCAACATAAACAACGGTTACCTCATCACCTTTTTCATTGGAATATACATTTTCAACTGTCAGACTGTCAGAAACATCTCCATCTTTTTCATCAACAGCTTTTACACCCTCCAGAAGATCCTCTGTAGTCATATCCGCTGTGAAACTGTCCTTTTTGCTGTCAGCAATAGTTATTTCAGGTCCCTTGCGGTCCTGTCCCACATAAAGCCATCCAAGAATGGCTGTTGATCCAATTGCCACTGCTGTCATCAAAACAATCAACCATTTACGCATATCACATGCTCCTTATACTCGTTTTTATCAGCGACGTTTTCTTGATCTCTGCTTCTTTGATCTGCTCTCTTTCTCAGAAAATGGAATACTTCCCAGAACAGACAGACCCAGATAACGTTCTACATCTTCTTCCAGTTTAATAGTATCGTTCGTAAGATAAATAATGATTACAACAGCCATTGCAATGATCACACCCAGAAGGCCTCCGATCACGCCATTCTTGCCAAGACTCGGACTAGCTTTTTCACTTGGAATATTAGCACTGTCAACTACATTAACTGCCTCAATATCCATAACAGACTGAATATGCTCTGCTGCCATATCACGAATTGCATTTGCTATTTCACTTGCTGTATACGGATCCTCATCTGATACGATAATGGAAACGATACGGCTGTCACTTGAAGTCTCTACAGTCAGCTTATCGAGAAGCTGCTGATAAGTGATATCCAGATTCAGCTGTGCAATTACACCCTCCAGAACAGTACGGCTCTGGATAAGTTCCGCATAGTCCTTGGTCAGCTGTGTACTTGTCTGCATATCCGCACTGGTCAGTGTATTACTGTCCTGTTTATTCAGTACCATGATTTTCGTGGTAGATTCATACTTTGGAGTGATAAAAAGCATTGTTCCAATAATGGAGATCACACCCAGAATAATACCAGAAAGAATAATGATTCCCAGTCTGCTGAGAATCAGGTGAAAGATCTCACCCAGATCGATTTCGATTTCATCGTTATTTGTAACCTGATTTTCCATTCTTTTTCTCCGTTACCCTGTAATTTTCGTTCGCTTTTTTTTCATAAACATGTTTCCTGCAGACAGATATCTGCCATCCGCTTTACTGTCTGTTTGTAACCGAACATCTGCTTCGGTTAAAATCTTTCGTTATTGATGATACATTCCGGATTGCTGATAAAGATCATATCAGCATAATCTGTACCCATCATTTTTTCAATTTTTTTGTAGCATTTGCCTATATGCGGTGCACGTCCAGCCAGATCATGACCATCAGAGCCCACAAAATCCAGCATTTCTTCTTTGATCACTTTCTTGCAGAAACGTTTGACCGTAAATCCATCCTCACCAATAATGCTGTCGGCATTCATCTGAATATAAGCTCCCATATCCCGCAGTTCATCGATAAAGTCCAAGCCACCCTTCACAGCAGAACGATAGCGTTCCACATGTGCAACAATCGGATAATATCCTCTGCGGATAAGCGCCTGTACTCTTTCCCTGATATAAGACTTCTCATCTGAGGTACGGAATTCAGTCAGAACATAGCGGGAACCGGCCATAGTAAGCCTTTCACCGTTTTTCAGACACTCTGTCATATCCATACTGGAATGCAATTCACAGCCCAGATACATCTGAATTCCATCGTCGCCAATTTCTGCTGCCGCTTTCCTCAAACGCAGGAACTGCTTCTTAACCAGTTCCAGCGAAGGCTCAAACATATCATATCGAAAATGCGGAGTCGCAATAATGTTACGAACACCATCATCATATTCCTTCTGAAGCATGCCAACAGACATCTTCAGATTCTTGGCTCCATCATCCACTCCCGGAACTATATGACAATGAATATCATAAATACCCTTCATTCACTTCGCCCATTTCTATTCTTGTATCCTATGGTTTCATACATGCAAAACAAGATCAGTATTTGCCGTATTCCCCATATTTTCCATATTTTCCGTACTTGCCGTATTTACCGTATTTACCATACTCTTTGGTATCTACTTTATTCAAAATAGCTCCGATGATCGGGCAGTTTGTTTTCTCAAGCTGTGACTTGATTTCCTGTACAAAATGATAGCTGATGCTTCCGGACTCAATTACGATCACAGTTCCATCACAGGAATCCGCAACAACTGCGCAGTCAATAACACGGCCAAGCGGCGGAGTATCAACAATAATGTAATCATAAACATCTCTCACAAGACGAATCATATCTTTAAAAAGACGGCTTCCAAGAAGCTCTGCCGGGTTTGGCGGAACAACACCTGAAAAAATAATATGAAATTTCGGAAGATTTGTTGCACAAATAACATCAGAAAGCTTCGCCTGTTTGGAAAGATAATGGGTGAGTCCCTTTACTTCCTCATCCACCTGTACTCTACCCATAAGTACAGATTTACGAAGATCTGCGTCAATTAAAAGTACGGATTTACCGCTCTCTGCAAGAGATGCCGCAAGATGGTAAGTTACATTACTCTTTCCCTCATTAGGAGTACAGCTTGTAAATGCAATTACCTTTTTGTCAGCCCCGCAAAACTGAATGTTGGTACGAAGTGCCTTATAGGCCTCGTCCATAGATGGATCAGCTTTCCAATCGCCAATTTTCACTTTTACCATAATTGTTTTCACCTTATTCTATTTGTTATCCTGTAATATCTGCCGGTTATTTGCCGGTCTTTTAAGCGGATAATGTCTTTTCAGACAATATCCGCCTAGTTATTATACACTACGCCGCAATTATTGGCTAGTCTAATTTGCATCATATTATATACAAATTTTCACAAAAGTTTCATGCATTTTTACACTTTTTGCTCACTCGTCCTGATTTTCTTCCTGAGACTCCACATTTTCCTCCTGAATTTCCTCTGTCATCTCAGAAGTCTGGCCATCTTCGAGCAGATAAACTTCTGTTTCAAATACACCTTTTTCTTCTGCTTCCGCGTGACTTCCCACATAAATATCAATGCGGTTGTTTTTGATTGCACCACCACAATCCTCTGCAATATAAACCTGGCCATTTATTACAACCCTGGAACCATAAGGAATAACGGAAGGGTCTACTGCAATTGTTCTGTTGGTTACTGCTGTTGAACCGGTAGAAGTCACACCATCTGCCCAGGGACCACAACAAATGCTGCATGGACAATAATGAGTAATTCGAAATGTTCCAAGAGGACGAAGGGAGCTGTCTGCGGACGCCATTACCACATCTCCGACAAGTACCCCTTTATCACCACCGGTAAGGGTAACTTCGTCTACCGCATCTGCAAATATCCCTTTTCCGCTGCTCTTATGTATGATTCCCGCTTCTACAGCTTCATCTGAATCATCCTTTGATTCAGTCTGGGATTGATATCCCTCCAGCATAGATGTTGGTATGTAACCAGTTTTTTCCTCTCCATTTTCATCTTCAAAGATGATCCGGCTCCAGATTTCTGAAATTGTACCGGTACGACTGACCTCATCTTCAGCCAGCACTTCACCAATCACATTTCCCTCTTTTCTTCCCGGATAATCCAGTACATCTGTATCTTCTGCAAGGGTTACCCTGTCCTGAACTACAGTTACTTCTGATTCATCAATCTGCGCCTCATCTGCGGTCTGTTCAGAAGTCTGCTCCTCGCCCCACACAGAAGCAGGAAGCAGCATGGAAGCGCACAAAGCCATAAGCAATATCTTTTTTTTCATGGATTTATATCTCCTAACCTGTTCGTTCTTATTCAAGCAATTTCCCCACTCTTTGTTATCATAGCACAGCCCTTCCAGTATTTCAAACCCTGTCTGTTTTTTTATATTTTTTTCACATTTTATTTTCTAAATCATTTACAAAAACCATTTGACAAACTATTTCTAATACTGTATAATTATTGATGTTGTAAACAATATTTCGCAATGCGATAGTGGCGTAGTTGGTAACGCGCGACCTTGCCAAGGTCGAGACCGCGGGTTCGAGCCCCGTCTATCGCTCTTATAGCTCCGATTGAATCGGAGCTTTTTTCTTTCTATAATAAGAATCTTGCTCTATTAGAACATTACTGAGTAATTTTCCAAAAGTAAATAAGAGCCCTGCACTTTGAGAAATGAATCGCATTTCCTTCTTGTGCAGGACTCTTTATTATTTTAATTCTTTTTCTTAGTGATGGAACAGTCTGATTCCGGTAAATGCCATTACCATATTGTATTTATTGCAGGTATCGATCACATCAGCATCTCTCACAGATCCACCCGGCTGTGCAATATACTTCACACCGCTCTTATGTGCTCTCTCAATATTATCACTGAATGGGAAAAATGCATCAGAACCTAATGTAACCTCTGTCATCTGGTCAAGCCATGCTCTTTTTTCTTCTTTTGTAAAGACTTCAGGCTTCTCTGTAAAAGTTTTTTCCCAGTTTCCATCTGCAAGAACATCCATATACTCATCTCCGATGTACACATCAATGGCATTGTCACGCTCTGCTCTTGAAATAGTATCTTTAAATGGAAGATTCAGTACCTTAGGACTCTGGCGGAGGAACCAGTTATCAGCCTTCTGTCCTGCAAGGCGTGTACAGTGAACTCTGGACTGCTGTCCTGCACCAACGCCGATTGCCTGTCCGTCTTTTACATAGCACACGGAATTGGACTGTGTATATTTCAGAACGATCAGAGAAACCTTCATATCACGTTTTGCTTCTTCTGATAATTCTTTATTCTCAGTTACAATATTTGAGATCAGCTCATCATCAATTGCAAGCTCCTGTCTTCCCTGCTCAAAAGTAACTCCAAATACCTGTTTATGCTCTAATGGATTCGGTACGAACTCCGGATCAATCTGAATCACATTGTAGTTGCCTTTTTTCTTCTGCTTCAGAATCTCAAGAGCCTCTTCTGTATATCCCGGAGCGATCACGCCATCGGAAACTTCTCTCTTGATAAGAAGTGCGGTATCTTTGTCACATACATCAGAAAGGGAAATAAAATCACCGAAAGAAGACATACGGTCTGCGCCTCTGGCACGTGCATACGCGCAGGCAAGCGGAGAAAAGTTTTTCCAGTCCATATCTTCTACCCAGTAAATTCTGGCAAGTGTCTCAGTCAGCGGAAGTCCGATGGAAGCTCCTGCCGGTGAAACATGTTTGAAAGAAGTTGCTGCCGGAAGTCCGGTTGCCTTTTTCAGATCACGCACAAGCTGCCATCCATTAAAAGCATCCAGGAAATTGATATATCCAGGTCTGCCGGAAAGAACCTGAATCGGCAGTTCACTTCCATCCTCCATATAAATTCTGGATGGTTTCTGATTTGGGTTACAACCGTATTTTAATTCTAATTCTTTCATTCTGTTTCCTCCATTTTATCTGAAAAACTGTCTGTATCAGAGAATCGTTTGTTTTATACTCAGTATTCAGTGGTTTTTGTTAATAATTTTGGATTCATATTTTCCGGTTTCGATATCGATGTATCTGACAAAAAGGGAAACCTTATTATCCTCATTCAGGCTCTCCCACAGCATATTTGCAAATTCGTCCATACAGTCAGGGATCTGAACCAGCTTCGGTTCCCCTTCAAAGCTCGGAAGCGGATTTCCATCACACTTGTAGGTATGAATGAAATGTCCCTCGCCAGCCTTCGCATTCTGATATGCAAAGGTATAACGGTTACAGGATGACGGATCACCGTTGTTACTCTTCAGAATGGACATTGCATAACTGTAGGAACCGTTCTCCACATGCATGATACCGGAAATACGTGGTGTGTAATTTGGTCCGTCCGGCTCAAACTCTCTTGAGCGTAAAGACTGCTCGAAAGTAAGCTGATGATCCATTCCTTCGTAAATAGTATCTGTCTGGTCACCATTTGTAACAATTGTTTTATTTCCAAGTACGCGGACAGGTGCATAAATGATCAGGCTTGGATCTACCAGCTTGGAAGGATCAAATGCCTGTGTACGGATTCCCTCTCCATCCTCCACAAATACACGGTTACGGCTGTTTTCGCTTCTTCCCATGATGAAATATGCAGTAACAGCTTTTTTTCCATCAGCACTGCGGCCAATGATGATTCCCCTTCCAGGATAAGAATTTTCCTTCAGTTCTTTGTCCAATGCAATCAGTTCCATGCAGATGTTCTCCTTTCAAAATCCATAAAGTGATAGGAACATTATGAAGTATTATTCCTATTGCATAAAAAAACGCCTGGGAAGCCTTTATCCAGGCTGCCCAGGCGGTCGGCACAAATTAATCACTGCACTCCCTGTGGGTAATCCCACGATCCGCCAGTCATGCAGCTCTTTTTTATACTACAATATTTTCTCTCCCATTTCAAGATGGAAATTTTTTTATTCTGTATACAATTTTTTTGGTTGCCAATATAAGAAAAACCGCCTTTTTCAAGACGGTCCTTCCAGCACAACTTATTTATCATCCACACTGTAGTTCGGTGCTTCTTTTGTAATGTGAATGTCATGTGGGTGAGATTCTTTCAGAGATGCGGCAGAAATCTTCACAAATTTACCATTCTGCTTCAGTGCCTCAATATTCTCAGCTCCACAGTAACCCATACCGGAACGAAGTCCTCCGATCAGCTGGAATACAGTGTCTTCAAGGTGACCCTTGTATGCAACACGTCCTTCCACACCTTCCGGAACAAGCTTCTTGGCATTCTCCTGGAAATAACGATCCTTACTTCCATTCTCCATAGCTGCAATAGATCCCATTCCACGGTATACTTTGTATTTTCTTCCCTGATATAACTCGAAGGTTCCCGGGCTCTCATCACATCCTGCGAACATACTTCCCATCATACAAACGTTTGCACCAGCTGCAATCGCTTTGGTGACATCACCGGAATACTTGATACCACCGTCTGCAATGATCGGAACACCATAACGCTTCGCAACCTCATAGCAATCCATAACGGCTGTAATCTGCGGCACACCAATACCTGCAACAACACGGGTAGTACAGATTGATCCAGGTCCGATACCAACCTTAACCGCATCTACACCAGCATCGATCAGAGCCTTGGTAGCTGCTCCTGTAGCAACGTTTCCAGCAATAACCTGAAGCTCCGGATAGGCAGCCTTGATCTCGCGAACTGCGCGGAGAATATTCTCAGAATGGCCATGTGCAGAATCTACAACAATAACATCAACATTCGCCTTCACAAGTGCATCCACACGTGCAAGTACGTTAGCTGTAATACCAACTGCAGCACCGCAGAGAAGACGTCCCTGCTCATCCTTAGCTGCAAGAGGATATTTGATCTGCTTTTCAATATCTTTAATGGTGATAAGTCCCTTTAAATTAAAGTCATCATCTACAATGGGTAATTTCTCTTTACGTGATTTCGCAAGAATCGCTTTCGCCTCTTCTAAGGTGATACCTTCCTTTGCAGTGATCAATCCCTCAGATGTCATGGACTCTTTAATTTTCTTGCTGAAATCTGTCTCAAACTTCAGATCACGGTTGGTAATGATACCTACCAGCTTCTTGCCTTCTGTGATCGGGACACCGGAAATACGGAATTTCGCCATTAAATCATTAGCATCCTTCAAGGTATGCTCCGGAGATAAGAAAAATGGATCTGTGATAACACCATTCTCAGAACGTTTAACCTTGTCCACCTCGTCTGCCTGAGCTTCGATAGACATATTCTTGTGAATAATACCGATACCACCCTGACGTGCCATGGCAATTGCCATATTGTACTCAGTAACAGTATCCATTCCTGCACTCATCATAGGAATGTTAAGTTTGATTTTCTTTGTAAGGTAAGTTGAAACATCGACCTGATTCGGGATTACTTTGGAATACGCCGGAACTAAAAGGACGTCATCAAAAGTAATACCTTCACCAATGATAGTACCCATTGCTTTTCCTCCCTTGTCTTATAGTGTCTTTGGTTTGTAGACTAGTGTAACAAAAAACCAAAAAGGTGTCAATCTAGCAAATTAATCCAAAAATACTTTGCTTGGAGCCGTATTTCTCATTGTTTTTGCCAATACTTCATCTGGCTCAATGATCACCTTACAGGTATCTGCTCCATCACGGCAGATGATTGCAAAGCGCTTATGCTCCGGATTTCCTGAAGAAAAATCCTGCACCTTCAGTTTCTGGTTGCTGTTGTAATAATCCATTCTGTGAGAATTAAGAGGTGCCATAATGTCACATTCTGAAATATTCAGATTCTTCACTCTTTTTCTTTTGGACTTAGCCATGATCTTGTCAATATCAAGCTCGCCATTTACAAACAGATACTCAAACTCCAGATCAGTTCCCGGAAAAATGAAAAAATACGCACAGACGCCAAGTACAATGGCTGCGATCAGAAGCAGCGGCATAATAAAAAGACCTGCCAGCACCATAAGTACAATCAGCACAGTCACTCCGCCCTTCACCAGCTTGTCCTTCGCTGTGCGCTCTTTCTTTACAAGCAGCTCGGAATACAAATCGCTCATATTACTATTCTCCTTTGTTTTACTGTTTTTTACAGCCTATTTTGTTTTAGTATAGCACACAAAAGGACCAGCGTCTATGACACCGGCCCTTTTGAATTTATTTTTTTGCTGGAAATTACATCATTCCCATGCCCTGACCGCCTGCAGGCATTGCCGGAGCGTCTTCTTTGATGTTTGCAACAACAGACTCAGTTGTAAGCAGAGTAGAAGCAACACTTGTTGCATTCTGAAGGGCACTTCTTGTAACCTTTGCAGGATCAAGGATTCCCTCATCTACCATATTTACATATTTGTCATTAAGTGCGTCAAATCCAACACCTGGCTCAGACTCTCTTACTTTATTGATGATAACTGCGCCTTCAAGTCCTGCATTTGCTGCAATACGGAACAGCGGAGCTTCCAATGCTTTCAGAATGATATTTGCACCTGTCTTCTCATCGCCCTCAAGAGAAGCTGCAAGTTTGGCAACCTCTTTGGAAGCGTGAATATATGCGGAACCACCACCTGCAATGATTCCCTCTTCCACTGCCGCACGGGTAGCTGCAAGAGCATCTTCCATACGAAGCTTAGCTTCTTTCATCTCTGTCTCAGTAGCTGCACCAACACGAACTACTGCTACGCCGCCTGCAAGTTTGGCAAGTCTTTCCTGAAGTTTTTCTCTGTCAAAATCAGATTTTGTTTCTTCGATCTGTCCACGGATCTGAGCAACACGGTTGGCAATTGCATCTTTGTCTCCCATACCGTCAACGATAACTGTGGTCTCTTTTGCAACCTTAACAGATTTTGCACGACCTAACTGAGCCATTGTAGCATCTTTCAGTTCAAGACCAACCTCGTCAGAGATTACAGTACCGCCTGTAAGGATTGCAATATCCTGAAGCATTTCTTTTCTTCTGTCACCATATCCAGGAGCTTTCACAGCTACTACCTGGAAGGTTCCTCTTAATTTGTTTACGATCAGAGTGGTAAGAGCTTCACCTTCAACATCCTCAGCGATGATAAGAAGCTTCGCACCAGCCTGCACGATCTGCTCCAGTAACGGAAGAACTTCCTGAATATTGGAAATTTTCTTGTCTGTGATCAGGATATATGGATCTTCCAGATTTGCTTCCATTTTCTCCATATCTGTGGACATATATGCTGAAATATATCCACGGTCAAACTGCATACCTTCTACAAGGTCAAGCTCTGTATGCATTGTCTTGGACTCCTCAACAGTAATAACACCGTCGTTGGAAACCTTCTCCATTGCATTTGCAACAAGCTCACCAACCTCTTTATCTCCAGCTGAAATGGCTGCAACATTTGCGATCTGTTTCTTTCCGCTTACCTTCTGGCTCATATTCTTGATTGCTTCTACAGCAGCATCTGTAGCTCTCTTCATACCACGTCTCATAACGATTGGGTTAGCACCTGCTGCCAGGTTTTTCATTCCCTCGTGAACCATTGCCTGAGCAAGTACGGTAGCAGTTGTGGTACCATCACCAGCTACATCGTTTGTCTTGGAAGCAACTTCCTTGATCAGCTGAGCTCCCATATTCTCGAAAGCATCCTCCAGCTCGATCTCTTTTGCGATTGTAACACCGTCATTTGTGATAAGAGGAGCGCCGAACTGTTTGTCAAGTACTACATTTCTTCCTTTCGGTCCAAGTGTTACTCTGACAGTGTCAGCAAGTTTATTTACACCAGCCTCTAATGCGGTTCTGGCTTCTGCACCATATTTAATCTCTTTTGCCATGATAGATCATCCTCCTGATTAAAATTCTGTCTGTTTCATTATTTTACAATTGCAAGAATATCACTCTGTTTAACAACAATATACTCTTCACTGTCAAGCTTAACTTCTGTTCCGGAATATTTGGAATAGATTACTTTGTCACCTACGGCAACTTCCATCTTAACTTCTTTGCCATCAACTACTCCGCCAGGTCCTACAGCAATTACTTCTGCCTGCTGTGGTTTCTCCTGTGCCTGTCCCGGAAGAACAATACCGGATTTTGTTGTCTCTTCTGCTTCTAACTGTTTTAATACAACTCTGTCACCTAATGGAACTAATTTCATGATCTATGTCCTCCTTTAGAATTGCTTTCCATTTACTAGCACTCATTATTACTGAGTGCTAATCACTGTTCATTATATTATTGAATTATCCGTTTTTGTGCAACTCCTTTCACTGTTGTATTTTTTAATATATTCTTTTATATTCTCTTTTATTCTCTTATTTTCTCTTATTTTCTCACTTTAAAAATTTTCTGAAATTTTTTGCAATTCATATGACTGGAACAAAGCGGGACAGATTTCTCATGCATCTGGTCGCATCCTCGCGGAGCGTTTTTTGTGTAATAGGAACATTACGGAGTAATTTCCTATTACGCCAAAAAAGAACTGCCTTCCATCTGTGGAAAAACAGTTCTTCTGTACGTTTCATTCGTTCTGTTGTCAAAATCTCAGGACTTTTTATTTCGCTGGGCTTTGATCTCTTCCAGCTCATCAAAGATCACTTCATTAAGAACCTTGATATAAGTTCCCTTCATACCGGATGACCGTGACTCAATCACACCTGCACTCTCAAATTTGCGAAGTGCATTTACAATTACAGATCTGGTAATACCCACTCTGTCTGCAATCTTACTTGCGACAAGAATTCCCTCATCTCCGTCAAGCTCATCAAAAATGTGGATGATTGCCTCCAGTTCTGAAAAGGAAAGTGTATTAAATGCTGATTTCACAACCTGCTTCTTACGGTCTTCTTCTGCATTCTCTTCATGCACTGCCCTCATCATTTCAAGTCCAACTACAGTAGTACCATACTCACTGACTATGATATCCTCAATGTCATACGGACGATCCTTGCGATACATAAACACAGTTCCAAGGCGTTCCCCTGCAATATCAATAGGATTAATGATTCCCTGATAGCTGCTGGAAACATGCTCAAAACCAAGTGTCTGAAGATTCACATTCTCCTTGGTGGATAAAACCCCCAGAAATCTCTCATTAAGCAGAGGGTCGACATGACCGCCCACCTCATCAGCTATCAGTTCCCGGATTTCCTCAACACCCGGACAAAAACTAACGCCAAGCACCTTACCCTTTTTACTGAGAACCAGAATATTGGAACTCAGGGTGTCCATCAAAACCTGGCAGATGTCATTAAAAACCACCTTACTGGAACTGCTGTTATGCAGAAGCTTATTGATTTTTCTCGTTTTATCAAGTAACTGAACGCTCATTTTGTCCTCCCTTCGCTTTTGTTCGGTTAACATCACTTGTTACCCTAATACTACACGTTTTTCGAACTATTTACAAGCTATTTTTTACTATTTTTCAATTTTGTTTAGCTTTTCTGAAAATATGACGTTTTTGAAACTATTCACCAAACAACGGCAGCAATATAATTTTTATTCAAAAAAAGTCCCCCATAAGACAGTTCATCTGTCCTACAGGGGAAATTTCCTGAAATCTTTTAATCCTCTTTATCGTCTTTTGGCTTCGCTTCTACATAGCCACAGGTCTCCTGGCTGCAAACCAGTTTATTTCCTTTCTCCACCATATAGCTTCCGCATACCGGACATTTTTTGGCAGACGGTTTCTGCCAGGACATGAAGTCGCACTCCGGATTATCTTCACAGCCGTAATACTTACGGCCTTTCTTAGTCTTCTTGAGAACCACTTCCTTACCGCATTTCGGGCAGGCTACGCCAATTTTCTCATAGTACGGCTTGGTGTTTCTGCATTCCGGAAATCCAGGACACGCCAGAAATCTTCCGTGAGGACCATATTTGATCACCATATTGCGGCCGCAGTTGTCACAGATCACATCTGTTTCTTCATCATGGATATCCACTTTCTCCAGCTCTTCCTGAGCTGCATCAACATCATGCTTCAGATCCGGATAGAAATTACGCACAACTGTCTTCCACTGTACAGTACCATTCTCCACACAGTCCAGCAGTCCCTCCATAGTAGCTGTGAAATTTACATCCACAATACTTGGAAATGCCTGTTTCATAATACTGTTTACCACCTCGCCAAGCTCTGTCACATAAAGATTACGCTGTTCCTTGGACACATAACGGCGGCTGATGATAGTTGTAATAGTAGGCGCATAAGTACTTGGACGTCCAATTCCAAGCTCTTCCATGGTTTTTACCAGAGATGCCTCTGTATAATGAGCCGGCGGCTGGGTGAAATGCTGTTCTGGCTTCAATTCCTTCAGTTTCAGCTTCATACCCTTTGTCAGGCTCTGGCTTAACACATTTCCTTTTTTCATATCCTCTTCCTGCATATAAACAGAGAGAAATCCGTCGAATGCCACCTTGGAAGCGGACACAGTAAAAATATAATCTCCGGCTGCAACTTTTACAGAAGTAGTTTCATATCTGGCCGGCGCCATACGGCTTGCCGCAAAACGCTTCCAGATCAGCTGATACAGACGGAACTGATCTCTTGTAAGAGATTCCTTTATCTGTACAGGTGTACGGCTGATATCTGTAGGACGAATTGCCTCATGGGCATCCTGGATTTTCTGCCCCTTTTTCACTGCCTTTGCAGACTCTGAGACATATTCCTCTCCGTACTGGCTGCCAATATAGCTTCGTGCTGCAGCATCTGCTTCATCTGAAATACGAACAGAATCGGTACGAAGATATGTGATCACACCCACTGTTCCGTTTCCCTTAATGTCAACACCTTCGTAGAGCTGCTGTGCCAGACGCATCGTCTTCTGGGTTGAAAAATTCAGTGTCTTGGATGCTTCCTGCTGCAGGGTACTGGTGGTAAACGGAAGGGGCGCATTTTTAATTCTCTCACCCTTCTTGACCTCAGAGATCTCATACTCTTCGTCGGAAAGCTCTGCCAGAACAGCATCCATCTCAGCCTTATTGTGGATATCCATTTTCTTATCTTTTCCATAGAACTTGGCTTCCAGAGGTTTTTTCTCTCCATCTACCAGAAATTCACCATTCAGACTCCAGTATTCTTCCGGAATAAAAGAATTGATTTCCTCTTCTCTGTCACAGATAATACGAAGTGCAACAGACTGTACACGGCCTGCACTTAAACCACGCTTTACCTTAGCCCAGAGCAAAGGGCTGATCGTATAACCAACCATACGGTCCAGCATTCTTCGTGCCTGCTGCGCATCCACAAGATTCATATTCAGGCCTCTTGCATGCTTCAGGGAATCCTTGACTGCAGTCTTTGTGATCTCGTTGAAGGTAATTCGATGCATTTTCTCCGGATCTTCCTTCAGAGCCTGCATCAAATGCCAGGAAATCGCCTCTCCCTCACGGTCGGGGTCAGTTGCAAGATAAATCTTATCAGCCTTCTTTGCCGCCTTGCGAAGCTTGGCAAGCAGCTCACCTTTCCCGCGGATGGTAATGTATTTCGGCTCGAAATCATTCTCTACATCTATTCCAAACTGACTCTTGGGAAAATCACGAACATGTCCATTAGATGCCTCCACATCATAATTTGCCCCAAGAAACTTCTTAATTGTCTTCACTTTTGCAGGTGACTCAACTATCACCAGATATTTAGCCATACTACCTCTCCTAATTCGTATTCAGATTACTGCAGAATCTGTCACAGCCCATTAATCTGAACTGCGGCATATATCATCCCCCTGATATTCTGTAGTACTGTCTTCCTGTCTCTCCTACCAGCCCCATAAGCTGAAGTTCAGTAAGAAGAGTACAGACTTTTGCCGCTGAAAAACCGGTTTTCCGTATCAGATTATCCAGATTTTCGGGTCGTAAATCGAGACCACTATACACCAAATCCAAATCTGGTGCAAGCCCCAACTTCTTTTTTTCTGCTTTTTGCAGTCTGTTTTTCACTTCAATTCCCCATTCCATAAGCATAATTTCCGGACTGTAAGCAATTCCTGCTCCATCAAAAATCAGCTTGTTGCAGCCTCTGCTCAGTTCCTCTGTCACCGCTCCCGGAAGAGCATAAACACTGTGACCATGCTCCAGGGCAAAATTTGCAGTAATCAAAGAGCCGCTTTGTTCTTTGGCCTCCACCACAAGGACTGCATCTGAGAGCCCGCTGATAATTCTGTTTCTTGCGGGAAACGCCCAGTTCACAGGTGAAGTTCCGGGCGGAAGCTCGCTGATGATTCCGCCGCCCTTTTCCAGAATCCTCTGATACAGCCGTCTGTTGGAACTTGGATAACATATATCCACTCCGCTTCCCAGTACTGCAAAAGTAGGGGTGCTTGTATCCAATGCCCCTTTATGTCCCTCTGTATCAATTCCTCTTGCCATTCCGCTTATGATCTGCACACCATGCTCCGCCATGGTTCTTGCGTACTTAAACGCCTGACACCTTCCATAAGGGCTGCACATACGTGCGCCAACCACAGCAGCCGTAGGTTTCCCGGGATCAGGCAGATTTCCAATATAATAAAGCTTCTTCGGCATTCCCGAAAGTCCCCGCAAGCGTTCAGGAAAATCCGGATCCTCTTTGGTAATACACTTGATCTTCTGTATTTCTTCCATACTAAAATACCTCCAAACCTGCTGTTTTATGAGTCTTATAATAAAAATGTACCTCTCTTGATAATTCCTAATTTTGATATTTTTTATCAAAAGTTTTATACGTGAGAGCTTCCGCAACATGTCTTTCGTGTATCAGTTCTTCCCCGTCCATATCTGCAATCGTACGGGAAACCTTTAGAATCCGGTGATAGGATCTGGCGCTGAGTTCCATAAGCTCAAATGCCTTTTTTGCCATCTTAAGCGCATTTTCCGTCAATATACAATATTTCAGAATCTGCTTTCCAGACAATTCTCCATTGAAACATATTTTTTCCTTTTCATATCGTTTTTGCTGTATTTTCCTGACATTTTCCACTCTCTCCCGGATAACTGCCGATGACTCTCCCTGCTTTTCTCCTGAAATCTGGGAAAACTTCACCGGCGGCACATCTGCACAGAGATCGATTCTCTCAAGAAGCGGATGACTTAATTTGCTCAGATAATGACTTACCTCTCCCGGAGTGCATCTGCACTTGTTCATATCAGGATAATAGCCGCAGGGACAGGGATTCATTGCTGCCACCAGAATAAAGCCAGCTGGAAACACATAGGTTCCGCTTGCTCTTGACAGCCGTATCTGCTTGTCCTCAAGGGGCTGACGCAGCACTTCCAGAGTTCTTCTTGTAAATTCCGGCATTTCATCCAGAAACAGTACCCCTCTGTGCGCCAGCGTTACTTCTCCGGGGTGGGGGGTCCGCCCACCTCCAGCCAGAGATGTGGGCGAACTGGTATGATGGGGATTCCGAAAAGGTCTCGCCTGGATCAATGGTCTTTTGGGACTTAAAAGACCGGCGATGCTGTATATTTTGGTAAGCTCCAGACTTTCCTCAAAGGTAAGAGAAGGCATTATAGTGGGAATTCTTTTCGCCAGCATGGTTTTTCCAGTCCCCGGTGAACCTGTGAATAAAATATTGTGAAATCCGCTGACTGCGATCTCTGCTGCCCTTCTGGCACTTTCCTGTCCACAGATTTCAGAAAAATCCACGTTGCCTTCTTCCGTACCGTTTTCCTCTGGCTCAGCCTCCAAAAGCTGCTTCTCTTTGTCAAACAGCTCCGGGGCCGAAACATATTTCAAAACCTCTTTTATGTTCCGCACACCGATCACCTTCATGTCCTTCACAAGAGTCCCTTCCTCCAGATTTCCAAAAGGAATGATACAGTACCGGCAGCCAAGCTCTCTCGCACGTATCACTCTTGGAAGCACACCCGAAACACCTCTCACCTCACCATTTAAGCTAAGCTCCCCTACGATCATAACATTCTGAAGAAGCTCCGGTTCAATAAAACCGGAAGCTGCCAATACTGCAGCTGCTACAGGAAGATCAAACCCTGCCCCTTCCTTTCTCAGATCTGCAGGTGCCAGATTCACAGTCACCTTTCTGGGCGGCAGACTGATTCCGTTATTTTTCAAAGCTGTGCGCACTCTGTCCTGTGCCTCCTTCACCTGTGTACTGGGAAACCCAACCATAGTAAAAAAAGGAAGCCCATCACTGACATCCGCTTCCACCTGAACCTGACAGACATCCATGCCGGAAATTGCCGCTGATAAAACGCTTGCAAACACTTATATTCCTTTCTGCAGATAAAGTCTCTCCCCAAATTTGAACAATTCTGCGATTCCAATATCTCTCTGGAATAAAAAAAGAAAAAAAGATCAAAACTATTACGAATCAGATTCCTGACTCAAAGACATGATTAAAAGATATATAAAATTCATTATAGCCCATTTTGCTCTGAATTGCAATAGTGCATTTCGTTCTGATTTATACTTTCTGAAAGGATTTGAAAAAAAGTAATTCTAAAGAAAAAAGAAGAGGTGAACCAATGAAATTTCAGAGAATTCAGGACTTGAGGACAGATGCCGACCTGTCCCAGAAACAGATCAGTGACATTCTTCATATCAGCCAGCGTTCCTATTCCCATTATGAAACAGGCTCCAGAAATATCCCCATTGAAATGCTGATTCGTCTTGCAAATTACTATGAAACCAGCATTGATTATCTGGTTGGACGTACTGACAATAAAAAAATGTCAAAATGAGGGGGCTGTGATTCCCCCTCATTTTAAAACTATTTTCCTTCACTTCGAAGCTTTGCTTCTTCATCTGCAATTTTTTGAATATTTGCAACTTCATATTCATTAAACACAGAACTATCTGAATCAAAAGTCTCCGGATCTATTGTTCCCTTGTACCAGGATTTTCCATTAAAATAATCCGCAATCCTTGGTGTCACAAATTTTCTGCCGTGACGAGCATAAATCTCATTTTTTGCCAGTTCCAGCTGAGCAGAGGAATAACCTGCAAGGTCATCATCTGTAAGATAACGGCTGTCACTATCCTTAAAAATATAATCCTGATCCGATGTATCACTGGCAGCCTCTGTCACAGCAGGTACAGGCTGTACAGCCTTATTTCTGGTCATCACCTCATCTACAGAAGGAACCATTCCGGCGCCATCTGCAGTCTGCACGGTTTCAAGCCGCAGATAAAGCTTGCCCTGGTCAAAAGTAATATTTCCTTTGACCTCATTTCCCCAGGAATCAGTAAAAGACAGCTTCGCTGCATTTCCTGATACCTTTGCAGTATCTGAAGCCTCGGAAACTCTTGTTCCATCACTGTCTTTCGCCTGGGAAAAAGAAAATGTAACAGATTTCAGCGTAAGATCATCTATAGTCAATGATGCAAGTCCATCCTTACTGTACCAGGTTCCATAGTAATCATCTGCTGTAAAAGCCGGTGCACGGGTAATTACAGGAGTAGGCGTCACGGTTGCTGTAGGCTCAGGTGTAGGTGTAGCTGTGGCAGCCAGAGTGGGTGTCACAGTCGGCACCTTTTCCAGAGCCTCAATAGCAGCCTTTTTCTGCTGCTCCTTCTGAAGCTTTTTCTTGTGATTCGTAAATAAAAGTCCTGCAATCCCAATCATGATAAATATGGCAATCAGTGCAAACAAAGTTGCTTTTAGTACATCTCTGTTGTGTTTTTTCATATGCATCTACCTCCTGTACAAGAAAGCGTCCCGCCTGCAAAAGTGTGATTACTCCTGTCCGTTCCAGCAATATGTACAAAGCTTACATGGTTCAATGTCAATCGATTTCTTCAGATCATCCAGACGATGATATTTCAGTGATGTAAAATTAAGCTCTTTTCGGATTTCTTCAAGCATTTCCTTATAGTTGGTGGAATCCGGATTTGCATAATCCTGAAGAAGCTTATCGGAAACCTGATCTCCCTCACGTTTGGCAATAATCCGTCTTGTGATCAGATCCATCTCTGATTTGGAACGTGAGAAATTCAGGTATTTACATCCATATAAAAGAGGCGGACATGCCGGACGGATATGAACCTCTTTTGCTCCGTTATTATAAAGGAACTCTGTAGTCTCCCTGAGCTGGGTACCTCTGACGATAGAATCGTCAATCATCAGAAGGCTTTTATCCTTGATCAGCTTATGTACCGGAATCAATTTCATTCTGGCGATCAGATTACGCTGGCTCTGCTGGGTCGGCATAAAGGATCTTGGCCAGGTTGGGGTATATTTAATAAAAGGACGGGCAAAAGGTACACCTGAACGGTTTGCATAACCAATTGCATGTGCAATACCGGAATCCGGCACACCTGCCACCAGATCCGGATTTATCTCCCCTGCATCCCTCTCTGCCAGGATATCGCCGCATTTATAACGCATTTCTTCTACGTTTACCCCTTCATAAGTGGAGGTCGGATAACCATAATAGGTCCAAAGGAAGGAACAGATCCGCATTTTTTCTCCCGGCTTCTGCATGATCTGCACACCCTCCGGAGTAATAAAATCGATTTCTCCCGGTCCCAGTTCTTTCAGGTCTTCATATCCAAGATTGATATAAGCATGACTTTCAAAGGAAGCACAGCATGCCCCCTCTTTTTTTCCAATTACAAGAGGAGTCCGTCCATATCTGTCACGTGCTGCATAAAGTCCCTCTCCGGTCATAAGAAGAAGCGTCATAGACCCCTCAATAACTTCCTGGGCATAACGGATTCCTTCCACAATACTGTCCTTCTGATTGATCAGAGCAGCTGTCACCTCTGTGGGATTCACACTTCCACCGCTCATCTCCAGAAAATGAGTGTGCCCATCCTGGAAACATTTTTCTACCAGTGTCTCTAAATTGTTAATCTTACCTACTGTAGTAATTGCAAAATTTCCCAGATGGGAACGCACCAGAAGGGGCTGTGGTTCATTGTCGGAAATACAGCCGATTCCAATATTTCCCTCCATCTCAGCCACATCTCTGTCAAACTTGGTTCTAAAGGGCGAGTTCTCAATATTATGAATTGCCCGGTTAAAACCGTTGTTTCGGCTGTAAACAGCCATTCCACCTCTTCTGGTACCCAGATGAGAGTGATAGTCAATTCCAAAAAACAGATCCATTACACAATCAGACTTTGACGCAACACCAAAAATTCCACCCATTTTTCCTTAGTCTCCTTATTTTTTCTCCTTTATAACGCCTTTTCTGTAGGCATCCAAAAGCTGTTTCAGCTCCTGAATTCGTTCTTTGAGTGCCTTACCATTATCTGTATCCCCAACAAGGGCCCGCCGCGGATTATAGCGGACAGCTACACGGTTCGACACAATATCCCTCTCAGTTGCCACTGCATCTTCAGCCGATGTAAACGGCTCATGGGCAGTCAGACTCAACCCATAGGAACTATAAATAAGAGTATATCCGGCAATACCGGTCACATTCCGGTACGCCTCACAGAAACCACCGTCAATTACGATCACCTTGCCGTTGCACTTCACAGGATTCTCTCCTTCTATCTGATGCACCGGTACATGACCGTTGATAATATGTCCTTCATTCGGATCCAGTCCAAATTCAAGAAGCATATGATTTACCACCTCTTCTTTTTCCCAGAGATGATAATAGGCATTCTTCTTTTCTTTGTGTGTCTCTTTATCAGCAATAAAATACCGCTCAAAAGTGGTCATTTTATCCTTTCCATAAAGAGGAGAATTCGGTCCTGCCCAGATATACCACAAGATATCCTGGCTTGCTTTCTTCTCCTTTTCGTCTACTGTAAAAAATGCTTTTCTTACGTAGGCTTCCAGTTTATCATAAAGTGCCTTACCTTTACAAGTCTCACCGTAAATCTGTACTTCTTTAAAAGTTCCATCTTCATTCAGCGGAATGCTTCCATGGAACAGAAGATTTCCATTATAGGTTTTGTAAAGGCCTCCTTTGTCCAGAAGCAGCTGCATATGATTCTGAAGCTTCTCACAGTTCCGAAAAGCAGAGGTAAGACGTTCCATTACCTCTTTCTCCCCTTCTGTCAGCTCATAAGGATGCTCCCAGTCAATGGTCGGGAAGTGGCAGTCCAGAAGCGGATGCGTACTTCCGTCCGGCAGCCGGATCGTACCCTTCTCCTGATCTATGCCTTCCAGGACACATCGGTTCTCCATATGAAAATCCGGGTGTTCCTTTGCCAGGGCACCTTCCAGCTTAAACTGAATGATTGCTATGGCTTTATGCATTTTTCGGCTCATTTCTTTTTCAAGGGCATTATAATTAGAGGGATTTCCATGAACCTCAAATACTTCACAGGGATCATCTCCATACACCTCAATTGCAAAAGCCGCCAGAGGCATCATATTGATTCCGTAACCATCCTCCAGAATATCCAGATTGCCATATCGGATACTGTTACGGATCACAGTTGCCATACAGGCCGCCTGCCCTACGGCAGCTCCCATCCAGACTACGTCATGATTTCCCCACTGGATATCCAGGGAATGATAGTCCATCAGCTTGTCCATAATGAAATGGGGACCAGGTCCTCTGTCGTAAATATCCCCCAAAACATGCAGATGATCTACAACCAGTCTCTGGATCAGCTCTGCAAGAGCAATGATAAAGTTCTCCGCTCTTCCAATATCAATAATCGTATCCACAATAGAGTCATAATAGGCCTCTTTATCAAGAACTTCTGCCTTCTCTGTGATCAGCTCCTCGATCACATAGGCATAGTCAGCAGGAAGTGCCTTGCGGACCTTTGATCTTGTATATTTGGAAGCAGTCGTCTTACACACTTCAATGAGACGATACAGCGTGATCCTGTACCAGTTCTCCATATCCGTTTCTGTTTTCTTTACATTGGCAATTTTTTCCTTGGGATAATATACAAGAGTTGCCAGGGAACGTTTGTCACTGTTGCTTAGGGTATGTCCAAATACATCGTCTATTTTCTTTCGCACTGCGCCGGAACCATTCCTTAACACATGTGAAAAAGATTCATACTCTCCGTGAATATCGGAAAGAAAATGTTCTGTGCCTTTCGGCAGATTGAGAATAGACTGAAGGTTAATGATCTCTGTGGACGCTTTCCCAATGGTAGGATAAAGCTCCGCCAGACGTTGTAGGTAACGCAGTTCTTCTGTTTTCATGAAACCTCCTTTTAACCTGCATTTGTTGAAAAATCAAACAGAGAAATCTGATTGGACTGGGGAATATCACCAAACAGTCCCAATTTGTCCATAAGGTCAATTACCGTCTTGCTGACCTTGGTGCGGTCGCGGAAATCATCCTTGGAAAGAAATCTTCCCTGCACAGCAGCATCCACTACAGCGTCTGCCGCTTTGTCACCAAGACCTTCTATGGAATCAATCGATGGCATCAGTTTTCCCTCAATGATCTGAAAACGATGAGCTTTTGCACGGTAAATATCAATTGGCATAAAATCATATCCTCTTGCATACATCTCCTGGACAATACGCATATCCTTCAGGGTATCCTGTTCCTTTTTGGATGCAGAATCTCCCTTTTTACGGATCTCAGCCATATAAAACTCCAGCTTTTCTTTTCCCATACACATAAGCTCATAGGAAAAAGCAGTGGCACGGATACTGAAATATGCGCCATAATAAGCCAGTGGCTGAAACACCTTAAACCAGGCAATTCGGTAAGCCATCATAACATAAGCAGCCGCATGGGCCTTTGGGAACATATATTTAATTTTTTTACAGGACCAGATATACCAGTCCGGAACGCCATGTTCTTTCATGGTGGTGATCCACTCATCCCGGAGACCTTTTCCTTTACGGACGCTCTCCATAATAGTAAAGGCAAGACCACTTTCCACACCCTGACCGATCAGGTAGATCATAATATCATCTCGGGTACAGATTGCCGTGGAAATAGTAGCTTTTCCCTCTTCGATCAGTGTCTGCGCATTTCCCAGCCATACATCCGTACCGTGGGAAAGTCCGGCAATACGGACCAGATCAGAAAAATATTTCGGCTTGGTATCCACAAGCATCTGCATGGCAAAATCAGTACCAAACTCCGGAATTCCCAGACAGCCAAGCTTGCAGCCGCCGATATCCTTCGGATCAATTCCAAGAGCTTCTGTACTGGCAAAAAGTGACATAACCGCCTTGTCATCAAGAGGAACCTCTCTTGCATTCAGGTCTGTCATATCCTCAAGGGTACGGATCATGGTGGGATCATCGTGTCCCAGAATATCCAGCTTCAGCAGGTTTCCATCAATAGAATGATAATCAAAATGGGTAGTGATAAATCCACTGCTGGAATCGTTTGCCGGATACTGGACCGGAGTAAATTTCTCTATTTCCTCTCCCATGGGGAGTACAATAATTCCTCCCGGGTGCTGTCCGGTGCTTCGTCTGATACCGGTACATCCCTGTACAATACGGTTGATCTCGCAGGAACGCTTGTGCTGTCCCCGCTCTTCAAAATAATTCTTTACATATCCGAATGCGGTCTTATCCGCAAGGGTACCGATGGTACCCGCTTTAAAGGTCTGACCTTTTCCGAATATAACTTCTGTATAATGGTGGGCATTGGACTGATACTCTCCTGAAAAGTTCAGGTCGATATCAGGCTCCTTATCTCCCTTAAACCCAAGGAAGGTTTCAAAAGGAATATCAAAACCCTGTTTGGTCATCCTGGTGCCGCACTTAGGACAGATTCTGTCTGGCATATCGCACCCTGCCATACCGGAAAATGCCTTGATCTCTGGAGAATCAAAATCACTGTATTTACACTCCGGATTGGGGCACAGATAATGTGGTGGCAAAGGATTTACCTCTGTAATACCGGACATGGTAGCTGCCAGTGAAGACCCAACAGATCCTCTTGATCCAACCAGATAACCATCTGCATTTGACTTCCACACCAGCTTCTGGGCAATGATATACATAACTGCATATCCATTGGAAATAATGGAGTTCAGCTCTTTATCCAGACGATCTTCCACAATTTTCGGAAGCACCTCTCCATACATTTCATGGGCTTTCTGGAAACACATATCCTTCAGATCCTGGTCTGAATTCTCAATGATCGGCGGATATTTATCCGGATGGATAGGAGACATTTTCTCTATCATATCCGCAATCTTCACTGTATTTGTAATTACCACTTCCTCAGCCTTTTCGCTGCCAAGATAGGAAAATTCTTCCAGCATTTCCTCTGTAGTGCGCAGATACAAAGGTGCCTGGTCGTCCGCATCCTTAAAACCGCTTCCCGCCATAATGATACGACGGTAGATCTCATCCTGAGGATCCATAAAATGGACATCACAGGTAGCAACTACCGGCTTATTAAACTGCTCTCCAAGCTTTACGATTTTCTTATTGATCTCGATCAGATCCTCATTGGAATGGATGGTATCATTTTTTTCATCCTCGATCATGAACTTGTTATTTCCAAGAGGCTGGATCTCCAGATAATCATAAAAGCTTACCAGTCTTGCGATCTCCTGCTCCGGTGCGTTGCGCAGCAGAGCCTGATAAAGCTCACCTGCCTCGCAGGCACTTCCAATAAGAAGCCCTTCCCTGTGAGCCTCAAACACGCTCTTTGGCACACGGGGTCTGTGATTAAAATATTTAATATGAGACTGACTTACCAGCTTGTATAAATTAATCCGCCCTGTCTCATTCCGCATGAAAATAACAGCATGGTAGGTAGGAAGCTTCTTGATCGTGTCAGGAGAAATCTTTCCCTGCTCATTCAGCTGATCCACATCTGTAATATCTCTTTGCGCACACATTTCCACAAATTTTTCAAAAATACGGGCAGTGCACTCCGCATCGTCCACAGCGCGATGGTGATGATCCAGGGAAACACCAACTGCCTTGGCTACTGTATCCAGCTTAAAACGGTTCAGCGCCGGCAGCAGGAATCTGGCCATACCAACTGTATCCACATACGTAAAATCATTGGGAATACCCATGCGGTTACAGTTTTCTATAATAAAACTCATATCAAAATCTGCATTGTGCGCTACCATTGTAGCTCCTTCACAGAATTTCAGAAATTCCGGTAAAATTTCTTCAATTGGACGGGCATCCATAACCATACTGTCATTGATGCTTGTCAGCTGCTCAATCCGGAACGGGATTGGCACCTGGGGATTGACAAATGTGGAAAAACGATCTGTAATTTTTCCATTTTCCACCAATACAGCACCAATTTCGATAATTTTGCAGGTAAGAGGTGAAAATCCGGTAGTCTCTATATCAAAAACAACAAATCTTCCATCCAGGGACTGCCCCTTTGGATTGGTAACCATACCTTTTAAATCATCTACCAGATAGGCTTCCATTCCATAGAGCACTTTAAAATCAGAATCCTTTGGCACACAGCCTCCCCATGCATCAAAGCAATGGTTCGCCTCAGGGAAAGCCTGCACCACGCCATGATCAGTGATGGCAATTGCAGGATGCCCCCATTCATAGGCGCGTTTTACCAGTGCCTTTGCTTCTGTTACTCCATCCATATCGCTCATCTTGGTGTGGCAGTGAAGCTCTACACGTTTTTGGGGACTGGTGTCTACTCTGGCACTGCGGAAATCTGAAATCTTCTTAATACCGGAAATGGAACCGATGGTAAGTTCACCATCAAAACGGTCAATGGATGTAACACCTTTGATTTTCAGAAAAGCACCCTTTTTAACCTGCTCTTTGATCTCCGGTACCTGTTCATTTCGCAGAAACATTTTTACGGTAATGGAATCGGTAAAATCTGTGACCGGAAAAATCAGGATTGTCTTTTCATTTCGGATTTCTCTTGCCTCCACGTCCATAACCTGACAGCGTATAATAACTTCTCCCATCTCCTGTACAATATTTTCAAGAGGGATCGGTTCGTCCTCAAAATCTCTTCCATAAACAACATCCGGATTGGGATCTTTTCGGAAACCTCCGCGGAAATCTCCCCATTTGCCCTTCTTTTCAAATGGTTTTTTCTCGAAGGATTTCTTCTCCCCTGCTTCCGGCTTTTTCTCCTGACCGGATGAAACAGCCTTTTTGGAAGCTGATTCTTTTCCCTGTTTTTCCTCTGGCGTGGATGTCTGTGATGCCCCCTCTTCTTTGGAAAGATTGGCATGTTTGAGCACATTCGCTACTTCCTGACGTATCTGAATAGCTGCGTTTTTGCGATATTTACTTTCCTCAGTCTGCACATAGTCCAGAGAAACCTTCAGATCCATTCCACAACGCTCACAGAAAACCTTATGAAGATACTCAATAAGGATCTCACTTTTCTGTCTGGAAATCACAGAATCCGGAAGTACCATGTTCAGACAGTCTTCCTCCGGAAAAGTGATCTGCGCCTGCTTAAACAGGTTATATTCCAGCATATTGTAATTGCGCAGCTCCAGTTCCATACTGGAACGGTAAGTATCCAGAAAATTTTTCGGCGTGTACTGTCTGGACAGATGAAACTTCTCTATCACCTTTACACTTACCTCAAGCCCTGGAAAACACTGCCTCTCGATCTGCTCTTCCAGACTGAAAATATGTTTTTTGTGGATCCAGCGGTCACTTTTCAGATAAACACGGATACAGGTTTTCCCTGAATTGCATGCAACTCTTGTAACCGTCACATCTTCCAGAAGCTCGCTTAATTCCTGCTTTAATTTTAAGTTTGGAAATACATCAAAAAATTCTTTTTCCATTTATACTATATACACCTTTTTGTTTACTAGATACATCCTGACTCTCAGACATTCATTCCTGATGTGAGCCGCTTTCCCAGTTCATCAGCTCTTCACGCAAGGTTTCCAGAAGCTGGTCTTCCGGCACCTTCTTAATGATCTCTCCGCCTTTGATCAGAAGACCTACGCCTGTGCCTCCGGCAATTCCAATATCTGCTTCCTTCGCCTCACCGGGACCATTTACCACGCAGCCCATAACTGCAACCTTAATATCAAGAGGAATATCCTGCACCATAGTTTCCACTTTATTCGCAAGACCGATCAGATCGATCTGAGTACGGCCACAGGTTGGACATGACACTACCTCCACACCGCCTTTGCGAAGACCGAGAGTTTTCAGGATACGTTTTGCAGATTTTACCTCCTCAAGCGGGGCTCCTGTCAAAGATACCCGGATGGTATCGCCAATTCCCTGGTATAAAATAATTCCAAGTCCAATGGCAGATTTAATGTTTCCTGAATAAAGAGTTCCAGCTTCTGTGATTCCTACATGAAGCGGATAACTGGTCTGTCTTGCAATTAGCTCATGGGCTCTGGCACACATCATTACATCTGAAGATTTAATGCTGATGACCAGATTATCATAGCCAAGTTCTTCGATAATGCGAACCTTGTCAAGAGCACTTTCCACCAGTCCTTCTGCGGTTACTCCATGGTATTTTTCTACCAGCTCTTTTTCAAGAGAACCGCTGTTTACCCCTACGCGAATGGGGATATTGCGTTCTTTTGCCACATCGACCACAGCCTTGATCCGATCTGTACTTCCAATATTTCCAGGATTAATACGGATCTTGTCTGCACCATTTTCCATTGCTGCAATAGCAAGACGATAATCAAAATGAATATCTGCAACCAATGGAATGTGGATCTGCTTTTTGATCTCTTTCAGCGCCTGGGCTGCCTCCATAGTCGGCACAGCGCAGCGGATAATATCACAGCCAGCTGCCTCCAGAGCAAGTATCTGTTCTACTGTTGCCTGAACATCTTCTGTTTTCGTATTCGTCATAGACTGGATCAGGACAGGATTTCCGCCTCCGATTTTTTTATTGCCTATCTGAATTACCTTGGTATGGTCTCTGTACATACAAAATTCCTCCCTCACGTTATACACAGGATATTTTTCTTTTATTTTAAAAGGCACAAAAGGGATGTCTCTCTGTGACACCCCTGATTTGATTTAATGCTGGATTTCTAATAATTTATTCTTCAGGTCCTCTTCCATCCTGCGCATTTCCAGCTCTGCCTGCTGTCTCTTCATGCGGCCTTCTTTCTGGATGTTCATCACATCGTCCAGAGTGGAGATCAGTTCCTGATTGGTCTGCTTCAGCGTTTCAATATCTACGATTCCACGCTCAGACTCCCTGACAGTTTCAGCAGATGCAAGGTGGAGTGCCTCGGCATTTTTCTTTAAAAGCTCGTTCGTCAGATCCGTCACCTGGCGCTGCGCCTTGGCTGCTTCTGTGGAATGAGCAATTCCAAGTGCCAATACCATCTGACTTTTCCACAGTGGAATAGTATTTACAATAGTGGTCTGGATTTTTTCCACCATAAGAGTATCATTATTCTGCACCAGACGGATCTGAGGTGCAGTCTGCAGGGAAATCGTTCTTGTCAGCTCCAGATCATGAAGCTTCTTCTCAAAACGGCTGCACTTACCGTCCAGATCCCTGGCCTCCTGCGCATCTTCCGGAAGTCCGCTGGATGCGGCCTTTGTCTCCAGTTCCTTTAATTTCCCCTCACGCACTTCCTGCAGCTTCTGTTTGCCTGCAAGAATATACATGGTCAGCTCTTTATAATAATTCAGATTCTGGGCATACATTTTCTCAAGGACCGCTGAATCCTTCATCAGGCGCATCTGGTGATCCTGAAGGGATGTGGTGATCTTCTGAACACTTACTTCTGCCTTGGCATAACGGTTTTTCAGATTCTCAACCTTGTTTCCCTGTTTTTTGAAAAAGCCAAGAAATCCTTTTTCTTCTTCTGCAGCGTCAAAATCACGAAGCTCACCCACCACCTGTGTGATCAGCTCTCCAACCTCACCCAGATCCTGTGTGCGTACATTTTCAAGGGCTGCATCGGAAAAGTCAGCCATTTTTTTCTGGGTTCCGGCACCATACTGAAGAATCTGATTGGTGTTCTCAATGTCAATTTTCTTGGCAAAACTGTCTACCATCTGCTGTTCTTCCGGAGAAAGAACAGTCTGTTCCATTTCTTTTTTTACAGTCTCTGCCTCCGGCTGTAAAACGGTCTCATTTTTCGGTTCGTCAAGAACCGGATCCAGTGTCAGTGTAGGTGTATTCTCTTCAAAACCTGTAAATTCGTTTCCCATAGCATCCTCCTTGTGTATTTCTATGATTCTTTACTTTTTCCCTGCCTCTCTTCTCATACGGGTAAGCTCGTCCTCCGCTAATCCTTCCTGAGCAAGGACAGTATTTAAAACAGAAATATCGCTGGACACATCCAGAGCTGCATCTGCAAATATGGAATCCAGCAGTTTCTCAAATGCCACATTTAAGGTATCAATAGTTTCCTCGATTTCTTTTTTGGAAGCTGTAATATTCTCTCCCTGAACAGGCTGACCATCCATTTCTTCATAAGCGTTCAACAGCTTCACTGTCATCGGAAGATAATAATCCATAAGACGGTTTAAATCCGGAATGACCTCCGGATGCGCCTTGGCCCGCTCAAAAATTCTTCCTACGATCTGCTCCATACGGGAAATCTTCCTGGAAATCTCCACTCCCGGAATAGCATCATTACTTCGGCGAAGCTTGTCCAGAAATTCATTTCCTTTTTCCAGTACCTGCCGGACCTCCGGTGAAAAGCTGACGCTTTCACGTTCTTCTGCAAGCTTGTGTTCTCTCTCCTCCAGCTGCTTCTGTGTGCTTATATACTGATCATAGGTTTCATTACTGGTGATCAGACATGTTTCCTGCCTGTCAATATGACCCTGAAGAAACCAACCCTTGTCTATCATTCGTTTTATATCTTTTTTTACAAATTTCACGGGCTTATTGACCGCAGCTGCCAGCTGCTGAAAATTACAGTAGGTATGCTCACCGAGAGTCTGGATATATTTTTCCCTGCGTTTCAAACTGGCAAGGCAGCTGCAGCCATTCCCAAGGAGAACACCTCCTGCAGCCGTAAATGCTGCTAAAACTGCTGAAAAACCGACCATACCGCTTATATTAAAGCCAGCTCCCAGTGCTCCGACTAAAACAGAGGAAAGTCCCAGTGTGCCAACCAGAATTCCTCCAAATACAGTCTTCAGAATCCCTCCGACTTTAATCCCATTGGCAGGGGAATACAAAGCCGGCTTGGCATTCTGAGAAACAGTGTTTCTCTGGTGGGTACCATTGGCATTCTGTTCCTTCCGGACATTTTTATCCTTCTGGAATTCCCAGGATCTGTTCTGCCTGTAATCATAGGAGCTTCCGGTACGGTAATTACTGTAAAATGTATGATTCAATGCATCCCGAAGCGCGTCACTTCCGCTGTCAATAGCCTTATTCAGCGTCTGATTGATAGTCTGGTTCAGCTTCTGGTAATTTTTCTCATTCACTGCACTGTCAATGATGTCCTGGATCTTTCCTCCCAGCTCATCAAATTCGTTATGTTCCATATTTTCCTCCGGATATTTTTTCCCATAAGGTTCGTCTTTTATTATACAAAAATCCCTCGCAAAAAACAAGACAACATAAAATATAAACACATTTTGAAAATCCCTGAAAAATTCTGCTTTTTTCCATTGAATTTCACACATAAAAGTTTTACAATGGTAAAAACGTTGCAGATTCAGATGTTACTGCAATATGGCAATTTGTAACAGTAATGCGTTCAAATCAGGAATCTGCCCGGACAAACCACGCTAGGAGGAAATTGTTATGGAAAAAAAGAACATTGACTGGGGCAACCTGGGCTTTGGTTATGTAAAAACAGACTACCGTTATGTATCCAATTTTAAAAACGGCCAGTGGGATGAGGGAGGCCTCACCACAGATGATACCGTTACCATCAGTGAATGTGCTGGCGTTCTTCAGTATGCACAGACTGTATTCGAAGGAATGAAGGCATACACTACAGAAGACGGACGTATTGTCACCTTCCGTCCGGATCTGAATGGTGAACGTATGGAGCACTCTGCTGCAAGACTGGAAATGCCGGTTTTCCCAAAAGACCGTTTTGTTGACGCAGTTGTTCAGACAATTAAGGCAAATGCAGCATATGTGCCGCCATATGGCTCAGGTGCTACTTTATATGTACGTCCGTATATGTTCGGAAGCGATGCTGTTATTGGTGTAAAACCAGCGAATGAATATCAGTTCCGTGTATTCACCACTCCTGTCGGACCGTATTTCAAGGGCGGCGCTAAGCCAATCACAATCCGCGTCAGCGACTTCGACCGCGCAGCACCAAATGGTACCGGTCATATCAAAGCAGGTCTGAACTATGCAATGAGTCTTCACGCAATCGTAGATGCTCATAAGAACGGCTTTGATGAAAACATGTATCTTGATGCCAGAACACGTACTAAAGTAGAAGAGACAGGCGGCGCAAACTTCCTGTTTGTAACAAAGGACGGTAAGGTTGTTACACCAAAATCTGACAGCATCCTTCCTTCTATCACACGCCGTTCTCTGATCTATGTTGCAAAGGAATATCTTGGACTTGAGGCTGAGGAAAGAGAAGTATACTTCGATGAAGTAAAAGATTTTGCAGAATGCGGTCTTTGCGGTACTGCTGCTGTTATCTCTCCTGTTGGAAAGATTGTTGACCACGGAAAAGAGATCTGCTTCCCAAGCGGCATGGACGAGATGGGACCGATCACCAGAAAGCTGTATGAAACACTTACCGGAATCCAGATGGGCCGCATCCAGGCTCCTGAGGGATGGCTGAAGGTTATCGAATAAAATCATACTGCAGGAATTCCAAAAGAATTTCCCGGATCGAGTAGGAGGCGGTGACTAACCGCCGTCCTCTCACACCACCGTGCGTACCGTTCGGTACACGGCGGTTTCAATAGTTGACGTGCACAGACTGATAGGCTGTGGCTAAATCATAAAAGCCACTGTTTATCAGTCTTTCTTTTGTCATGGCTTTCTTGACTGTCGTTAGATTGGCACAATACCAGTGTCCCCTTCGACAGTTTGCCGCCATGTTCGCATAGTATTCATGGATTCCCATTTTTATCAGATTTCTCTTCTTTGTTCTGGGCAATTTCCATTGTTTCCATATACACATGCGTATTCTGTGATAAAGCCATCCATTGATGTCATCTATGTTGTTCTTCATGCTTGCAATTCCGTAATAGTTGAGCCATCCTCTTGCATACACCTTGATTTCCTCAAGACTTGGCTTGATTGACTGACATCGCTTGCGAGAAGACAATTCTTTCAGTCTAGATTTAAACTTCCTCCATGACTTTGGATGAACTCGGACATAAATGCCACTTCCGTTCCTTCCCAACGCAAAGCCAAGGAACTTAAAATTTCGGATTGCAAACACGCTGACAGTACGGCTCTTTTCTCGGTTGACTGTAAGTTTCAGCCTCTCCTCAAG
>NZ_CAKRNY010000018.1 GCF_934371575.1 uncultured Blautia sp. | reverse complement strand
TTTTTCCCTTTGGGGAATGCCTCGGCTTTCTCTTAGGAGGCGAGTGCTCTATCCAGCTGAGCTATGACGACACATGCGATTTTCGGCTAAAAGCCAAAGCTTTCAGCCATTTTCATTTGTACGCGACTATGATTGTACTATAATTACAAAAAAATTACAAGTCCCAGTACACCATAATCCTAAATTGTTTTTCAAAATTCTCCTGGTCAAATCAGCTTTGTTGTCTGTTCCCTCTGCCGGCAGTAACCATCTTCTATCCTCGCACTACCTTTTGTATCAAAGCAATCCTCTCTTTATCAATTCCCTTATTTGATAAAATCCCACATCCTGGCGTAAATATAAAATTTTTTCCTCCGACTTCGTCACAGGCATTCTCATATCTCTCTTTAAACCGCATTTCAATTGCCTCTATAGACGATGAAAAGGTGAAATCTGAAACACGCTCAATCCCAGCCATAATTACTTTATCTGTATGACTGCGTACTTCAGAAATAGAAGTGCGTTCTTCATCACTAACGCCCGGTACATGATCCTCCCAGTTGAATGCCTGGGCTTTGCACTGATAAATTTTATCAAACATAAGATTTTTAATTCCATGCACATGAAGTACATTAAACCAGGTATAATCATTCACTTTTTCCAGAAAATCCATGAGAAACGGCTTCTCAAACCGTTCGAAATCCGTTTCACTGATCAACTCCCTGGTGGTATACTGAGTGGAATAAAAAAATCCGTCAACTCCTGCATCGATCATTCCTTTGGCAAGTCTCAGATTGTTTTCATGGATTACCTCCAGCCCATGCATCAGTTCATCCGGATATTTTTCCATATAATCTGCTGCAGTTGGCACCTGATAACTGCTGTAATCAAGCCCTTCCACCCGCTCTATAGGTGAAGTACAAAGCTTCAGCCAGGAAAGAGGAGTAAAAAATGTAGGAATCACAACCTTTTTCTTTTTGTAATGAGCCACAATACCCTTTGCTGCCTGAAGCTCTCTGGCAAACACCGGATTCTCCAATGTCACCAGTTCCAACGCAGCCAGTGCTTCCGGAGAAGAAAAAGCAAACTTCTTCGTTATGCCGCAAAGTCGCGTCGGGTCATTCTGTGGAAACTCAATCACATCTCCACAGGCCTCCCCCATATACTGGGGCTGAGACATGATCTTTACCAGATCCCAGTTATTTTCCTCTGTAAACTTAATGGTTCCTGCAATCATTTTTTCCGGATCACGGTCAATCAGGGAATTATGCTGCCACCCCCCGATTGGTGTAATATCCACATCTTTTCCTTCCAGAATCGCCTGAATCCTCTGAAAACCGTTCATTATCTCTCTCTCCAATCTTCCCATCCCTCTTCCGTTCCCATAGGACAGGATACAATGCATTTTCCACAGGCAAGCTTTCTTCCCAGCTTCGTCGCCTTAGCACGATTTCTCCCATCACTGCACAGCTGGTAATTTACCATCTGCTCCCTTGCAATCCCAGGTTCCCACTGTACTCCGCTCAACACCTTGAACAGGCACGCATCCACACATTTGCGGCAATCTCCGCAGTGGCTTTTATCCATAGGAACCCCATCATCCAAAGGAGCATCCACAAGAATTCCGGACATGGAAATCCTTGGACCGAACTCAGGAGTGATCAACAGATTATTTTTTCCGATCCATCCAAGTCCGGCACGTCTTGCAGCCTCTTTCACAGAAAACTCTGCAGTCATGGTTTTACTCAGATCCGGCAGGACTACTACATGATGGAGAATGCCATTGTTCTTCAGCATTTCACTCATTTTTGCCTCAAACTCATTTCTGAATGGAAAAGTAGCATATTGGATTTCCCGGAAATGAGGTTCTTTATATCCCTTCATAGTCAGCATTTCAGAAAATGGAAAAACCGTCACGATCACATGTGAATATGATTCCAGACAGGCTCCATCCCACAATGCACAACTTTTCCAGAATGCGTTTGGGTAGCTTTCTTTCACAATACAGTCTATGGCATTTTCCAATTCTTTTCTTTCCATCGTTGTACTGCCTCCATATTACTTATTTATTGCCTTAAACAATTACCTGTCTTTCGGATACCGCGGAAAAAAACATGCTGCCTTATGCCCTGGTGCAAGCTCCTGCATCTGCGGACGTTCCTCGAAACAACGCTCCTTTGCATACGGACATCTGGTGCAAAAGCAACATCCTTTTGGCACATCCAGAATACTGGGAAGCTCTCCTTCCAGCTTCAGCTCCGGCATTTTTACATTAGGATCTGCTTCCGGAATAGAGGCCATCAGCTGTTCTGTATAAGGATGTCCCGGATGGTAAAACAGCTCATCTGAATCTGCCTCTTCCACCAGTCTTCCAAGATACAGTACTCCAATTCTATCTGACATATATTTCACAACATGCAGTCCATGGGCAATAAAAATAACCGTTATTCCAAGCTCTGCCTGCAGCTTTTCCAAAAGCTTCAAGATCTGTCCCTGAATGGAGACATCCAGCGCCGATACCGGCTCATCGCAGATCAAAAGCTTGGGATTTAATGCAAGTGCTCTTGCAATTACAATTCTCTGACGCTGACCACCGGAAAATTCGTGGGGATATTTGCGAAGGGAATCCTTGGGAAGTCCCACCATTTCCAACAGCTCGGAAACTCTTTTCTGGCGCTCTGCTTTTGACATTCCTTTTTCATGAATAAGAAAGGGCTCTTCCAGAATCTTTGAAATACGCATTTTGGGATTCAAAGAGGAATATGGATCCTGAAAAACCATTTGTATATTTTTCCGGCAAAATTTTGCCAGCGCTTTGTCTTTTTTCTGAAATATAGATTTTCCTTCCAGAAGCACTTCTCCTTCTGTAGGATCATAGATTCCTGCAATGATTTTTCCGATTGTTGTCTTTCCACATCCGGATTCTCCTACGATGCCATATACTTTACCCTGTGGAACCAAAAAACTCACGTCATCCACTGCTCTGGCTGTCTTTTTCCCGGACACAGGAAAATACTTTTTCAGATGCCGGACTTCCAGCATTGTCTTATTTTCTTCCATCATCTATTACCGCCTTTCCCAGCAGGCTGCCCCATGTGAGCCATTTTCAGTCCAAACCGGTTCTTTTTCCCTGCACTTCTCCGTTGCCAGAGGACAACGATTAGCAAATACACAGCCTTTATGACGTTCCGCCAGTCCCGGAACCATTCCCTCAATTGTTTTCAGGCTGCCCTTTTCACTGTCCATTTTGACCACACAATCTATCAGACCTTTTGTATAAGGATGAATTGGATTGCTGTATAATTCCTTCACAGGAGCCAATTCCACTACCCGTCCACCATACATAACAGCCACATAGTCTGCCATCTGCGCCACAACACCCAGATCATGCGTAACCAGGATCAGAGACATTTCCCGACTCTCTTTCAATTCGTTGAGCAGCCGCAGGATCTGTGCCTGTGTTGTCACATCCAGTGCAGTGGTAGGTTCATCCGCGATCAGAATCTCCGGCTGACAGGCCAGTGCCATGGCAATGGCAATTCTCTGTCTGAGACCACCGGATAACTGATGAGGATATTGTTTCAGACGTTTCGGTGCATCCGGAATACCAACCTGATTCAGAAGCTCCAAAGCCTGCGCCATTGCCTCTTTTTTGGAAACCTGACGATGCATATGAATTGCTTCTGTAATCTGTTTTCCAATGGTATAAACAGGATTCAGCGCTGTCATAGGTTCCTGAAAAATCATTGCAATCCTGTCTCCACGGATTTTCTGCATTTCCTTCTCTGTTTTTTTCAGAAGATCTTCCCCATGAAAAAGAATCTCTCCGCCAGTATAACGCACTGTTTTTTTATCGTGAAGCTGCATAACAGAAAGAGATGTTACACTTTTTCCACAGCCTGATTCTCCTACGATGCACAAAGTTTCCTTTTTTCTCAGCTTTAGATTCACTCCGTTCACTGCCGGAAGCAGACCATTTTCTGTGTAAAAACATGTGGTCAGATCTTTTATTTCTAATATAAAATCGTTCGCCATCAGATTCACTCCTGATTAAAATATTAATTCTGTTCCAATTTTCAATTCCAGGGCGCGTTGGTACACCCCGGCTCCCAGTGCAAGATCAAAAATCGGCAGACCAAAAGCATCAAACATAATCTTACCATTTTTCCACTGCTCGGCATCCCTTTTTCCCAGAAGATATTCTGACAGATTTCCCTGCAGAAGCTTAAGATTTAATGCTCCCTTCCGGTATGCCTCATATACAGACTGGCGACTGTTCGCTATCCCTTTATCGAAATCATCACTAATAATTGCATCAAATGCATTTAATGCCTCTTCTTCAATCTCATTCATACCAATCTGCAGATAAAAACAGTTCTCCTTAAAATGCTCCTTTTTCAGGTATGGCACTGCTGCCGGTGTTGCAGCGATCACAACATCGCATTCCCGGACCACTTCCTGAAAATCC
Organism: uncultured Blautia sp.; assembly: GCF_934371575.1. GTDB lineage: Bacteria > Bacillota > Clostridia > Lachnospirales > Lachnospiraceae > Blautia_A. The sequence goes on along the minus strand of NZ_CAKRNY010000018.1, from coordinate 59,893 downwards.
TTTACGCTGCTGATATGAATCTGAGGGAATTCTGCCGACAGTTCTGCTCCCAACCGTCTGGCTTTTTCCTCTGTTCTTCCCCAGATATATACCTGCTCTAATTTCGGTTTCACCGTACAAAGTGCCCGAAGCTGCTGTCTGGCTTGCACTCCGGCGCCACAACAGACAGCTTGCTTCACTTCTTTTTTACACAAATTTGCAAATGCAGCTGCACTGACGGCTCCCGTTCGCATGGAACTGATCAGCGTACCATCCAGAATTGCCTCTGGCATTCCATTTTCAGGATTACTAAGAACAAGTAAGGTACAGGATGCAGGACTGCCCTGCTTCTCATTTTCGGGAAAAAGTGTGGTCCACTTCAGGCCTGCTGTATGAATTTCCCCACCTACATATGCTGGCAATGAATAAAATCTTCCATCACCAAAATCCGGATGTATAACGGGAATCTCCTGCGCATTTAAAGCCTGCTCTTTTTCATACAGGCAGAAAGTTTTTTCCACCAGTTTCTGCGCCCTTTTCATATCCAGCACACCAGCTTTGATAGTATCTTCCTTTGAAAGCCATAACATTGATTTTACCTCACACCTTCATCTGCGGATCCATAGTGTCGCGAAGCCACTCGCCCAGTAAATTAATTGCAATGATAACCACCATAATCGCAACACCCGGAACCACACACAGCCATCCCGCTGTGGTAATATAATCCCGGCCTGTGCTTATCATGTTTCCCCATGTAGGTGTTGCAACATTGACTCCCAGTCCCAGGAAGCTTAAAGATGCCTCCAGCAGAATCATTCGTGCCATCTGAAGCGTTGCAATTACAATAACAGAGTTAAAAATATTCGGCAGAATATACTTAAACAGAACACGACCCTTTCCAGCTCCCATTGACACTGCTGCCTGCACATATTCCATTTCCTTTACTTTCAGAACACTTCCCCGGACAACACGGGCATATTGTACCCATCCGGTAATTGATAGTACAATAATGATACTCATAATTCCAGACCCCATAATACCAGCCATAACAATTGCCAGAAGCATACTTGGAATCGCCAGCTGAATATCTGCCAGACGCATGATCACAGAGTCTGTCAGCCCTCCGAAATAGCCGGAAATCAATCCCAGTACAACACCGATCACCCCAGAGATCACAATTGCCATAGCTCCAACCATCAGAGAAATCTGACCGCCGTACAAAAGTCGTGTCAGCAGATCACGCCCCAGATTATCGGTTCCCAGAAGATGGATATTTTCGCTTCTCGCCGGCTGCAGGGACGGCGGACTCATGGAATCTGCCAAAAACTGCTTATTCACATCATAAGGTGCTATAAAAGGTGCCAGAATAACAGCAAATACAACAATAATCAATATAGTGGCACCCAGAATTCCTTTCCAGTTTCTTTTAAACAAACCCGGAAAACCTTTTTTCATTTTCTGCTGCCCTCCTAATTATATTTAATTCTCGGATCCAGCAGGGTGTATCCCACATCAACCAGAAAATTAATAAACACAAAAACAAAGCTGACCACAAGGATTCCTGCCTGAACCAAAGGAAAATCCCTGGCATATACAGCCTGAATGATGACCCTTCCGATTCCCGGCCATGCAAAAACCGTTTCTGTTACCACCGCACCGCCAAGCAAAGTACCAAACTCCAGACCTATTACTGTCAAAACCGGGATAAACGCATTTTTAATGGCCTGTGTGAAAATAACTCTCCACATCCCCATTCCTTTTGCCCTGGCCGTTCTTATGTAATCCTGCCCCATTACTTCCAGAAGATTTGAACGCATCAGCTTCGTAATTGTAGCTGCCGGATACGCAGCAAGAGAAATCGCAGGGAGAATAATAGAATTCCATTTATCTGCTCCTGATGTAGGAAAAATTCCAAATTTTACGGCAAATACCATAATAAGCATAATTCCCAGCCAGAAAACAGGGATTGACTGTCCGGTTGTAACAAAAAGTCCTGTAATTGCATCAATTATGCCATTTTTAAATAATACAGAAAGAATTCCGAACAGAATTCCCACAACACATGCCATAAGAATCGCAGCCAACGCCAGCTGAAAAGTTGCCGGAATTCGCTCCATCAGTACTTTCAGTGCTGACTGCTTATACGTAAAAGAATCTCCCAGATTTCCATGAAGAACATCTGACAGATAATCAAGATACTGCTTTCCAAGCGATTGGTTTAATCCCAGTGATTCCCTAAGTGCTGCCACCTGTTCCTCTGAAGCTTCCGGAGATAAAATCATACGTACAGGATCACCTGTGACACGAATCATCAGAAACACAACTGTGATTGCTCCCCATATTGTGATCAGCGCCTGAATAAAACGTCGAAACAAATATTTCCACATATTTTTTCCTCTTTTAAATACACAAAAATGGGACATAGTCCCATTTTTGCGCTATTTTTGTATTTACACTGCACCTTGAACCATGTTGAAAAAAATTCTTCAAAAAATATATTTTCAAACACGCTACAGACTATTTATTAAATGAAATGAACGATACTGGAATAGAATCATCCTGACGTCCGGTAAAGCTTACATTCTTGTTGACACCGATGTATTTATTCTCCTGATACAGGAAAATTCTCGGTGCATCTTCAATAACTGTATCCTGAATCTTCGCATAAAGCTCATTTCTCTTCTCTTCATCTGTGCAGGAACGTGCCTCGTCCAGCATCGCATCAACCTCTTCATTACTGTAGGTTGAATAACTTTCGCCAGAATGGAGAACTGCGTAGATTGCCGCATCTGCATCAAGGGTATTGGTACTGCTCCATCCCAGGAAGTACATTGGGGATTGCTCACCATTCGGTACAGAGGTACGGTATACAGAGCTTTCCACAGGATTTACAGTTACCTTGATTCCAACCTCTTCCAACATACCTGCTACAGCCTGAGCTACCTCATCACAATGCATGTACCAGTTTACAGAATCAAGTGTTGTCTCAAATCCGTCCGGATAACCTGCCTCGGCCAGAAGCTCCTTCGCTTTCTCCGGATTATATTCATAGCCCTCTGGCTCTCCTGCATATCCGGTATCCTTAGGTCCGATCAGACTGTTTGTTGCAACTGCTGCTCCGCCAAGAACATACTCTACGATAGAATCTACATCAATTGCATAGTTAAGAGCCTGCCTTACCAGTTTGTTGTCAAATGGTGCCTGATCTGTTTTCAGACCGATGTAAACGGTGTTTCCACCCCTTTCTACTACGGAAACATCTGCGATATCAGACTGCTCAATCGTATCAAGCTGTTCTGGCTGAACCCCCAGTGCCATGTCAACCTCTCCTGTAACAAGAGCGCTTACACGGGAAGAAGCCTCCGGAATAGATTTCCACTCTACTGTTTTGATCTCCGGTGCACCGTTCCAGTAATCTTCGTTTGCTTCCAGAACAATCTTTTCATCCTTTGCCCAGCTTACAAATTTATAAGGACCTGTACCAATAGGATTCTCGGAAAATTCTTCCTCTCCAACCTCTTCCACATAATCTTTCGGAACGATTTCTGTAGGATAACGGTTAAAGCGGGTTGGAATCAGCGGATCCGGCGTTTTTGTAACCACATTTACTGTATAGTCGTCTACAATATCCACATGATCTACTGATGAAATATAACTGGCTGTCGGAGCGTTTGCTTCCGGATCCAGAACACGGTCGATGGAATATTTCACATCTTCTGCAGTAAAATCTTCTCCGTTGTGAAACTTTACACCTTCCCGAAGCTTAAACTGCCAGGTAAGGTCATCCAGCTGACTCCACTCTGTAGCAAGTCCCGGTACCAGGTTCAGATCCTCATCTCTCATAACCAGACGGTCAAAAATATTGTCTACAATCTGAGCATTCTCGGTAAGGAAGCCCGGATCAAGCCCCACTGCATCATATGCTCTTGCAATAACAAGTGTGCCGTCATCTGCTGATGCATAAACACTTGTGCCAAGTGATGTGACACTTACAGCAGCTGCAAGCAGTGCTGCAAAAACTTTTCTCATTTTTTTCATAATAATCTCCTTTATTTCTCTTTATTTTAAGCGTGTAATAAAGCTCGCTTTTTTACTTATTATCAATTCTCCAGATGACCGATCATAACTGCATATGCGCCTTTACGTACCTGTACAGATGTATGAATTGACAGGATCACTCCCTTTTCTATGGGACATGTAAGCTCATACTTTTTCCCATCTGCTGTACACACCCAGCTAAGAAGCAGGTCTTCTTTTTTCACAATATCGCCAACCCTTGCGTTATACAAAAGCACGCCCGGCTCCTGGAAATATAAATGTTCTGCCTGAGTGATGCACACTGGCTTTTTCTCATTTTCTTTCACCGGCACATTATCAAGAAAACCAAAATACTGTAAAATACGAAGAACATTTTCTTTATGCGTTCTCACTGTAGCATCCGAAGCGGAAAGTCCGCCTCCGCTTTCAAGCAGAATTGCCGGAATTCCTTCACCAATCAGGCGCTCGATCAGCATTCCTTTTTGTAAATGCCTACATATGTAATTGATCTGCAACTGTTCTGCCAAACTTTCTATCTTCTCATTTGCCTGCCTTGGAACAGAAGCAAATGAGTCAACGTCAAGATACTGTCCGCCTCCATGCAAATCTACTACACAATCGGCAATTCCAAGGATCAATCCCAGTATAACTTCTCCATATTTATAGGAAAAAGTGTTGCCCGGCTGTTCCCGGTCAAAAACTCTGTTCAGATTAACTCCATCTACAGGGCTTCCATTTGCCTGACCTTCATAAGCCGAAACATTCAGAATCGGGACCAGAAGCACATCTCCTGACAACTGCTCTGGCTTTAATTCTTCCAGAAGCTGCATTACTGTAATGATTCCATCGTATTCATCTCCATGCAAAGCCGCTTCCACCCAGATTACCGGCTGTTTCTTCACATTTGCCCGCAGCTTTCCTTTCAGATAATAATAGGGAATCTGCAGCTTAATTCCATCCGCATCAACGGAAAAGGATTCTGCCAGAATGTTTCCGCAGACCATATCTCTGGTTTTCTTTCGAAACAGAGCCAGTTCTCTCTCTACTTCCTTTTGCATTGGTATCCTCCCTTTTGGTTCCTTTCGTAAAAAGGATCAGTCCAAAGATGATAATTCCACCACCAAGTATGGTTCCGACCCCCGGAATTTCCTTTAACATGATAAAACTCATGATACTGCTTAACAATGGTGTTAAAAACATAGCATTTGTTACTTCAGAAGTCTTATCTGCCAGATTCAGCGCTCTGTTCCACATTGCATATGCAATCACACTGCCAAAAATTCCCAGAAACAGTACACTGATAACTCCGCTTCTGTTCCATTCAAATATTCCTTTCACTGTCTTCGGAAGAAAAAAAAGATATAGAACAGCCGCACTGATCATACTGTACTCTGTGATCTGATAAGGACTATACCGCTTTACCAGAAGTCTTGTCAGTAAATTATATCCGGTGAAACAGAACATGGCAGCTACGATAAGCAAAATTCCTCTTCCTGCATAGACATTTCCATTCCACAGACAAACAATCAGAACTCCTATGAATTCAACCGCAATTGCAACCATCTGAAGCTTCCCCAGATGCTCGTGAAAAAGGATGCTTCCCAATAAAGCTACCATGATCGGTGATGTACTGATGATCACACTGGAGGCAGAAACCGATACGGTCTCCATTCCATTATTCAGTGCAACTACATACAGGACAAAACCGGCACCGCCAGTCAGAAAAAAAAGCGGTATATCCCTTGCCGCCGGCAGTTTCTCCCTGCGGATCACAACTGTCACCAGTGTAACTGCACCGGCAGACAAATATCGGAATGCACTCAGCGAAAATGCACTATAATAAAGCAGCCCTATCTTCGTGAAGATATAAGTTAACGCCCAGATCAGAATTGTACCCCAGGCTAACAGCAAAACTTCCAAATGTTTATTCTCTGTTTTATTCATAATTAACAAATTTTATGGTCTTATATATACCCTTTATTCCCATTCATTTTGTAGGTTTAGCACTTTAGCAGATAATAGCACAGTAGAAAAACAATGTCAATTATAAAAATTTAGAAACAAAAAAAGCGCAGACACATTGAAGTGTTCTACGCCCTTGTAGTTTTCATTCAAAAATGCAGCTGTCCCTGTAGCCAGATCAGTCCCTTAAACCGCCGTCCTACAGCCGGTTCGCCCAGCAGGTCTGCGCGGTTTATGCAGACATCAAATTGGATATCATTACAGTCGATGGTCATCTGGCACAGTTCTTCGCCAGTGAGATTATTCTTAAAATTCACGAAATCCACAATTTCACCAATCACACTGTACTGGTCGCACTCGATTCCGTGAGGCATAAAGCAGGTATCCACAATTGTCAGCACATCGTCTGTGACAATACGCTCGGAAATCATGGAATAGGTGTCCATGTCCTCCATTGTCAGATCTTCCATTGCCTCCTCATCACCATCTCTGGCTGCTGCGATCAGATTATTGCGGTTCTTTGTCAGCTCCCGTTCCACTTTCACAGCTTCTTTGTCCTTCTGAACAGGTAAGAGGATTTTCCCTTCTCTTGCCAGACCTGTAATCGTCAGCGGCTGTCCTTCACGCATATTTCCCTTATATTTTTCCAACATATATTCAGCCGGATTCTGAAGATAAAAGATTAAAGTAACCCCCAGGCGCATATCATCACATGCACCTGCATAGGATTCTTTTTCTGCGTGTCTTTCCACGATCACATGCTCCTGGCTGGTGATCCCTGTGCCACAAAAAAATGGGAATGTATATTCCACATGAAACTCATTGTCCTCATCATACTGTCCGCAAACTGTGATTCCACAGTCGCAGCCATAATTCTTGGAATATTGTATAAAAACACCGTCTGGATGATTCTCCACTGCAATTTTTTCATCGTAAGTATTCATCACATCCTGGATAATCTCCTGCATTTCTTTACGTGACTTTACCTTAGAAAAGCCAACAGTTCTTAAATAACTGTGCACACTATCACCTCCCTGACTGTAGCTTACATATAATGTTCTAATATCTTATAACAGCACTTTAAAACAGATTCCAGATAATATTTTATAACTTTTATTGTTATACATACATCTAATATCTTTTTCTATTTTTTAGTGCAAAGTCCAGCCAATAGGACTTTGCACTTTTTTGTTCTATAAGTCCGATTATTTGGACTTTTTCTCGATTTTTGTCATGCCACCCATGTATGGCTGAAGTGCTGTCGGAATATTAACGCTTCCATCTGCATTGAGATTATTTTCAAGGAAAGCGATCAGCATTCTAGGCGGAGCAACAACTGTATTGTTTAATGTATGAGCAAGATACTTCTTGCCATCTTTTCCGTTTACACGGATTTTCAGACGACGAGCCTGTGCATCTCCCAGGTTAGAGCAGCTTCCTACCTCAAAGTATTTCTTCTGTCTTGGAGACCAAGCTTCAACATCAAGGGATTTCACCTTCAGGTCTGCCAGGTCACCGGAGCAGCACTCCAGTGTACGAACCGGAATATCCAGAGAACGGAACAGATCTACTGTGTTCTGCCATAATTTTTCAAACCACATTTTGCTTTCCTCTGGTTTGCAGACTACGATCATCTCCTGTTTCTCAAACTGATGGATACGGTAAACACCTCTCTCCTCAAGTCCATGAGCACCTTTCTCCTTACGGAAGCATGGAGAATAGCTGGTAAGAGTCTTTGGAAGTTCTTCCTCCGGAATGATCTGATCAATAAATTTACCGATCATGGAATGTTCGCTGGTTCCGATCAGGTAAAGATCCTCGCCCTCGATCTTATACATCATAGCGTCCATTTCCGCAAAGCTCATAACGCCAGTTACAACGTTACTTCTGATCATGAATGGCGGTACACAGTATGTGAAGCCTCTGTTAATCATAAAATCACGTGCGTATGCAATAACAGCGGAATGAAGTCTTGCAATATCTCCCATCAGATAGTAGAAACCATTACCTGCAACACGTCTTGCACTGTCAAGATCAATTCCGTCAAATGCTTCCATAATCTCTGTGTGATATGGAACCTCAAAATCCGGAACTACCGGCTCACCGAATTTTTCAATTTCAACATTTTCGCTGTCATCTTTACCAATCGGTACAGATGGATCAATGATGTTCGGGATTACCATCATGTCTTTCAGAAGCTCTTCCTCAACTTCCTTCTCTCTCTTAGAAAGCTCCTCGATACGCTCACCGGAAGCAGCAACCTGTTTCTTAACTTCCTCAGCTTCTTCTCTCTTTCCCTGACCCATAAGAGCACCGATCTGTTTGGAAGTTTTGTTTCTTTCTGCACGAAGCGCTTCAACTTCCTGTTTGATCTCACGGTTCTCTTTATCAAGCTCAAGAACCTTATCAACAAGTTCCAGCTTGCTGTCCTGGAATTTGTTGCGAATATTCTGCTTTACAATCTCCGGGTTTTCTCTCACAAATTTAATGTCTAACATGTCTTCCTCCTGTACTGATACATTTATTAGTAAGTATCTGTTTTATTTTCCATTTTTTATTTATCTTGCTTGATGTTATCTTTTTAATCTGTATTGAATATTCTTACATATGATGATGTCGCTTATCAGCCACATGCCTGTTTGGAAAAATAAATTAATTAGATGTTTTTATAACAATATTGACATCTTTATTTTCTTTTATAACAATATTATCATATTGTTTGATGCGTTATTTATGTGATTCACTCTACTCATCTTTTTCAATATTTTCCAAACCAAAATTAACAGCTTTTCTTAAAGCTTCCAGTTCTTCCTGACTCAGCATCACATAGGACTCTCCCTTTACAATTTCTTTTAAATAAAGGAAACAGTTATCTCTACTATGAACTGCATTCAAAATAACACCAGAATTATCCTGATCCAGTAATGCAAGCGCAAAACTAAGTTTGCCGCCTACATCATCAAATGCATCATACTTTTCAACGCCATATTTACTGAACATTGTTTCCAGATGATGTTTAATAAAGCTGATATCATGCTCATGATCTTCTTTCGCTTCATAGAGGCGATCGATCTGGGCAAATTTTCGTACAAAGACCTTTTCAAGAGATTGTGCGTCACTGCCCTTCATGAACATTTTATATTTACGTTCCAACCGGCTAAGCCTCATTTTGCTGCTGAATACATTCACCGCCAGAACGATGGTCAGAATCAGCAGTAAAATAATAATGATTCCCGGATCAATTCCCAGGCTGTCAAAAATACTGCTCATGCACTCTCCTTATCTTATAGATTCAAACAATTCAATGATTCTTTCCAGTTCGTCTCTGGAATAATATTCAATTTCAATTTTACCTTTATTATTCTTTTTCCTGTGGATAAAAACCCGAGTTCCAATGATTCCCTTCATCTTCTCCTCGAGACTCTCATAAATTGCATCCTCTGCCATATTCACTGGCTTCTCAGTCTTCTTTTTCGGCGGCTCAACAATATGTTTCACCAATTTTTCCGTCTCACGTACGCTTAATTTCTCGTCAAAAACCTTCATTGCAACACTTGCCTGTTTTTCCTTATCGGGAATGGCAAGAATGGCACGTGCATGTCCTGCTGAGATCATTTCATCAATCAACATCTGCTGGACTCTGTCATCCAGTTTCAGAAGACGGAGGGAATTCGTCACAGCAGTTCTGCTTTTAGAAACGCGTTCTGCTATACTATCCTGTTTCAGCTTAAATTCATCAATCAGACGTCTGTAAGCCATCGCTTCTTCTATTGGATTTAAGTCTTCCCGCTGAATATTTTCAATCAGGGAAATCTCAACTACCTGTTGATCATTAAACTCTTTAATTATTACCGGAACTTCTTTCAGTCCTGCAAGCTTGGCAGCTCTCCATCTTCTCTCACCTGCAATGATTTCATAATAATCACCTTTATTTGAGACCAGAAGTGGCTGCAGAATACCAAACTGTTTAATTGACTCTGATAATTCCAGCAAAGCATCTTCATCAAACTGTTTACGAGGCTGAGTTCTATTCGGCTCCACTTTAGAAATCTTTACAAGCATGTCTGATTTCTTCGGCTCAGCTTCTGCAGGTATTTCTGCTGTCTTTACTTCAGTAACACGCTTCACAGTAGAAGCAGTTGTGACATCCTCCGTCTGCGGTTGTGCCCCTTCACTTAATACAGCAGATTTCGGTTCTGGCTTTTTCTCTACTGGTTTTGCTGTTTTTTCAGGAAAAAGAGCATCCAGACCTCTTCCAAGACCTTTCTTCTTAACTGCCATTATTCAACCTCCCTGTTTATCACTTCTTCTGCAAGAAGGCGATATGCTTCTGCTCCTGTGGATCTTGAATCATATAGTGTAATTGGCTGTCCATAGCTTGGAGCTTCTGCAAGTCTGACATTTCTCGGAATAATGGTCTTGTAAATATTCTGCTGAAGATTTTCCTTAACATTCTCAACCACCTGCAGAGATAAATTTGTTCTGGCATCGTACATAGTAAATACAACGCCCTCAATTTCCAGATCATTATTCAATCTATCTTTTACCAAATCAATTGTATGTATCAACTGTGACAGTCCTTCCAGCGCGTAATATTCACACTGAATAGGAACTAAAACAGAAGACGCAGCAGTAAGCGCATTAATAGTAAGCATATTCAAAGATGGTGGACAATCAATGATTATGTAATCATAATTATCCTTTATTTTATCAGTAATTTCTTTCAATATGTATTCTTTATTATCAATACCAACAAGTTCGATCTCTGCACCAGACAGATTTACGTTTGATGGTATCAAATCCACATTTTCTACTGCATCTTTGACAATTGTCTTCTCAATGTCGGACTGTCCTACCAGAAGCTCATATAATGTATTTTCTACTTCGTTTTTATCAACACCTAATCCACTGGTAGTATTTCCCTGAGGATCCATGTCAATTGTCAGAACTTTTTTCCCTTTTTCTGCCAAACATGCCGAAAGGTTAATCGCTGTAGTTGATTTACCAACTCCGCCTTTCTGATTTGCAACTGCAATCGTTCTGCCCAATATCAACCCTCCCTTTCTTAATTATCATATAACTATTGATATTATAACACTTTTGATTTTATCTCGCCACATAATGTTTCACGTGAAACATAGAAAATGCTATTTCTTTTTATTAAAATATTGTCTATTTTTATATTTTAGATTATTATGCCCAATGCACCTGCATTTTAAACCAAAAGAGAACACAAAAATCATTGTAAAACCGCCATTTTAGGCGTATAATATACATACAAACTCAAAGGAGGTTCTCTATAAAATGAAAGACAGTAAACATAAATTTCTGACGCTTGCAGCTCTCACAACTATTGCAGCCGGCGTCATTCACCTCACCAATAGAGTAATCGTTGCCTCTTCTCAGCTAAAAGAAATGCTTGATTTTTCCAATCACAATTACTATAAATGGCGTTTTGGAAAAATATATTATACCAAAAAAGGAAAAGGATCACCTCTTCTTTTAATTCATGATACCATGCCTGGTGCCAGCGGATATGAGTGGTCACGTATTGAATCTCAGCTTGCGCAGGAACATACAGTATATACTATCGATCTGTTGGGATGCGGAAGATCCGAGAAAGCAGGAATTACATATACTAATTTCCTTTTTGTTCAAATCATTTGCGACTTTATTAAAAATGTGATAAAAGAAAAGACAGACATTATTGCCAGTGGTTTTTCATGTTCATTTGTTGCCACAGCAGCCGCTTACGACAGGGAAAACATTAACAAAATCATGTTTGTCAATCCAGTAAGTATGAGTTCCCTGGCTCAGACCACTACTAAAAAAGATAAGTTATTTAAGTTCTTTATTGAAATACCTGTGTTCGGAACATTTATATATCATATAATTGTTTCACGTGAAACAATTAGTGATCTCTTCCTCGATAATCTATATTACAATCCTTTCCATGTAGATAAAGATATCCAGGATGCATATTATGAAGCCGCACACAAAGGTGGATATTACGCTAAATGTTTATATGCCAGCCAAAGTGCAAAATATATGAACATTAATATTTATCACGCAATAGAATCCATAGACAACAGCATTTATATTGTTGAAGGTGAAGATGAACCAAATGGAGCAGCTATTGTAGACGCTTATCAGAAAGTTAATCCAGCAATCGAATCAGTAACAATTCCCTGTTCTAAGCATTTTCCGCATATTGAAAATGTAGAAGCATTTCTGGAACAGGTTGGTACATTCTTTTAAGCACACAGAAGCATAATTGATCAGTTAAAAACCTTGAAGTTATATTATAAAATATACTTCAAGGTTTTTCTGTTCTCATATAATATAAATGATATGAGTGTCAAAAGGTCTTTTGACACTCGCTCCTTCTCATATAAAGAAGCTCTCACACTACTTATTGCTTTTCGCAACCTCTGCTGACCTCTGTAGAAACTTAGTTAATTCAGGTCAAGCGGATATTCCAGATACATTTTGCTACTTGCACTCCTTCTAATACAAACAAGCACACTGCTTATTGCTTTTCGCAACCTCTGTAAGGGACTTGTTTGATTCTTTTCTCATTGCGTATTTTTGTTTTAAAGTACTTTATTCGGTACTTTTCTTCTGTTTGTTGTGTTATTGTGTCGTTTATCGGACTTTTATTGCATTTTTTGCAAAAGCAAACGTTATTTATTAATTATAATCATCGCACAACTGCTTTTTAGAAACTCTTTTTCATTGTTAATGTACATTTTATCGCCCTTATTTTCATTATTATTACCATCTTATTTTTAAATATGTTTTTAAGTCCGTAATAACACTCTTTATTTGTATAAACAGCAAATCCGCATTTACCATTTTACCGCTGCACACTTCTGCCTGGCAGAGCTTTATGCGATAAAGATTTTCAATAAAATCACCTATCATAGAACAAGAGGACAAGTCCGCTTCAAACGCCCTCCCCCCTCAATCTTAGAAGGACTTGTTGCGCTTTGCGCGCCAGATACAGTCTGCTTTAGCAGACAGATTTCAAATGCATCTGGTCACATCCTCGCGGAGCGTTTTTTTGCTTTATTGGAACATTACGGAGTAATTTCCTATAAAGCAAAAACAGCCTTGTTCTGTGCAATCAACACACTAACAAAGCTGTTTTTCCTTAATTACATATAATTTTATTGATATTTCAGTGTTATCTCAGTTTTCTATATTCTATCATTATTCCTGTTCTGTTTCCGCTGTTTCATTCTCTGTTGCTTCATCATTTGTCATGTCATTCTCACCAATCACGCTTTCAAATGACCGGAACAACTCCTTCACTGTCATTTTATTTACCAGATAAACTTTCCCATCAGATACAGCCGCATAATAATTCGTATCATACGAATAATAATCCACATCATTTTCATTTCCGCCTGTACTGATAAACTTCACTGTCATTTCTGGATCATTGTTTGACTCAAACTCGTCAGTCAAGCGTTTCTGTGCTGCCATGTTGATCAGTTTGTTATAGAATGTAGTAAACGTCGTACTTTCAAGTTTATTGCCATTTAATGCGTAAGATAAGGTTGCACTTGATGTATTTGCCGAATTTATAGCCGTATCATCAGCATTACCAGAAGTCTCACTATCATTGCCATTTTCATCAGCACTCTTGCTGGTATCAGTATTTTCGTCATCGAACGTATTTCCGTCGGCATCCGTGTTTTCATCAGCATCTTTATCCGCATTGCTGGAAGTCTCACTGCCATCAGTATTTTCAGCATCAGACACTTTACTGCTGTTCTCATCTTCGCTGGTATCGGCGTCTTCATCGGACGATTGTGCATCATCTTCAGATGTTTCACGTGAAACATCTATACTATATTCTTCGCCTTTGTATTCTACATCCAACTTTTCAAGATCGTTTACAGATAAATAGCTCACCGTCAGATCCCAGAAATCAGCATTTGTTTTTTCAAGAAAAGTATCAAGAGTATCCTCAGAAATTGTGTAAATTTCATTACTATCGTTTACACGAACATATCTGCCGCCGTCCGAAGACTGATCTCCGATTTGAATTATAAGCTCACGATCAACCATCTCAGGTTCTGTTTCCGCATCGTCTTTTTCTGCAACATTCTCTTCCGCAGCATTCGCTTCCGCAGCATCTCCTTCTGTAGCATTCTCGTCCGTAGCATTCTTCTCTACAACATTCTCTTCTGTAGCACTCGCTTCTGTATCATTCTCTTCTACAGTATTTCCTTCTGTAGCACTCGCTTCTGTATCATCTTCTTCCACAGAGTCTTCTTCTGCTGCATCAGCTTCTTCCAAAGTATTCTCCCCAGCGCTGCTCTCATCTTCTGGCAAATCAGTTTCTACATCATCGTCACTATCATCTGCAGAATCATCTGGTTCCAGGCTCTCATCTTCTGATATCTCTGAAACGCTCTCAGTGCCATTTTCAGCTTCATTTTCGCCCTCGGTGGACTCTTCTTCTACTTCTTCCTGATAATCCACTGTTATTTCAGCATACGGTTTATCTAATCCATACTCAGAAAGCTGATTATCCGCGCAGTTATAGTTTACATAACTCGAATAAGCTATTCCGGATACTGCGCTCGCGAGTGAAGTTGCCTTCGCAGAATCCGCTTTTTCGGTATCCGCTTTTTCCACGCCTACTTTTTCCGCATCTGCTTTTTCCACAGAATCCGCTTTTTCCGTATCATCTTTTGCTGTAATATTCCAGAAATTATTCTCATCTTTTTCAAGAGAATAAGATGTTTTTTCTCCATCTACAGAAATTTTACTGATCGTAGAAGAATCTACTGTTGGGAATGTTCCACTCTTTGCAAAATCATATAGTGTTCCTTCAAAAGAAGAAAATGTCGAATTACTCACAACATAAACGGTAGATGAATCCTTATTCAAATCAATATATTCCTGACTGGTAGAATCATTTACCATTCCCAGTTGAATTACGGTTTCTTTTCCATCTTCAGTAATTACTGTGACAGTGTTTTCAGGATCATCTAATTCGTATTCAGACGGGTCTTCTACATCTTCCAGAGTTCTTTCCGCTGTTACAGAGCTTAATGAGCCAACAAGCGTATCTATTTTATCCTGATCCACCGGAAAATCTTTCTCATCGCTCTTCACCCAGGAATCCCCATCTTTTTCAAAGGTGACTTCTTTTTTATCAATTACAAATTTTATTGATTTTACATCAGAAGAAGCTATGGAAACAATTTCTGTTTTCTCTTCTTCCTCATTCTCAGCTTCTGCAGCATCCTGCTTTGCCACGTAGGCTGTTACGCCTACGTATGCTCCGCTGAGGATCACCAGCACACCGACTGCTGTAATAAGACTTACTGATTTTTTCTTCATCAGGCTTTTCTCCTCTTAAACCAAATCATAAATCCAATTAACAGGAACGCTCCCGGAATCAAACCGATTGTGCAGATTTTCCAGAAGCTTGCATCATATGCTGTCAAAGTCAGATATGATACTTCCAGGCTCTTTGATGGAATGGAGATCGTTGTACTGTCCTCAGTATCTACGAGAGAGCTTAAAGAAGCCATTACAAGCTTTTCATTTCCACCTGAAACCATTTGATTTATCTGACTCTGCAGCAGATTCGATGTAGAATAATAAATAATATGTGTTTCTTTATCATCGCCCACAGTCTCTGTAATGCTTACACCAAGATCAAAGGGGCCATCCACATCTCCATCTTCTTTTTCAACAACACCGCTATTCAGATTTGTCTTAGAATATGCACTATCAGATGTTGTTAGAAGGCTTTCAATATTAACCGTATCCCTTACGTCGTCTGATTTCTGAATTCCCTGTGCATATGGCATAAGAATATAGTATCCAGAGGATGCAACGTCTGATGTAATATCCGTGCTGTTCACAGTCGG
The DNA here is from genome assembly GCF_934371575.1 of uncultured Blautia sp. GTDB lineage: Bacteria > Bacillota > Clostridia > Lachnospirales > Lachnospiraceae > Blautia_A. Next base: position 44,018 of record NZ_CAKRNY010000018.1, on the reverse strand, counting down.
AACCAGATAATATGGCATCTGTGCTGCATAGTGCTGGGAATCTCCTTCAAATACAAGCCCATCCACTCTGCTTATGCCATAATTTTGCAGTACTGCATCTAAATTTTCCATCTCTTCTCCTGTATAATCGGAGAAAATCATGGCTTTTCCACCATTTTCCAGATACTCAATAATTGCCGTCTTTTCATCTTCTGAAATATCTGTTGCCGGGGAATCAATCAACAGACAACCCGCATCTTCCGGCACGCTTCCCTCTGTAACCAGATTCAGCGACTTGATTTCCATATTTGCCTTCTCAACATCTTCTTTTATTGTGGAATCAAGCTCCTGTTCTCCATGTCCCTCTAATGTGTACAATACCGGCAGGTCTTCACTGGTTACATACGCGATGGCACTTGTAATCTGGCCTTCGCCGTCGAATCCTGTTGTCTGATAACTGTATGTGTTGTAATCCATTGTAGATTCGTAAATATTGTTATAATTTACAACCTTATTTCTATCTCCGCATACAACAATTAAGCTATTAGAGGAAAGGTTGTCACTGGTGTATTCACTGACAAATTTAGGATTGACCACCGGGTCTTTCTGTTCCACCTTAATATGATCGGATTCATCCGCATATCTCTGGAGCAGATTACTGATAGTTTCGTCCTCATTTCCGCTCTGGGCTATCTGATATATGGTAACATCCTTGTCCAGATCTTTCAGCATGGCCTTGGTTTCGTCCCCGATAGTATAAAGTTTCTCAGAGCTTATATCCAATTGCGTGTACTTTGACGGAAGGTTTCCAACTATCATATTTATAACAATAATGATAGCAACAAAAACAACTATCATAATTGAACTATAGCTTCCATTTTTTAAATACTTTTTATTTATGCTGTCTTTAAATTTTTTCTTCTGTTTTTTGTTTGTATTGTTATTATTTTCTATATTTTCACCATTCAGCTCTTTTGCGTCATTATTGTTAATATTGTTATCGTTTTTCTTTTTAAATAACATTTTCCCACCTCCTTAATTCCAACGTCTTTTCAGTATAGTCTGCATGGTAAGGAATATACAGATGGTAATGACGGACAGAAAATAAACCACTCCGGTCACATCAAAAATACTGTTTGTGAAGTTTTCAAAATGTGAACTTAAATTAAACACTTCAAGCACCTTCTGGATTCCACCTTCAAATACGCTGGATTTTACAACATAAACAATGACCAGTGCCGCCTCTCCAATTGCACAGATAATGCCGGAAATCACTGCATTTTTGATCATGCTGTAGATCATAAGGCAGAGTGCTATGATCAGAAGGCCAAATGTTACACATGTGGACATTGCTGTCTGTGAAAAAAAGGAAGAAATCCCATTCATCATATAAAACGCAAATAAAAACACAAATGTAAGGACAGCTGCAATTACCTGGCTCTCAGTGATTGCAGAAAAAAATACGCCAATTGCAATGTTGGCACTTCCAAGAAAGAAAAATCCCAGAAGAGCGGTATAGGCCGAGCCAAATGAAACGGTTCCGAACTTTGCCATGATCAGCGGATAAGTTGCCAGTACAGCGATTGGAATTGCGTAAATAGTAACCAAAGCAAGATATTTTCCCATTACAATTCCGGATACAGATACCGGAGAAGTAAGCAGAAGCTGATCTGTCTTCTGTTTTCTTTCTTCAGCGAGCACTCGCATAGTCAGGATCGGCACTGCGATCAGAAATACAAATGTCATAGCATTTAAAGTGTATTCAAATTTCGGATAAGCAGCTGAAAGCTGATATGCTGTAAAATAAATACCGGCGATCAGTAATACAAAAAACATAAACAGATAGCCGACCATAGAAGTCAGGTAGCTTTTCAACTCTCTTTTATAAATAGCAAGCATGATTTACTCCTCCCCTTTTTCTATATTTTTATCTTCGAGTCCATTATTTGACATAGTTTCATTAGCTTCATCTGTTTTTTCTATGTTTTCGTTTAAAAATCCATTATATTGGACTGTATTCTCGTTTTTCTCATTTTCTGTAAGTTCAAGGAAAATTTCTTCCAAAGAAACCTTCTTGGACTGCATTTCAAGAATCGGACAGCCTGCATTTACCATGCTGTTAAATACCTTTTCACGCACATCTGTATTCTCTTCTGTGGCCACAGAAACGGCACAAACACCTTCCTCCGGACTTTTCTTCGCTGTGACCTCTTTTACCCCTTCTACAGCCTCCAGAGCGGCTCTGACTGTATCTTTTGGTCCTTTTACAAGAAGACTCAGGCTGTTGGCGCCTGCTGCCAGTTTTCCCAGATTCTCAGGGGTATCACTTGCCACAAGTTTTCCGTGCGAAATGATCAGTACGTAATCGCAGACAGCACTGACTTCAGAAAGGATATGGGAACTGAGAATAACTGTGTGCTTCTTTTTCAAACCTTTAATCAGATCACGGATTTCATTGATCTGTTTTGGATCAAGACCAACTGTAGGCTCATCCAGAATGATAACCTCAGGATAACCAAGCACTGCCTGCGCAATCCCAACTCTCTGTCTGTAACCTTTTGAAAGATTCTTGATCAGACGGTTTTTCATGTCGGTGATCTTCACCATATCCATAATTTCTTCAATCATGGATGCTTTTTTATCTTTAGGAATTTTCTTCAGATCTGCTACGAATTTCAGATATTCCAGAACGGTCATATCAAAATAAAGGGGCGGCATTTCGGGTAGATATCCGATGCATTTTTTTGCCTCCTCAGGTTCTTCCAGAATATCATGACCATCTATGACTACTGTTCCCTCAGTGGATGCAATATAGCCGGTTATCATATTCATGGTCGTGGATTTTCCGGCGCCGTTCGGGCCCAGGAAACCATAAATCTTGCCTTTCTCGATTTCAAAAGAAAGGTGGTCTACAGCGGTGTGATCGCCGTAGCGTTTTACCAGATTTTTTACTTCAATCAAGTTTCTTACCTCCTTCAAGTTGCAGGCAGCCTGATATTACGTCATACAAAATCTGCATATTGTAATTATACCGGTTACCCATCTATGATAATTCTATGTACAACCTGTGAGGAAATTTAGATAATTGTGTGAGAATATTGTGATTATTATGTGTTAGAAATGTGAAAAGATTCCGGGCAGGTTTTCACCTGTCGGAATCTTCTTTTTTATGCCAGAGGTTCTTTAGACGGAAGCCCGGCCTTTCTGGGATACTTCTTTGCAGTAGGTTTCAGTTTCCTGATCACTACGAAGGAACGATCCATATCCGTATTCATCAGCGGAAATTTTACCACATCCTGAACCTTTCCTCCAAGGATTTTTACTGCATGCTCTGCCTGGGAAAGTTCCTCGTCGATCTTGCCGGATTTGTAGGAAATAAAGCTGCCGCCTTCTTTTACAAAGGGGATACAGTATTCGGAAAGGGTGCTTAAATTGGCCACAGCACGGGATACACAGAAGTCATATTTCTCTCTGTGTTCCTTCTGTTTTGCGTAATCTTCTGCTCTTCCATGAACGGCAGTGACATCTTTCAGCCCCAGCATGTCGATCACTTCATTCAGGAAATTCACTCTCTTATTCAGGGAATCCAGCAATGTGATCTTCAGCTCCGGAAAAGCTATTTTCAGTGGAATTCCAGGAAATCCGGCACCTGTTCCAATGTCAATTGCGGATTTTCCTGCCAGATCTTTCTGGTCAAAGCATCCCGCTTTTACAATGGATAAGCTGTCCAGAAAATGCTTTAAAATAACTTCATCATACTCAGTAATTGCAGTTAAATTCATTACCTTATTCTTCTCTACAAGATACTCATAATAAGTGATAAACTGCTTCTTCTGCTCATCAGAAAGAACAATTCCAAGCTCTTCAAGTCCTTTCTCAAAGAGGGTTAAATCATATTCCATAAATGTCTCCTTATATTTCAAACAACTCACTATTTTCATTTATCAATACACATAAACAGTATTCCCTGCCATATTGTTTCAGGCGCAATGACAGACATATCTGCGCGAGATACTACTTGTGGAAGCACGGAAAATGCGTCTTTAACGGCGCTCCTTCCCATACTGCTCCATATAAACCAGCAGAACGGAGATATCCGCCGGTGAAACCCCGGAAATTCGTGATGCCTGACCTATGGAAACAGGTCTGTAAAGTTCCAGTTTCTGACGCGCTTCAATACGCAGGCTCTTCACCTTCTCATAATCCAGATTCTCCGGAATTTTCTTCGCTTCCAGCTTCTTAAACTGCTCTACCTGCTTCATCTGGCGGCGGATATAGCCATCATATTTGATGTTAATATTCACCTGTTCCTGCACATCCCAGGCAAGCTCAGGGCGGTTCTTATCAATAGGAGCCACATCCTCATAGGAAAGCTCCGGCCTTCGGATCAGCTCTGCAAGACTGATTCCGGACTTCAGAAGCGTGCTTCCTTTGCTTTCCAGAAGGTTCTGAACAGCCTCTGTCATTCCAACATTTGTACTCTCCACACGCTGGATTTCTTCCTGGATCAGACGCTCTTTTTCCAACACTTTTCCATAGGTTTCGTCATCTACAAGACCAACCTCCCAGCCTTTTTTACGAAGCCTCAGATCCGCATTATCCTGACGTAAAAGCAGGCGGTATTCTGCGCGGCTGGTCATCATTCTATATGGTTCATGGTTCTCTTTTGTAACCAGATCGTCAATAAGAACGCCGATATAAGCCTCAGAACGATCCAGGATCAGCTGTTCTTTTCCCAGCACTTCCATGGCTGCATTGATGCCTGCAACCAGTCCCTGTGCTGCTGCCTCCTCGTATCCGGAGCTTCCGTTAAACTGTCCGCCGCTGAAAAGACCCTTTATTTTCTTAAACTCCAGTGTAGGATAAAGCTGTCTGGGGTTAATGCAATCGTACTCGATAGCATAAGCATTCTTCACGATTTTTGCATGCTCAAGTCCCGGCACACTATGGTACATTTCTTCCTGCACATCTTCCGGCAAAGAGCTGGACATACCGCCAATATACATCTCATTTGTATAAAGGCCCTCCGGCTCAATAAATACCTGGTGTCTCTTTTTATCTGCAAAACGAACGACTTTATCCTCAATGGACGGGCAATAACGTGGACCGGTTCCCTCGATCATACCGGAATACAATGGGGAACGGTCCAGGTTTGCACGAATGATGTCATGGGTAGTCTCATTTGTGTATGTCAGCCAGCAGGATTTCTGTTCAATCTGCACATCCTCCGGGTCTGTGGAAAAGGAAAACGGCACAACTCTCTCATCGCCAAACTGCTCTTCCATCTTGCTATAGTCAATGGTATTTCCTGCAATTCTGGCCGGTGTTCCGGTCTTAAAACGGAACATTTCGATTCCAAGTTCTTTCAGAGAATCAGTCAGATAATTGGCAGCCTGCAGACCGTTTGGACCTGTATAATTGCTGACATCACCATAAATACAACGTGCTTTCAGATAAGTTCCGGTACACAAAACAACCGCCTTACAATGGTAAACAGCTCCGGAATAAGTCTTTACACCAGTGATTCTGCCATCCTCTACAAGAAGCTTTGTTACCTCTCCCTGGCGGATAGTCAGGTTCTCCTGATTCTCCAGAGTCTTTCTCATCTCGTTGCTGTATGCCTGCTTGTCAGCCTGTGCGCGAAGGGAATGGACAGCAGGGCCTTTGGAGCAGTTCAGCATCTTTGACTGGATAAAAGTTTTATCAATATTCTTTCCCATCTCGCCGCCAAGAGCGTCCAGTTCACGAACCAGATGTCCCTTGGAGCTTCCGCCTACATTGGGATTACAGGGCATAAGTGCAATACTGTCTACGCTGACAGTAAACATTACTGTTTTCAGTCCCAGTCTGGCTCCTGCCAGTGCAGCCTCACAGCCTGCATGTCCGGCTCCTACAACTACTATGTCATAATTTTCTTCCAAATTTTTCATTTTAATCTCCTCTACAACACGCTCATCCATATATTGTTCTAAACAGTGCACAGCGTTGCGACGACCTGCGTGGAATATCATTTGCCAAATCGCGTCCCTCTGTCACTACTTGCCCATACAAAACTTACTGAATATCTCATTCACCAGATCTTCCCCTACTTCCTCTCCTGTGATTTTCCCCAGGCTTCCGTAAGCAGCCATCAGATCAATGGAAAAGAAGTCTTCCGGCATTCCATCCTCTATACTCTGTCTGACCATTGCAAGGCTTTCCGCCGCCTCCTCAAGTGCCTCTTTATGACGGGCATTTGTAATGTAAACCTCATCATTGAAAGATATTTTTCCACTGAAAAACATGGTCTTAATGGTATCTGCCAGCTGGGTAATTCCAGTCTCTTCCTTCGCGGAGATCGGAATGATCGGATGGTCGGTTTTTGCCTTTAATTCCTCCATACTCACGGCAGAAGCAAGGTCTGTTTTATTATACAGTACAATGGCTTTTCTGCCCTTCAGCATTTCCATGATTTCTTCGTCATTCTCATCCAGTGCTGTGGAGCTGTCCACCACATACAGCACCAGATCCGCTCCCTTTGCAACCTCACGGGCACGGGAAACACCGATTTTCTCCACCACATCCTCTGTCTCACGGATACCAGCAGTATCCACAATTTTCAACGTAATTCCATGAAGAGTAATATACTCCTCCAGAATATCCCTTGTAGTGCCTTCAATATCCGTTACAATGGCTTTGTTTTCCCCAACAAGAAGGTTCAGCAGGGAAGATTTGCCTGCATTTGGCTTACCCACAATAACCGTCTCGATTCCCTCACGGATGATCTTTCCGTCTGAAGAAGTTTTCAACAGCTCTTCGATGGATTTCTGCTCTTTTTCCACAATTCCATGTAATTTCTGTGGATATCCATCCAGACTGATGTGTTCAGGATCATCCAGCGCAGACTCAATAAAGGCAATTTCATAGATCAGATCACTTCGAATCTCCTGAATCGTCTTCTGCACAGAGCCCTTCAGCTGGCTCATGGAGCTCTTTAATGCGTATTCATTCTTCGCCTGAATTACATCCATTACCGCCTCTGCCTGGGAAAGATCCAGACGTCCATTCAAAAAGGCTCTCTTGGTAAATTCTCCGGGTCCGGCGATCTTGGCACCGTTTTTCAAAACCGTTTCCAAAACCCGGTTCATGGCATAGACACCGCCGTGACAGTCAATCTCCACGGTATCTTCTCCTGTGAATGTTTTGGGTGCACGCATGACCATGACCAGAACTTCATCCACAATCTCTTCCCCGTCATAAATATAACCATAATGAATGGTGTGGGTGGGTACTTCTTTAATCTTCTTTTTCCCGCCCTTAGAACGGTAAATGCGGGATATAACGTCCATGGCTTCCGGGCCGCTGATTCGGATGATTCCGATTCCCGAAGCACTCACAGCAGTAGATATCGCTGCAATTGTTGTATTCATGTGATCTCCTCCATACAAACACACTCTAATCTCATTATACAAAAAAAGTTATCCCAGGGAAAGATATTCAAGCGGATATTTGCAATCCACTTCGCTTAAGCGTTTCCATCTTTCACCTGGAATAACTTACTTTATTTTACCATCTTTTTAATTTCACAACTACATGACGATACGGCTCTTCGCCCTCGCTGACAGTCTCTACATACTTATTGCCCTGAAGCGCTGAGTGAATGATCCTTCTCTCATATGGGTTCATTGGCTCAAGTACAACAGGCTTTCTTGTCTTCTTAACCTTGTAGGCAATTCCTCTTGCAAGATTCTCCAGAGTCTCTTTACGACGTCTGCGGTAATCCTCTGTATCGAGCTTCACTCTGATATAATTGGCTTTGCCCTTGTTTACAACAAGGCTTGTAAGATACTGAAGGGAATCAAGGGTCTGTCCTCTCTTACCGATCAGAATTCCCATATCCTCTCCTTCGAAAGCAACTTCCAGACAACCGTCATTTGTATTGTATTTGGAAGTAATTTCCACTTCGCCAAGATTCATGGATGCGAATACGTCGCGAAGGAAAACGATTGCTCTTTCCTCCACATCCTTGATCTCTGCCGGATCTGTAAGAACCTCAACAGGCTTGGACTGCTTCGGTTTCTCTTCTCTTGGCTCTTTCGGCATTTTTTCTTTTGCCGGTTTTTCTTTTACAGGACGCTCCTTAAAAGGTTTCTCCTTCGGCTGGCGCGGCTGTTTTTCTTTTGGCTCTTTAAAAGGCTTTGGCTCTTTCGCCTCTTTTACAGGTGCTTTTTCTTTCACCGGCTCACTCTTTGGTGCCGGTTTCTCAGCTTTTACAAAAGGTTTGGCAGGCTTTCTGTTCTGCTCTTCCTTAATCGCATCCACTTTAACAGTGTCAACAATTTCCTGTAACTCATCCTCTTCAGAAACTGTATTGATCTTGCGTGCTTTGATGATTGCCGGTTTGCTTCCGATGCCAAAAAATCCGGAACTACCTTCTGAAACCACTTCAATATCCAGCTGATCACTGGAGACACCTAATTCGATGCACGCTTTGGTGATTGCTTCATTCTTCGTTTTTGCTGAAAACTGGATAAACTCCTCCATCTATGAAACCCTCCGTTCCCGACAACAATTACTTCTTCTTGTTTCTCTCGTCAAAATCCCTGACCATATTTGCTTTTGCTGTAATACTTCCAGGTTTTGCATTTCTCGCATTCTGGTAGGATTCCTCTACTTTTCTGGTTCTCTCTTCTGCGTTTGTGTTACTGGAACCTTTATCAATCTTGGTGTTGATATTCTTCGTAGACTGGTTTGCCTGATTGGTGATTTTCTGCGGCGGAAGTCCTTCCTTCGCACGCTGTTTCTCAATCTTCTTCATGTTCTCGTTTACCAGATCATTGATATCCATCTTATCAAGATGACGATTGATAAACCACTGCTGAATACTTCTTACAACCGCACTTGCGATCCAGTAAATACCAAGACCTACCGGGAATGTGAAACAGAATACGGCTGACATAAGCGGCATAACCGTATTCATAGTCTTCATGGAAGCCTGCATTGTATCAACAGCTCCTTCAGCAGATGAAGCAGCCTGTGGCATAAGCTTATAGTTCAGTACCTGAGTCGCCCAAGCAAGAATGGGGATCAAAAGTGCAGCGATTGCCAGTGCAATAGATGCTCCTTCAAAAGCAGCCTTGATATAGTTCAGCGGCTGATCTGCAATGTTTAATCCACAGAAGTTCTGCATTTTGGAAATTTCCGCAGATGTAGTGTTAATGGTATCTGCAAATCCCTTAAACTGATCCATTGATGCAAGATCTTTCCACTGAGATGGAGACAATGCATAAAGGAAATCAATTACAGAATTACTGGTCGCTTTTCCATTATCCAGTGCCAGCTGTACACGAGTCATCTTATTGTCTGTGATAAAGTTCTGGATCAGGTCTGTGTATCCACTTACACTTGTAATCTGATCAACAAGGCCTGTAAATACATTCTTTACACTGCCAACATAACCAGGAATTTTGTAAATAACCTGCCATAATGCCATCAGGACAGGAAACTGGATCAACAGCTGCACACAGCTGCCGGTAGGTGAAACACCGTATTTCTGATATACAAGCTGAGTTTCTTCCTGCATTTTCTGCATGGACGCCTGGTCTTTTTTATCTTTGTATTTCTTCTGTACCTTCTGAAGCTCAGGCTGCATAACAGAGCTTAACTTAGAAAACTTCTGCTGCTTAACCTGCAGCGGTGTCATCAGTGCATAAATAATAATACTGAAGATAATGATACAAAGACCCAGGTTCTGAATACCCACCAGATCAAGAACTCTGTAAATTCCGTCCATGATCCAGCCCATAATAGAAGCAACCTGTCCGATAATCGGGACACTGCTCTTCGTTAATAAAATCATATCCAAGTTTGTTTCCTCCTAGGCTTTTTCGGTGTAACTATTCAATTGTCAAAGTTTGAATTTTCGTGCTGAAATTCAGTTTAAAGTGTCGTTTATTGGACACTATGTCATCAGCACGGATTATGGTACAGGATCGTATCCTCCATGTGAAAAAGGATTGCAGCGTAAAATTCTCCACACTGCAAGAAGCCCGCCCTTTAATGCACCATATTTCTGAATTGCTTCTAAACCATATTGAGAACATGTGGGAATATAAGGACATTTTGTTCTCTTCATCGGCGATATATATTTCTGATAGAGACGAATCATACGAATCATGATATTCTTTGGACTAAATCTGCTCATGATAAACTCTCCTGTAAAAAAGCAATAAGCTTACTGCTCATCTGCTTTCTTCGGTTCACTTGATTCTTCTGTATGAATCTCAGCCTCACGGCGGATCTTCATTCTGCCTGCAAGATGCATAAGCGCACTCTCAATCTCCTGATAGGACTTGTCCTTTGCATTTGGTCTTGCAACCACTACAATATCCAGTCCCTGACGGAAGGACCTCTCATTCAGGCGGTAGCTCTCTCTGATCAGTCTGGTGACTCTGTGGCGTACCACACTATTCCCTACTTTTTTACTTACTGATATTCCCAGACGATTCTCCATGTGCCTGTCATGGTTCTCAAGCACATACATCACCAGATACCGATTTGCCTGTGATGTTCCTTTTCGGTATACCTTTTGGAATTCGCTATTTTTCTTTAAGGAGTCTGAGTATTCCATCTGATTCTCCTTTTACTGATATCTTTACTTTTTTTATTTCTGTATAGAAGAAAAGACCACAGTAACTGCGGTCTTAACGGTCTTAAGCAGATAACTGCTTTCTTCCTTTTAATCTTCTGGCAGCTAATACTTTACGTCCGCCTTTTGTGCTCATACGAGCTCTGAAGCCATGGACTTTCGCTCTTGATCTTTTTTTCGGCTGAAATGTCATTTTCATAGGTAAAGCACCTCCTTTATCTATATGGAATTTAAAATAATTAACCTAATCAGAACATCATTTCAATTATATTCATAAATACCTTTCCCGTCAAGTAAAAATTCTTGCAAATTTCTAATTTTCTTTTCCACAAAGTTTTCCACACTGTGCATAACCTGTCTTTTTCAAAAGGTTTACGTAACCCGTCTTTAGGATTTAGCACCACATTTTTTTGAGAGTTAATATAATATCGAGTTATCGCAAGTCGGCATAAATGCTGGCTTTTTTTATTATTTTAAAATCTTGACAAAATTTATTTTTTGCTCTTGCATATATGGTGCTATGGTGTTATACTATAGGAGGGTGATTTTATGGCGTATTTTCTTAAAAAAACTAATAACAAAAAAGGAACTTATCTTCAAATATATTCAAGTTTTTATGATCCTCAACGTGGTCACACAGCCCATAAGGCTTACAAACCAATCGGTTATGTTCATGAACTTCAAGCTAAAGGAATTGAGGATCCAATCTCTTTCTACAAGGAAGAAGTAAACAGACTTAATCAGGAAGTTAAAGCTGAAAAAAATGCCAAAAAAGAAAAACAGATTTCTGATGATTCTCCAGAAAAACTTATTGGATACTTCCCTATGAAGAACATCAACGATAAGCTGTCTGTAAAAAAATATATTGACTTGATGCAGACTGCTACTGATTTTCGCTTTAATGTTTTTGACATGACTTCTGCTCTAGTTTATGCAAGGCTTGTTCAGCCATGTTCAAAATCCAAGACCTATGTTGAAGTGATCCCTAAGCTTTTTGAATCTTATGATTTTTCTTTAAACCAGCTTTATGATGGCCTTGAATATATCGGGTGCGAGTATGAAAAGATAATCGAAATCTATAATCATCAGATTCAGCAGATGTATAAATTTGATACTTCACATACTTACTTTGACTGCACTAACTTTTATTTTGAAATTGATAAAGAAGACGATTTTAGAAGAAAAGGACCATCAAAAGAAAACAGAAAGGAACCGATTGTTGGATTAGGTCTTTTACTGGATGCAAACCAGATCCCTATTGGCATGAAACTGTTTCCCAGAAATCAAAGTGAAAAGCCAGTGATCAGAACAGTGATTGCTGATCTAAAGAAAAGAAACTCTGTATCCGGAAGAACCATACAGATAGCCGATAAAGGCTTGAATTGTGCAGAAAACATCTTTCATGCACTAAAAAATGGGGATGGATATATTTTTTCAAAATCCGTAAAACAGCTTCCTGAACTCGAAAGAACCTGGGTTTTGCTCACTAATGATTACAGAGATATCAAAGATGCTAATGGTGATGTTTTATACCGTATCAAGGAATGTGTAGATGAGTTTGAATATAAATTCAAAGATACTGAAACAGAAAAAATTAAAAAATTTAAGATAACAGAAAAAAGAATTGTTACTTTTAATCCCAAACTGGCCAAGAAGCAGATATATGAGATTAATAAAGAAGTTGAAAAAGCAAAACTGCTGAAAGCTTCACAGGCAAAACGCTCAGAATACGGTGACTCTGCAAAATATGTAATTTTTACCACTGCAGACAAAAAAGGAAACGATACGAATGGGAAAATTAAAGTCACTATGAATGAGGATCTCATAAAAAAATCCCTGGAACTTGCTGGATATAACATGCTTGTCACTTCTGAAATCTCAATGACAGATAAAGAAATCTATACCGCTTATCATAATCTTTGGCGGATAGAAGAATCATTCCGCATCATGAAATCACAGCTTGATGCACGGCCTGTATATCTGCAAAAGAAGGACACCATTACAGGTCACTTCCTTATCTGCTACCTCGCCGTATTGCTAACGAGATTGCTGCAATTCAAGGTATTAAAAAATAATTATTGTTCCGAAGACTTATTCGAATTTGTTCGTGATTTTAGAGTAGCTAAAATATCCGAACGGCAATATATAAATCTTTCACGCGGGACAGTCTTTATAAAAAATTTCGCATCCCTTTGCAACCTGCCACTGATGTCCTATTTCCTGAGCGATGGAGAGATCAAAAAAATGCTAAGCCATAGGTTTTAATCCTTGGCTTAGCACCATATTTTACTATTCAACTCTGAAAGTCAGGAATTATATTCATAAATACCTTTCCCGTCAAGTAAAAATTCTTGCAAATTTCTAATTTTCTTTTCCACAAAGTTTTCCACACTGTGCATAACCTGTCTTTTTCAAAAGGTTTACGTAACATTATCCACATTTTGTGGATAACTTGTGGATAACCTGAGGATTATTAGTAAAAATATCCACTTTTGAATGTTGACTATATCGCAATTATCACAAAAAACAGCATTTTTCGAGGGGATTCGACAGTGGATAGAGTTATGCACATAATTTTTCATTATCGAAACCAGTAAGACCATGTTATGGTAACCAGAATAGTTATCAACCTTTTTATCCACATTTATCCACACACAAAATGTTGATAACTTTCCAGTTTATTCACAAGATATCCCCCATTTTTTTCCTGGAATTTTTTTATTATCCACTGCAATTTTTTTAAATTGTGGATGTTTTGTGGACAATTCTGCACTTTTCCACAGTTATTTTTCCTATTTTCATATTAAAAACTACATTTTTCCATCTGCCTGACCATTCTTTTACGCCAATCCACAATAATCCTGTTTTGTTCTCCTGATGTATATATTTTTCCACATAAATTTCCTATATAAATCAGATTTTATCGTTGCGAAAAAACCTGATTTATTATAATATATATAAGGATATTTATGTCCGTTTATCAAAATGTCAGCCATAAACAGGAAACTTTCCGGGATACATAAGTAAATTATGGTTCTATTCACTGATATTTTGATAAACGGACATGTCGCCAACGGACGGCATCACTTAATATAAGAAAGAATCCGATGTGTACGGGAGGAAAACATGAGCACAGTAATAGAAAAATGGGATGAAATCCTGGGAATTGTGAAAAAGGAGCACGATCTTTCCGATGTTCGCTTCGACACCTGGCTGAAACCCCTGAAGGTTTATGATGTCAGTGGAAATGTAGTTACCATCGTCGCTTCCGACCAGGTACGATTAAGCTACATTAGCAAAAATTATAAACTGCCACTGCAGGTTACAATAAGCGAAGTTACCGGAATGACTGACTGCGAAGTGAAATTCATCCTTCCGGAAGACGTTCCGGCGAAGAAGTCTGCTTCCGAAGTTACACCAGATCAGAACAGTCGTTTTAAGGACAGATGCGAAGAAGCAAATCTGAACCCCAAGTATACATTCAATACTTTTATTGTGGGAAGCAACAATAAACTGGCACAGGCAGCAGCGCTGGCTGTAGCGGAATCTCCGGGAAATACTTATAATCCGCTGTTTATCTATGGTGGCGCCGGACTGGGAAAAACTCATCTTATGCATTCCATCGCCCACTTTATTATTGAAAATGATGATAACAGCAAGGTTCTTTATGTTACCAGTGAGGAATTTACCAATGAGCTGATCGAGACGATCCGTAATGGAAATAACACCGCCATGAGTAAATTCCGTGAAAAATATCGTAACATTGACGTACTTCTGATCGATGATATTCAGTTTATTATAGGAAAGGAATCCACACAGGAGGAATTTTTCCACACATTTAACAGTCTCTACAGTGCCAACAAACAGATCATCATATCTTCCGATAAACCGCCGAAGGATATGGAGATTCTGGATGAGCGTTTCCGTTCAAGATTCGAGTGGGGACTGATCGTAGATATTACACTGCCTGATTATGAAACACGAATGGCTATTCTTCATAAGAAAGAAGAGATGGATGGCTACAATGTAAGCGAAGATGTTATCAAATATATTGCCAATAACATCAAATCCAATATTCGTGAACTGGAAGGTGCCTTCAATAAGGTAGTTGCTTACGCAAAACTGGAGAAAAAAGAGGTAACACTTGAGCTTGCCGAACAGGCTCTGAAGGATATCGTGGCACCAAACGAAAATAAACAGATTACTGCGGACTACATTATTTCTATGGTAGCTGAGCACTTTAATGTAAGTACTGCAGATCTTTGCGGAAATAAAAGAAGTTCCAAGATTGTGATGCCAAGACAGGTGGCAATGTACCTTTGCCGTGAAATTCTGGCGATCCCGCTGAAAAATGTAGGCCAGTATCTTGGAAATCGTGACCATACTACTGTTATGCACGGTGTAGAAAAGATCGAAAAAGAGCTCCAGACCAATGAACAGCTGCAGAGCACCATCGATACTTTAAAGAAAAAAATTAATCCACAAACTTAACACATTTTTTCCACATTTCATGTGTATAAGATGTTGACATTATGTGTATTAATGTGAATAACTTTTGGCGTCAAAATCGTTGATGTGGTTATACACAGGTTATTCACACTCTAAACCAATGCTTTTACACGAAGTTATCCATACCCGAAACCCTTTTATTCACAGGGCGGAAGTGAGTTTTTCACATATTCACACCCCCTACGGCGGATACGGCGGATATCTTCTTAAATATATTTAATGAAAAACCCATTTTCTCCAGAAAGGAAGTTATACACATTATGAAAATCATTTGCTCCAAAAGTAACCTGTTAAAGAGCGTCAGCATTTCCTTAAAAGCTGTACCATCCAAAACAACAATGCCAATTCTGGAATGTATCCTGATCGATGCAACAACAAATCAGATAAAATTTACTACTAATGACATGGAACTTGGAATTGAGACTATTGTTGAAGGTACTATAGAAGAAAAAGGAATGGTTGCTCTGAATGCGAAGATCTTCTATGAAATTATCCGAAGACTTCCAGATAATGATGTTACTATTAAAACTGATGAAAAATTCGCTGCAACTATCACCTGTGAAAAAGCAAAATTCAATATTCCTGGAAAATCAGGTGAAGATTTTGCATATTTGCCTATGATTGAAAGAGATGAACCGTTAACTATCTCTCAATATACATTAAAGAATATGATTTATCAGACAATATTCTCAATTGCAGTCAACGATAACAACAAATTAATGACTGGTGAGCTGTTTGAAATTAAAGACAATTGTCTGAAAATTGTATCTTTGGATGGACACCGTATTTCCATTCGAAAAATGCCTCTGAAAAAAGATTATTCAGACCGCAAGGTTGTAGTTCCAGGTAAGACTCTGACTGAGATCAGTAAGATTTTATCCGGTGAAATGGATGATATTGTCAGCATTTACTTTACAAATAATCATATTTTATTTGAATTCGACCAGACTATGGTAGTTTCCCGCCTGATCGAAGGCGAATATTTCCGTATTGACCAGATGCTTTCCAGTGATTATGAAACAAAGCTTTCCATTAACAAAAAAGAATTTCTGGATTGTATTGACCGTGCCACACTTCTTGTAAGAGAAGGAGATAAGAAACCAATCATCATTCATATTACTGATAACAGTATGGAACTCAAAATCGATTCTGCAATGGGTTCCATGAATGAGGATATTGATATTGACAAAGAGGGAAAAGATATCCTGATCGGATTTAATCCCAGGTTCCTTATTGATGCACTGAAGGTTATTGACGATGAGACTATTAACATTTACCTTGTAAATCCTAAAGCGCCGTGCTTTATCAGGGATGAAGAGGAAACTTATACGTATCTTATTCTTCCGGTTAACATAAATCAAAATCAGGCAAGATAAGAGGAAGAGCGGAGGCATAAAATTGGAAATCAGGATCAGAGATGAATTTATTAAGCTTGGACAGGCTTTAAAGCTTGCCGATCTTGTGTCAGATGGTGTTGAAGCAAAATATGTGATCAGCGACGGACTTGTAAAAGTCAATGGAGAAGTGGACACAAGAAGAGGCCGTAAGGTTTATGGCGGTGACGTTATTTCCTATAATGGCCAGGATGTGAAGGTTCTGTCCGGAAACGAGTAAAATGGCCTATATTGAATCCATAAAATTAAGCAATTTCAGAAATTATGAGTCGCTGGAGCTTTCTTTTGACAGGGGAACCAATATTTTTTACGGTGATAATGCTCAGGGAAAAACCAATATTCTGGAAGCTGTCTATCTTTGTGGAACAAGTAAGTCTCACAAGGGCAGCAGGGACCGGGAGGTTATCCGGTTCGATCAGGAGGAATCCCATATCCGTATGATAGTTGGAAAGGATTCCATGTCCTATAAGATTGATATGCACCTTCGCAAAAATAAGGCAAAAGGTGTGGCAATCAATGGTCTTCCCATAAAGAAAGCACGAGAACTTCTTGGCGTTGTGAATCTGGTTTTCTTTTCTCCGGAGGATTTGAATATTATCAAGAACGGTCCCGGGGAACGGCGGAGATTCATGGACGCGGAGCTTTGCCAGCTGGATAAGTTGTATCTTACAGATCTTGCAGGGTATAATCACATTCTGAATCAGCGAAATAAGCTGCTGAAGGATATGTACAGGCAGTCTGGTCTGGAGGGAACTCTCGATGTGTGGGATGTACAGCTGGTAAATTATGGTCGTAAGATTATCAAAAAGAGAAGAGAGTTTGTGGAATCTCTGAATGAAATTATCAGGGAAATTCACAGAAATCTTACCGGCGGCGTTGAAAATATTGAAGTTATTTATGAACCAAGCGTGGAGAGCGGAGAGCTGGAAGAGAGTCTTTTTCGAAACCGTGACCGTGATCTTCGGATGAAAATGACTTCGGCAGGGCCTCACAGGGATGACCTGATGGTGTCTGTAAACGGAATCGATATCCGAAAATTTGGTTCGCAGGGGCAGCAGAGAACTGCAGCTCTTTCTTTAAAACTGTCAGAGATTTATCTGGTGGAGAAGATTATTCATGACAAACCGGTTCTGCTTCTGGATGATGTACTTTCCGAGCTGGACAGCAGTCGTCAGAATTATCTTCTGGAGAGTATTCACGATGTCCAGACCCTGATCACCTGTACAGGACTGGATGATTTTGTAAGCCATCAGTTTAAAATCAATAAAGTGTTTCATGTTGTAAATGGGCAGGTTTACTTGCCCCATAATTAACTTGCGAAGTATTAGGCTATATGCTAAACTGGCATTAACTATGGAAAGTTGGTGAAAAATTTGGACAAAGAGGAATTTCGGGTTAAACTTGAAGAGATTAACCATTTAGTAGAACAGAAAGACTATAAAGGAGCCATGAATGTTGTAGACAGCATTGACTGGCGCCGTGTGAAAAATGTTCGTACCCTTTGTGTGGTTGGTGAGATATATGCGGCTAATAAGCGTTATGAGGACAGTAAGGAAATTTTCCTTCTTGCTTATCACAGAGCCTCCATTGGAAAGAACATTCTTTATCGTCTTGTAGAGGTATCTCTGAAATTGGGAGAAATTTCCGAGGCAATGGAATTTTATCAGGAGTACAGAGAGGTTGCGCCTAATGACAATACTCAGTACATTCTGAAATATAAAATTCTGAAAGCGAAGAAGGCTCCAAGTGCGGAACAGATCAAGGTTCTGGAAGAGTATAAGGAGAAAGAATTTACTGAGAAATGGTCCTATGAGCTTGCCAAACTGTATTATCAGGATGGGGACAAGGAAAAATGTCTGGAGCTTTGTAATGAGATTATTCTCTGGTTCAACGAGGGCAGCTACGTGCTGAAGGCTATGGATCTGAAGCAGCGTATGGGTGTCCTGGTTGGTGAGGAGAAAGAAAGGTATGAGCAGCAGTTTGTACCTAAGCTTCTGAAACCGGAAGAAGCAGAGAAGGTTCAGGAAGAAGAGAAGGCACCGGAGACTCAGAATGATGATAACATCGAGAGCATTCAGATTAAAGCAGAAGATCTGGATGGAGTAGAGAGTCTTCAGGATAAGATTTCCAAAGGACTTCGTGATATTTTTGGAAATCGTAAAATGGATGAGACTGAAGAAAGTATCACTTCTTCTGAAGAAAACGGAGAGGTTCAGGAAGAGATGCTTCGGGATCCTGCTTCAGAAAAAGAATATGAGAGTGTTCCTGAGCTTGAGCCTGAAACCGGAAAGGTGAAAACTGAGGTTCAGGAGACTGCTGAGGAACCCGAAGAGACGACGAAAGAGAAACCAGAAGAAGAAACAGTAGAAGAAACAGTAGAGAAACCGGCAGAGAAGCCTGTAGATCCGGAAAATCTTAAAATGCCTACACTGAATATTCCGGATTCCATGAAAAAGATGTCTGCGGAAGAGGCAGAGGTACCGAAGGCACCGGCACAGAACAATCTTTACAGTGATAAGACAGAAGACGCAGAAGAAGTTGAGGAGATACCGGCATTTGATTTTTCAAACTTCAATCTGGAGGATACCATTCTGGCAGCAGCTACTGCACAGGGAATCGAAATTCCAGATGAGAAGCCTGATGAAGAGAAGGTACAGGAAGAAAATAAAGAAATTGCAGAAGCTGCTAAGAAATTTTCCGTAAAGTCTCGTACACCTGTTAAAGAAGAAAACAAAGAGGAAATTCCGGAAGAAGTAATTGATCCGGAAGACGAGGAAGTAGAAGATACTGAAGCAGTGGAAGACGCTGAAGAAGTAGAAGAGAATAAACCGGTTGTAGAGCTTGAGGAAGAGGAATTTCTTTCTGAGGAAGACCTTCAGGCAGCAGAGGATGAATTTTTGAATGGACCTTCAGGCAGCAAGGAAGAACTTTCCGATGATTCCATGTCAGAGGATGAATTTATTGCCAA
Source organism: uncultured Blautia sp. (assembly GCF_934371575.1). Lineage (GTDB taxonomy): Bacteria > Bacillota > Clostridia > Lachnospirales > Lachnospiraceae > Blautia_A. Next base: position 24,541 of record NZ_CAKRNY010000018.1, on the reverse strand, counting down.
GCTTCTTAAAGAGAGTATTGGAGAAGATGATGATCCTCCGGTAATCGATGAGGATGAAAATGCCGAGAAGGAAACTGATGATTCTGATGAGGAACTGGATTTCGCGGATGAGTCAGACGATGAAGATTTTGAGTTTGCAGAGGATGAGGAACAGGAAGTTGATGAGCCGCTTTCAGAAGAGGAAGAGCTGGAGAAGTTTATTGCTTCTATTCAGCCGAAGGATAAGAAAAATCCTGCTGATATTGTTCCGAGAGAAAAATTACTTACAGATGATGAGAAGAAACTGTTTACATACTTTGTAAAGGTTCCGGGAATGAAGGATCAGCTGATCAGTGCACTTTGTGATGTGCAGATGGCAGCTGCTGATAAGACATCCAAGACAGGAAACGTGATTGTTATGGGTGGAAAAGAGACTGGTAAGACCAGACTGATCGCAAGTCTGATCCCGGCTATCTGTAAGGAATTAAATCTGCCTGCATCTAAGGTTGCATATGTGTTTGCAGAGCAGCTGAATGATATGGATATTGCGAAGGTTGTAAATAAACTTCGCGGCGGTTTCCTGGTAATTGAGAATGCAAATCAGCTTGCACCGGAGACGGTTGAGATTCTGGATAAGGCTATGGAATTCCGTACTGACGGACTTACTGTTATCATTGAAGATGAGAAAATCGGAATGCGTAAACTGATTGCGAAATTCCCGAAATTTGCGAAGAAGTTTACATCTATGATCAATATTCCGGTATTTACCAATGATGAGCTTGTGAATTTTGCAAGAGTTTATACCAAGGAAAATGGTTATAAGATTGACCAGATGGGTATGCTTGCATTGTACAATCTGATCGGTGTGAACCAGAAGGAAGACCAGCCTATGAATATTGGTGCAGTTAAGGACATGCTTGACGCGGCAATGGCGAAATCCCAGGGTGGACTTCTGAAGTTTAACAAGAAAAAAAGAGTAGACCGTGACGGATTTACAGTTCTCTATGAGAAAGATTTTTCAAAATAAAAAATAATTAAAAGAAAGAGGAAATTAACATGACCAGACCTTATTTAGGAAACCCGAAATATACCATTGAAGTTCTTCAAAAGTATAATTTTGCTTTCCAGAAAAGGTTTGGTCAGAATTTTCTCATCGATACCCATGTTCTGGAAAAAATAATAGATGCATCTCAGATCACTAAGGATGATTTCGTTCTGGAAATCGGACCTGGTATCGGAACCATGACCCAGTATCTGGCAGAGGCTGCAAGAGAAGTTGTTGCAGTGGAGATTGATAAAACACTGATTCCCATTCTGGAAAATGATACTTTGAAGGAATGGGATAATGTGACTGTGATCAATGAGGATATCCTGAAAGTGGATATTGCAGCACTGGCACAGGAGAAAAATGGCGGAAAGCCAATTAAGGTGGTTGCAAATCTGCCCTATTATATTACCACACCAATTATTATGGGACTTTTTGAAAATCATGTCCCTATTTCTTCTATCACCATTATGGTGCAGAAAGAAGTTGCGGACAGAATGCAGGTAGGCCCTGGAACAAAGGATTACGGGGCACTGTCTCTGGCTGTTCAGTATTATGCAAAACCTCAGATTATTGCAAATGTTCCGCCGAACTGTTTTATGCCAAGACCGAAGGTGGGAAGTGCGGTGATTCAGCTTGTAAGATATGAGAAGCCGCCAGTACAGGTAGATAATGAGAAGCTGATGTTCCGGCTGATTCGGGCGTCTTTTAACCAGAGAAGAAAGACTTTGGTTAATGGCCTGAAGAATTCACCAGAGCTTGATTTTTCAAAAGAGGAGATCGAGAAAGCTATGGCGCAGAGCGGGATTCCGATCAATGTAAGAGGTGAGGCTCTTACATTGAAGGAGTTTGCAGATCTTGCCAATTCTTTTAATAAACTTAGATAGGGAGTTCTGCAGCATTTTTGCTCACGGAACAAATAAAAATCACCCGGTGGCTAAACGGGTGATTTTTATTTTGTCTCAAATATATTTTTTAAAAGGAAGGAGAGTCAATCACATTTTCGTGATCGACATATGAAAAAGAAATTTTATAAAAATAATGTTGGCTGTTATTATTTTTATGATGTTAGTATATCGGGAAAGTTTGAAAGAATCGTGTTTATCTTATGAAAAATTAATGAACGAATTTAAAAAGATTTGTAACAGGAGGGAAAAATGGGATACTTTTAGGAATTAGTTATAAAAAGATTATAAAGTTTTTAGATACAATTTACAAATAAAGGGGAAGGGTGTAGTATAATAAGCTGAAATCTGGGAATCACTTTTTTTACGAAATGTGCGCAGATTTCAGTAGTTTATGAACAGAGCGTTAATCAGGAGGTAATTATCATGATAAAAATCAAAAAATCAGCAGCATTTATTCTTGCAGGATTTCTTGCATGTTCCATGCCGGTGCCGGTTATGGCATCCAGTGATACAGAAGTTGTAGAAAGTCTTCTGGACAGCGGAATTGATTTTCTTGCTTCCGATCCGGGGAAGGCAGTAGACATTATTATGTATGCCAAGGATCTTGTAGACCAGCAGAATATTACAGATGACCAGGTAAGAAGCGCAGTTGATCAGGCTGCAGAGCATTTTGGTGTATCACTTTCCGATTCAGATGTGAATGCCCTTGTTTCTGTAGTGCGTAAGGTTCTGGATGCAAAGATTGACGAGGATGCGCTCAGAAGTGATGTTAATTCTGTTTACAATAAGCTTCAGGATATGGGTGTGACAAAGGACGATGCAAAAGGACTTGTGTCGAAATTGATCGATTTTGTAAAAGGATTATTCGAATAAGAATAAGAAAATGTGCAAAATGCATAGCTTTACCAAATTAAAGTGAAAGCGTAAATGTGGCAAATTTATAAAAAAAGAGGAAAATGAAAGAATAAATTGTGCAAATAAACCAAAAGTTCATTCTTTGTTCATTGTTTGTTCATAACTGTTTGCTACTATATAATCAGTTCGAAAGAACATACACAGAAGACGTTGTAATGACACCATTACACATAAAATTTTTTCATAATAATCGCCCCGGCAGTTACTGTCGGGGCACTCCTCGTTTAGGGAGAATTTACATGCCTCTTGCAAGATTGCAGGAGGTTTTTTTATAAGAAATTACTTCGTAATGATTCAATAAAGCAAAAAACGCTCCGCGAGAATGTGACTGGATGCATGAGGAATACTCTCAAAGATTTTATTTGCAACTAAAATGGGGTGTGCTATAATAAACCCAAAAAGTGGCATCCGAGCCGTTGGTGGCTTCAGCCCTGTATTTTGAAAGGAGTCATAGGTCATGGCAGAGACAATGAAAGACTACGAAGCTGAACTTGAAGCTTCTTTTAAGAAAATTGAAGAAGGCGACATTCTCACAGGAACAGTTGTCAGTGTAGATGATAAAGAAATTATTGTAGATTTGAAATATTATGCAGAAGGAATCATTCCAGTAGAAGATTACAGCAGAGAGCCGGGCTTTAATGTAAAAGAGGAAGTGCATCCGGGAGACGAAGTATCTGCCACTGTAGTAAAAAAAGATGACGGAAACGGTAATATCCTTTTATCCAAAGTTGAGGCAACAGATGTCCTTGCATGGGATAAATTAAAAGAACTGAAAGCCTCCGGTGAAGTTCTTGATGTTGTTGTAAAGGGTGTTGTAAATGGCGGCGCAGTTGCTTATGTGGAAGGTGTGCGCGGTTTTATTCCAGCATCCAAGCTTGCACTTGGCTATGTGGAAGACACAAATGAGTATCTGAACAGACGTATTCAGGTTCAGGTAATTGATGTGAACAAAGATGACAAGAAGCTGATCCTTTCAGCGAAAGAAATTTTAAAGGAAAAAGCAGAAGAGGAAAGAAAAAATAAAATTTCCAATATTCAGCCAGGATTTGTAACAGAAGGAACTGTAGAGAGCCTTCAGCCATACGGTGCGTTTGTTGATCTTGGAAATGGTGTGTCAGGTCTGGTACATATTTCCCAGATCTGTGAGAAGAGAATCCGCAAACCTTCCGAGGTTCTTTCAGTGGGAGATAAAGTTAAGGTAAAAGTAACCGCAGTAAAAGACGGAAAACTGAGCCTGAGCATCAAAGAGGCAACTGACATGATGGCAAAAGAAGTGGAGGAAGAGGAAATCCAGATTCCACAGTCTGGTGAAGAAGCAACGACATCTCTTGGATCTTTATTTGCCAACATTAAACTGTGATTTCAGAAGGAAGAATGTGAATGAAGAATCAGAAAGTATTTGTAATGGGACATAAAAATCCAGATACGGATTCCATCTGTTCGGCAATTGCTTATGCAGATATCAAAAACAGAACCACCCAGACTAAGCGCTATATTCCAAGACGCGCCGGTCAGATCAACGAAGAAACCCAGTACGTGCTGAACCGTTTCGGTGTACAGCCGCCAGCCTATCTGGGAAATATCGGAACACAGGTAAAAGATATGGACATTCGCCCGAAGCCGGACGCAGACCGTACCATGTCCCTGAAAAATGCCTGGGATATGATGCAGAACAAGGGCATTGTTACCCTGCCAATCTGCAACAGTGATGATGAGCTGGAAGGAATTGTAACTATCGGAGATATTGCTGATGTTTACATGGATACCAAAGACAGTTATCTTCTTTCAAATGCCAGAACCCAGTATAACAAGATAAAAGATACCCTTGATGGCGAAATTGTGGAAGGAAATGGTCACGGTTATTTTACCAAGGGAAAAATTCTTATCGGAACTGCGGATCCGGAAGTGATGAAGAACTATATCGAAGAAAATGATATGGTCATTCTTGGTAATCGAGAGGAAGATCAGTTAAAGGCAATCGAACTGAATGTAAGCTGCATTATTGTGGGAATGAATATTCAGGTAAGCGAGCGGGTAATCAAGAAGGCACAGGAGCGACAGATCATCATCATTTCTTCTCCATATGATACCTACACAATTGCCCGTATGATCAACCAGAGTATTCCGGTAAATTACGTAATGAAAAAAGACAATCTGGTAACCTTCAATACAGAAGATTTCACAGATGACATTCAGGATGTTATGATCAAGCATCGTCACCGCGCTTTCCCTGTTATCAACAAGCGGGGAAAATGTGTGGGAACTATTTCCAGACGAAATTTCCTGGATATGCACAAGAAACAGGTGATTCTGGTAGATCATAATGAGAAAGACCAGGCTGTTGACAATATTGATAAAGCCGAAATTCTGGAAATCATTGATCATCATAAGCTTGGTTCACTGGAGACGATGAAGCCTATTAATTTCCGAAACGAGCCGGTTGGATGTACCGCAACCATTCTTTATCGGATTTATGATGAACAGAGACTGGAAATTCCTCCTAAAATTGCAGGACTTCTCTGTGCAGCTATCATTTCAGATACACTGATGTTCCGTTCACCTACCTGTACCCAGCAGGATAAGATTGCTGCAAGTGCGCTGGCTTTGATCGCAGATATTAAGATTGAAGATTTTGCAAGGGAAATGTTCAAGGCCGGAAGCAATCTGAAGGATAAAGCTCCGGAGGAAATTTTCTATCAGGATTACAAGAAATTTATTGCAGAGGGCAATGTAGCCTTCGGTGTTGGACAGATCAGTTCCATGGACGAGGAAGAGCTTCAGGAAATCAAAGCCCGCCTGAAACCGTTTATGGTAAGCGAGTGCGGCCGCCATGGAATTTCCCGTGTTTATTTTATGTTAACCAATATTATGGATGAGTCTTCTGACGTGATTTATTACGGAGAAGGCAGTGAGGAAATGGGAAAAATTGCATTTCAGCAGGATCCGGAGGACGAATGCTTCCACCTGAAGGGTGTGGTTTCCCGTAAGAAACAGATGATTCCGGCCATGATGGAAGCAGCACAGATCATGGCGAACGATTTTAACTGATCAGGAGTAAAATTATGGCAAAACAGACCTGGAAACCAGGCAATATGCTTTATCCGCTCCCTGCTGTGATGGTTAGCATTACCGATGGAGAGGGCAGGGATAATATAATAACAGTGGCATGGGCTGGAACGGTGTGCACCAATCCGCCCATGGTAAGCATTTCAGTACGTCCGGAAAGATTTTCCTACGATATGCTGTGTAAGACAAAAGAATTTGTTCTGAATCTTACCACAGAGGAACTGGCATATGCCACAGATTACTGCGGTGTGCGTTCAGGAAGAGATGTAGATAAATTTCAGGAGCTTCATCTTACCAAGGAAAAGGCTGATCATGTGAAAGCACCTATGATTGGTGAGTCTCCTGTAAATATTGAATGTAAAGTTAAAAAAATCGAAAAAATTGGTTCCCATCACATGTTTTTGGCAGAAGTTGTGGCAGTACATGCAGATGAAGCTTATATGGATAAGAATAATAAATTTCAGCTTAATCAATCGAAACTAATGGTGTATTCTCATGGTGAATATCTGGGACTGGGTAAAAAACTGGGAACTTTCGGATACAGCGTAAAGAAGGGGAAAAAACGCGGCGGTCCGCATGGTTCAGGCAGTAAAAACGTATGTAAAAACCCGAAAACAGTAACAAATTCTTAATGGGATTGCAATAATATATCTTTTGTGTTATTATCTAGGGGAATATCGAATGAAAATAAATAATATTGCATTAATTGGAATGCCCGGTGCAGGAAAAAGCACTTTGGGCGTTGTTCTTGCGAAAATACTTGGATACGAATTTTTAGATTCAGATCTTTTAATACAAAAAGAAGAAAAAAGACGCCTTTATCAGATCATTGATGAAGAGGGCGAAGAAGGTTTCAAAGCCATTGAGAACCGCGTAAATGCGTCTATAGAAACAGAGAGCACTGTAATTGCTACCGGGGGAAGTGTGGTTTATTGCAGTGAGGCGATGGAACATTTGAAATCAATCGGGAAGGTAGTTTATCTCAGACTTTCTTTGGAGACTCTTGAAAAAAGACTTGGAAATCTTAAACAGAGAGGTGTTCTTCTGAAAGAAGGGCAGACTTTGAAGAGTTTGTATGAGGAGCGTGTTCCCTTATATGAAAAATATGCAGACATTGTGGTTGATGAAGAGGGGAAAGATTTGGAAGCAAGTCTGCAGGCACTTTTGGAAACACTACAGACAGGGGTTAATAAGCAATCGTAGTTTAGAGGAGAGTATTTAGGTTATTGCAGATAAGCTGACAATAGCCTTTTTGGCTCGAGGAGTAAGAAATAATAGAGGTGTGTTATGGAACAGTATGTGATTAAAGGCGGAAATCCGCTTGTGGGTGAAGTTGAGATAGCAGGAGCAAAGAATGCCGCACTGGCTATTTTATCAGCTGCTATTATGACAGATGAGACTATCCTCATTGAGAATCTGCCTGACGTCAGGGACATCAATGTTTTACTGGAGGCAATAGCTGGCATCGGTGCACAGGTTGACAGAATCAGTAAGTCAACTGTTAAAATCAATGGTTCTACAATTGGAGATGTAAGTGTAGATTATGAATATATCAAGAAGATTCGTGCATCATACTATCTTCTTGGTGCGTTGCTTGGTAAATATAAAAGAGCAGAGGTTCCGCTTCCAGGCGGCTGCAATATCGGAAGCCGTCCTATTGACCAGCATCTGAAGGGCTTTAGAGCACTTGGTGCGAAAGTTGATATTTTACATGGTGCGATTGTTGCAGAAGCATCCAACCTGCATGGAAGCCATATTTTCCTTGATGTTGTTTCTGTAGGAGCCACCATCAATATTATGATGGCAGCATCTCTTGCACCAGGACGTACGATTATTGAGAATGCAGCAAGAGAGCCGCACGTAGTAGATGTTGCCAACTTCCTGAACAGCATGGGAGCCAATATTAAGGGCGCCGGTACGGATGTGATCCGTATCAAGGGCGTTGAGAAGCTTCATCGTACAGAGTATTCCATTATTCCGGATCAGATTGAGGCAGGAACCTTTATGTTTGCTGCAGCAGCTACCGGCGGCGATGTTATGGTTAAAAATGTAATTCCGAAGCACCTTGAGGCTACTACAGCCAAGCTTGAGGAAATCGGATGTGAGGTTCAGGAATTTGATGATGCAGTACGTGTCCGCGCAGTCGGCAGACTTCACCGTACCCATGTGAAGACACTTCCATATCCTGGATATCCTACTGATATGCAGCCACAGATCGCTGTTACACTGGCACTTGCAGAAGGAACCAGTATTGTAACAGAGAGTATTTTTGAAAATCGTTTCAAATATGCAGACGAGCTTTCAAGAATGGGAGCATGTATTAAGGTTGAGGGCAATTCCGCTATCATCGATGGTGTGAAAAAGCTCACTGGCGCAAGAGTAAGTGCACCGGATCTTCGTGCAGGTGCTGCTCTTGTTATTGCAGGTCTGGCAGCAGAGGGAATTACCATTGTGGATGATATTGTTTATATCCAGCGTGGTTATGAGAACTTTGAAGAGAAGCTTCGCAGCCTTGGTGCAGAGATCGAACGTGTTTCCAGTGAGAAGGAAATTCAGAAATTTCGTCTCCGTGTGGGATGAAAATAGTCATATAATGTCAAATGTCTATTGACAATTATAAGCAATCAGTATATTGTATTGCTTGCAACAGGAAAACAGAAGAATAGCCTTTTATTCAGAGTGGTGGAGATACATAGGATCTATGAAGCCACGGCAACCCCTCGAAAGAGAGGAAGGTGCCAACCTGAGCGAGTAATCGAACAATAAGAGGATTGTTTATATAAATTGTACTTTATAAGACAGTCCGCTTGTCCGGGCTGTTCTTTTTTTCTCTCCATTGAAGAAAGGAAAACAAAAGAATGGAAAACAAAGAAAAAATTTTATTTACTTCCGAATCCGTAACTGAAGGTCATCCGGATAAAATCTGTGATGCTATTTCCGATGCAATTCTGGATGCCTTAATTGAAAAGGATCCAATGAGCCGTGTTGCCTGTGAGACTGCTACCACTACCGGTCTTGTTCTGGTTATGGGTGAGATCACAACAAATGCATATGTTGATATTCAGGCGATTGTAAGACAGACAATCCGTGAAATCGGTTATACCCGTGGAAAATTCGGATTTGACGCTGACACATGTGCAGTAATTACAGCACTTGATGAGCAGTCTGCTGATATTGCAATGGGTGTTGACAAAGCACTTGAGCAGAAAGAAGATCAGATGAACGAAGACGAGCTTGATTCCATCGGAGCCGGTGATCAGGGTATCCAGTTTGGTTACGCGTCCAATGAGACTGAAGAATACATGCCATATGCAATCAACATGGCGCACAAACTTGCCCGTCAGCTTACAAAGGTTCGTAAAGACGGTACTCTGAAATATTTAAGACCAGATGGAAAAACTCAGGTAACAGTTGAGTATGATGAAAATGGAACTCCGAAACGTATTGATGCAGTTGTATGCTCTACCCAGCATGATCCGGATGTTACACAGGAGCAGATCCATGCAGATATCAAAAAATATGTGTTTGACCAGATCATTCCGGCAGACATGGTAGATGAAAATACAAAATATTTCATCAATCCTACAGGACGTTTCGTAATCGGCGGACCGAATGGAGACAGTGGTCTTACAGGACGTAAGATCATCGTTGATACTTATGGTGGAACAGGACGTCACGGCGGCGGTGCTTTTTCAGGAAAAGACTGTACAAAGGTTGACCGTTCAGCAGCTTATGCAGCACGTTATGTTGCGAAAAATATTGTTGCAGCAGGACTTGCTGATAAATGTGAGATCCAGCTTTCTTATGCAATCGGTGTTGCACATCCTACATCTGTTCATGTGGAGACATTTGGCACAGGAAAATTATCTGATGCGAAGCTTGTAGAGATCATTCGTGAGAACTTTGATCTTCGTCCGGCAGGAATCATCAAGATGCTTGATCTTCGCCGTCCGATCTACAAACAGACTTCTGCTTACGGACATTTTGGCCGTACAGATGTAGATCTTCCGTGGGAGCATCTGGATAAGGTTGAGGATCTGAAGAAATATCTTGCATAAAATTATTATGAAAATGTGATAAATAGCCTGGGAAAGACTTGAAAAAGTTTTTTTCAGGCTATTTTGTATAGGGCTATTTTTTTATAGAAAATTAAGAGATGAAACCAGAGCTTTATGCTATAATCTATTTACAAATACAAGAAAGAGGATTTGCTGTTATGAAGCTGAAAACAAGAATTATTCTGGGATTTACCATGATCATTCTTATTCCTTTGCTTCTGTTTGCTGCGACATTGTACGGATTCAGTCAGTCGCAGCATCAGAAAACACAGGTTACGACCGAGAGCGGTGAAACAGTATACGATATATCCATAACAGATTCGGCTGACAGCCAGGGCAGAGTACGGGTGATGGCGAAGGATTTGTTTATCAGCGCTTTTGTTATTCTGATCTCTGTTGCTCTGGTGGTGGGACTGTGGGTATATCGCAGCATTGCTGTACCATTGGTTAAATTAAAAAAAGCGACGCAGAATATAAAAGAGGGTAATCTGGACTTCGTTCTTGACGTGGAGGGAAATGATGAATTTTCAGAGCTATGTCAGGATTTCGAGGAAATGCGCCGCCGTCTGAAGGAATCCACAGAAGAAAAAAGCCTTATTGAAAAAGAAAACCGTGAGCTGATCAGTAATATTTCCCATGATCTGAAAACTCCTATTACAGCGGTAAAGGGATATGTAGAGGGAATCATGGACGGTGTGGCAGATACTCCTGAGAAAATGGATCGCTATGTCCGGACTATTTATAATAAAACAAACGAGATGGATCATCTGATCAATGAGCTGACCTTTTATTCCAAAATCGATACAAACCGCATTCCCTATACTTTCAGTAAACTGAATGTGGAAGATTATTTTGCAGATTGTGCAGAAGAAGTTGGCCTGGAACTTGAGACCAGAGGGATAGAGCTGGTATATGCCAACTACGTGGAAAAAGATGTTATGGTAATTGCAGACGGTGAACAGATTCGCCGCGTTATCCATAATGTTATAAGCAATGCTATCAAATATATGGACAAGCCGAAGGGAATCATTCAGATTCGGATTAAAGATGTGGGTGATTTTATCCAGATTGAGATCGAGGACAATGGAAAAGGTATTGGTCCGAAAGACTTGCCTTATATTTTTGACCGCTTTTACCGTACCGATGTTTCACGAAATTCTTCAAAAGGAGGAAGCGGAATTGGTCTGTCCATTGTGAAAAAGATTCTGGAGGACCATGGCGGCAAGGTATGGGCTACAAGCCGGCTGGGAATCGGCACGATTATGTATTTTGTACTTAGAAAATATCAGGAGGTACCAATGGAATGAGCAGAATTCTGATCATTGAAGACGAAGAAGCGATTGCAGAGCTTGAGAAAGATTATCTGGAGCTCTCAGGATTTGAAGTTATAATCTGCAACAGAGGTGATCTGGGGCTTGATATGGCACTGAAAGAGGATTTTGACCTGATTATTCTGGATCTTATGCTGCCGGAGGTAGACGGTTTTGAAATCTGCCGTCAGGTAAGAGATGCGAAAAATACTCCCATCATTATGGTTTCTGCTAAGAAAGATGATATTGATAAGATCAGGGGACTGGGACTTGGAGCAGATGATTATATGACCAAGCCATTCAGTCCAAGCGAGCTTGTTGCCAGAGTCAAGGCACATATGGAGCGTTATAATCGTCTGATCGGTTCTACAGCCCAGAAAAACGATATTATAGAAATTCGTGGAATTAAGATTGATAAGACTGCCCGCCGTGTATGGGTAAATAACGAAGAGAAAACCTTTACTACCAAGGAATTTGATTTGCTTGCTTTTCTGGCACAGAATCCAAACAGAGTATTTACCAAAGAGGAGCTTTTCAGAGAAATCTGGGATATGGAATCAGTAGGTGATATTGCTACAGTTACTGTTCATATCAAGAAAATACGTGAAAAAATTGAGTTTAATAATGCCAAGCCGCAGTATATTGAAACTATCTGGGGAGTTGGATACAGATTTAAGGTGTGATAGCGGTTAAAGGCAAACGTTTATTGTAAGCGCATATCAGAAATTACGATCAGATTGTGAGGTAAAATGAATAGACTATATAAAGAACTGGAGAATTACGGCAAATCTGACTTTTATCCCTTTCATATGCCAGGGCATAAGCGAAACAGGGCATGTGTGGAAGGTGATTTTCCCATTGAGAGAGATATTACAGAAATAGATGGATTTGATGATCTGCATCATTCTGAAGGAATCCTTTTGGATGCACAGAATGCTCTGTCCAAAATGTATGGTACCAGGAAAAGCTTTTTCAGCGTTAATGGGAGTACAGCGGGAATTCTTACTGCCATTTCAGCCGCTGTAAAAAAAGGCGGTCAGATACTGGTGGCGAGAAATTGTCATAAAGCAGTTTATCATGGAATTTATCTGAGGGAACTGGTTCCCACATATATTTATCCACATTATGATCCTGATTTGGGGATAAATGGTTCTATTTCCGTATCCCGTGTGGAAAGATGCCTGGAGGAAAATCCGGAAATCGAAGCTGTTTTGCTTACATCCCCTACTTATGATGGTGTAGTTTCTGATATCCGCCAGATTGCGGAAGCTGCTCACAGACACGGGGTTCCGTTGATTGTGGATGAAGCTCATGGAGCTCATTTCAGATTTTCAGATTATTTTCCCATATCAGCAGTTGATCTTGGTGCTGACGTAGTGATCCAGAGCTTCCATAAGACGCTGCCGGCCATGACTCAGACTGCAGTTCTTCACCTGTGCAGTGACCGTGTAAGTGAAAAGCTGATTCGCAGATTTCTTGGTATTTATGAGACAAGCAGTCCTTCCTATATTCTTATGTCCAGCCTGGATGCCTGTGTAGCGAAGCTGGAGAAGGATAGTGGAAGAATGTTTGATGAGTTTACGGAAAATCTGGAAAATGCCCACAGACAGCTGGGGCAGTGCAGGTATATACGTCTGTTCCGGACACCTGAAGAGGATGATGAGGAAAAGAATGAAAAGAGCATGACCGAAATGTTTGATTATGACCGTTCCAAGCTGATTTTGTCCACTGTTCACAGTTCCCTGAACGGACCGGGGCTTTCACAGATCTTGCGAGAGAAATATCATCTGGAAGTGGAGATGACTACAGAAAATTATGTGCTTGCACTGGCAGCAGTTGGTGATACCCGGGAAGGGTTTCAGAGGCTTTGCGAAGCCATAAAGGAAATTGACAGGCAGGAGGCTGCAAAAGCAGCTGGAAATCCAAAAGATCAGGCAGAAACAGAAAAACAGGAGTGTGTTAAATGTGGTCCTATGAAACAGCTTATGCCTGTTTCTCAGGCGATGGATGCTCAGGCACAGCTCTGTTTTCTGGAAGAAAGCGCAGGGAAAATTGCTGCGGAATTCGTATATCTTTATCCGCCGGGAATCCCTATTATTGTTCCAGGCGAACAGATCACTGGACTTTTTACAAGGAATGTGAGAAGATACATGGCGCAGGGACTGAATATTCACGGTCTTTGCGGAGAAAATAATGAAAAAATAAGCGTAGTAAAGGAGCAGGCAGATGGATAAACCACTGCCTGAAAATTTATGGGAAAAATATTTTACATTATGGGAAAAAGTGCGTCTGGAAAGGATCACATTTATGCAAGACTGGCAGCTCGCAGGGAGCTTGGACTGAAAAAGCTTGTTTTGTATACCACAAGACCAATCAGGGCAGAGGAAGAAGAAGGCAAACAATATTATTTTGTAGATGACAGAAAATTAGAAGAATTTCGAAGTAAGGGAAGTCTGATCGAAGCAAGGGCTTATCAGACCGTACATGGGATCTGGACTTATTTTACAGCAGATGATGGGCAGATAAAGCTGGAAGAATCTGATTATCTGGGAATCGGTACATTGGAATCTTATGTGAAAATGAGAGAATACTATGGCAAAGAGGTACTTTGTCCTGTTTATATTGAAGTTGAGGATGGGGAACGCCTTGCGAGAGCATTGAGCAGGGAACGCAGCCAGAAGACACCACGGTATGAGGAAATGTGCCGGAGATTTCTTGCTGATCAGGAGGATTTTGCAGAAGAAAAAATTGCTGCTGCCGGGATTGTGAGAAGGTTCCAAAATATTGATTTAGATGAATGCGTAGACGAGATTGCTGAATATATCAGACAATCATAATCATAATAAATTCATAAAAAACTATGGCATGATTTTGCTGTACATGATAGAATTAAGAGGAATACAGTCAGATAGTATTTGTACAAAATGATAAGGGTGAGGTGATTCCGATGTTAGGGTTTAACGATATTATAGGACATGAGGAAATAATCAGACATTTGAAGAATGCCATAGAAACAGAGAAAGTGTCCCATTCATATATTTTTACAGGTGACCCTGGTTCAGGAAAGAAATTACTGGCAGGAACTTATGCCATGACATTGCAGTGCGAAGAAGGTGGTACAGAGCCATGCGGACATTGCGATTCCTGTAAGAAGGCAATCGGCAAGAATCATCCTGATATCATTATGGTGACTCATGAGAAGCCGAATGTTATTACAATTGACGAGATCAGGGAACAGGTGATCAATGATGTGGATATTAAGCCATACTGTAGTCCGTATAAGATATATATTGTGGCAAATGCAGAATTATTGAATCCACAGGCGCAGAATGCTCTTTTGAAGACTATCGAGGAGCCGCCGGAATATGCAGTTATTATGCTTCTTACAAGCAATATTGATTCCCTGCTGCCGACAATCCGTTCCAGATGCGTGCGTCTGGACCTGAAAGTAGTAGATGACGGGCTGGTGAAGAAGTATCTGATGGAACATCTTCATATACCGGATTATCAGGCGGAGATTGATGCTTCCTACGCTCACGGAAGTATTGGAAGAGCGAAACAGGCAGCTACATCTCAGGATTTTGCAGATATGACCCAGAATGCTCTTCGTATTTTGAAAAATGCAGACGGCATGGAAGTATATGAGCTCACAGAAGCAATCAGGGATCTTTCCAATGACAAGCAGAATATCAGCGATTATCTGGATATTTTCCAGTTCTGGTTCCGTGATGTATTGATGTTCAAGGCCACCAGAGAAGTTGATAATCTTGTGTTCAAGCAGGAAATAAATTATATAAGGGAGCAGGCAAGCCAGCGTTCTTATGAGAATCTTGAGAAGATTCTGGATGCACTTGAGAAGACGAAGGTAAGACTTCGTGCAAATGTAAATACAGAACTTGCTCTTGAGCTTCTGTTCCTTACAATCAGGGAGAAATAGAATGGCAAAAGTTGTAGGCGTAAGATTTCGGAATGTAGGTAAAATCTATTACTTCAATCCGAAGAACTATAAAGTAAGACCGGGTGATCATGTAATTGTGGAGACAGCCCGCGGTGTTGAGTATGGAAAGGTGGTGCTTGCACCTAAGGAGGTAGCCGATGATGAGGTTGTGCATCCGTTGAAGGAAGTACTTCGTGTAGCTACCCAGGATGATGATGACAGAGAGAAGTATAACAGAGAGCGTGAGAAGGATGCTTTCAAAATCTGCCAGAAGAAGATTCGCGAGCATGGACTTGAGATGAAACTGATCGATGCAGAGTATACTTTTGATAATAATAAAGTGCTGTTTTACTTTACAGCAGATGGCAGAATTGATTTCCGTCAGCTGGTAAAGGATCTGGCATCTATTTTCAAAACAAGAATTGAGCTTCGCCAGATTGGTGTAAGGGATGAGACCAAGATTCTTGGAGGAATTGGTATTTGTGGCAGATGTCTTTGCTGCCATACCTATCTTTCTGAATTTGCTCCCGTATCTATCAGAATGGCAAAGGAGCAGAATCTTTCTCTGAATCAGACAAAGATTTCAGGTGTATGCGGAAGACTCATGTGCTGTCTGAAGAATGAGCAGGAGACCTATGAAGAGCTGAATCGCAGACTTCCGGGAATCGGAGATACAGTAACTACTCCGGATGGAATCCAGGGCAATGTACAGAGTGTAAATGTACTTCGCCAGCTTGTAAAGGTAGTTGTAGAAATCGGTGATGAGAAGGAAATTCAGGAATTCCCTGTAAGTGATTTGAAATTCCGTTCCAGAAAAAAGAAAGTTAAGGTATCTGAACAGGAATTAAGGGAACTGCAGGATCTGGAAGATAAAAAGGGAGATTCCAAATTAAATGATTAATGATCTTGTGAAGGAGAATGAAAGGGTAGACGATCTGCAGAATGGATATTACATCATTCAGGATCCCCGGAAATTCTGCTTCGGTATGGACGCTGTTCTTTTGTCGGGATTTGCAAAGGTGAAAAACGGGGAGAGAGTTCTCGATATGGGGACAGGAACCGGCATTATACCGGTGCTCCTTGCCTCCAAGACCCCGGGAGAGCATTTTACAGGTCTGGAGATTCAGGAAGAATGTGCCGAGATGGCATCAAGAAGTGTGAAATACAATAACCTGGAGGACAGGGTAAGTATCAGACAGGGGGATATTAAGGAGGCTGTCAGCATTTTCGGGACAGCTTCCTTTCATGTTGTCACATGTAATCCACCTTATATGATCGGGCAGCACGGACTGACCAATCCTCATATGCCAAAGGCAATTGCAAGACATGAGATTCTCTGTACCCTGGAGGATGTGGTAAGTCAGGCTTCTAAGCTTCTTGGAGACAGGGGCCGTTTTTACATGGTGCACAGACCGTTCCGATTAACTGAAATTATGAATGTACTGACAAAATATAAGCTGGAACCAAAACGTATGCAGCTTGTTTACCCATATATTGACCGGGAGCCTAATATGGTGCTTATAGAGGCTTTGAAAGGCGGAAATTCCAGGATAACAGTGGAAAGACCACTGATCGTATATGAGAAACCGGGTGTTTATACAAAGGATATTCTGGAATTGTATGATATGATCTAAGATTGAAAAAGGGAGAAAAACATGAGCGGTAAATTATATTTATGCGCCACACCAATTGGAAATCTGGAGGATATCACGCTTCGTGTGCTCCGTGTTCTGAAGGAAGTGGACTTAATTGCTGCGGAAGATACCCGCAACAGCATCAAGCTTCTCAATCATTTTGACATAAAAACACCGATGACCAGTTATCATGAGTACAACAAAGTGGAGAAAGCTTATACTCTCATTGAGAAAATGCAGCAGGGGATGAATGTGGCATTGATCACAGATGCAGGAACTCCGGGGATTTCTGATCCCGGTGAAGTGCTGGCTGCCATGTGCTATGATGCAGGCATTGAGGTAACCTCTCTTCCGGGACCGGCAGCATGTATTACGGCACTGACTTTGTCCGGACTTTCCACACGCAGGTTTGCATTCGAGGCATTTTTACCTTCTGACAAAAAGGAGCGAAAAGCCATTCTGGAAGAACTGAAAAATGAAACACGTACCATTATTCTGTACGAGGCACCACATCATCTGGTCGGGACTCTTCAGGAAGTGTATCAGGCTCTCGGAAACCGCAGAATGACCCTTTGCAGGGAACTGACCAAAAAGCATGAAACTGCATTTCGGACTACCATAGAAGATCTGATTGCCTTTTACAGGGATCAGAAACCCCTTGGAGAATGTGTACTGGTAATTGAGGGAAGAAATCGGAAAGAAATGGAGATGGAGGCACAGGAATCCTGGAATGATGTGTCGATTGAAGAACACATGGCGATTTATGAGAATCAGGGAATAGCACGTAAAGAGGCTATGAAAATGGTTGCTAAAGACCGTGGCGTGACGAAAAGAGACATTTATCAGGCATTACTGGAAGTAAAATAGATAACAGTATATGATAAGGCGTATTTTTGACGGATATTCGTTGAAAATACGCTGTTTTTTTTACATCAGGAAATGGCATTTAACTGGCAAAAACGGGGATTTTATGATATAATAAATTTGTATTTTTATGCGCAAAAACAGGAATGAACAAGAAGCAAAGCGGATCTGGAATATCCGCTTAAATAGATTATAACAGGAGGAATATCATGGGCGAAACAAATACGGAATACGGTGCGGACCAAATCCAAATTCTGGAGGGCCTGGAAGCCGTACGTAAGAGACCGGGTATGTACATTGGAAGTACGTCAAGCCGCGGTCTTCATCATCTTGTATATGAAATCGTAGACAATGCCGTAGATGAGGCACTGGCCGGTTACTGTACAGAAATAAATGTAGCGATCAATCCTGATAACTCCATCACAGTTGTAGACAATGGACGAGGCATTCCGGTAGGAATCAATCATAAAGCCGGCATTCCAGCTGTAGAGGTGGTATTTACCATTCTTCATGCCGGCGGTAAGTTTGGCGGTGGAGGATACAAGGTATCAGGAGGTCTTCATGGCGTAGGTGCGTCAGTAGTTAATGCATTGTCTGAGTGGCTTGTAGTTTCGATCTGCAGGGATGGAAAGAAATATGAGCAGCGATATGAGCGGGGCAAGACGATGTATCCTCTCCGGGAAGTGGGAGAATGTAATGATGCCACAGGAACTACCGTTACATTCCTTCCGGATAAGCAGATATTCGAAGAGACAGTATATGATTATGACATTCTGAAACAGCGTCTTCGTGAGATGGCGTTTCTTACAAAGGGTCTGAAGATTGTTCTTACAGACAAGAGAGAAGGTATGGAACGGGAGAAAACATTCCACTACGAAGGTGGAATCCGTGAATTTGTGACCTATCTGAACAGAAGTAAAGAAGCTCTGTATCCGGAAATTATTTACTGTGAAGGTGAGAAAGATGGTGTAGCTGTAGAAGTAGCTATGCAGCACAATGATTCCTACACAGAGAATACGTATGGATTTGTAAACAATATTAATACTCCTGAAGGTGGTACTCATATTACCGGTTTCAGAAATGCTATTACAAATACATTTAACGATTATGCCAGAAAAAATAAACTTCTGAAGGACAGTGAACCGAATCTTTCAGGTGATGACATCCGAGAAGGTCTGACGGCTATCGTAAGTGTTAAAATAGGCAATCCTCAGTTTGAAGGTCAGACTAAGCAGAAGCTTGGAAACAGTGAGGCCAGAGGAGCTGTAGACAGCGTGGTAAGTAAGCAGCTGGAAATTTTCCTGGAGCAGAATCCGGCAGTTGCAAAGGCTACCGTAGAGAAATCTGTACTTGCTCAGAGAGCAAGAGAAGCTGCACGAAAAGCAAGAGACCTTACCAGAAGAAAATCTGCTCTGGACAGCATGTCTCTTCCGGGTAAGCTTGCAGATTGTTCTGATAAGAATCCTGAGAACTGTGAAATTTATATCGTAGAGGGAGATTCTGCGGGTGGTTCTGCAAAGACAGCACGTAACCGTGCCACACAGGCAATCCTTCCTCTCCGTGGAAAAATTCTGAATGTAGAAAAAGCACGTCTTGATAAGATTTATGCAAATAAAGAGATCAAGGCTATGATTACTGCATTTGGTACAGGCATTCATGAGGATTTTGATATCTCCAAGCTGAGATATCACAAAATCATTATTATGACGGATGCCGATGTTGACGGTGCCCATATTGCTACATTGCTGCTTACATTCCTGTACAGATTTATGCCGGAACTGATCAAGCAGGGATATGTATATCTGGCACAGCCGCCGCTTTACAAAATTGAGAAAAACAAGAAAGTATGGTATGCCTACGATGATGATGAGCTGAATTCCATACTTACCGAAATCGGACGAGACTCCAACAATAAGATCCAGCGATACAAAGGTCTGGGAGAAATGGACGCAGATCAGCTTTGGGAGACTACCATGGATCCTGAGAAGCGTATTCTTCTCAGAGTAACAATGGATGAGGCTGCTACCTCTGAAATTGACCTTGTGTTTACGACTCTGATGGGTGACAAGGTAGAGCCGAGACGTGAATTTATCGAAGAGAATGCACGTTTTGTAAAGAATCTGGATATCTAGGGGAGATAGAACAATATGGATGACAAGATTTTTGACCAGGTCCATGAGGTGGATCTGGAAAAAACCATGAAAGAATCTTACATCGAATATGCCATGAGCGTTATTGCCTCAAGAGCACTTCCGGATGTAAGGGATGGTTTGAAACCGGTACAGCGAAGAGTACTGTATTCTATGATTGAATTGAACAACGGTCCGGATAAGCCGCATCGTAAATGCGCCCGTATCGTCGGTGATACCATGGGTAAATATCATCCTCATGGTGACAGCTCTATTTACGGAGCACTTGTAAATATGGCTCAGGACTGGTCTTTCCGCTATCCGCTTGTTGACGGACATGGAAACTTCGGTTCTGTGGATGGTGACGGCGCAGCTGCCATGCGATATACAGAGGCCCGTCTCAGCAAAATTTCCATGGAAATGCTGGCTGATATTAACAAAGATACAGTAGATTTCCAGCCGAACTTCGATGAAACAGAGAGAGAACCAAAGGTGCTTCCGTCTCGTTTCCCGAATCTTCTGGTAAACGGTACTACAGGTATTGCGGTTGGTATGGCTACTAATATTCCTCCTCACAATCTTCGCGAGGTTGTGAATGCAGTTGTAAAGATAATTGATAATACAGTCGAAGAACAGAGAGAGACTACAATTGAAGAGCTTCTTGATGTTGTAAAAGGTCCTGATTTTCCAACAGGTGCTACCATTCTTGGAAGAAGGGGAATCGAGGAGGCATATCGCACCGGACGAGGCAAGATCCGTGTGCGCGCGGTAACGAATATTGAGACTCTGCCTAATGGAAAGTCCCGTATTATCGTTACAGAGCTTCCGTATCTTGTAAACAAAGCACGTCTGATCGAGAAAATCGCTGAGCTTGTCCGCGATAAGAAGATTGACGGAATTACAGATTTAAATGACCATTCCAGCCGTGAAGGTATGCGGATTTGTATTGATCTTCGTAAAGATGCCAATGCAAATGTTGTTCTGAATCAGCTTTATAAGCATACTCAGCTTCAGGACACATTCGGCGTAATCATGCTTTGCGTAGTTCCTCAGGGAGATAGCCTGGTACCTAAGGTTCTCAATCTGAAAGAACTGTTGGAACATTATCTGGCACATCAGGAAGATGTTGTAACCAGACGAACCAAATATGATTTAAATAAAGCGCAGGAACGTGCCCATATTTTGGAAGGTCTGTTAAAGGCTCTGGATAACATTGATGAAGTTATTCGGATTATTCGTGCTGCCCGTAATGTTCAGATTGCAAAGCAGGAATTGATTGACAGATTTGAACTGACTGATGTACAGGCTCAGGCTATTGTGGATATGCGTCTGAGAGCTCTTACCGGTTTGGAAAGAGAAAAACTGGAAGCTGAATATGCGGAATTAGAGGAAAAAATCCGTAAATTCCTGGCAATTCTTGCTGACAGAAATCTTCTTCTTCGCGTTGTAAGAGAGGAAATCCTTGCAATCGCTGAGAAATATGGTGATGAAAGAAGAACTGCCATTGGATATGATGTGTATGATCTTTCCACAGAAGATCTGATTCCAAGAGAGAATACAGTTATAACTATGACAAAGCTTGGTTATATCAAGAGAATGACCGTAGATAACTTCCGAAGCCAGAACAGAGGCGGACGTGGAATTAAGGGAATGCAGACTATTGATGATGATTATATCGAAGAGCTGCTTATGACTACAACACATCATTATATGATGTTCTTTACTAATACCGGACGTGTATACAGGCTGAAAGCATACGAGATCCCGGAAGCAGGAAGAACTGCAAGAGGTACTGCAATTGTTAACCTTCTGCAGCTTATGCCGGGAGAGCGTATCACAGCTGTTATTCCTATGCGTAAATTCGAAAAAGGCAAATATCTGGTCATGGCGACTAAGAATGGTCTTGTGAAGAAAACACCAATGGAAGAGTATGCAAATGTACGTAAGACAGGTCTTGTTGCCATTACACTTCGTGATGACGATGAACTTATTGAAGTTAAGGCTACAGATAATACCAGGGATATTATGTTGGTAACAAAGGATGGTATGTGTATCCGCTTTAAGGAAACCGACGTGAGAAGTACCGGAAGAAGCTCTATGGGCGTACGTGGTATGAATCTTGACGCAGGTGACGAAGTTGTGGCAATGCAGCTGAATTCTCAGGGAGATTATCTGTTGGTAGTATCCGAGAATGGTATGGGTAAACGTACTGCCATGAGTGAATTTACCTGCCAGAATCGTGGCGGTAAAGGTGTGAAGTGCTATAAGATTACTGAAAAAACCGGTAATGTAATTGGCGCCAAGGCTGTTAATGAAGAAAACGAGATTATGATGATTACCACAGAGGGAATCATTATTCGTATTACCTGTGCCGGAATTTCCATTCTTGGAAGAATCACCTCCGGAGTGAAACTGATCAATCTGGATGAAGGCGTAACTGTGGCAAGTGTTGCCAAAGTGCGCGAAAAAGCAGAAGAGAATTCTGCAGGCAGCAGTGAGGAAACAACCGAGAAAACAGAAGAGGTTTTCCAGGTAGAGGATTCACAGGATACAAATGAAGAAGAATAAAAGGGATCTGTGAAGCAATGAAAAAGAAAACAAGAATTTTAATTCTGGGTGTTGCAATGATGGTGGTTATGGCAATGTCCGGATGTGGCGTGAACCATAAGTCGCCCGAAGGAGTAGTGGAAGCACTTATAAAGAATTATGTAAATGGAAGTGAGAAGAAGGTAAAGAAGTGCTATACCCAGAATGATAGTAAGAACACGAATGAGCTTCTTCAGAGTGAAATTGATGCTACTTTGAAATATTTTGAAGTTCACAAACCCGCCAAGGTGAAAATCGAAGACTGCGACAAGATTTCTGAAAACGGAAATTATACGTATGTATACATCAGATATAATCTGGTTTTGGAAAATGAGCAGGAATATCCCTGTATTGGAACCTATATGGTGGAGAAAAAAGATAAAAAATACTATGTAATGCCGCCATCTGATATTACAGATGAGCTGAGAAATCAGGCAGCCACAGATTATGCTGAATTTATGACTACAGATTCTTACAAGAGTTATACAAAAGCATACAATGTATTTATTAAAAAGAATCCGGGATATGAAGAAAAAATTGCTAATAAGCTGAACGCAGAGTAAAAGGGGAGGCTGCCGCAGGATGATAGGATCTTGCAGCAGCCTTTTGCCATATGGGAAAGGAGTTTGCGAAATGAAAAGAATTATTGTTATGGTATTAAAAAATATTTTGTTTGTACCGTATTATTGGTTTATGTTAAACTGGTATGCCTCACATGTGGATAAGTATACTGAGGAACAGCGCTATGCTATGCTGAAAAAAATTGACCATGCAGCCAACCGGGGTGGAAATCTTCATATAGACGCATATGGAGTAGAGAATATACCATCACAGAATGGATTTATATTTTATCCAAATCACCAGGGCTTATATGATGTGCTTGCAATAATGGAAGTATGCCCGGTGCCATTTTCAGTGGTAGCAAAAAAAGAAGTGGGAAATGTACCTTTTTTAAAACAGGTATTCACATGTATGAAAGCTTTTCTGATTGACAGAGAAGATATTAAACAGTCTATGCAGGTTATCATTAACGTAACCAAAGAAGTAAAAGCGGGAAGAAACTATCTTATTTTTGCAGAAGGAACCAGAAGCAAAAATGGTAATCATCCACAGGAATTTAAAGGTGGAAGTTTCAAAGCAGCAATGAAAGCCAAGTGTCCTATTGTACCGGTTGCTCTGATTGATTCTTATAAAGCGTTTGATACCGGATCTGCCAAAATGTTGAATGTACAGATTCATTTTTTGAAACCAATGGAATATGAGGAATATAAAGAAATGAAATCAACAGAGATCGCAGCAGAGGTTAAAAGAAGGATTGAAGAGACCATTCAGGCAAATGAAAAGCACTGAAAAAGCATGTTGCACTTGCTTAAAAATTTTTTATTGATAAAAAATAAAAAAACTTAAAAAAAGTTGTTGACAAGAAGTACCCTTTTAAGTATAATAACAAATGCGCTATGAAAAACGCGCAACTCCACAATTTAACATTTGTTAAGTAGTTCGGAGACTGGAGAAGTACTCAAGAGGCCGAAGAGGTGCCCCTGCTAAGGGTATAGGTCGTTAACGCGGCGCGAGGGTTCAAATCCCTCCTTCTCCGTTCGAAATTTTGAAAGTTAAAAACTTTTAAAAATTTCAAAAAAGTAGTTGACAAAGCCTTACACTTATGGTAAAGTAGACAAGTCGTCAACGAAGACGAAATATCATCGAAAAAAAGTTTTGAAAAAACTTGAAAAAAGTTCTTGACAAACAAATAAAGATGAGTTAAAATAAACAAGCTGTCACAAAGAAAACGACAGTGAAACAACCTTGATAACTAAACAGTGAAACACATACGATTCTCGAAAATTTCTTTATACAATTCATTTTCGGATGAAAACTTTTAAAACAGTAATGACGAGAGATAACTAAGCTAGTTGGTTGTCTTGAGTGCATCAAACACTTTATCAGAGAGTTTGATCCTGGCTCAGGATGAACGCTGGCGGCGTGCTTAACACATGCAAGTCGAACGGGAAATACTTTATTGAAGCTTCGGCAGATTTAATTTATTTCTAGTGGCGGACGGGTGAGTAACGCGTGGGTAACCTGCCTTATACTGGGGGATAACAGTCAG
>NZ_CAKRNY010000017.1 GCF_934371575.1 uncultured Blautia sp. | reverse complement strand
ATTGTAGTAGAACCTGTTGGGGTTGGAACACGCTGTGCGGAACCGATAAGTTTTCCGTTCAGTTCTGGGATAACAAGACCGATTGCTTTAGCAGCACCTGTGCTGTTCGGAACGATGTTAACTGCAGCTGCACGGGATCTTCTCAGATCGCCTTTTCTCTGCGGTCCGTCAAGTGTCATCTGATCGCCTGTGTAAGCGTGGATTGTGCACATGATACCGGATTTGATTGCAGCAAGGTCATTAAGTGCTTTAGCCATTGGAGCTAAGCAGTTTGTTGTACAGGAAGCTGCGGAAATGATGTGATCCTCTTTTGTAAGAGTCTCATGGTTTACATTGTAAACGATTGTCTTAAGGTCGTTTCCAGCCGGAGCGGAAATGATAACGTGTTTAGCACCTGCATCGATATGAGCCTGAGCTTTGTCTTTGGATGTATAGAATCCAGTACACTCAAGAACTACGTCTACACCGATCTCTCCCCATGGAAGCTCAGCAGCGTTAGCTTTTGCATAAATTTTGATTTCTTTTCCGTCAACTGTGATGGAATCCTCGCCAGCTACTACTGTATCTGCAAGAGCGTATCTTCCCTGAGTTGAGTCATATTTTAATAAGTGAGCGAGCATTTTAGGAGATGTTAAGTCGTTGATAGCAACGATTTCAAATCCTTCTGCACCAAACATCTGACGGAATGCAAGACGTCCAATACGTCCAAAACCATTAATTGCAACTTTTACTGCCATGATAAATTCCTCCTATGAATTAAATGGTAAAAATTATGTGAGTGCTTCAATCTTTGTGAAAGAAACATCAACCTATAGCGTATTGTACCTAATTCCGAACAAAAATTCAAGCCTATTTTCAAAAAAATAACAGGCAAATTGCCACAAATATCCTATGTTATGATATACTGCTCTTAAATAGGACAGTTAAATCCCATTTATGACACAGTGCCAGCATTTATATGTAATTTTTCCTGTATTCTACCTGTCTCTTTTTTGTGTCTGCAATATTTTAAGATGTTGGGGGCAAAAGTTTTTTTGACCTTTTGACCCTGGTATCATCATATTTTAAGGAGGTTATTATGAAAATATTTTCCACCCCCCACAGAATTTTATGGGATTGCCACATGCATTCTGCATTTTCCGCAGATTCCGACACTCCCACTGAGGATATGATTCTTCGCTCCATCAAACTTGGCTTTAAAGGAATCTGCTTTACGGAACATCTGGATCCGGATTATCCACCCACACCGGATAATCTGGAATTTTCCCTGGATCTTCCCGCCTATTACACCAGGCTTATGGAGCTAAAGGAAGCTTACAAAGATCAGATTGCCATCCATTTTGGCATTGAGATCGGATTGCAGCCTCACCTTAGACAATATTTTCACAATCTTTTAAAAGAGTATCCCTTTGACCTTGTGATTGGTTCCTCACACCTGGTTCACGGTGCAGATCCCTACTACCCGGAATTTTTCCAGGGCAGGGACGAGGAACAGGCATATCTCGAATATTTTGAATCCATTCTGGAGAATCTGGATGCATTTCACGAAATGGATACCTATGGACATCTGGATTATATCGTTCGCTATGGTCCAAATAAGAACCAGTTTTATTCCTATAAAAGATACCAGGATATTCTGGATGCGATTCTGAAAAAGCTGGTGGACACAAATGTAGGACTTGAGGTCAACACCGGCGGCTATCACTATGGTCTGGGAGAAGCCAACCCATGCACTACCATCATCCGACGCTATAAGGAACTGGGCGGCGAAATCATCACCATTGGCGCCGATGCTCATACACCGGATAAAATCGGCTACGATTTTGACAAAGCAGCACAGGTTCTCACAGATTGCGGTTTTAAATATTACACCATTTTCAGCAGCCGAAAGCCTGAATTTATAAAACTATAATATTGTATAAAAAAAGAAGCCGTTTCATATCGCGACTTCTTTTTTATTTTACTCTTATTTCTGCACCTTTTCCAAAAACAAAGAAATAAGTCCTTTTTTCTCTTTTTCCTGCGCCTTATTGTACATCGCTCTGCACCATTCCGTGATTGCCTCGATCACGATGGGTGAAAATGTCATCAGAATAAATACCAGAATAATCATTCCGAATTCCAGTGAGCCAAGTGCCAGCAGGTTCTGTACGCATACGGCTGCAAAAAAGAAAATAAACTGCATACCGTAAATAATAATCTTACGGTATCTGCTAAGTGGTGCATATACTGTCTTCAGTGCTGCCATATAGTTCCAGCCGGTTACCAGGAAGCAGGCAGTGCTGAGCATCGTATTGCTGTGGTAAACGTTCTGGCAGACCAGCATGATGGTAAACACGCATCCTGTGATGGTCACTGCTGCCGGAAAAGCATTCATAAATACGTACCGAAGGAAACCGCTCTCAATTTTGTTAAAGTTGTTTTCCTGGGCAAGCAGGAAGGTTGGAATACCTACTGCACAGGCGCTGATCAGGGACATCTGGATTGGCTCGAATGGATAGCTCTCGCCCCAGAAAATGGTGATCAGACAAAGCAACACGGAAAAAATGGTCTTGATCAGGAACATGGATGCGGCAGTACGGATATTGTTGACAACGCGGCGGCCCTGATTCACAATTTCCGGCATCGAAGCGAAATTGGAATCCATAAGCACTACATTTGCAATGTTCTTGGCCGCATCACTTCCTTCTGCCATAACTACGCTGCAGTCTGCCTCTTTCAGAGCCAGAACATCGTTGACACCGTCTCCTGTCATGGCAACTGTATGCTTCTGTTTCTTAAGGGCAAGCACCATTTCTTTCTTCTGTTGCGGAGTTACACGGCCGAATACGGAACACTCTGCAACGGCACGCTCCATATCCTCCGGTGTGGTGATGGTAGTGGCATCAATATATTTATCTGCATTTTCCAGTCCTGCCTTTTTTGCAATGGCAGAAACAGTCACAGGATCATCACCAGAGATCACTTTCAGATCTACACCCTGGTCTTTGAAAAATGCCAGAGTTTCAGGTGCATTGTCTCGGATAATATCGGTAAGCATGAACAAAGCAACCGGTTTCAATCCCTCTGGAATTTCGTTTTCCTGATTCAGGTTTGGGCTGTGAGCCAGTACCAGCACACGCAGCCCTTCTTTTCCATAAGAAGCACACTGCTTAATCAGGTCTTCATTTCCATCCGGGAAAAGGAACTGGGCAGCTCCCATCAGATAGGTTCCCTCTTCCTTAAAAGCCACGCCACTGTATTTTCGGTCAGAGGAGAATGGAATACAATGGTCCACAGGCATATCCGTCCGTCTGGAAAAACGCTTTCCAAGCGCATCTGCGGTGGCATTTTTGTCCTTTAAAACAGACATCATATTTGCCATAACGCGCTCGATCTCGCCAAGGGTCAGTTCTGGCTGGGCGCCGCTGATGGCTAAATCAGTTTCAGTATTCCTCTGAACTGTTCCCGCTAATGTTTCCAGGCCAAACTCCGTCGGTAATCCTGTTACAGTTGCTGTTCCAGACTGTACTTCCGTAACAGCCAGCTCCGACTCCGCAGTCCCATTTATAGTCCTTTCAATTTTACTCTCATTCGCCCCATCCGGAGCCTTGATTTCCATTCCTTCCACATAGGGCTGTACCTGCTCTACGCACATAGTTCCGGCTGTAATGGTGCCAGTCTTGTCCAGGCAAAGAGTATCTACTCTTGCCAGAGTTTCAATACAGTACAGTTCCTGTACCAGTGTATTCTTCCGTGTCAGTGTCAGCGCGCCAAGTGTCAGTGCCACACTGGTAAGCAGCACCAGACCTTCCGGGATCATTCCCAGAACAGCCGCAACCATATTCACTACTGCGTCACGAATGCCGTTTCCTGCAATGTAATACTGTTTATAAAACAGCAGCATACCCATAGGAACAATGATTACACTGATAGTTTTCAAAATAGCATTCAGAGAGTTACGAAGTTCTGAATTATGCCTCTTAAATTCCTTGGCCTCGCTGGTGATCTGGGATGCGTAATTGTCCTTGCCAACGTGGATAACCTGACAGCAGGCTTCTCCGGATGTAACAAAGCTTCCGGAAAAAAGCTCATCCCCCTGGGCTTTCTGAAGATTATCCGATTCTCCTGTGAGAAGTGACTCGTTGACCTCAATATTTCCCTCCAGGACCTTTGCATCTGCCGGCACCTGATCTCCTGTTTTCAGAAAAAGAATATCATCCAATACCAGCTTTTCTGTAGAAATGGTCCATTTTTTCCCTTCACGCAAGACTACTGCCTTGCTCTCAGTCAGGATAGCCAGCTTATCCAGAGTTTTCTTAGCACGTACCTCCTGTATGATTCCGATCACCGTATTGATCACAATAATTCCCATAAACATAGAATTCTTATAGGATCCCACCAGCAATACCATGATCATAAGGGCAAGGTTCAGAAAGTTGAAAAATGTAAGCACATTTTCCTTTACAATCTGCTTATAGCTCCTTGTATTCGGGTTCTCATTGGCGTTGACTTTTCCCTCTTCAATTCTTTGTTGTACCTGTTCGTTTGTCAATCCTGTCATCGTTGCTTCCTTCATTCTTACGTTTTCTTTAAGGATGTTTCAGTTTTTGCTCTTTTTGCTTTCCCTTTATATGAAATTCAGGGCAGATGATAACATCCGCCCTGATGAATTCACTTTACGGTCTGCCTCATCTTTACTACTTATTTATCTGTAACGAAATAAATATGCTTAAGGATTCGGTTTCCTGTAAAAAATATTATTTTTTTATCGATGACGACAATTAATACTCTTCTGCCTCGTCCTCTTCACCCTCATGGATATCGGACTTCGGCTGCTTCAGACCTTCGATCTCGATGTGATGCTTCTGTGCGTAATCCCACAGCGCAGCATGTACAGCCTCCTCTGCAAGAAGAGAACAGTGTACTTTCACTGGCGGAAGTCCGTCAAGAGCTTCCATAACTGCCTTATTTGTGATCTGCATAGCTTCTTCGATTGTTTTTCCTTTTACCATCTCAGTAGCCATACTGCTGGTCGCTACTGCAGCACCACAGCCAAAGGTTTTGAACTTGCAGTCTTTGATAATATGTGTCTCGTCATCGATATCCAGGAAAATTCTCATAATATCGCCGCATTTGGCATTTCCTACTGTACCGACACCGCTTGCATTCTCTATTTCTCCAACATTACGTGGATGCTGGAAATGATCCATTACTTTCTCACTATACATCTTTTTTTCCTCCTGGCAAGTGTTTTAATCAATTTTTCTGTTTTTTTATAAAATCTTCATATAATGGAGACATTGATCGCAGGTATGCTACAATTTCTTTCAGCTTATCTACTACGAAATCTGCATCTTCCATGGTTGTCTCTTCGCTTAATGTCATACGCAGGGAACCATGTGCAATCTCATGAGGAAGCCCAATTGCAAGAAGTACATGAGACGGATCCAGAGAACCTGATGTACAGGCGGAACCACTGGATGCACAGATACCGTAATTATCAAGCATAAGCAGCATGGACTCTCCTTCAATAAACTGGAAGCTTACATTCACATTATTAGGGAGACGTGTGGTACGGTGACCGTTTAATTTCACATATGGGATCTCATTCAGGATTCTGTCAATAAAATGATCTCTTACCTGAATTTCCTTCGCAGTACGCTCCTCCATTGTACGGATAGCGCGTTCTGCTGCAACACCGTATCCTACGATTCCGGGAACATTCTCTGTACCTGCACGGCGCTTTCTCTCCTGAGCTCCACCGTGTACAAAAGAACGGATCTTAACGCCCTTACGGATATAAAGGAAACCAATTCCTTTCGGTCCGTTCAGCTTATGTCCACTGGAACTGAGCATATCAATGCCTAACTCATCAACATTGATCGGCACCTGTCCAAAAGCCTGTACTGCATCTGTGTGGAACAGGATTCCGTGTTCTTTCGCAATTGCACCGATTTCCCTGATCGGCTGGATAGATCCTATCTCGTTATTTGCAAACATAACGGAAATCAGAATCGTCTCCGGTGTGATAGCTTTCTCAAGCTCATCAAGCTTCACAATACCATTCTCATCTACATCCAGATAAGTGATCTTCGCTCCGCGCTCTTTCTCAAGATATTCGCAGGTATGAAGGATGGCATGATGCTCGATTTTGGTTGTGATAATATGGTTTCCTTTGGATTTATATGCTTCAAAAGTGGCTTTCAGTGCCCAGTTGTCAGACTCTGATCCACCGGCTGTAAAATAAATTTCTTCTTTCTTTGCCCCAAGTGCATCTGCGATCAGGCCTCTTGCCCTGCTGACACCCTCTTTACTTTTGGATGCAAAATCATAAATACTGGATGGATTTCCATATATTTCGGTAAAATAAGGAAGCATTGCTTCTACAACTTCCGGAGCGGTTTTGGTAGTAGCCGCATTATCCAGATATATCATTTTTCCCATTTTTCTTCCTCCTGGTTTATTGGTATCAATTCGATATGAAAGACTCCCGGGAAAGGGTTGTTTCATCTATCTCCTTAGGTACTTTTCTATTTCCTAGTATTTCGCTTGGATTTCTAGTTAACTTTACCAGATAATAACAGTTCTGTCAAGGCACATTTACAGCATAAACTAACTAAAAAGACAGATAGGCAGGTCTATATGTCTGACAGACTTTTTCTCCGGGGAACCCTTATACTTACTCTTACCGGTCTTGCCAGCCGTCTTATGGGTTTCTTCTATAGAATATTCTTATCCCATACCATTGGTGCACAGGGAGTTGGAATTTATCAGCTCACAATTCCCGTTCACGCAATCGTACTGGCTGCCTGCTGTATGGGAATTCAGGCTGCTATTTCCAGACTGTGTGCCTCTTTTACTGCCCTGAAAAAAGAAAAAGAAGCCCGAAATGTTCTTCTCATCGGAGCCCTCCTCGCAACAGGAAGCTCTGCCGTTTTTTCATTTGCTGTTTATTTAAATGCTGACTTCACTGCTGTTTTACTTCTGAAAGAACCTCGCACAGCCCCTCTTCTTCGCATTCTTTCCTTTAGTTTTCCGCTTTCAGTTCTGCATTCATGCATAAACAGCTTTTATTATGCCCGCAAAAAAACAGGAATTCCGGCCTTTATCCAGCTTCTTGAACAGTTCTCACGAATTGGCAGTACTTATATGA
The DNA here is from genome assembly GCF_934371575.1 of uncultured Blautia sp. Taxonomy (GTDB): domain Bacteria; phylum Bacillota; class Clostridia; order Lachnospirales; family Lachnospiraceae; genus Blautia_A. The sequence goes on along the minus strand of NZ_CAKRNY010000017.1, from coordinate 58,030 downwards.
TCTATCTGATCCTGATGTCTCAGCAAAAAGAAATCACTCCTGTGATTGCAGCAGGAGGTGCGCTTTTCAGTGAAGTGGTAGCTGTAACAGCCAGTCTGCTGGCTCTGGGGATCGATTTTTCATCAAAAACACAAAAAAACCTGCTTACCCATAGATCTGGTTCCGGTAAATCCCTTGCAGGGGAGATTCTGCACATTGCAGTTCCCCATTCTGTTAACAGACTGCTGCTTACCCTGCTTTCAGCTATTGAAATGGTGCTGATCCCCCAGAGACTGCTTCTGGCTGGAATGAATCGGGCTGATTCTCTGTCCGTATATGGAATTTTCACAGGAATGGCTCTGCCTCTGATTCTTTTCCCTGCAACGCTTACAAACTCCGCATCTGTTATGCTTATGCCCTCTGTGGCTGGCTTACAGGCACTTGGCCGCGAAAACAGAATCCGCTATGTGATCCGCCGAACCTGGGAAAGCTGTTTTTTCTTCGGTGTATTCTGTACTTTATTTTTCTTTTTTTTCGGAAATACACTTGGAAGTTTTCTTTTCCATAGTGAAACAGCCGGTCTCTACATAAAGACTCTGGCTTTTATCTGTCCTTTTCTTTACACCAACACAGCACTGGAAAGTATTTTAAATGGACTTGGCCGTCCGGATGCCTGCCTTTTTCACAATATAGCCGGTGTATGCATTCGAATCGGATTCGTTTTCTTTTCCATCCCCATTATTGGTATCCGGGGATATTTTTACGGAATGCTTCTTTCACAGCTGATTCTCACCCTTCTTCATTTCATTTTTCTAAACAAAATGGATTTATCAGAGTAATTTTCACGAAATTTACCTATCGACATTTTTTCCATCATCGACTATAATGTTGAGTTGAAAGCAAATTTTGCCGATAAAAGGAGAAAATACCATGGGATTTGAATTCATCAAAAAGCTTCCGACACCCGACGAAATCCGCAACCAATATCCCATTGATGCAAAGATCAAGGCACTGAAAGAGAAACGTGATGCGGAGATCCGTGACGTATTCACTGGAAAATCCGATAAATTTCTTGCAATCATTGGACCCTGTTCTGCAGATAATGAAGATGCTGTATGCGACTATCTGCTGAGACTTCGTAAAGTTCAGGACAAGATCGCGGATAAAGTTTTAATTATTCCCCGAGTTTATACAAACAAGCCACGTACTACCGGAGAGGGATACAAAGGCATGGTTCACCAGCCAGACCCGGAAAAGAAGCCGAATATGCTGGCAGGTCTTGTAGCCATCCGTAAAATGCACATTCGCGCCATTGAAGAAAGTGGTTTCACATGTGCAGATGAGATGCTTTATCCTGAAAACTGGCGCTATCTTTCTGATCTTCTTTCCTATGTGGCTGTAGGTGCACGTTCTGTTGAGGATCAGCAGCACCGTCTCACAGTCAGCGGTATGGACGTTCCAGCCGGAATGAAAAACCCTACCAGCGGAGATTTTGGCGTTATGCTGAATTCTGTTGTTGCAGCTCAGGGAAGCCATACCTTCATTTACAGAGGATGGGAAGTTGAGACTACCGGAAATGAGCTGACACATACTATTCTTCGTGGTGCTGTAAACAAACATGGAGAGGCTATTCCAAATTACCACTACGAGGATCTTCGTCTTCTTTTTGAGAAATATTCTGCAAAAAACCTGAAAAATATGGCTACCATCGTAGACACCAACCATTCCAACTCCAACAAGCAGTATGAGCAGCAGGTTCGTATTGCCAAGGAAGTCCTTCACAGCCGTCAGGTTGACTCAGATGTCCGTGGTCTGGTTAAGGGTCTTATGATTGAAAGCTACATCGAATCAGGCAACCAGAAGATCGGACCAAACCATGTATATGGTAAATCAATTACAGATGCTTGTCTTGGATGGGAGGAATCTGAGAAGCTGCTGTATACAATTGCAGAAATGTGCTAGAGCGTGTTTGAAAAAGGCTTTCTGCAAGATGTGCGTCACAATTTGTGGGAGATTTTGCCCGGATGAGGGCGTCGTAGCGGGCTACGACAACCGAATTCGGGTGAAATATACCGCAAAGTGGGGCGTGCAGATTGCAGGAATGATTTTTCAAACAGGCTCTAGTTTTATGTAATAGGAAATTCCCTATAAAAACAGCTGCCAGGAAAGCGTAAAGCGGGCATTCGCAATCCGCTTTGCTACTTGCTCATGAACGCAGTCGCTTCGCGACCTGCGTTCAAACTCTTGGCAGCTGTTCTTATTTTTATATGATTTTTCTCAATGTCTCGGATGCGCCTTCATATACACATCCCTCATCCTGTTAATATTCATACTCAAATACACCTGTGTAGTGGAAATATCTGAATGTCCCAGCATTTCCTGAACGCTCTTAATATCAGCACCATTCTGCAGCATATGCACTGCAAAAGAATGCCTCAGTGTATGGGGTGTAATATCTCTGTGAATTCCGGCTTCCTGCGCATAGGCTTTCAGCATTTTCCAGAAACCCTGACGGCTCATGGCCTTTCCGGAACAATTGGTAAACAGAGCTGGCTCTGCATCATCTTTCACAAATACCTTACGTCCCTTATCCAGATAAAGAGTCAATGCCTCTTTACTGACATTTCCGATTGGAATAATACGCTCTTTGTTTTCCTGACATACTACATAGCCAAGCTGCAGATTCACATCTGTGATTTCCAGATGGATCAATTCACTTACACGCATGCCTGTAGCATACAAAAGTTCCAGCATAGCCTTATCCCGAATCCCCTTAGGTGTGGTCAGATCAGGCTGCTTCAGAAGATCGTCTACCTCCTGAATGGTGAGGATTTCCGGAAGCTTCTTCTCCACCTTAGGTGATTTCAGATTATCCGTAGGATTCTCCTCTATTTTTCGAAGGGTAAACATATGCTGAAAAAAAGCCCGCATAGATGCAACACTTCTGGAAATTGTGGATGACGCGAAGCTTTCTTTTTCCATATAATCCATATAACCCATAAGATCAAATTCGCGTACTTCCGCAGCTACAGTGATTCCTTTCATTTCCAGATATGCTGCCATCTTATTCAGATCGCGCTGATAGGAAACTTCTGTGTTTCTGGATGTTTTTTTGGTATTATGTAAATAATCTATAAACTCGCGTATTTCCTGTTCCATATGTTTACTTCCCGTCTCTTTTGTTATAAAGTATCTGTATTATACTTTGTAATTGACATAAAATCAAACCTTTTTTTCCTTAAAAATTCGTATAAAAACAGGCTTTTCCTGCTCTTTTTACAAAATAAAGCAGATTTTATGGTAACCAATACTATATCTTGTATTTTTAACTTGATTTTTACTCAAAAAAAATTTGAGAAATCCAGGATTTTACTTAATATCCAGGGATTTACACGCCATTCAAGAAATATTCCCACACTGTATAATACCGTATACATTACAGTTTTCAAAAGATACTCACTTACCTTCCGTGAAAAAATCCCATGATTGCGCCAGATTCCCTTAGATTCCCTGTAAACCATACCATATACAGCATTCCACAGCGGCAGATAGATCAGATATTGAGGAAACAGAATTCCCACTGCAACCAGGCCTCCTGTAAGTCCAAACTGTAAAACAGACATGGAAAATACCATTCCCAATCCCAGACCGATAAAAAACATTGCCGTAACCGCTATCGGTACTCCAAATACTGTAAAGCCGCATAACAGGGAAAGAAAATAAATTCCACTCCTCATTTGCAGAATCAAAAACAGATAATCTGTACCTTCTGCTCCGGTTTTCCCATAGGTTGTCAAAAGATAAACAGCAGAAAATGCCTGCTGTTTCCAGGAAAACCGATAAATAAAATTGGGAATCAGCATCCCGGCAAGGAATCCCGCAAGCAGTAACGCCAGTCCAGGAAAACTGCTCTTTGTTTTATTACTGAATACATTTTCCATATATTCACCCTGTACCATTGTACGCCATTTTTTTCTTTTTATGCAGGACTTTTACCATTTCACCGCTTCTGAATCCTTCCCTTACAAAATTATACAAAAAAACCACCTCCGTATTTCTCCTGTTATAGAAAAATACGGAAGCGGTTTCTTAATATTTCTTAATGTAAATTAACTCCGATTATTTGGCATAATCAATAGCTCTGCTCTCGCGGATCACATTAACCTTAATCTGACCCGGATACTCAAGCTCAGCCTCAATCTGCTTCGCTATGTCTCTTGCAAGAAGTACCATCTCAGAATCGTTCACATGATCAGGAACTACCATAACACGAATCTCTCTACCAGCCTGAATTGCAAAGGATTTCTCAACTCCCTTAAACTGGTTTGTGATATCCTCAAGCTGCTTCAGCCTGTTGGTATAAGTCTCCAGTGTCTCTCTTCTTGCACCTGGACGTGCGGCAGAAATTGCATCTGCTGCCTGCACGATACAGGCAATAAGGCTCTCAGGCTCCACATCCCCATGATGCGCTGCTACTGCATTGATCACAAGCGGTGATTCCTTATATTTCTTACAAAGGTTTACACCAATTTCAATGTGGGATCCCTCAACCTCATGGTCAATGGATTTACCAATATCATGAAGAAGACCGGCACGTTTCGCCATGCGTACATCCACACCAATCTCACCGGCAAGAAGACCGGAAAGCTGTGCAACCTCAATAGAATGCTTCAGTGCATTCTGTCCATAGCTTGAACGGAATTTCATGCGGCCAAGAAGCTTCAGAAGTTCTGGATGAATGCCATGAACTCCAACATCCATAGCTGCATTCTCACCATCCTCGCGGATCTGAGTCTCAACTTCTTTCTGTGCTTTTTCAACCATTTCTTCAATTCTGGCCGGATGAATACGTCCATCTACGATCAGCTTCTCAAGTGCTACTCTTGCAACCTCACGTCTGATAGGATCAAAGGATGAGAGAACGACTGCTTCTGGTGTATCATCAATGATAAGATCCACACCTGTCAGAGTCTCCATAGTACGGATATTACGTCCCTCGCGTCCGATAATACGCCCCTTCATCTCATCGCTTGGAAGCTGTACAACAGAAATAGTAGTCTCAGCAACATGGTCTACCGCACATTTCTGAATGGCATTTACCACATATTCCTTGGCTTTCTTTCCTGCTTCTTCCTTCGCCTGGCTCTCAAGCTCTTTGTAAAGTCTGGCAACATCAACTTTTACATCGTCTTCCACAGATCTGAGCAATTCTTCTTTTGCCTGTTCGGAGGTCAGACCGGAAACACGTTCCAGTTCCTGTACTCCTTTCAGCTCGAGTTCATCTACTCTCTTTTCTTTCTTCTGCAATTCAGCAAATCTCGCTGTGCACTCTGCCTCGCGCTTCTCAACTGCTTCAGCTTTCTTATCGACGGTTTCTTCCTTCGCTAAGACACGCTTCTCATATTTCTGCAGTTCGTTTCTACGTTCCTTGGTTTCTTTCTCCAGTTCATTCTTTGTACGGAGAGATTCTTCCTTTACTTCCAATAAGGTTTCACGTTTCTTTGTTTCGGCCGTTTTTAACGCTTCATCAATAATTCCTCTGGCCTTGTCTTCTGCTAACCCAACTGTTTCTGCATCTTTCTTAACTTTGTTATCCACAGAAACTTTACTAGTAATAGGAACTGCAATCAGTAGAGTGGCTACTACAGCGACAACTGCAACAATAATTGTTGTCACAGGAGCACCTCCTCAATATTTAATTTTCATTGTGCAATCACAATAATACAAGTTTATCTTTTTTTTAGAATTATGTCAAGTTTTTCTACATAAAAAGAAAATTTAAATTTCGTCAAGCTTCATCATATGCAAAGAGAAAGCCCCAAAATATATTGTCTTTTTTCAGAAACATTATTTTCTTTTTTAACGTCTATGATATAATGCTTTATTATAAAAAATCCAATGCATAAAATGAGGTGAACCAAGTGAAGAAGAAAACACTTGTGCCTCTTATTATTTTTTTACTGGGCATATGCCTTGCTGGTTTGATTTTATACAAAACAGACACCCATGAAAAAAATCAGAGACACATATTGGCACAATTAAACGCAACCACCTATGGTGAACGCATAAAGAATGAAATTGCAAATGGAATTGAAATTACAGATGCTTTGGAACAGATCTTAATCAGTGAAAATGGCGAGATTCACCAGTTTGACACGATTGCCGGGAATCTTATGTCTGATTCTATTGAAAGCGTGCAGCTCGCTCCCAATGGTGTTGTAACAGATATTTATCCGGCTGAAGGAAATGAAGCAGGTAAGATTGATCTGCTCCATGATAAAGACCGTAAAGAGATTTCCTGCTACGCAAGAGATAACCATACAATCATTACGCAGGGACCCTTCGAATTAAAACAGGGCGGTTATGGAATTGCAGTCCGCAATCCAGTCTACCTGAAAGATAACGACGGACAAGAGTATTTCTGGGGATTTACCATTGCTATCCTGCGTGTTCCGAATATTTTTTCAGATGCAGTCAGTGCACTTTCCAATTTTGGATATGAATACAAAATTTTAAAAACAGACACTCCCTGGAGTGATACTTATACAGTGGTTTATCAGTCCGATGGTCAAATAGATCATCCGGTTTCTTATATATTTACAATAGGAGATGAAACCTGGAAATTTGAGATAACTCCTAAAACCGGATGGAGAAATAACACACTACTGATAATTATCAGTGGAATATTTCTTACTATAAGCTTTCTTCTGTCAGCGCTTACCAGAGTATGGCTTGTAGCAAAAGAACACAAGAACAAATATAAAATACTGGCGCGCACAGATTCTCTTACGAATATTTATAATCGCTATGGATTTGATGAATTAGCTGAAAAAATAATTTCTAAAAATCCGCAAACACATTTTGTGGCTGCGCTCCTTGATATTGATGACTTTAAGTTTATCAATGATATCTATGGCCATAGTTACGGAGACAAAGCATTAAAGAGTCTGGCAGACAGTATGAAAGCTTTTTTCCCATCCGATGCATTGCTTGGAAGAAATGGTGGTGACGAATTCTGCATTCTTTTACCAAATTGTACCTTTAATGAGGCAGATGAACAGCTGCAGCAATTCACTAAGCTTCCAAAAACATTTTCACATCACGGTAAAGAACATGCATTTTATATATCTCTCGGATATGCAGAATATCCAACATTTGCAGCCAGCCATTCACAGCTTATGCGCTGTGCAGATGCAGCTCTTTATGAAATAAAACTCCATGGAAAAAACGGATGTATGGCTTACAGAAAAGGTCTCCAGTCAGGAGTCCGCAAACAGCTTGGATTTGCACTTAAGGATATCTCTGAACACCTGCCAGGAGCATTTATCATATATAGAGCAGACAAAGAAGATGATGAGCTCTTTTATGCAAACCACGAATTTCTTCATATGACTGGTTATAAGAGTATGGATGAACTATTCAGGCTTACCCAAAAAAGGTTCCGCAATCTGATCTGCCAAGATGAACAGCAAAAGATTGAAGCAAGCATCTGGAAACAGATTGACAGAGGCAATGAAAATGACTATATTCACTTTCATCTTCGAAAAGCTGACGGAACTTATCTTTCTGTGCTTGACCATGGAAGAATCGTAGAAAGCCAGCAATACGGAAAAGTATTTTATGTATTGTTCATGGATTGGGAAGATATGCATCTTCGTTACAGTGATAAATTTTCCGAATAAATTTAAAAACCTGCTAAAAAGTTGTTAACCAAACTTGTTAACCGAACTTCTTAGCAGGTTTTTTTATTACTAATCTACCAGATTATTTTGTAACGTACTGATCAATTCCTCTATAACAATTGGTTTGGATAAGAATCCATTCATACCGCATTCCAGTGCTTTCTTTCTGTCCTCGTCAAAAGCATTGGCAGTCATGGCAAGGATGGTAATTCCTGCCAGTGCCGGATCCCTAAGGGCACGGATCTGCTTCGTGGCCTCATATCCGTTCATTACCGGCATCTGCACATCCATCAGCACCAGATCATAGCCACCCGGTTTCGAACTCTTAACCTTCTCTACTGCCTCTGCCCCGTTTTCTGCAGTATCAACCAGGAAGCCATATTCATTCAGGATCTCCACCGCAATTTCACTGTTCAGTTCATTGTCTTCCACAAGCAAAATACATTTACCTCGGAAATCTGAACCTGCCGCCGGAAGGATTGTGTCCTCTGCATCTGCCTGCTTCTGGCCGATGGCAGCCATCAGGGTATCTCTGATATCGGACATAAACAGAGGTTTCGCGCAGAATGCAGTTACCCCTGCTGCCCTGGCTTCCACTTCGATGTCTGACCAGTCATAAGCAGTCAGAATAATGATCGGTGTATCGTCACCAAGACTGCGGATCTGTCTGGTGACCTCAATACCATTCATATCTGGCAGACGCCAGTCGATGATATAGGCATGAAAGGCATCCCCAAGCTCCATAGACTGCCGTGCACGCAGAACAGCCTCCTTACCGGAAAGTGTCCATTCCGAACGCATTCCAACCTTTACAAGCATCTTTGTCACACTGTCACAGGTATTAAAATCGTCATCTACCACCAGAGCCTTAAGGCCTTCCAGCTCTATGATCTTCTCTATACGTTGGTGCTCAGGCTGAGTCCGGAATGGCAGACGGACGATAAATTCGGTGCCTTTTCCCTGTTCGGTCCGAACCTCAATGGTGCCGCCCATCATATCCACAATATTCTTGGTGATGGCCATGCCAAGCCCTGTGCCCTGAGTCCTGCTCACAGTAGAAGTCCGCTCCCGCTCAAAAGGAGAAAAGATCTTCTGTACAAATTCCTGACTCATACCGATTCCGTTATCCTTTACCCGGATCTCGTACAGTTCACTGCCTCTTTGGAGCCCCGGATACTGTTTCAGCCGGACAGAAACGGTTCCTCCAGCAGGAGTAAACTTGATCGCATTGGACAGAAGATTTAAAAGCACCTGGTTTAGTCTCGTCTTATCACAATAGACATCCTCATTGGTAACATCCATGGCATCCATATAAAGCTCCAGCTGTTTCGCATGAATCTGCCCACTGATTATGGTCTTCAGATCATGAAGCACATCTGACAGACTGACCTCCGTTTCTTCCAGATGGATCTTTCCACTCTCAATCCGGCTCATATCCAGGATATCATTGATCAGGGAAAGCAGATGGTTACTGGAGGAAAGGATCTTGCCCAAATAATCCCGGACCCTGTTTTTATCATCAATATTGCTTACAGCCAGTGTGGTAAAGCCGATGATCGCATTCATTGGGGTCCGGATATCGTGAGACATATTGGAGAGGAAGGTACTCTTTGCCTTGTTTGCAGTTTCCGCCGCACGTACTGCCTCAGAGAGTGCCTGGTTCATTTTCCAGTCAGCGGTACGGTCCGACAAAACCAGGATATATTTCTTTTTCCCGTTTACCTCACTACCCATTACAATATTATGGAACCAGCGTTTTTCCCCGGTTTTCTGGTGAACATATTCAAAATCACATTCTTCTTGTTCATGAACCTGGATTTTCTCCAGATAATTTTTCTCCGGATCTTCTGACTCCCCTGTATGCAGTTTTCCAAGAATACTGATATCTTTGCGGATCTGTTCTACGGTAATGCCCAGCAGCTTTTCCACATTCGGGCTGACGTAATCTGCCTGATATGTTTTTGCATCCAGCATCAGGAAAACGTCATCCACATTCATTGACAGCTTTTGAAACAGCTCGTCCCTGTACAGGATCTCTGCATCTTTTCTTCTAAGACTTGCCCTGCTTTTTTGAATAATAAAACTGATAAGTAAAGCGGCAATACAGAGCACAACTGCAACCACAAGGAACATTGTACTACGCTGCAGGCTGTTCATACTGGCATTGACAATATCCGCCTGTACAAGTCCCAGAAATACCCAGTCCTGAATATCCGATTTTTCATAGACCAGATAATAGTTCCTTCCATCCAGATTTACCAGCATCGCACCGGTATATCCTGCTTTAAACTTCTCCGAAAGCTCATTGACCTCTTTTTCAGACATATCAGAATACTCTCTCAGAACACCGAAGAAATTATACACATTTCCCCATGCCTCAGAAGAATGATCCACCACAACACGGCCATCCGGATGGACAATAAAACTCTGGGCATTTCCATCGAAAGCAGAAATATCCAGTACATCTACGATATCAGAGTTTTCATAAGCAATGGCAATGGCATCATATTCAAATCCCTGATAGTTTCCATGAGCCTTGGGAGTGGCAAAAACAAGCAGCTGGGATTTTCCTGGAACTGCTGCATTTGATATCACATCATTTCCCTGCCGGATGTCCTCTTCAATATTTTCCTGTAATCCAAGATACCCGGTTTCCCCTGTCACCATCTTATAGTTCCCGTCGGCTGACAGAAAAAAGAAATCCAAAAATCCGGCATCTTCCTGCGCTTTCTTTATATAATCACGAATTTCATCTTCGCTGGAGGTATTCTGCAGATTCTCCCCCCACATATGAAGATAGGTCAGGTTCTTATCTGTCAGTTCTCTTAACATATTATCAGACTGATGAAAAACCTCCGTCAGATGGGAAACACTTTCCTCATAAATGGTTTTCGACACAAAGTCAAAATATCGGAAAACCATCAGAACAATTCCCAGTAAAACAGCTGTAAAGACAGTTATCCGGAATCGTTTTCTCATAACAGTCTTTTCTCTGCCTTTGTTATGCTTCTTAATATCCATTCTTCTCACCTCAGAGTCATGTAATCTTCAGGCTCTGCAAGAATGGCATCACCATCTGAAATATATTCTGTCCAGGTATCTTTCACAAAGGTGTTTTCTCCCTTAAACACAATATTCTCATCTGTGGGATAAGCTTCCATGTGTTTGGGTATCGCAAGGCAGGTTACCGTGAATGTATCTTTGTCCTGAACTTTTTTTCCATCTTTTGTAACTTTACTCAATGTATAGCCATCCTCTGTTTCTTTGACTTCCACGGAAATGCCGCTGACCACAGGCAGAGAGCCCCGGTTAAAGGGAATGAAGCATCCCTGGTAGCCTTCTACAAAGTTTCTGACCATCTCTGTCAGTTCTGCCCCGCTTACCTTGCAGCTATAGGCCGAAAGACTGTTTGGCATGATCATGTCGCCTGCCATTTTTTCCGTATAGCCGGCTTTCAGCACACTTCCGGTAAAGCTGTTTCCGGTTGCGATCAGCACATCCGTCCCATAGATGCCACGCAGAGTATTTGCCATAACAGAATATGAAGCATTTCCTCCACTGCTATGGAAGCGGTTGGAATAGGATTTCTGTGAATCCAGCACGATATTCTCTGAAGCAGATTCTTCCGCAAGAAGCTGGGTATTAAATGACTGATAAGCCTGCTCTGCATCGTATTCTCCTGAGATCATTTTAGACACCACATCCCTGGAAACAGAGAAAAAGTCATTTGACGCAATGCGGATATACATATGGTTTTCTTCGATCACAGGTTTCACATCCTTCAGATACTCTGTAAGCTTAAGATCCACATTCTGACTGTAGCTTAACAGATCCTGTCCATCATAAATGATCCGGTTCTGTGCATCCTCTGAAAGCATTGTATTCAGTACCTTCATTGCTTTCTTCCGGCGCGTCTCGTCCTGTGTCAGGTCACGGTTTAAGGCCACCTGGAAATATGGGGTCGTCATCAGCCACTTTTCGCCATTCTCCTGGAAGAATGGAAGAAATGTTGTGTTGATGCCCTGATCCTGAAACATTTTTACACCAGCTGAGCTGCCGAAGTACATGGCAAGCTTACCACTCTGGTACATCTCAACTATATCATCATAATTCATATCCAGATCGTCCTGATTCAGCCCTGTATCCTGGATAAACTGTTCCATGCGTTCAAAAGCCTCTGGCCAGACGGTACCGTCCAGGCCTTCTCTCTTTGTATTATCCGGGTCACTGTAGGTGGTGCGCCACTTGCGCCCGTCTACAGAAGACAATTCTGATGCAGACAGCCCCTGCAGGGTTTCCATACAGGTATAATCGTAATAATAGTCCGCTGTAAAGCCGCGGATTCCCACCTCGTCAAATGCCTGGCAGGCAGAAACGAAGCTTTCATAATCGGTTGGCAGCGGAATCTCATACTTTTCAAAAAGATCCTTGTTCACTACAAAACCATGGGCATCTGCACACACAGGAAGCCAGTTTACGCTGCCATCCTCGTTCATAAAGTTGCTGAGGTAGGTATCATAGACAGCACCTGCCGCATTGGTTGTGGAAAGATCCATCAGACTGTCCTTCAGTGAACTTGCATCATGCAGGGAAAACCGGCAGCAGGTTATAATATCCGGCAATCCACCGTTTTCATCAAGAAACTTATAAAAGTCCAGATCATTATTGCCTACAACAAATTCAACATTGATATCCGGAAGCTGTTCCTGGATGTATGGTGCATATTTCTCATACAGGCTGGTGCTCCATAAATATACCGTGATGGTTTCTGCATCTTCTTTTTCTGCACTTTTTCTGCCACAGCCTGACAAAAGTGATGTGCCTGTCGCCATCACCAGAAGTACAGCAAGTAACTTATTCCGTTTTTTCTTTTTCATTATGACGCTCCCTGAAATCGTGTTTCACCAGTTTATGAATTACCTTTATCAATAATTTTCCATCAACAGGCTTTGCTATATGTTCATCCATTCCTGCTTCCCTTGCCCTCAGTCTGTCCTCTGTGAACGCATTTGCTGTCATTGCAATGATTGGAACCACCTTTGCGTCCTCTCTGTCCATGGAGCGGATCGTCTTTGCTGCTTCATATCCATTCATGACCGGCATCATAATGTCCATAAGAATAACATCAAATTCACCAGATCCGCTTTTTCTGAATATTTCCACAGCCTCCTGTCCATTCCATGCTTTCGTCACGACAGCCCCTTCGTTCTGAAGCATAAATTCAGCAATTTCCATATTCAAGTCATTGTCTTCTGCCAGAAGAATGTGGAGCCCCTTTATAGATTTTTCTGATACATCCTTCTGTTTTTCACGTTTATCCGCATTCATATCTATTTTGAACGGAACCCGGATCACAAATGTAGTTCCTGTGCCTTCTTCACTTTCAAAGGTAATGGTTCCGCCCATTTTCTCGACCAGATTCTTTGCAATCGACATTCCAAGTCCTGTTCCGGCAAATTTTGTGCGGCTTCCTGTATGTTCCTGTGCAAATGGTTCAAATACACATTTCTGGAACTCCTCAGTCATTCCGATTCCTGTATCCCGGCAGACAAATTCCATTGTGGTCATTTCTGGCTGTTCGGATGGGATTTCCATGCAGCTGATATAGATATGTCCGTTTTGTCTGTTATATTTCACCGCATTGGACAGGATATTCATCATCACCCGTTTCACATACCCTGGACTTCCTATAAAATCCCGGTGTATGATTTCTTTTTTCTCCCACTCGATCTGGATATTCTGTTCTGCAGCCATCTGCTCGATCACAACAAATACTTCCCTGGAAATACTGCTTAGATTAAATGGAATCTCTTCCAGAACAATTTCATCTGATTCAAGCTTACTCATGTCCAGAACATCATTTACCAGTTCCAGCAACAGATTGGATGCCTCTTTGACCTTTTCTCTGCATTCCGTCTGTTTCTCCATATTGTCTGCATAATGGTCTGCCACATCAATCATACCACAGATTCCATTGATCGGAGTCCTGATATCATGACTCATCCGCTGGAGAAACTCGGTTTTTGCCTCATTGGCGGCTTCTGCCTTTTTTGCTGCTATCAGAAGTTCAGCTTTATATTTTTCATCTTTTTCCTGTTCCTGTTTCCGGTGCGCCAGATTGGTTCTGTATGTCCAGAACCAGAATAAACTGAACAGCAGAAAATAAAGAAAAATAACACTTATCACACTTAATGGAAGATTATGGAACACTTCTGTATCCGGAAGATATGCATAAATATAGTAATCCCGCTGCTTCAGCATGATTCCGTAGCATCTGGTTCCTTCATTCTTCAAATGGTAGATGTGCTGGCTGTCTGTATGCTTTTTCATTGCCTGAACGACCTCATTACCGGCTGTATTCTGCCCCAACAGGCTTTCATCATTACTGGCAACAACAATCCCATTGTCTGCAACAATAATCGTTCCATCTTTCTGGACACTATAGCCATTTAAAAGCCCCTGTATGGTCAGTGTATAGTTCCTGACAAATTCGGGAGATGTATAATAATAAATTGCAACGATACCTGGTGCATCTTTTCTGGCGCAGGCTGCAATGTCGATACGTGATCCGTTTTCCCTGGTAAACCGTTCCGAATAAGATCTTTCTTCATATCCGGCAAAATCCATAATAATTTCTTTTTGCAGATACTCCGTAATCTCATTAGCCAGAGCCTCGTCCGTGCTGTATTCACAGTCCGTCTTTCCTTCTGTATCCAGTACAATGATACCATCCACCCAGAGAGTCTGCAGGTTTTCTTTCAGAAACTTCTGGCTTAGCTGACCGCCGTTTTCTATTTCCATGTCGATATTTGTACTCATCTGTCTGGCACTTTCAATGGCACGGAGAAGACTTTTGGATTCCGAAGATTCATTATAATGAGTGTAGGTAGAACACTGTACTTTTACATAATTTACAATCTCCACCATTCTTTTCTCTGCTTCCGCTTTCTCCGCATGAAAGAAATAAAACAGAGAGACTACAGCCACACAGAATCCAATCAGGCCTCCGATCAGCTGGATTCGTTTTTCTTTTTTCTTTCTCTTAATATCCAAGATCATCCACCTCCAGATACTTCTGGGGATCATCCAGATATTTTTCAATAATTTTCAGAGTCGTACCATCCTGCCTCATCTCTTCCAGTGTCTGTTCCATCTGCTCACAGATCCCTCTGTCGTCGTTTTTTGCGAAAGCAACACCTATTCCGGTGATCATCAAAGGTTCTTCCAGGATGCGGAAGCTTGCATCATAATCCTTCATATACTGGACGATAGATTCTTCGTGTGCGGCTACTGCATCAACATATCCTTTTCCCAGAAAGGTATAGATCAGTTCCCTGTGCCCAAGGCTGATCAGATTGCCCAGCCTGGGGATTCTCGTATCCGTCCGGTTCAGAAAAATGCCTTCCGGTTTGGTTGTGGACTGGACGGCAAGGTTCTTTCCCTCCAGGTCACTCAGCTTATAGATATCACTGCTCTCATTTACAGCAACCACCTGACGGCTTGCTATGTACGGTCCTGCCCAGCGGTAATCGTCAAGGCGTCCTTCCATGGAAAAACAGCCCATGATACAGTCAATCTCCCCGCTCTCTACCAGTTCTTTTTTCTCTTCCCAGTTGATCTGGACAACATCTACCTGATAACCCATTCTATCGAAAGCTTCTGTCGCCAGTTCTACATCTATCCCTGTGGGGATTCCGTCTTCATTTAGATAATTGTATGGTGGATAACTGTCACTGCCCAGCGTGATGACAGGCTTTTCTGTTTCTTCTTTACTGACATCTGCGTTTCTGCATCCTGTAAGGACAGTCGCTAAAACTCCCACAAGCAGAACGCCTGCAATCATTCGTTTTACTTTCATCTTCCTTCCATTCCTGCTACTCTTTTGCATTTTCCTGTTTTGCAATATCAAAATATCCCACAATTCCTATAAATCCGTCTTTCATTAAAGGAGACCATAACGTATGCAGCTTCAGATCATACATCTGTCTTTTATTTTCCACCTTTGCCATTACCTGCAATGATATTTCTTTATTTTCTATGGATGTCTGATTCAACAAATCTACGATATGCTGAACCTCTTCTTCACTTACTTCAAATATTTTGAATACATCAAATTTCGGATTATCTCTCTGATATAACGTCTGCTGTTTTCCGTTTATTACGGTTAATTGGCCAGAAATTACATTGTACTCAATGGAATTCCTGCTGCTGTTCGTTTTAAAAAACTCTATCTTTTCCTGCATAAGCTTAATGACACGCCGGGAATAATTTTTACGAGGTAAAGACTTTTCCCGTAATATTTCGTCAGAGAGCCTCTGCGCTTCATAATACTGTTTATTGTCATCCATCTCGTTATTAAACATTTTGGAGAGCTGAGGGCTAAGCTCCTTCAGACACTTAAGCAGAACCGGATTGAACTGTCCACACTGCCCATCCAGAATCATTTGAATCGCTGTATCATGATCAAATGCTTTTTTATAACATCTTTCGCTGGTAAGTGCATCATATACATCCACAATCGATACAACCTGTGCAGAAATCGGTATCTCTTCACCTTTCAGTCCATCCGGATACCCCTTTCCATCCCACCTTTCATGATGCCATCTGCAGATTTCCCATGCAGTATGCACCAACGGTTTATCTTTCTGGAAGCGCATATCCTGAATCAGGGATGCTCCTATTTCACTGTGGGTTTTCATGATCTTAAACTCTTCATCAGTCAGTCTGCCCGGTTTATTCAGTATTTCCTCCGGGATGCCAACCTTACCGATATCATGAAGGGAGGATGCCGTTGTGATCAAAGCAATATCCGTCTCTGTCAGATGATAGGCATCCGTTGTTTTTACCAGCTTTCTCAGCATCATTTCCGTTGCGGTGCGAATATGTAAAATATGCTCCCTGCTCTCGCTGTTACGAAATCCAAGTACATTGCTCAGGATTCCAATCATAATATTATTATTTTCTTCTTTTTCATAAACCTGGTCTACAACCACATTGACCAGACGCTTTTGGTTTGCATAAAGCCCCAAAGTATTCTGGACTCTTTTCTTTACAATAACAGAGTCAAAGGGGCGTGTAATATAATCTGTGATTCCCATTTCATAAGCTTTACGCATGGCATCAACAGATTCTTCTGAAGAGATCATGATAACAGGAGTTTCATCAATCCAATGGAGCCGGTTCATCCATTCCAGGACTTCAAAGCCGTTCATCTGCGGCATGTTGATATCCAAAAGCATCAGGTCGATTTCCGGATTTTCCTCCAAAATCTGGATTGCCTGATTTCCATTTTCTGCTTCTAAATAGCTATAGGCTTCTCCAAGAAATTCCTTTAATATAGCTCTGTTAAATTCTGCATCATCTACAATAAGTATATTTTGTCTTTTGTCCATATCTTCATACCTTTACTTTTCCTCAAATTTGAGCAAAAAAAGTCCCATGTAAAAAATTTACAGGAACTTTTTCCATAATACCCACTTAACATTTACCTTTATTATTACTGAGGCATGATGCAACTGGCTAGCATGGTCAGATTTCTAACTGACTTTAGCTCCTTCTAGCTTTGCGTCCCGGCTTTTCAACCGGTTTGCCAATAAATATGCCATAAAAATATGTCTAATTATAGCATTGGTGATATATCATGTCTATAAATTTTTGCCTCTTTAAAGTAATAATTCTTTACAAGATTCTACTTTTCATTTCGCGTTCATACGCCTTTGTCTGTGTCAGAAATTAATATTAATATTCTCTTTCACAGGTAATGTTCATCTCATCCAATACATGGGAAATATCCCCATAAGAGAAACCTCTTCGAAGAAGAAAGCCCTGCAGCCTGCGCATTCCCTTCTCATCCAGTACAGTATCCGGCTGACATTTCTTATTGACTGCAGTGCGAAGAACAGCCAGTTCATCTGGCTCTTCTATCTCTGCGGCCTCTTCCCAGGCGGCAAGCGCAACCTCTCTGTCAATGCCCTTTCTGGCAAGCTCCTGAAGGATTTTCTGACGGCTCTTTGTTCCCATTCTGAAAGAAATATAATTCACAGCATAGCGCTGGTCATTAAGATAACCATAGGAACGTACATAATCCATGGCATCCTCTGCCGCTTCTGCTGAAAAGCCTGCCTGACGCAGCCGGTCAGACAGGCCTTTCTCTGTGCGGTCCATATGCTCCAGAAGAAGCATTGCCTTTCTTCTGACACTCTTTTGCTCTTCAGGTGTAACCGCCATATTTTATTCCTCTTCTGCTGATGTATCGGCTGCCTGAGCTGCATCTGCCTTCTTCACATCCTGCGTCTCTTCTTCACCTGGCAGCAGATTATAATGAATACGCACTTTTCGTTCGATCTCATCACAGATATCCGGATGTTCCTTCAGGAACAGCTTGGCATTCTCACGTCCCTGCCCAATCTTGTTTCCCTCATAGGCATACCATGCACCGCTCTTATTCACAATAGAATTCTCTGCTGCAAGATCAAGGATATCCCCTTCCTTAGAAATACCGGTACCAAACATAATATCAAATTCAGCCTGCTTAAACGGCGGAGCCACCTTATTCTTAACCACCTTGATTCTGGTATGGTTACCAACCATCTCGCCGCCCTGTTTCAGTGTCTCTACACGGCGTACATCAAGACGTACAGAAGAATAAAACTTAAGGGCACGTCCACCGGTAGTGGTCTCCGGATTGCCAAACATCACACCAACCTTCTCGCGGAGCTGATTGATAAAGATTACAACACAGTTCGACTTACTGATAATGGCAGTCAGCTTACGGAGTGCCTGAGACATCAGACGTGCCTGCAGACCTACGTGGCTGTCACCCATATCACCGTCGATTTCAGCCTTGGGAACCAGAGCTGCAACAGAGTCCACAATAATAATATCAACTGCACCGGAACGGACCATGGTCTCTGCAATCTCAAGAGCCTGCTCACCGTTATCCGGCTGGGAAATATAGAGGTTATCAATGTCTACACCGATATTCTTCGCATATACCGGGTCAAGTGCATGCTCAGCATCAATAAAGCCTGCAATTCCGCCTCTCTTCTGCACCTCAGCCACCATATGTAAAGCAACTGTGGTCTTACCACTGGACTCCGGACCGTAAATCTCTACAATACGTCCCTTGGGCACACCACCGACACCAAGTGCAATATCAAGGCTCAAAGAACCTGTTGGAACTGTCTCTACCTGCATATTGGCACTGGATTCACCAAGCTTCATCACAGAGCCCTTACCATACTGCTTCTCAATCTGTCCAAGGGCTGCTTCCAGCGCTTTCTTCTTCTCTTCATTTATCATAATCCAAATCTCCTATTCTTAATAATCCAGTCCATCCATAATCAATCTCACAATAACTTCCATGACCATTAATCGGACTGTAAAGCACTTCTGATCGCGCAAATACGAACCTATGTTCGTTTCTTTCTGTACTACATAGTATCTTAAATCAGTTCACTTGTCAAGCCCCTACTCACCATATAAAAATTTTATTTTGACTGTGGAGTCATCCCGGAATGCGGGTGGGAAATTCTTATGTACGCCGGAGATAAACGAAGCTCCGGTAAATTGAAATGATTTATACACGTTCTTTACAGAACTGTTTCCTGTCAGTAATTCTACTATATAGCAAAATATCCGGAATTACAAGAAATATTTCCTGCAATTCCGGACAAATAACGGTGTTTCGTTTCTTCTTTTCCCTTATCCCTGATTCAGCACACTTCTCACATGCTCCACTTCTTCTCTTGTAGCCTGGGCAGCGGGTACATAATAGCCTTTTGCACGGGCAATCTGATATATTTCCTCCTGAGACATCTCACACTGATTCCTCATCTGCTTCAATGTCTGCTTCAGCTGTGGATTCTCCGTCTGCGGAATCATTTCCCCATAACGTGTCAGCTCGCCGTTAATTCCGGCAAGTGTATCTGCTACCATCACTTTTTCATTCATCTGTGCCACCTCCTACTGTAAATACTGCATAAGCTGATTTTTGCAGTCCACTGCCGACTGGGCAGACTTCTGGAAAAACTGCTTCACCTGGGCATCCGTAGCCTGGCCTGCATACTCATCCATTTTACAGTGGGTTGTGTCAAAACCGCCGATCAGGTGTCTTAAATTCTGTAGATCCAGTTCTGAAATCTGATTCATTTTACCAGCCTCCTGTTCATAATATTCCCGGAGCCCGGATCATCCATGAATACATCTGCATTTGGATCTTCAACACAAATACAGGAGAACCAAGGTCCTCCTGTATTCTGAACCGGGCACCTTACAAAAAGCAGTATGCCCACATTTTTATCTTATTATGTATCTGATTTATTCCCCGATCAGCCAGTTATACATCTCTTCATACTGACGTGCGGAATTGCCCCATGAGAAATCCTTTGCCATGGCACGGTCTACCATCTTGTTCCACTCACGCTTCTTGTCATAGTAAATACGCTCAGCATAGCGGATAGTGGAAAGCATCTCGTGTGCATTATAATTACTGAAGGAAAAGCCTGTTCCGGTTCCCTCAAATTCATTATAAGGCTCTACCGTATCCTTCAGACCGCCAGTCTCTCTGACAATCGGAAGTGTACCGTAACGAAGGCTCATCAGCTGGCTCAGGCCACATGGCTCAAACAGGGATGGCATCAGGAATGCATCGGAAGCTGCATAAATTCTGTGAGACATGCTCTCATCATAGTAAATCTGTGCAGAAACCTTGCCATGATATTTCCAGTCAAAATGACGGAACATATTTTCATAACGCTCATCGCCGGTACCAAGAGCCACGATCTGTACAGAATCCTGGCAAAGCTCATCCATAACATAAGCAATCAAGTCAAATCCCTTCTGGTCAGTCAGACGGGACACAATACCGATCATCATAGCTTTCGGATCCTGCTCAAGTCCCAGATCCTTCTGCAGCTGAAGCTTATTCTTAACCTTCTCCTTGCGGAATGTAGTCGCATTGTAGCACGCTGTCAGATTGCGGTCAGTCTCCGGATTGAACTCTGTATAATCAATACCGTTTACAATTCCGCGCAGGCTGTTGGAACGCGCACGGAGTAATCCGTCCAGTCCCTCTCCATAGAACGGTGTTTTAATCTCATCTGCATATGTATTACTTACTGTAGTAACAGCATCCGCAAATACAATACCACCTTTCAGGAAGTTACCATCCTTATATGCCTCCAGTTTATCCGGTGTGAAGTAATAGTCTGAAAGGCCTGTAAGCTCTTTGATCGTCTTCACATCATATACACCCTGGAATTTCAGATTATGGATGGTCATAACTGTCTTAATTCCCCAGAAGAACTGATTCTGCTGGAAGCTGTCATGAAGATAAACAGGAACAAGACCTGTCTGCCAGTCATGGCAGTGAATAATGTCCGGACGGAAACCAATCACAGGAAGCACGGAAAGTACTGCCTTGGAGAAGAATGCAAATTTCTCCAGATCCCACGGAGCACTGTCATATGGCTTCGGACCACTGAAATAATATTCATTGTCTATAAAATAGAACTGAATACCGTCATACTCCATCTGGAGAACACCTACATAGCAGTTCTTATAGCCCAAATCCATATAAAAATGTGTAACATATTCCATTTTATCTTTCCATTCCTGTTTCATACAGGCATATTTCGGTAAGATTACGCGAATATCAAAATAACGTTTATCAAAGCATTTCGGCAGTGAACCGGCTACGTCAGCCAACCCACCGGTCTTTATAAAAGGCACTGCTTCGGATGTTGCAAAAAGAATTCTTCTCATTCAAAAAACCCTCCTTAGTAATAGCTTCTTATAACTTTCATTATACCCCATAATTCTCTTATTGGAAAGAACGATTTTTATATTCCAGCCGGATTTTATCTGCAATCAGTGCAATGAATTCAGAATTGGTGGGTTTTCCCTTCCCATTACTCACAGTATAACCAAACAGCTGGTCAATGGTATCCATTTTTCCACGGCTCCATGCCACTTCTATGGCGTGACGAATGGCTCGTTCCACACGGCTTGGCGTTGTCTGATGACGTTTGGCTATGGTAGGATACAAAATTTTTGTAATGGAATTCAGCATTTCCATATCATTTACAGATAAAATGATTGCATCTCGCAGATACTGATATCCTTTAATATGTGCAGGAACTCCAATCTCATGTATAATATCTGTCACATCTGTTTCCAGATTACCTGAATTGTATGAATTCTCTTCTTCCTTTTGTCTTGGACGGTTCATCTCCCTGGCACGTCGTTCTCCTGCCCTGCGGATGTGTTTGATCCTGTTCAGCAGCATTTTATTGTCAAAAGGCTTCAGCATAAAATAATCAGCCCCAAGATCAAATGCGTCCTCTGTGATCCGTTCCTGTCCCACTGCCGAAACCACTATAAATGACGGCACTTTTTTCAGATTTTCATCATGACTGAAGCGCTCCATCACAGAAAGCCCGTCTACTTTCGGCATAATAATATCCAAAACAACCACATCCGGCTGTTTTTCTTTAATAATGTTACAGATTTCTTCCCCATTATGCGCTTTTCCAACCAGTTTCAGATCTTCATCCTGATCAATGATCCGGCTTAATACTTCCACCATTTTCTCATTATCGTCTGCAATTGCCACATTCAATTTTTCCATGAGGCTATTCTCCTCCTACTATTTTGAAAATTCTCCGGCAAACTACATCCGGAAATCTATTTACTACTTTTCATTACCTGTACAAAACAGCAGGGCCCTGTTCGCTCTTGCACATTTTTCAGAAAAATTTTCCTTTTCTGTAACAACGTCTATTATAGTGGAACTGCCATGGGGAAATCAAGCCGAAAGTGCCGATTTTACTGCATTTTCGTTCGATTTATTTCGCGTTTTTCTGCCTGTTTTTTCCTTTTTTCGGAATCCGGCAGATACTCAGAATCCGCTTTGCAGACTGCTCATAACCGAATAGCTTCGCAGCTCATTCAGTTAAATAATTGTAAGAAATGGAATCCGTTCATAAAAATACAAGAGTGAAATTCTGATTTTTTTCCATACTAAAAAGGAAATCCGTCATAAGTATTTTTACAAAAAACAAAAGAAAAGGAAGTGAACACATGTACACGAAACAGAAATACAAAGCTTTTATTCTGTTCTGTCTCGTTTTTGACCTTCTGGCAATGGTATTCCCGGGATATCGTTATCTTGACCGGAAAATTCCGGATGAAATACACATTGACAGAGCTTCAGAATCAGACCTTTCACAGATTTTAAGGCTTCCCTTTGTATCTTTTGAGGAAGCTGTCACAGTTTCCGGCGGAGAAAGCTACCAATTGCCCTGTAAGCTTTTTGGTAAAATTGCTTTTAAAAATATCAAGGTAACACCAGCCAAAACAGACAGTGTTCTTGTCAGCGGCAGTACAGTGGGAATTTATATGGAAACAGCCGGAGTTCTGGTGATCGATACCGGCGAAATCCTTTCTGAAAGCGGTCAGCTGCAGGATCCTGCAAAAAATATCTTAAAACCAGGTGACTATATTATTGCGCTGAACCAGCAGAAAATATCCTGCAAGAAAGACCTGATCCATGACCTGGAAAACATTGACGGAAAAACGGTCACTGTAGATATACGGCGTGACAACAGCACCATTCCGGTTTCTCTTACTCCTGTACAGGATGCTTCAGGAAAATATAAACTGGGAATCTGGGTGCGGGACGATACACAGGGAATCGGAACTCTTACCTATGTGACAGAAAATGGAAATTTCGGAGCTCTTGGACATGGAATCAGCGACATTGATACAGGAAATCTTCTTTCCATCAAAGGCGGAAATCTGTATTGCGCCCAGATTCTGGGGGTTCAGAAAGGTGAAAAAGGAAGTCCCGGAGAGCTTTCCGGACTGATTCGTTACAGAAATGACAATGTGATCGGGAAGATTCGCGCAAACAGCACTAACGGAATATATGGCAATTTTACTGAAAATGATCAGCAGCAGGTTGCCCTTCACCGGATGAAGCTTGGGTTCAAACAGGATGTCCGGACCGGCCCCGCCTCTGTTCTTTGTGACATAGGAAATGGTGTAAAAGAATACGAGGCAGAGATCACAAAAATTGATATGAATCACGAGGATACCAACAAAAGTTTTGTCATCCGCATCACCGACCAGGAGCTCCTTAACACCACCGGCGGCATTGTCCAGGGTATGTCTGGCAGCCCGATTCTCCAGAATGGAAAAATCATTGGAGCTGTCACACATGTTTTCGTCCAGGATGCAGCCAGCGGATATGGGATTTTTATAGAAAATATGCTGGATATGGAAAATTAATGTGAATCTACAGTTCTGCCTTACACGTCTCTGCCAGTTTTTTCATCTCACAGGCATTCTCGAGAACGGCGTCTGTAATCCGGGCGCCTCCGAGAAGACGTGCAAGCTCACGGACAGATGCTTCTTCATCAAGCGTATGTATCTGCGTGGTAGTCTTTGTTCCATCCACCTGCTTCTCAATTTCAAAATGAAAATCTGCCATAGCTGCGATCTGAGGCAGATGAGTGATGCAAAGTACCTGATGATGGTGACCGATCACTGCCATTTTTTCGGATACCTTCTGAGCGGTTCTGCCGCTGATTCCGGTATCAATCTCATCGAAAATCAGAGTCTCGATCTGGTCTCTGTCTGCCAGGATTGCTTTCAGGGCAAGCATGATTCTGGAGAGCTCACCGCCTGATACGATTTTCCCAAGGGGCTTCAGGCTTTCTCCCGGATTTGTGGAAATCTCGTATTGTATCTCATCAAAACCATTATCTGTAAAACTGTTTTTTCTGTCAAAAGTGATTGCAAAGTTCACATCCAGGAAGTTCAGATCTTTCAGTCCCTGGATAACCTTCTCTTCCAGCTGTCTGCTGTATTCCTTTCTGATTTCGGACAGATGGCTGCAGGCGGCTTCCAGTTTTTTCTCTGCTTTTTTCAGTTCTTGCTGGGCAGCTTCAAAAATTTCTTCGTACTTCTGGAGTTTATTCAGCTTCTCCTGCTGTTTTTTCTGATAGTCCAGAATTTCTTCTATCTGCTGGCCATATTTTGCCTTCAGACCATTGAGCAGATCCAGACGGCGTTCTGTTTCATAAAATACAGACTCATCAAATGTCATATCATCCATATAGGAAGACAATTCACGGTTAAAATCATTGAGAAGTCCATCCACCTCGCTTAAGGTCTGGGAAAGGGCTTCCAGCTGCTCATCGTATTCTGTCACCCTGGAAAGCTCCCGCATAGCTTCTCCCACTGCATCACCAGCTCCCTGTCCGTCATACCCGGTAAGGGAATGGACACTTTGAAGCGAGTCAATAATTCTGCGCCCATTTGAAAGCTTTCTGTACTGTTTTTCCAGTTCTTCATCCTCACCCGGCACAAGAGCTGCTTTCTCAATCTCGTTGATCTCAAATTCCAGAAAAGCCATTTCCCGATTCTTCTGCTCTTCGTCCATATCAAGAGACTTCAGCTCTGCCTGGCACTTCTTGTATTCCCCATAGGCAGCCTTTACCTTTTCTTTTTCCAGAAGGATTTTTTCCCGGCCATACGCATCCAGAATCTCCAGCTGCTTCTCTTCGTAGAGAAGAGACTGATGCTCATGCTGCCCGTGGATGTCCAGAAGGCATGCTGCGGCAGCCTTCATCTGGCTGACAGTACTTGTCTCACCATTTATTTTGTTGATGCTCCTGCCATCCATAATTTTTCTTGACATAAGAACCTGTCCGTCCTCCGGATAAATATCAAGTGCGGCAAGTGCTTCTTTTGCTTTCGTATTTTCCACCTGAAACAAAAGCTCTACCAGGGCATAAGGTGCATTTTCCCTGATCATGCTTCTGGAAGTCTTTCCTCCCAGGATCAGCTGCATGGAACCAAGAAGAATAGATTTACCTGCTCCTGTCTCACCTGTAAGGATATTAAGTCCAGGTCCAAATTCTACTTCGATTTCATCTATGAGTGCAAGGTTTTTTACGTGCAAATGTACTAACAAGGTTGACCTCCTTACTGTTTTCTCATGTTTGAAAACTCCATATCTATAGCAACAATCGAGCAGGAAACTTCTCCTGCCCGATTGCTTTATCATACTTACTTTTATCTTCTGTTCAATATACTGCCCAGCTTCTCCATAACATTTTCTGCCAGTTCTGTGCTCTTGCAGGCACACATAATAGTATCATCTCCTGCAATACAGCCCAATATTTCCGGCCATTTCAAGGCGTCCAGGGCAGTTGCAACGCCCATCGCCATGCCAGTAACGGTCTTGATCACAACCAGATTCTGTCCTACTTCAATAGACACTACAGCATCATTTAGCACTCTGGTATACTGATCCCCAAGCCCCGGATGTGTTGTATCCTGCAGAATGGCATAGCGGGATTTCCCGTCTTTTCCTGCAACCTTGGTCATTTTCAATGCGCGGATATCCCTGGAAACCGTCGCCTGTGTCACCTTAAAACCAGCTTCATTTAATCTGGCTGCAAGCTCTTCCTGTGTATCTATGTCATGCGCTTTGATAAGCTCAATAATCTTCTCATGTCTTGCTAATTTCACCTAAAAACCTCCCTTGGGACTCTGTCTGTCAGCTGTCTCTCATTTTTTGCCTTAACACCTCAACAAAGCTGAGATGATTCAGTTTCAAAATTCTTGTCTTCACCTCTGCCTTGCGAATCACGATCCTGTCTCCCGTAATCATAGGTATTTCAGAATCCCCATCAAAAGAAGCCAGCCCCTTCTCGCAATCCTGATGACGTCCTTCTCCCATCTCCACTGTGATTACATCTTCTGCCGGAAAAACAATACTCCGGCTGTTCAGTGTATGGGGTGCGATCGGCGTCATAATCGTCATCTCACCGCTTGGCGAGACAATAGGACCGCCTACGGAAAGACTGTATCCGGTAGACCCGGTAGGGGTGGAAATAATGATTCCATCTGCATTATAGGAATTCAGATACTCATCATTGACAAAGTTTTTAAACCTTACTACACGAAGAGGTCCTTCCCTTGCAATTACAATATCATTTAAGGCAATATCCTCCCCAATAATCCTATCCCCCCGATAAACTCTGCCAGAAAGCATCATCCGTTCTTCCACTTCATAGACATCTGCAAGCAGCTTGTCAAGTGCCTGGTATACCGACTGCCGGTCTACCTCTGCCAGATATCCCAGATTTCCAAGATTTACCCCTAAAAGAGGAATCTGACTGCGTTTCCCATCATGGGCAGCCTGAATATCACGGGCAGCCTGCAGAAGGGTACCATCCCCGCCAAGCACAATAATGCACTGTGTTTCTTCCGGGATTTTTCTCGGATCTGTATAGTGAAAAAGCCCCTCATCCTGTCTTCCGGCAAGCTGCACTTCACAGTGTCCGCCATTTTTTTCAAGGTAATCTGTTACCTGACCGGTAAACTCCAGGTTATTATCTTTTTCACTGTTTGTTATAATATAAAACTTATCCATAGCTTTAGTTCCTGTTTTAATTTACAGCAGGTTTATCCAATGCTCCGTGAGCCTGTGCGACCACATCCTCCACCTTTACAGTAAGACAGTCCGAAACTTCAGTTCCTTCTGCTCTTTTTTTCAGATGCAGCAGGTATTCAATATTCCCTTCCGGTCCCTTGATAGGAGAAAAAGAAAGATGACAGGGCTCCAGCGCAATGCTCATTGCGAAGTCTCTTACCTTCTCTATTACTTCCTCGTGAACAGCCGGATCGCGGACAACGCCTTTCTTTCCAACCTTCTCTCTGCCCGCCTCAAACTGGGGTTTGATCAGGCAGACGATCTCTCCATCCTCTGTAAGAAGATTTCTCACAGGTCCCAGTACTTTCGTCAGGGAAATAAAGGAAACATCGATGGAGGAAAATGCAGGTTTCTCCCGGATATCCTCCGGAACCACATAACGGATGTTGGTTTTCTCCATACAGACTACGCGGGGATCATTGCGAAGCTTCCAGTCTAACTGACCGTATCCCACATCAATAGAGTAAACCTTCACACCTCCGTTTTGCAGCATGCAGTCTGTAAAACCGCCTGTGGAAGCGCCTACATCCATGCAGACCTTTCCTTCAAGGCTTACGTCAAATTCATTCATGGCTTTCTCAAGCTTCAGACCGCCACGGCTTACATAGGGAAGTGTGTTTCCTCTTACCTCCACTTTCACCGTATCCGCAAACATGGAGCCTGCTTTATCTTCTTTCTGGCCATCTACATAAACCTGGCCAGCCATGATATATGCTTTTGCTTTTTCTCTGGAAGGTGCAAGAGCGCGCTCCACCAGCATCATATCCAATCGTTTCTTCATTCTCTTTTTCCTTCCGAAATATTCTTTATCCGATCTGCAATACCAGAGGCATCCAGCCCAATCTGCGCCCGAAGACTGTCCACACCCCCATGAGGTATGAAACGGTCCAGAATTGCAACAGGCAGCACCTGAACACCTGGATGATGTTCTTCCATATAGCTGCACACATGCTGTCCAAAACCTCCATTTTGCACATTTTCTTCTACTGTCACTATAAGGCTGTGATCTTCTGCCAGCAGATCCAGCAACGCTGTATCCAGTGGTTTCACAAACCTGACATTCACAAAAGTAGGATCATCTCCGGTTTCTTTTAATTTCCGACAGACATCCTCACAAACTTCCACCATACTGCCAAGCGCCAGAACTGCCACCTGGCTTCCTTTGTGAAGAACTTCACTTTTACCGGATACTACAGGCGCCTGATATTCCTGCAGCCCCCTAAATGCATTTCCTCTTGGATAACGGATTGCAACCGGTCCTTCTGCGTGTACGGCAAAGCGTACCATTTCTTTCAGTTCCCAGTCATTCTT
Organism: uncultured Blautia sp.; assembly: GCF_934371575.1. Taxonomy (GTDB): domain Bacteria; phylum Bacillota; class Clostridia; order Lachnospirales; family Lachnospiraceae; genus Blautia_A. Next base: position 29,551 of record NZ_CAKRNY010000017.1, on the reverse strand, counting down.
CGGAGCCATCACGGTCATCCCTGGCATCATGCTGAGATAGGAAATATCAAAGTTTCCCTGATGGGTCTCACCATCTGCCCCCACAAGTCCAGCCCTGTCCACAGCAAAAATCACATGAAGCTTCTGCATACACACATCGTGAAGCATCTGATCCACTGCTCTTTGCAAAAAGGAAGAATAGATGGCAACAACAGGGATCACGCCTCCCAGGGCAAGTCCGGCTGCAAAAGAGACTGCATGCTCTTCTGCAATTCCCACATCAAAGAAACGGTCCGGAAATCTCTGGGAAAACTTTTTCAGGCCGGTACCATCCGGCATGGCTGCTGTAATGGCAACCAGTTTCTCTTCTTCTGCAGCAACCTGGCACAAGACATCCGAAAACACATCTGTATACCCCGGACAGGTCTTCTTCTGGGTTGGCTTTCCAGTCTTGATGTCAAATGGTCCAATTCCATGAAACATATCCGGGTTCTGTCTTGCAGGTTCATAGCCACGTCCCTTTTCTGTAAGAACATGAACCACAACCGGACCTTTCACACGCTTTGCCTCATTGAAAAGACGCATCATCTGGCGCATATTATGCCCGTCCACAGGACCAAGGTAAGTAAGTCCCATATTTTCAAACAGCATTCCGGGAATAAAAAGCTGCTTAATGCTGCTTTTTGTCCTTCTCATGGCATCCACCATTGCAGTTCCCACATGGGGAATCTTTTTGACTGCCTTATTCAGGCTCATTTTCATTCCGGTATATGCCTCCGCAGTACGAAGAGCACTGAGATAATTTGACATTCCTCCTACATTCGGAGAGATTGACATATTATTATCATTCAATACAATAATAAAATTAGTATCCAGCTCGGCTGCATTATTCAGCGCTTCATAAGCCATTCCGCCTGTAAGAGCACCATCTCCGATTACAGAAACCACATGATATTTTTCTCCAAGAAGATCCCTGGCCCAAACATAGCCAAGCCCTGCTGAAATGGAATCTGAGCTGTGTCCCGCATCAAAAGAATCGCAGCTGCTTTCCCCTCTTTTTGGAAAACCGCTTAAGCCGCCTTCTTTACGCAGGGTATCAAACTCATCTTTTCGTCCGGTAAGTATTTTGTGGGTGTATGCCTGATGACCTACATCCCAGATCAGCCTGTCATCTGGAAAATCCAGTACATTATGCAGCGCCAGTGTAAGCTCCACCACTCCAAGATTGGATGCCAGATGTCCTCCGGTCCTGCTAACGGACTCAATCAAAAAGCTTCGTATTTCATCGGCCAGCTGAGGAAATTCAGCCAGAGGGATTTTGTGAATATCGTTAGGCTTTTTTATTTTATCCAGAATCATTTGTATCCTTCTTTCACTTTCTGCGTCCCACCAGTTCTTTCACCAGTGTAAACAAAAATTCGTTTTTCTTGTTCAGTCCTTCCAGCAGCTCAACCGCCTCGTCAGACAGTTCTTTTACCTGCTGTGACGCTTTCTCGATTCCCATGATCGTCACATAGGTGGTCTTATGGTTCTTCTCATCACTGTGGATTGGCTTTCCCAGTTCCTCTGCTGTACTGGTCACATCCAGAATATCGTCCTGGATCTGGAAAGCAAGACCTACGTTTTTCGCAGCTTTCTCAATTGCTGCAACCTCTTCAGCAGAGGCTCCACCCAGTATTGCTCCGGTCATCATGGAAGCCTCTATAAGAGCGGAAGTCTTATTCTCGTAAATATAGTCCAGCATCTGCCGGTTCATAGGTTTACCGTCGTTCTCCACGTCAACGCTTTGTCCTCCAAGCATTCCGTAAAGTCCTGTCTTATGGGACATTACCTTCAGTGCCTGGATTATATTTGCCTGATCCTTCGGGGTATCTGCCCTGTCAAAAGCAGAGAACATCACTTCATAGGCATAATTCAGCAATGCCACACCACTGAGTACCCCCATTGCTTCCCCGTAAACCTTATGTGTGGTAAGGCGTCCTCTCCGGTAATCATCATTATCAAGCACCGGCAGATCATCATGTACCAGGGAATGGGTATGAATCATTTCCATGGCCGCCATAAAAGGATATGCCAGCTTTTCCTCACCGCCAAACATCCTCAGTGTCTCCAGGATCAGCATGGGACGAAGTCGTTTCCCCCCTGCCAGAACACTGTAATTCATTGCCTGTGCCATAGTCTTCGCAAATCCTTCCTCCTTGGGAAGATAAGACGCAAGCACTTTCTCAGTTTCTTCCGTTCTTCTATTTAATTCATCTTGAAAATTCACCAAGGCTACCATCCTCATTCATCTGAAGCATTTTTTTCTCTACAGTATCCAGTTTATCATTACAGTATTTCAGAAGCTCCATTCCCTGTTTATACAGACGGAAAGAATCCTCCAGGGAGGTCTCACGGTCTTCCAGCCTGCCTGCCAGAATATCCAGCTCTTCAAAAGCCTCTTCCAGAGTTTTTTCCTTTTTTTCATCAGCCATCATCCCGCACCTCCTTTTTTGTATTCTGAACAACCGCTTCTATAGTACCATCTGTCACATAAATCAGCAGACCATCCCCTTTTTTCACCTGTGAAACGGAGGTCAGCGTCTTCCCCTCTTTATCGGAAACATAAGCATAGCCCTGATTCAGCTTGCGCAGAGGGGAAAGACCATTAAACCGCTCCAGATAAAGGGACAGTCTGTGTCGTTTCTCTTTTATCTTTTGTTCCATGGCAGTCTGGATCCGGTTCTGCATATCCGTCACATATTGCTGCCGGTCACGCAGCCGGCTCTCCGGATTCAGATAAGAAAGCCGTGTCCGGTATCTTTCCAGCCTTGCCCTGTTTATATCAGTTTTATTCCAAACAGCACGTTCCAGCCGCTCCTTATATCCCTGCATGGAATCCAGAAAGCTTCTGCAGTCAAAATATGCCAGTTCTGCCGCTGCTGACGGTGTAGGAGCACGAAGATCTGCCACGAAATCTGCAATGGTAAAATCTGTCTCATGTCCTACTGCAGAGATCACAGGTGTATGGCATTCAAAAATTGCCCGTGCCACAGCCTCCTCATTAAAAGCCCACAGCTCCTCAATAGAGCCGCCGCCGCGTCCCACAATAATAATATCCACATTGGCTTCATCCAGCATACGGATTCCCTGTACAATACTTGCAGCCGCTCCCTCGCCCTGCACAAGAGCCGGATATAAAATGCTCTGGATAAAAGGGTTCCTTCTGCCGGAAACATTGACAATATCTTTGATCGCTGCACCTGTAGGTGATGTGACAATACCCACACGGTGGGCAAATTCAGGTATGGGCTGCTTATATTCCTGTGCAAACATTCCCATATCTTCCAGTTCCTGCTTCAGGGCAAGATACCTTTCATAAAGTGCACCTGCACCTTCCAGAGTGATCTCCTTTGCATAGAACTGATAAACGCCATCTCGTTCATAGACATCCACCCTGCCTCCTGCCACAACCTTGTCCCCGTCTTTCATGCGGAAAGCAAGACCCTTTCTGGAGCCTGCGAACATAACACATTTTAAGGTTCCGCCCTCATCCTTCAGGGTAAAATAAATGTGGCCTGTGGAGTGGTATTTGCAGTTGGACACCTCTCCCTTAACATAAATATTCTGTAAAAAGTAATCCTGGGTAAACATGTTTTTTACATAACGGTTTACCTGGCCAACAGAATAGACATTATTCATTCTTATTTTCCGGTGCCCTGGAGCTTACATTACGGTTAACAACAACTACCTTTTTGGAAGGATCCTTCACCTTAAATCCGGACTTCGGTCTTGCAGATACCTGTTCTGCATCTCTGGCAGGTGCCTTTCTTACAGCAACCTTCTTATCCGGATTGGCGATCTTTCCAAGGATTCCGTTTACAAATGCACCGGACTCCTCAGAGCCAAAGCATTTCGCCAGCTCTACAGCCTCATTGATTGCAACTCCTACCGGCACTTCTTCTTTCTCATATTCAAGCTCATACACTGCCAGACGAAGGACTGTCAGGTCAACACGATTCATACGGCTGGTCTTCCATCCCATACTGATGCTGTTCAGTTTCTCATCCAGCTCTTCTGTATGATTCATAATGTTCATATATTTACGACTGATATAGTCCCTGTCACTCTCTTCCAGATTCTCAATATCTGACAAATATAAGGCAAGCTGCTCCTCCATTTCTTTCTGTGTGTTAAACTCGCTGATAAAAAGCAGCTTAAAAATGTGTTCTCTCTGTTCCCTTCTTCTCATGTTTCCTCCTGATATCTAACTCCCACTTAACAATACAAAGCCTTCGGGACTTTCATAGAAAAAAAAGGAAAGGTTTACTTTCCTTTTTCGTTCTCCATATCTACACTTGCAATATGAATATTGACATCAGCAACCTCAAGACCTGTCATATTCTCGATGGCTGCTTTCACTTTCTCCTGAACCTTCTTACTGGTCTCAAGAATATTCATGCCGTACTCAATATTCAAAGTAAGATCCACGCTCACAACGCGGTCAATAATCTCTACCTTAACTCCCTTGGAAAGATTTTTCATTCCAAGCTTGCTTACCAGCTCATTGGTAATATTACCAGCCATAGAAGCAACACCGTCTACCTCTGTAGCAGCAAGTCCTGCAATGATGGTAACTACCTCGTCTGCGATCTGAACCTCTCCGATCCCTTCAATATCCTGTATTTTATATGTTGTTCTCTTCTCTGCCATGCTCACAAACCTCCTAGGTATACTTTCACTAAGTATTACTATTATAGCAAAATGCGTCAAAAATGAAAAGAGTTATTTACTGAATTCTGTTAATATTAAATCTGGATTTCTGTCTTCTGTCATGCCAACACTCCATGCATTGATAAACAGGAGCAGAGGATTGCCCTTCAGATCTGTAACCTTCTTCATGTCAGAAGTTCCGACAATCTTATCAACAGCTACTTCATCTTTATTTGCGATCCATCTGATATGCTCATATGGCAGATTCTCCAGACGAATTTCCACATTATACTCATTTTCCAGACGATATTTCAGAACGTCAAACTGAAGCACACCAACAACACCTACGATGATCTCTTCCATGTTTCCAAAAAGCTCCTGGAAAATCTGGATAGCACCTTCCTGTGCAATCTGATTGATTCCTTTTACAAACTGCTTTCTCTTCATGGTGTCCAGAAGTCTTATCCTTGCAAAATGCTCCGGTGCGAATGTAGGAATTCCTTCAAATTCAAATTTGTTTCCAGGTGTACAGATGGTATCTCCGATGGAGAAAATACCCGGGTCAAAAACACCGATAATATCTCCGGCATAAGCCTCATCAACAACATGACGGGACTCAGCCATCATCTGCTGCGGCTGAAGAAGTCTCATCTTCTTATCCCCCTGTACATGGTAAACCTCCTGGGAAGCATCGAATTTGCCGGAACAGATACGCATAAATGCAATTCTGTCACGGTGAGCTTTATTCATATTCGCCTGAATTTTGAATACAAAAGCTGAGAAATCATCACTCATTGGATCTATAAGACCTGTATCTGCCATTCTTGGAAGAGGTGAAGTAGTCATCTTCAGGAAATGCTCCAGAAATGTCTCCACACCGAAGTTTGTAAGGGCAGATCCGAAAAATACAGGAGTCAGTTCTCCCTTACTTACCATATCCTGGTCAAATTCTGCACTTGCTCCATCCAGAAGTTCAATCTCCTCCAGAAGCTGCTCCTTCTGCTCCGGATCCATAACTTCAAGTGCATGAGGATCATCCAGATCAATTTCCTCGATAATTCCCTCTTTGGTACCTTTCTGGGTATCAGCAAAGGTAAGGATCTTATTTGTATTACGATCGTAAACGCCACGGAATTTCTTACCGGAACCAATTGGCCAGTTAATAGGGCAGGTTGCAATTCCAAGCTCTTTCTCGATCTCATCAAGAAGATCAAAGGTATCATTGGCGTCACGGTCCATTTTATTAATAAATGTAAAAATAGGAATGTGTCTCATAACACAGACCTTAAACAGCTTTCTGGTCTGCGCCTCTACACCCTTGGAACCGTCGATCACCATAACTGCAGAATCTGCTGCCATCAGGGTACGGTAGGTATCCTCTGAGAAGTCCTGATGTCCCGGGGTATCCAGAATATTGATGCAATATCCATCGTAATGGAACTGCAATACGGAAGATGTAACGGAAATACCTCTCTCCTTCTCAATTTCCATCCAGTCTGATACTGCATGGCGGGCCGTCGCCTTTCCTTTAACGCTACCGGCCAGATTAATGGCTCCGCCATACAGCAGGAATTTCTCTGTCAGAGTAGTCTTACCTGCATCCGGGTGGGAAATAATGGCAAAGGTTCTTCTTTTTTCTATTTCTTTCGTATACTTCGACACGTTTAGCCTCCTATTTGAATTCTATATTCCAAAACCTGCAGTTCTTTACTTTCCACTGTTATATCGATACAATGTCCGCAAAGCCTGCCTGTATTCTTCTTTTTTTGCAGCATTCCTATTCTAGTATAAGGACTGCTGCACTGTCAAGGGGGTATGTGACTAATCTGCTGTATTATTCACCTGTAGTGTCATCATCAATATCGACTGACGTTTCCAGAGATTCGTCTTTGTTAACCAGCTCCTCTTCACTTTCGTTTAAAGGCGTGATCACAATATTCTCCGGTGCAATTCCCGTTTTCCTCTTTACAATGTCCTCAATCTGTGCACGTTTTGCCTCTGTCAGATCCGCTTCTGGGACTACCACATCTGCAGTCTCACCGGTAAGGTTTACGATCACATTTGTAAAGCCCTTGGCTTCCAGAAGAAGCTCTGCGGCTGACTCTTTTTCTGTCAGATCAGCCATGGAAACCATAGTGCTTACAGCCTCCTGTTTCTGTTCATCCCCCAGCTCCTGGTTATTAATGATCGCCTGAAGGTCAGCCTTGTTCTGGGAACGGATCTGTTCCCTGGAAAGCTTTGCCTGCGCTGCAAAATCAGATGCCGCAGTAAGTACAGCTTCCCCTGGTGTGCTGGCAGTCTGGTCCTGCACATCCGTAAGGCCGCTATCTGCCCCGTTCTCATCCAGAAGGGCTGTTTCATCAGAAAGATCGTAGTCTACATCCTCCAGAATACTGCTGCTGTCTGCACTGGCCTCCTTATTTTTCAGGCCAAGATCTACATCTGCGAAATTCAGGTATCCTGCAATTGCGATCAAAACTGCCAGTGAAGTAATGATTACCTGGTTCTTTTTCAGAATCTTTTTCACTTTACCTCTCCTCATTTCATTTTGATTACTTTTATTTTATGGGCTTCTACCTGAAATAATGCCATAACTGCCTCTACAATATTCCGGGAAACCACAGAATTATCAGCTCCTTCTGCAGCGATCAGCACTCCTGTAACCGCTTCGTTTCCGGAACTGTAGAAGCTTTCGCTGTCTTTATCCACTCCAGTCATAAGAATAACCCGCACTTTCCCCACTCCTTCTGCCTGAGATAAAAGATCTTCCAGCTTTTTCTCCAGTACTGAACGTTCCTCCTGCTCATTGGAAGTGTCTGTAAAAAAAGAACTGTTTTTTATTTCCGGCGAAGAGCTGTCCTTTTTATCGGACACCGGAAGTGCAATAACTGTAAGCAGAAGCCCCAGAAGAAGAAGGATCACCCACTGTCTGCTCCCCATTTTTCCAAGTAAGGATTTCACAGTTTTCTTCCCTGACTCCCCAGTTTTCTGCAAGCTCATCCTTTATCCCCCTCTCTGTCTTTGCATCCGGCACCTCCTTTGTCCACAAGGAGACCTTTAACAGCTCCCCTTCTATATGTACTTCACACTTACTAACTTCTATGCCTTTCTTTTTCAAAGCATCTGAAATATTCCAGCTCAGCTGTTCCCCGATTCCTTTTTCCAGAAGGCTTTTCTGAAGATTTTCCATATCAAGCGCAATACGCTGTTTTTCCGCCTGCTCATAAAGACTGGAAAAGCTTTCCGGCAGCGCCTTTGTTTTTTCCAGGATTGACAATACAGGTGTTATCAGTATTACGATCAGCAGAAGTCCCATAAAAAAACGCACGTAGCGCTGATATTTCTCTGTGGGAACCAGATGAATGATCATTGTAAGCAAAATATAAAATATGGCAAGACATCTGATCCAGCTGTAAACAGCTTCTTTCAAATTATCACTCCCTCAGTTCACCGATGCCATCAGAATTACAAAGGTAAGTACACACAGAATCTCCGCAGTCAGCATGATTCGAAGAAGCATAGTGCAGCCTTCTGCCATCGTACCAAGACAGCCTACAATCCGCTTATCAGACACTGGCTGCGCCGCTGCACCAAGAAAACGAAAGCCCAGTGAAAGAAGACCATAATGAATTACAGGCTCTGCTCCTGCCAGAAGCAGGGCCACTACAGCTACTGCACCCAGACAGTTTTTTACCAGAAGCGCACCTGTCAGAATCAGTTCTGTCACTGCATTTACTGCATTTCCCACAGCCGGGATAGCTCCTGCCGTTTTGCCGATTGCAGTTCTTTTCAGTGAATCCACAACCGGGGCGACCAGCCCGCGCACTGCCTGAAGACCAAGCACAGCCCCCAGCATTGTTTTCAGGCTCCAACTGATCAGCGTTTCCAGAAGCTCTGCCATTTTGCTCAACATATCCTCTTTCGAAAGATGATTCACCAGACAAAGAAGCACATACAGATTAGCACCAGGCAAAATAAAAGTGAGAAGCAGCCATTCTACCAGCCATACAAGAAAAAGGATACCCTGGTAAAACACAGAAGCAGTAACTGGTCCTGAAGCCGCTGAAACTGCTACAAAATAGGCTGGCGCCAGCCCTTTCATAAACAGGATCATCCATTCCAGATATTTTCCAAGAGAACTGCCAAGCTGCTGGTAGCTGTTCATCAAAAGCGTAAATAACAGAAGATATACCATATAGAAGCTGACGTCCCCTATCTGTCCGTTTTCAAATACAGCTGCAAAGTTGGAAAACACAGCTGCAGCCAGCACCAGAAGAAGAATGCAAAAAAAATTTTCCCGTTCATTTTCCAGACGTTTCAAAAAGAGGCTGCGCAGAAACTGCTGCACCGCCTCTTTTGAAAATGCTGTTTTTCCGTTTATCATATTTTTCAGTGCTGTTCCTATGGAAAAGCTGTCCGCCCCCAGCATCTCATCCATCAATGTCTGCACCTGCCAAAAAGACATGTCCGAAACAAGCTGATCCGTAACACCATCTGAAATAACCAGATCTGTCCGGCTGCCTTCTCCCTTGACAGTGGCTGCTCTGTATATGCCTGTTATGGCTCCCAAAGCCAGCAAAAAACAGATCATAACCATACAGTACCTTCGTTTTCCCACGCCATCCCTCATACCATAAACTCCTGAATGGTTTTCAGAAGTGCCATAAGCACAGGCATGCTCAGTACCATCACGGACAATTTGCAAAACAGTTCAATCTGGGCAGCTGTAGTACTGTAGCCTGCATCTCTGCATATTCCGGATGCAAACTGTCCGATATATGTGATCCCAATCATCTTTACAAGAGTGGAAATATACCGGGTATCCATCGGAAGACTCTCTTTTATTTTATCAAGGGATTCAAAAAGATAACGGATTTTCCCCACAGCTAGTCCCATGATCACAAGACCGATTCCCACTGTAATAAAACAGGCGTATTCCGGTTTGGTTCCTTTCATAAGAAATCCAAGTATAACACCGCATACGCCTAATAATGATATCTTTATAATGTCCATTTTTCATGCCCCATTTAATGAAACAGATCACAGTTCAAATAATTTTTTAATACTGTCAAACAGCTCATAAATATATGGCACAATCCAGAACAGCACCACCAGAAGCCCTGCCAGACTGACCAGAAATGCCTGTTCTTCCCTGCCGCTGTGCTTCAGCACCTGGGAAAGTACGGAGACCAGAATCCCCACTGCAGCTATTTTAAAAATAATACTGACTTCCAAGGGGACCTCCTTCCTTACAGGTATCCGCCTTTAAATGTATGAAAAATCTACCACAGCAAAATTGCCAGCAGCATTCCTCCCAGAATGCCCATGCTCTGATAAGTCTTCTGCTGCTTTGGCATGTTATTTTTCAGAACCTTTATCCAATGATTCAGTTCCTCCTCCAGAAGTGTCAGCTGCGCCACCTGCATTTCTCTGTCCAGATATCCCAGCTTTTCTCCCAGGGAAAGAAAACATTCCCTTTCTTCCTCTGAAATTTTCTGCAAAGGAAGATTCTTTAACGCACTCTCCCGGAAAATAATACCAAAAGCGATCCCGGAACGTTTTTGTAACCGTACCGCAGTCTCTTCCATAAAAGCTCTGTATTCTCCAGGCACTTTTGCCGCTATATCAAGAAATGCGTCTTCCAGTGATGCTCCCGTACAGCGGATTTCTCCCTTCAGCAACAAAAGAAGCTGAACCAGTTTTTCCAGAATTTTCAGCCTTGCGCTTAATTCCATGCTTTTACAAAGCCCCAGGCCGGTTCCGGAAAATAGGATCAGAATGATTCCTGCTGTTTTCAACAAGGCCTCCCGTTTCTGTCATAAATTCCAAGTATGGTTCCCGCATGTTCGCCCTTGTCAAGGAAAATATACCTTTCAAATACCCGTCTTCGCACCAGCTTTGCAAAACAGGGCTGGTGTATCACATCCTCAATGGAATTCCCGTGAGCGGTTGCGATCACCTTACATCCACTGTGTATGACAGATTCCACAGCTTTAAAATCCTCTTTTCTTCCAAGCTCATCCACAGCAACAACAGCCGGAGACATGGAGCGGATCAGCATTTCCATTCCTTCCGCCTTCGGACAGCCATCCAGTACATCCGTCCGCATTCCCAGGTCATTCTGAGGAACGCCCTGATAGGAACCGGCAAGCTCACTTCGTTCGTCCACAACTCCCACCGTCATTCCCGGCAGTTTTTTCGCATCTTCTCCGTTACTCAGCTGTCGGATAATATCACGAAGCAGTGTAGTCTTTCCACCCCTTGGCGGAGAAACGATCAGCGTGTGGGCTACCCAGTCTTTTTTCCGGATATACGGCATTACTGGATCTGCACAGCCTACAATTTCATGCGCCAGCCGTACATTGATGCAGGAAATGTATTTCATTCCCCGAATCTCGTTTCCATCCAGGATCACCTTTCCGGTGACTCCAACCCTGTGCCCTCCCTGAACAGTGAGAAACCCCTGCCGCATCTCATCTTCATAGGAATAGAGGGAATAGCCGCTTACATATTCCATGGTTTCTTTCAGATCTTCTCTTGTCACAACGTATTTCCCATCGTGATCGGTAAGAAAACCCTCACCACCGTCATAAGTATAGAACAACGGTCTTCCCACTCTAAGGCGTATCTCGTATATTTTATCGTAATCAAGGTTTGCATCCATCAACAGTCTGCGGATATTTCCTGCAAACAGGTTCTGAATCTGCTCTGCTTCTATCTTGTATCACCTCTCAATTTTAATATATGTGGACAATCCCGGATTCATTCTCATAAATATTGCAACTGTTCTGTTTAATACTGACTGGCATTATTCTGTGTGCTCTGCTGATACTCTTCCATTCTGGGCAGGCTCAGCTTCAATACTCTGTCTACAATATTTACAGATGCAAAGCTGTACGCATAGGCTGCAGATTCAAATAACACATACAGGTCATCCCCATCCACAAAAATCTGCTCGATCCGTTCCGGAAACCGATAGCTGACAGCTGAATTTTCATCCACATAAAGACGTTTATCTGATTTTTCGTAAAACACCACTCTTGATGGCAAAATTCCATAGGAATGGGACAAAAGAAGCTTCTCGTTATAAAATGTCATTCCCTGAGCCTGCTCGGAAATAGTGGAATAATCAAGCGGTACCGCCATCTCGAAATTCATTCCCAGTTTTTCGTCCATAGTATTTATCAGATTTCCTTTTTCATCTACTGCGTATCTTGCAATCGCGCTGTCCGTATACTTTGTAAAACAGCCAACATAAAGACAGCCCTCATAAAATGTCATAAAGGAATCCCGGACAATTCCGTAGAGACTGGCAATCTGATTAACAGCAATTGGACGCTGACTTTCATCATAGCTATAAGATTCAATAGATTCCATAGTAAGGCTTACTGCCTGGGCAAGCTCTTCCGTATTGGATGAATACCACAAAATCCGATGTTTACTGTCATAGGCCAGACCGCCCACATGAGGCTGTCCGGGTAAAATAATTTCTTTTATAAAACGATGGGACTCTTTATCGATCATATAGATCACAGAGTTATGCTTTTTTGCATGACAATAGGCGCTTACGAAAACATAGTCTTCTGTTACTGCCAGCCCCTGCGGTGTCATGGTGGTACACATGGCCGGCATATCGCCCTCACTGGTAAGGAGCGTCCGTGTTGCTTTTAATCCGGGAATAATATAGGTGCCATATTCCCTCTCTTTTTTCCTGTCTTCAAAGGCAAATGCCATCAGCTCTTCCTTTTGGGAAAGCATCTGGATCTGTCCCCGAAGGGTATAGTAAGCCGCTTCCTGGTTTGTTGTCCTGCGCTTGGCTGGCGGCTCATTTCGTCCTCTGTATACAAAGGCATATGCCAGATAAGAACCTGCAACAACCAGAATCATAAGCAGGATTCTGAGCTGGAAAATACAATTTCTCCATTTTATCTTTTTTGTCATTTATATGCACTGCTTCCGCAATTTTAATCACTTGTTTTTGCACAACAGACATTATTATACTTTATATTTTTTATGTTTACAAGGGGAAATATACATCCTGCAAAGCCAGTTACCAGAGCCCTGTTTCCTCCAGAAAACGGGATGGGTCACGTTCTTTATCATACTGACGCCGCACATAACAAAGCATTAGCTCCTTCTTTGCCCTGGTCATTCCCACATAGAAAAGCCGCCGTTCTTCCTCGAGGGCTTCTGCAAGAACCGCTTTCTTATAGGGAATGCTGCCCTCATTCACATTCATAATGTAAACCTTATCATACTCCAGCCCTTTTACAGCGTGAAGCGTAGAGATCACAAGCCCTTCCCGTTTTTTCTCCTGTTTTTTTGCCTGCTCCGTCAGCTTCTTCGTATAATCCTCAATATAGTTTTCCCACTCTTCCAGAGTTTTCATGCCTTTGGCGCTCTCCTGAATACGGTCAAGAACTTCCAGAAGCTCCTCAGAACGAATTTTACGGTACTGGGCATATTCTATCAGATACTGTTCGTAGCCCATTCCTTTTCGAATAAAATTTACAGCTGCATAAGGTGCCATGGCAGACAAAATCCGAAGATGTGTCTCAAACGTCGTAATCCGGTCGCACATCCAGTCTTTATCTTTATAGAAATCTCTCAGCGCAGAAAATGAGACTGTCGTCTGAGTCAGGGCATCCCTTGCAATATACCGGTTGGGACGGTTCATGATTTCCAGAAAAGTTTTTCTGGTTCTGTCACCTGATGCCATTTTCAGATAAGCCATCAGATTTCTGCTTATCCAGTGGCGGAACAGATTGGGCAGCTGTTCTTTCATGGTAAAAGGAATCTGGTATTCCATCAATGCACCTACCAGTCCCTCTGCTTCCTGATTTGTTCGAAAAAGCACTGCCGTATCCTCCAGATTTTCTCCTGCATCCAGTCGTTTTTTCAAAAACGCTGCCACCTTCACATATTCTTCTCTTGGATTGTCAAATTCCAGCACTTTCACAGGTTTTCCCTGCTCATTTGGCGTAGAAAGCTTCTTTTTGAAGCGTTTCTGATTACAGTTCACCACATTCATGGCCGCCTGAAGCACATTTTTGGTACATCTGTAATTAATATCCAGAAGAACTGTTTCTGCCTTTGGATAATCTTTGGTGAAATTCAGCATGATCTCCGGTTTTGCACCCCTGAAATGATAGATAGACTGGTCATCATCCCCTACTATAAACAGGTTGTCCCTGGGCTTTGCCAGCATCCTCACAATGTCATACTGAAGATGGTTGATGTCCTGAAACTCATCTACCATAATATACTGAAATTTATTCTGCCATGCTGCCAGAATATCTTTTCTCTGGTCAAAAAGCTGATAACAGCAAAGAAGCATATCATCAAAATCCAGCTTTCGCCTCTGGCGCAGTGTTTTCTGATATCCATTATAAATCTGTTTAAATACCTCATCCGGACAGCAGGAGGAATAATAGTGATCCAGGGAAATACGATTTCCCTTCACCACACTTATTTCCTTTGCCACATCTTCCTGAAAATCCCCTTCCTGAGCCAGTTCCTGACCAAATTCAAGTGTCATTTCCTTCAAAATGGCATATTTTTCTTCTTCAGACAGAATATTACCTGCGCCAAGACCGTAAGCCTGTTTTAAAATCCCATAAAATACTCCATGAAAGGTTCCAAAAGTAACAGCAGTGGAAGTCTGCCCTGTAAATTTCAGAAAGCGTTCCTTCATTTCTTTTGCAGCAGCCCTGGAAAAAGTCACAACAAGAACAGAGGAAGCAGGTATCTTCCCCTCACCAGTCATATATGCAGTTCGTTCAACAATAACTGAGGTTTTCCCCGAACCGGGGCCTGCCAGAACCATCATAGGTCCTGACAGGTGGGCGATTGCCCTTAATTGAGATGGATTTTTCTTCATAATTGAGACAGATTCTTCATTACAGATTCTCAAGCTTCTCGATTGCAGCTTTCACACGGCTGATAGTCTCATCCTTACCGATGATCTCCATGATTTCAGTAGCGCCTGCCGGTGTCATCTGCTTGCCTGAAACAGCTGTACGAAGAGGCCACATTACATAGCCGTTCTTGTAACCTTTCTCCTTTACAAATTCACTTAAAGAAGCGAACAGGGAATCATTGGTATAATCCTCCTGTGCTTCCAGCAACGGAAGAACTTCCTTCAGAACAGTGAGGGAAGACTCTTCGTTTGTCTTCATTTTCTTATGGCAGTACATAGAGGCATCGTACTCTGGAACCTCCTGGAAGAAATCAATCAGTGCCGGAATATCCGGGAAAGTCTCAATTCTGGTCTGAACCATTCCTGCAATTTTCTTAAGGTTAAAGTCTCCCTTAAGAACCTCTTTCATATACGGAAGTGCTCTCTCATAAAATACTTCCGGATCCATTTTCTTAATGTACTCACCATTCATCCAGCGAAGCTTGTTAATGTCAAACACAGCCGGAGATTTGTTAATATGATGATAATCAAATTTCTCAACCAGTTCCTGAAGGCTGAAAATCTCGTTATTGTCAGCCGGACTCCATCCAAGAAGAGCGACGTAGTTAACGATCGCTTCGGAAACAAATCCCTGCTCCAGAAGATCCTCGTAGGAGGAATGTCCGGAACGCTTGGACAGCTTGGCGTGTGTCTCATCTGTGATCAGCGGGCAATGCACATAAACCGGAATATCCCAGCCAAATGCCTCGTAAATACGGTTGTATTTCGGTGAAGAGGAAAGATACTCATTTCCTCTTACTACGTGTGTGATTCCCATAAGGTGGTCATCTACAACGTTTGCAAAATTATAAGTCGGGTATCCGTCGGATTTGATCAGGATCAGATCCTCAAGCTCCTCATTGTTTACTGTAATGTCACCGTAAATAACATCATGGAAGGTAGTCGTTCCCTCTGTAGGCATGTTAAAACGGATTACATGTGGCTCACCTGCATCCAGACGGCGCTGAACCTCTTCTTTGGAAAGCTTCAGGCAGCGTTTGTCATAGATGGAGATCTCCTTGCCTGCAACAACACGCTTCATGCTCTCCAGTTCTTCCTTCTGGCAGAAGCAATAGTATGCATCCCCCTGCTCTACGAGCTGCTGGGCATATTTCAGGTAAATGCCCTGTGCCTGACGCTCGCTCTGTACGTATGGACCATATCCGCCGTCTTTATCCGGACCTTCGTCGTGAAGAAGACCAGTCTTCTCCATAGTACGGTAAATAATATCAACAGCGCCCTCTACATAACGCTCCTGGTCTGTATCCTCAATACGGAGAATAAAATCTCCGCCTTCATGCTTGGTAATAAGATATGCGTATAACGCTGTACGTAAATTTCCAACATGCATTCTGCCTGTAGGGCTTGGTGCAAATCTGGTTCTGATCTTAGTCATGTCTTCTCTATTCTCCCTGTTTATTCTTTCTTATCTTCTGCTGCCATTCAGTGATGGCAATTGCCTTTTCACATTATATACCTAATCCATTCAAAATGTCCATAGAAAAAAATTCTCCCCGAAGCCCGGCCTCAGGGAGATTGTTACTCTTCACTCTATTCACAGCAACACACTTCGCAGAATGTTACCAGTGAACAATAGCAAAAGATCATCATCTGCGAAAAATAATTAAGCGTCGATTCCTTTATCTCTCAGATAGTCGATCACGTCGCCAACTGTGTTCAGCTCTGTAAGCTCCTCTGCCGGAATCTCAATATTGTACTCATCTTCCAGAGCCATAACCAGCTCGAAGAGGTCAAGGGAATCTGCTCCCAGGTCATCCTTGAAAGAAGTATCTGCTGTAATTGTCTCTGCGTCGCAGTTAAGCTGCTCTGCGATCATTTCACTCATCTTTTCTAACATTGCTCATTCTCCTTTAATAAATATCTCGAAAACCGGCTTCCATCAGCCGTATGTCATACACTGCGGAAAGTATATAATCTGTCAGCGCATTTGTCAAGAGGATTATAAAATAAACTCCGGCTCCTGAAATTTAATCTGCCTGGCCACACTTAATGCCAGTCCCATCTCTGCCATCAGGAATAAGATCGAGGTACCTCCATAACTGATAAATGGCAGGGTAACACCTGTATTTGGCATAATATTCAGCACTACCGCAACGTTTAAAATAACCTGCAGGGAAATATGTACAAACACACCGCTTACCAGCAGGGAACCGAACATATCCGGTGCATTCTGCGCTATAAAAAACAATCTGTATAAAAGGTACGCAAACAGTGCCAGTACCATAATAGCTCCGAATATCCCAAGCTCCTCGCAGATGATGGAAAAGATCATGTCGTTCTGTGCCTCAGGCACACTTCCCAGCTTCTGAATACTGTTTCCAAGTCCTCTTCCAAAGAAGCCGCCGGAACCTATTGCATACAACGCCTGCAAGGTCTGATAACCGTCTCCGCTTGCAAAGTCCTCCGGATGGAGCCATACCTGAATACGGCGCAGACGGAAGTTGGAGCTCTTATCCATATGGGAAAGACTGAAAACCAAAAATGCGATCAGTACAACTGCCACAGCTGCTATGATAATAAAAGGCTTGGTTTTTGGATGTGCAATAAACACAAGGCCAACTGTAATTCCAAAAATAATGATCGCAGTACTCAGATTCTCTGTAAACACATACGCAATCAACGCCTGAGCTCCACCTGCTCCAAGCAGCACCATCGTCGCCTTTAAGGTCTTTACCTGTTTTCCCATCTTAACGATCAGATAGGACAAGGTCACGATCACCGCAATTTTTGCAATCTCAGCCGGCTGGAACTGTACTCCGATCTTCAGCCATCTTCTGGCACCATGGGAAGAAACTCCAAGAGGTGACTTAACCAGCATCATAAGAAAAGCCGCCACGCCATAAAGCAAAAATGGGATCCTGGCAAGGATATGATAATCCAGATAAGACTCTGCGATAGCCATAAGCAGACAGCCAATACTGTATAATGCCTGCTTTTTAAAATAAAACATATCATCCCCTTCATTGATCTGTGCCATATATGAACTTGTGCTGTAAAGCATAATCAGTCCGAAGCACATAATAAGAATGATCACCGCTATTAAATTAAAATCATAATAATCAGACTTGAATTTATAAAACAACTTCCTGCTTTTTTTAACGGATCTGGTGTTTTTTTTCACAGACCGTACATTTGCTGATTTTTTCTTCGTGTTTTCCACTTCATCACCTGTTTCTGTATCTGTTCCTGATTTTTCAGTTTGTTTCATTATAACAGACTCCTATTTAGGGTGCAAGGATGATATAAAGGTAAAGCGGACATTCGCAATCCGCTTTGCTACTTGCTCATGAACGCAGTCGCTTCGCGATCTGCGTTCAAAAAACTAAAAAAGAAGAGAGCAGAATGTTACTTCTGTTCCCTTCCTCTGTTATCATTTCAGACGAACCGTTCTGTATCTGCTTCCGGATCAATCTTCACTTCCGTCATCAAAGCCTTCCGTTTCAATGATAAATTTAACATTTCCGCTCATGGTAGCATCTTTTCCTGTGAAAGAGGTATAAGCTGCATCATCAGACTGAATTGCTTCCAGACGGTCAAGAACGCTCTGGAAATCGTCTTCTACAGTATCTTTCAGTTTCTTGATACCGTCATCATAGAACTCTTTCTGGCCATCCTTCAGTTCTTTTGCTCCATCCTTTAACTTCTTAGCTCCGTCATTCAGATCCTTTGCGCCTTTATCCAGATCCTTGGCACCATCCTTCAATGTACCAGTTCCATCCTTCAGTGTCTTAGCTCCGTCATTCAGGTCTTTCGCACCATCCTTCAGTGTCTTTGTTCCGCTTACAAGAGATTCTGTGCCGGCTTTCAGATCACGTGTTCCGTTATTTACACTGCTTGCACCGCTTCTGAGCTTGGAAGCACCACTTCTTAAATCAGAAGCACCGCTCTTCAGCTGTGCAATACCGGATTTTACCTGTCCGCTTGCTGCTACCAGTGTGCCTGCTCCGCTTACAAGACTGCTTGTTCCTTCTGTCAGCTGTGCTGCTCCGTCATTCAGATCACCACTGTTTGCTGTAAGCTGGGAAGCACCACTTCTAAGTGCGATACTGTTTGCAGCAATTGTACCAACACCTGAAACCAGCTGTCCGGTTGCCTTACTGATTGAACTAAGGCCACTGTCAAGACTGGATTTTGCTTTCTGCAATGTAGCTGCTCCACCAAGAAGGGCATTTGCATTTGCATTGTCCTCACCCTGAAGTGCTGTAATACCGTTTGTAAGAGTGCTCTCATTTGCGATCAGTTTATCTGCTCCGTCTGTAAGCTGTGTTGCCGCTCCTGATTTCTGCAACTTACTGTAGCCCTCCTGAAGCTGTTCATTACCTGCAAAAATCTGTTTTGCACCGTCACTTAAAGCTTTGACCTGGGCCTGCATCTCTTCTACTTTTTCCGCTGTAAGTCCAGAAGCAATTTTATTTACCGCCTCAGCGCTTGTATTAACCTGCTCACCTGCTGCGATTACTTTTGCACTGCCGTCATTTAAAGTTTCATCCTGACTGGTCAGCTGCTGTAAACCACTGTTCAGTGTATCAGTTCCTTCTTTCAGATTCTTTGCACCCTCTGCTGTCTGAGCTGCTCCATCGGCTGTCTGCTTCGCACCGGCGGACAGCTGGGCTGCTCCGGAAGATACCTGATCTGCTGCTGCAATCAGCGTATTTACTGTCTGAAGTGCTTCGTTCTTACCATCTGCAGCTGAATAAGCACTTACAGCACCGTCTATCTGATCTGCAAGAGCATTTAAGGTTTCCTGAACTGCTGCTCCATTTGTATCTGCTGTCACAGTGCCTCCGGCCTGAGCTGCAACATCAGCCAGTTCTCCCTGGGCTGCATCAGCGCTGTCTGCTGCTGCATACAACTGGCTGATGGCACTGTTGATTGCAGCTGCGGTTCCCTCATCAAGTTCAGAAGTATCAATATTTTCCAGACTAGACAAAGCTCTGTTAACGGAACCGGATACTGCACTGATCTGTCCAGCTGCCGCACCAGTGGAAACACCTGCTGCCTGTACTTCCACACTTGTCTGAATGCTGGCTGCCGCATCACGTACAGACTGTGCAAGATTACTTACCTGACTTTCTACAGAAGAGCCCTCATCAATCTGGCTGATCTCATCCCGCAACCCTTCCAGACCGCTCTTAAGTCCGGCAGCTCCTGTACTTACCTCTTCTGCTGCTGTTGCAACACCGGAAGCACCTGCTGCTACACTGGAGGTTCCATCTGCCAGGCTGGAGGCTCCGGCTGCTACCTGCTCAGCTCCGGCTGCTGCCTTTTCAGCAGCCTGTGTATAAGTCTGAATTCCAGTTGCAAGAGCTGTAGCTCCGGCTGCATAGGTTTGCAGATTAGAAGTCATATTCGGAATATCCGCTTTTGCAACATTTTCTGCAATACCGGATAACTGAGTTGCAGCACTTGTAAGTCCGTCAGCTGCCTGCTGAATTCCAGGTGCCAGCTGTCCAACACCTTCTACCAGTGCACTTGTTCCTTCCACATAGGACTTGGTTCCCTCAGCAAGTGTATGTGCTCCTGTTACATACTGGCTCACACCATCTGTCAGCTGAAGGGCTCCGTTTACATAATCTGTCACACCGGATGCCAGCTGATTTCCACCTGCAACATACTGGTTCACACCATCTGTCAGGGATTTCATTCCCTTATTGTACTCTTTCAGGTTGCTATTTACAGTATCAACCCCTTTGGTATAATTGTTCACACCGGATGCCAGACTGTCCACGCCTGAAGTGTACTGTGAGATACCGCTCTGAAGAGATTTCGCTCCGCTGTTTAACTGGGAAGCTCCGCTCTTGGCACTTGCAACACCTGCGTCAAACTCATTATAGCTGGAAGCCAGTGTACTTGCTCCGCCATAGAGTGTTCTTGTTCCATCGTAAAGTGTTTTGGTTCCGCTATATAAAGAAGAAGTTCCATCATATAACTGTCCGGCACCTGTGTTCAATGTCTTGGCTCCATCATCCAAATCTTTTGTTCCATCATACAAAGTACCGGTTCCGTCTGCCAGTTCTTTTGCTCCATCATCCAGATCACTGGCGCCATCATAAAGCTTGCTGGTTCCATCCTTCAGGTCCTTTGTTCCATCGTAGAGATCCTTTGTTCCGTCAAAAAGTTCCTTGGATCCGTCTACCAGTTTCACAGCTGCATCATCCAGCTTATCAAGAGAATCCTGCAGCTCATCAAGATCATCAGAATCATCAAGGTTCAGACTGCTGAGAATATCCGTCACAGCCATGGTAAATGTATTTCCCATAGAACACTCTGTAACATCAGCTTCCATTGTAAAGCCTTCCGGAATGTCGATTTTATCAGAAAGATCATCACTTAAGTCCAGACTGTCCTTTAATCCTGGAACAGCAACACCTACAACCATCTCTTTATCGCCATCAGAAATTACTTTTCCATTATCAACAGTAACATTGGAAAATTTATCAGAAGAAAGAATCATTCCCGTTACCATAACAAATGGAGAATAAACTTCTATATCTTTTTTATCAACTTTTACTGTTTTTCTGGATTTATTAGTATAGGAAACTTCCATGCGAAGATGTCCGCTTTTTCCGGCAAGCTCATCCGGAGTAATCTCCTGTCCATCCAGATAATATTTGATCTTCATATCTACAGGAAGCTCTTTGTTTGAGGTTCCCTGATAGTAGATATCACTGCTGTCTGTATTCCAGGTAACCTTGTCACCATCCTGGGTAAAGGTTTCATCTCCCTTTACATTCTTGATTCCTTCAAGATCAGATACATCAGATATCTCTCCACCTGCAGTTCCGGAATTTTTCAGCCAGTCAGATACTGTGATATCCTTTACTTCACCCTCTGCAGTGGCATTTACATATACAGTTTCTTCCTTTGATACTCCATTCCCAGTTTCCTGCGCTGCCGCAATTACCGGTGAAGTTCCAAGGACAGCAGCCATTCCGGCAGCCATAGTAACATTCAAAATTCTTTTATTTCGATTCATGTCAGCCCACTCCTTAATTATAAATCTGATGCCTGTAAATTACCTTACTGACCAGCAGCTTTTCTCTCTTTTCTTTCGACATCAGTTAGTCATCTCTTAGCCTATGAAAGTTATACAACAAAACTGACCAGTAGTCAATATCTGCTTTTTACCCAAATCTTTTCCGTTTTTGATATTGACTTTTAGTCATTTTTGTTTAAAATAAAAATTAAACTTGTCTATTAACGTATAAATTGAGGAGAAACAGGCATGGGAAAACTGGAATTAAATAAAAGAAGAAAGAAAAGCGCCCTGTACAACACTGCCTTTGAACTCTTTACTACCAAAGGGCTTGCCAAAACAACCATTTCCGATATTGTAGAAAATGCAGGTGTTGCCAAAGGTACCTTTTACCTCTATTTCAAAGATAAATACGATATTCGAAATAAACTGATCTCACACAAGGCTGGTGAACTTTTTTCAGAGGCTCATGAAGCGCTGGAGGCTGCCCATATTGTCGGTTTCACAGAACAGCTCCATTTCATTGTAGATAATATTCTGGACAAACTGGAAACGGAAAGCAGTCTGCTTGGTTTTATTTCCAAAAATCTGTCCTGGGGAGTTTTTAAAGATGCTTTTCAAGAGCAGGCAGATGAAGATGATTTTCCTTTTTTTCAGGAATATCTGAGTCTTCTGGATCGGTCTGACGTACAGTATGATTCTCCGGAGCTGCTTCTTTTTACCATTATCGAACTGGTAAGCTCCACAAGCTACAGCTGTATTCTTCATTCTCAGCCTGTCAGCCTTACAGAATACCGTCCTTATCTGCATCGCACAATAGACTGTATTTTACAGGCATTCATACATGATGAAAAACATCAGGAAGCCCTTTCTGGGAATCAGATGGAACAGGCGCTAAACCATACTATCTGAAGGAGAGACCTTACACATGAAAGAAAAATTATATACCATTCCACTGATGGATGCTTTTAAAGCAGACGATGAATGTCCTTTTTGTTTTGTAGAGCGCAACCTGGAACAGCATGCTATGGACTTCGTCCTTGGTGCCGGAGCTTCCTATATGGAAGATGACGTGCGGGCAGAAACTGACAAAATAGGTTTCTGCCGTATTCATTATAAAAAAATGTATGACTATGGAAACCGTCTTGGTACAGGTCTGATTCTGAAAACTCATTTTCAGCACAAAACCAAAGAGCTCCATGAGCAGATCAAAATGTTTGCTCCATCCAGAACTTCCGTTTTTTCCAGATTAAAAAAAGGAAACATGGATACAAATACGCCCAGAACTTCTCTTGGCGCATGGGTAAAAGAACAGGAAGATACCTGCTATGTCTGTAATTTTTACAAAGACACATTTGCAAGATATCTGGATACTTTTTTCGATCTTATTAAAAAAAATCCTGAATTTCTCCCTCTTTTCCAAAACTGCAAGGGCTTCTGTATTCCCCACTTCGGAGATCTGGTTGAAACTGCTGAGGGAACCTTATCCGATAAAGAAAAAAAAGCCTTCTACGATATTCTTTTCCCTTTGATGGAACAGAATATGCAGCGTCTTTCTGAGGATCTGGACTGGTTCTGCGACAAATTTGATTACCGTAATAAGGATGCAGACTGGCGTACCTCCAAGGATGCACTGCCAAGAGGCATGCAAAAGGCTGCCGGCGGATATCCGGCAGACGAACCATATACCGGACCAAAACATGACAAATGAAGTGTGGACAGCCCCATAAAAAATGAGACGCCCCTCTATTTACAGAGGTTCGTCTCATTTTTTTAGAATTTTCTCCAGGTATCACGTTTAAACAAAAGAAGCAGCGGAAATACTTCAAGTCTTCCTGCCAGCATATCGAAAATCATAATAAGCTTCGAAATATATGAATAAGTATTAAAGTTCCCTGTAGGACCAACTGCTCCAAGACCAGGTCCGATATTATTCAAAGTTGCTGTGATCGCAGTAAAGTTGGAAACCATATCCAGATTGTCCAGACTGATGATCAGCAATGATGTTACAAAGATCAGAATATAAACAAACAGAAACATGTTTGTAGCTCTCACTACTTCATGAGGAATCGCCTTGTCATCCATCTTAATCTTCTTCACCGCATTGGGATGCAGGTAAAGCTGCAGCTCCTTGCGGGCAGATTTACACAGGATCAGAAGACGTGACACTTTAATACCGCCGCCTGTACTTCCTGCACATGCTCCTATAAACATCAGGATAACCAGTATTGTCTTTGAAAACACAGGCCACACATTGAAATCTGTAGTTGCATATCCTGTAGTAGTAATGATAGAGCCAACCTGGAATGCAGCCTGCTGGAAAGCTTTTCCAAAGCTTGTAAACATTCCTCTGGTATTAATGGCAATAGCTACAATAGCCAGACCGATAATTCCCAGGTAATAACGTACTTCTTCATTCTTCGCCGCCTGCATCATCTTCTTGGTAAGGATCAGATAATAGGCATTAAAATTAACTCCGAAAAGAATCATAAATACTGTAATTACCACCTGATTATACGTGCTGTAGCTGGCAATACTGTCGTTTTTGATGCCAAATCCACCGGTACCAGCAGTACCAAAGCTGAGACAAAGTGTATCAAACAAAGGCATTTTTCCGATGAGAAGGAAAATTATCTCTATAACAGTGAGCATAATATAAATAGTATACAAAATCTTCGCCGTAGACTGTACCTTTGGTACCAGCTTACTGACAGAAGGACCCGGGCTCTCTGCCTTCATCAGATTCATGTGATAACCGCCTGTAAGAGGCAGCAGACAGAGAATAAACACAAGCACTCCCATGCCGCCAATCCAGTGGGTAAAGCTTCGCCATAACAGCATACAATGGGAAAGTGCTTCCACATCGCTTAAAATACTGGCTCCGGTTGTGGTAAAACCGGAAACAGTCTCAAATATTGCATCTACAGGATGGGGAATACTTCCGGATATGATAAACGGAAGCGCTCCGGCAACACTGAGCACCAGCCAGCTAAGCGCCACTGTAACAGCACCCTCTTTGGCATGAAAAACTTTGTTTTTTCTTTTCTTCCTGGTAAGCGGTATACCAATCGCCAGGCAGATCAATATTGTGATCAAAAATGCCAGACCATTTTTTTCCCGGTAAATGATCGCAGTGATTCCAGGCAGAATCATAAATGCCGCTTCAAAGTTAAAGATCCAACCAAGAATATAAGATATCATGGAATAATTCATGTCCTGGCTCCTTTACCTCTCAACAATATCATTAATATCGCGAAGACCTCTGTTTGTAGTAACAATTACCACTCTGTCACCAATTTCCAGAGTATCATGACCTCGTGGAATACGCACATTTCCATTTCTGTAAAGACAGCCAACCAAAAGGTTTTTCTTCAGATTCAGCTCAGACAGCGTTTTTCCGATAATCGGAGAATTGTCTCTGATCTTAAATTCCAAAGCTTCCGCCTTGCCATCAAGAATATGATATAAAGTTTCCACATTACTTCCGATGGAATTCTGGGTGGCTCTTACATACTGTAAAATATAATCTGCTGTAATGTACTTCGGATAAATAACACTTCCAATATCCAGATTATCAATAATATCATCATAGGCAAGTCTGTTTACTTTAGCAACCAGCTTGGCATTGGATATCGTCTTTGCAAAAAGAGAAAGAAATACATTCTCCTCATCCATATTAGTCAGTGTTACGAAAGATTCCGCATTTTCCAGACCTTCTTCAAGAAGGAGGGAACGATCTGTACCATCACCGTTAATAATAGTAGCATCTGCAAGCTCTTCACTTAAAAACTCACAGCGGTTCTTGTCCTTCTCAATTACCTTGACCTTAATCTTCATGGCAAGCAATGCTTTGGCAAGATAATAGGAAATTGTACCACCGCCGACAATGACAGTATTCTTTACCTGATTTGTCTTCAGTCCAATTTTCTTAAAGAAAGCTGCCGCATTCTGTGGGGTGGCAAGTATGGATATCATATCTCCATTTCGAACAGTATTCATACCGCTTGGGATAGTCGTATAATCTTTGCCCTCAATAGCGCAAAACAGAATATCACAGCGAAAATGCTCTGTAATCTGCTGAATACTCTTTCCGTCCAGTCCAAATTCCGGCATTACCTTGAATTTAAGAAGCTCTACCTTGCCCCGGGCAAAGGTGTCAATCTTAATAGCAGACGGAAAACGAAGCAGTTTGGAAATCTCCTGAGCTGCTGCCAGCTCTGGGTTAATGATCATTGTTACTCCCAGACGTTCTTTAATAAAGCCAATCTCCTTACTATAGATCGGATTACGAACACGTGCGATCGTATGGCAATGCCCTGTCTTCTGGGCAATCAGACAGCACAGAAGATTCATCTCATCTGATACGGTAACTGCGATGAGAATGTCTGCCGTCTCAATCCCCGCTTCCATAAGAGTATTGATACTTGCTCCATTTCCTACAACACCCATTGCATCGACTTTATCAGTAATCTCATTAAGAGTATCTGCATTGGTATCGATCAGGGTTATGTCGGTATCCTCTTCCTGAAGCTGCTCTGCAAGGGTACGTCCAACTTTTCCGCACCCAACAATTATAATCTGCATAACTCCTCCAAATGTATAAATAATAGCAGTGCTATTATATCACTACTGTATGCTTTTGGAAATAGTCATTTTCTTACAGTAAATGTTTAAAACTTTTGGTTCTTATAGTATTATTATTCCGGTATTCGAACTGGTGTTTACTTTTTTGGTTTTATGTAGTACAATATTTTATGATACCTGCTTACATGGATTAATCTTTCCTGAAATGGAAGGAGGCCGGTGCTTCCGCACCGGCGCGTATGAAAAAGAAAAATATTAAATTAAGAAAGACTTGGTGCTTTCTACAGTTAATAATATACGAAATAAATGTGATAAAAATGTGAAAGACTTTTGAAAAAAAAGTGAAGTCATTTTAATTGTTTTTGTATAAAAAAGCGAAAAAATAAAGGATTTTATTAGATGAATGGACATAAATTTGAATATAAATGTGCAAAAATGCTGCGAAGAAAAGGATTCCATCATGTAGAAGTCACTAAAAAAAGCGGTGATCAGGGTGTTGATATTATCGCCTATAAACGATTTTCCAAATATGCAGTGCAGTGTAAATACTATTCTTACCCTGTGGGAAATAAAGCAGTGCAGGAGGTCTATGCCGGGGGCAAATATTACGATTGCGATCACTGTATCGTTATGACAAACGGAACCTTCACAAAAGCCGCCATCAGCGCTGCCAACAAACTGGATGTAAAGCTATGGGACAACTGCTCCATGCTAAAAAGCACCAGCCTGATTTTCGAAGTCATGAGAGCCATGAATATTCTGTTTCTACTCCTTGGCTGTTATCTGCTGCGAAATGTATTCCCGTTCTCTCCCGGATTTTATATACAATATTATGGCGAGCTCTCTCTTACTATTGCCGGGCTCCTTGGATGGCTTGGATGGGGAAACTGGATGTTAAGCTCTGTTACCGGAGTGCTTTATCTTTTTCTTAGCTTTACCATGAAGGAATCTTCTGTACCTTGCTTTTCTGTGAATGGACTAAATCTTGTCTTTCTGATTCCTGCCATGATTTATTTCATGCATGTATATCTGCTGAAGCCAAAGCCTTAAGAAGCTCTGCCAATAAAATACTTCACGACAATAAACATATCCTTGTATATTTACATAAACTAAAAGGAAAGACTTGATAGAACATGAAAGGATCTGTTTATGGAAAATTATCAGCAGGGCCGTTTTGGCTGCCGCCCTTATAATAGAACCTGTGGGATGATGACTTCCTCTCCCGCAAATCCCCCCAAAAGCGATAACATGTATGAATACCTGAAGCACCTCACGCCTGCAATGGCTTATGTTCCTTACCAGAGTTTCACCTCTGCCTATGATCTGAACTATGCCCTGTCTGCAGGGACTATTTTCCCACAGCTTTGCAAACCATTCTGTGGAAAGAGAGGTGTACGCAGATGATACAAAATCAACCTTCCCAGAGACTTTGTCTCTTACAGCAAATCAATGAAGTAAGCTTTGCTGTCGATGACATGCTCCTTTACCTTGACACTCATCCTGATGATAAAAAAGCACTGGACTATTTTACTGATATTTCTGACCAGCGTAACAAACTAATGGCTGAATATGCCAGGAAATATGGTCCTTTAACTATTGATGAAGCAACTGCAGACAATGAAAACATCTGGAAATGGTCTCAGCAGCCATTCCCATGGGAAAGGGAAGGAGTGTAACCGCTTATGTGGAATTATGAAAAAAGATTGCAATACCCTATCAATATTACAACACCAAATGCGAAGCTGGCACAGTATATTATGAGCCAATACGGTGGCCCGGATGTCAGTAACCTATAATAGACGATATTCACCTTTTGAGGGATGTGATTAAAACGAATGATGATACAATATTTTAATAAGAAGAAAAGCCTTTACTCTCCTGAGGGGCAACTCGCGGGATTGTAAAGGCTTTTCTTGTCTAAGGGAAATCTCATGTTCAGTTTTACTGTACCAGATTCTTTCTCATCTGTCGAGTTTTATCGTGCGAGATAGTGCGACAGATTTCGACATCACAGGTTCTTCACCAGGACTGTGAATCCTGCTGCTTTCAGCTTCTTCACCACTTTGTTGGCAGCCTTCTTTGTTCTGTAGGTGCCAACCTGGACACGGTATGGGACAGAACCGGATACTTTGCGGATACTTGCTGAAAATCCTTTTTTCTTAAGCACTTTCACCATTACATCTGCATTTTCTTTTGTTCCGTAGGCTCCCGCCTGGATGTAATACTTTGCTTTTGGTTGCGCCGGCGCAATTGTGATCGTTTTTCCCAGAATGCCCTCTGCGATCAGCTTTCCGTGAGCATCCATACCAAGTTTTTTCGCTTTGGCATAATCGTCCTTGTTATCACAGAAGAAAGATTCTACCAGGACAGCTTTTGCCTTGGTTTTTCTGGTCCAGTACAGGCCGGGACGTTCTTCAGCTCCTCTGTCATGCCAGACAGCGCCGAGCTTCGCGCTGATCCGCTGAGCTTCCGGAAGTCCATTTGCATTGTAACAGTATGCTTCACAGCCATATGCCTCTCCATTAAAGGCATTCAGATGAAGCTGGACTGACAGATCATAGTTCTGTTTATGCTCTTCTTCAATGAAATACTTGATTTCATCATTCAGGGAATGCAGCTGACCTTCCGGAGCAATACACAAGATTGCCTCATGACCTGCTGCCTTAAGCCATTTGCACACATAAGGTGCCAATTCTTTGTTGTATTTATATTCGTTCACACCACCCTTGCTGGTGCCATCTGCAGATGAGATGACGCCACCGCCATAGTTCGCGTGACCTACACAGATAAAATATTTCATGTTGAAATTCTCCTTCCAAAAAGGAGGGCGATCACTCGCCCTCGTCAAAATCTTCTCCATCTTTATTGATTGCCTTGTCTGCCACTTCCAGTCCCTTGATTAAAATCTTCGGAACGTCCACTCCCATCTCCACCAGATTCTCACAAATAGACCTAATCTCATTTACTAACAGGGATGCCAGGACAAAGAAGCCAAGTAATGTGGTGATTCCCAGATCAACGCCAAGCGTCTTTCCAATCTCCACAAACACTGCAGATGCCCCAAAGGCTACCGCAATCATAATCCAGTAAGCCAGTTTTTTCAGGACTCCTTTCCAGCCGGCTTTGGAATTTTCCTTGTGTGTCAGTCTGGCTTTCATCCAGCCTGTGATCCAGTCGGCAACATTAAATGCCAGGAACAATGCAAACAGGATCCAGTGTTCTCCAAAGATATAGCTCAATACAGCCACAGCTGCGCCAACAATAGCATTATACGTATCAATCACCTTCATAATTATGTGTTCTCCTTCTTATTATATTATTTTATGGTATAAAAATAAGAC
>NZ_CAKRNY010000016.1 GCF_934371575.1 uncultured Blautia sp. | reverse complement strand
GCTCTGCACTTTCTTTGGAAATGCTGTGGTACAGGTGAAAATACCGTTCTTTTTTATCACCCGCATAAAGCCTGTGCCTCACGGTCTTCCCATATACTCCATACTCATAGATGTTATTCACGCGCTTACTTTCAAAAGTTCCCTTATGCTTCAAAGCCAATCCTTGATGCCTTTTGGGCGTGGGTTGAAAAGACTTCTGCCATGTACACAACAAATGAAAAGCTTACCCAGGCGCTTGGCTACTGCCAGAACAGTGTCAGATGAAGCGAAACCGAAAAAAGTGCCTCAAACAATGATGTAGGCATTATAGCAGAGATACTGCTATTTTGCACTACGCCATGTTTTGAGGCACTTACGAACAATTAACCCTCCGATGTGCATCCACAGTATACTATATAGGATTTTGGCCATCACCTTAATTTCCTGTTTTTTCACCAGCTTAATTTTTCATTTTTGGTCACCGGCATCTTAACAATTAAATATCTTAAACAATAAAACCAGTAGAATTTTTAACCGGAAAAAGATATAATGAAACCAGAATTAATTCCAAGAAGAGGTGTGAAATGTCTAAACAACAATTAAAGAAAACAATTCTGGAAATCGTGGACAATCAGTTAAAAAGCAATGATCCGCCAGCTGCTAAAAGTGCATATACCAGGCTGCTTGACTTTGGTTATACTTCCATAGAAGCGAAAGAAAAAATAGGCGCAGTGGTTCTAGAGAAGATATACAATATACTAAAATCCGGAGCTGAGTATGATACAGTGGAATATGAGCAGGCGTTGGATGAGATGGTGCAGGCCAGTCTGGATTACGAAGATGTTCATGAGCTACCTACGGAATGGGATGACTGGTATGCACTGGTTGAGGAAGGATATGGGGAGGATGCAGATTACGATTTCTCAGATGATCCTGAGAAAGCAGCTGAATCATGGGAAAAAGCCTGGAAAATTTTCCAGTCTATTTTTGACGCAAGAGATAAGAAATGCAGTTTGCGGGAAATAATGGAAGAATTTGACTACAAATATCCCGTTGAGGAATGGCTGTGGGATTTCCAAATGGCACTTCTTGGATCAGGCAGAGCACAAAAAAGACTGGAAGTCTGCCAGATGGTATTGGAGCTTTTTGACTGGAGAGATGAGGACGACAGTGAATTTCGTGCAGGTGTAGGTGAGTCACTTTATGACCTGGGCAGGACCGATGAAACGAAAAAAGAAGAAGGTAAAAAATGGTTCAAAAACTGGCTGGAGAAAGAACCAGATAATCTGCCAGCAAGAAAAGCCTATTGTTGGTGTGTAATGGAGAACGAAGGCGTTGAAGCGGCGTATGATATTATTCGGAACAAAGTAGTAGGAAATTCCTGCAACATGTATAATGAGAGCCTGTTTTCCCTGGCCAGATCCCTGGCAGAAGAACTTGAGCAGAAAGAGGATTTAAAGTGGATAAATAATCAGCTGGAGAGTTTCCGGAAGTCCTGGACGAAAGCAGAAGAGTACAACGATTTATATGATGATTTTTTGATGCCTGTACAACAGCCGATTGTGAAAGAAAAGAAGATTTATCCAAATGATCCTTGTCCATGTGGAAGTGGGAAAAAGTATAAAAAGTGCTGTGGAAGAAAATAGAGACATTGTGGGAAAACAAATGATGAAAAAATTAAAGAACACTCAAATCCCTAAAATTGAAATAGATGTGTCAAGACAATATATTTTTACTGAAAAAGGGTTTTACCCGGAAGTTGGAGAGGAAGATAAGAGCGAAATAAATTCTATAGAATTGCTTTACGCATTGGGGAATGTAGAGAACCCATCTTCGCTGACTGTATCCGGACATTTTCTGTATCAGATATCAGACGCATTTTTTAAAGAACTGACCAGACTTCCGGAACTGGAGCTTGCACGGGATAAGGTAAATATCCAGCCATCTGAGGAATGCATCCAGAATTTGCTTGAAGCAACGCCTTATGCCATTGGAACTGAATTTGTAACTGCGAGATGGATCCAGAATTTATTCAGTGGTCTGAGTGAAATCTTTAAAAAAGAAATTCATGAATATAAAGGCTCCGTTGCCATGTATCTGGCAGAACGAAATCAGAATCTTCATGTACCAGAGCGCATTTTCCTGCATCTGGTAGAAAATAAGGACACAGAATTTCCTTTTGCATTTCTGGCTACTTATGCGTCGAAACGAGAGGATGGAAGCGTGCAGCATATGCCTCTCCAGTATGCACTGACAGAATATAAGGAAGACCGGGAAAAGCTTCTTACTCTTTTATCATGCCTGAACCGGGCCGCAGAAGTATCGTCTTTGATCGCAGAACTGATGGAAAGCGGCGAAATGTTTCATACCCTGCGTTTTACAGCAAAAGAAGCCTATTCCTTTTTAAAAGATATTGAGAAAATAGAGCAGACCGGTATTTTATGCAGAATTCCAAACTGGTGGCGGAAAAAGAATGCCATGCTGTCCGTTAACGTGAAACTGGGAGAAGAAAAACCTTCCATGTTAGGCTTTGACGCATTGATTTCCGTTCTGCCATCTCTAGAGGTAGACGGTGTTGCACTAACTCATCAGGAAATCCAAATGCTGTTAAATCAGACCGAAGGATTGGCTTTGCTGAAGGGAAAATGGGTTGAGGTAAATCATGAAAAGCTGCATAAGCTGTTGGGAGAAATGGGAAATGTTCCGGAGACACTTACATTTCGCGAAGCAATGCAGCTGGAAATGGGAAATGATAAAGTTCTGCCGGATGTGGGAGCTGTTGTTTCAAATGGAACATGGCTTTCCAGGATGCTTCTGGATCTTAAGAATCCGAGACGCATTCGCAGCACTATGGTTCCAAAATCTTTTCAGGCTGCCCTTCGTCCTTACCAGAAAAGCGGTTATACCTGGCTGAACTATATGAATCAACTGGGCTTTGGAGCCTGTCTTGCAGATGATATGGGTCTTGGAAAAACGGTACAGGTGCTGGCATATCTGGAAAAAGTGAGAAAAACAAATAAAAATGCACATGCTTTATTAATTGTACCAGCTTCTCTGATCGGAAACTGGAAAAAAGAAAAAGATAAATTTGCGCCGGAAATGGAAGCTTGTATTCTTCATGGACAAAGTTCATCCAAACTCGCGGAAATTGCAAGAGAAAAACTTCCATTTCTTACGATCACCACATATGGAATGGCTGCCAAAATGGATGTGTTAAAAGAAAGAATCTGGGATTGTCTGATCCTGGATGAAGCCCAGGCTATAAAAAATCCTGTAACGAAACAGACCAGAGAAATTAAAAAGATGAAAAGCAGTATGCGTATTGCAATGACAGGTACGCCCATTGAAAATGATCTTACAAATTTATGGTCATTATTTGATTTTCTGAATCATGGTCTTCTGGGATCCTCCAAAGAATTTCATGAGTTTTGTAAAGGACTTGAAGAAAATCCACAGCGTTATATCAAGCTGAAGTCAATGATCAGTCCCTTTATGCTTCGCAGAGTAAAAACGGATAAGAGTATTATTTCAGATTTACCGGAAAAAGTAGAAATGGTAGATTATGCGGCCTTATCTAAGAAACAGACGGTTCTTTACCGGAAAACAGTTGCCGATATGGAAACAAAAATTCTTGAAGCGGATGGAATAGAGAGAAAAGGAATTGTTCTTGGAACAATCATGAAGCTGAAGCAGATATGTAACCATCCAGACCAGTATCTGGGACAGACCGATTATATACCTGCTGACAGCGGTAAATTCGCAATGTTAAAGGAATTGTGTGAGACAATTTATGAGAAAAGGGAGCGGGTAATTGTATTTACCCAGTTTAAGGAGATTGCAGGATATTTGTCGGATTATCTTTCTGAAATCTTCCACAGGAAGGGATATGTGATCCATGGTGGGACGCCCGTAAAGAAAAGAGCAGAAATAGTAGAGCTGTTCCAGAGCGAAAAATATGTACCTTTTATTGTACTGTCTGTAAAAGCAGCAGGAACAGGATTGAATCTGACGAAGGCGAATCATGTAATCCATTTTGACCGCTGGTGGAATCCGGCTGTGGAAAATCAGGCAACAGACAGAGCCTTCAGAATTGGACAGACAAAGGACGTTATGGTGCACAAGCTGGTTTGTCAGGGAACCATTGAGGAAAAAATCGATGCGATCATAAATTCCAAAAAGGAACTTGCTGAGAATGTAATTGGTTCCGGAAGTGAGAAATGGATTACAAATCTTGGAAATGAAGAGCTGTTTTCACTGCTTCGTCTGGAAGATTCATAAAATATTGCCAACTGAATAGTTACCGGAAAGGAAGAAACATGAGGAAATATTGGGATGAGGAACAGCAGTTCAGCCAGCCAAGTGAAAGTCTGTTGAAAAAGAATGCAGATGAAAGCATTAAGAAACAACAGAAAAAAGGAAAAGAGATGCATCCGATTTTTATCAAGGGAAGAGCAATCACGAAAACCTGGTGGGGAAATGCATGGTGCGAAAATCTGGAGAAATATGCCGATTATGGTTCCAGACTGGACAGAGGGAAGCGCTATGTAAGAACTGGAACCGTTGTAGATCTTCAGATCAAAAAGGGAAAAATAGAGGCTAAAGTACAAGGAAGAAGAAAGACACCATATAAGGTTGAGATAAGAATCAGCCCTTTGAATCAGGAGCATTGCCAGCAGATTATTGCAGAGTGCAGCGAAAAAATTGAAAATATGGAGGAACTTCTTTCTGGTAATTTTCCTATTGCAATGAAAGAAGTGTTTACCAGTGAAGGCGGTTTATTTCCAAAGTCCAGCGAAATCAGCTTTAACTGCAGCTGTCCGGACTGGGCTTTGATGTGCAAGCATGTAGCTGCTGCGCTTTACGGTGTGGGCGTAAGGCTTGATGAAAACCCGGCATTGTTTTTTGAACTGCGTGGAATAGATATGGTAAAATTTATTGACGTAGCAGTGGAAAACAGAGTGGAATCCATGTTGGAAAACGCAAAAAAACCAAGTAACAGGATTATGGATGACAGCGTTGATATTAGCAATTTATTCGGTATATAAGAAAACGGTTGCCAGTTTTTGAGTTAACATCGAAACATCGAGATGTACAAAATGCACAAAAAAGAAAAAATAAAACTATCGAATATGTACAAATGCTGTATTGCAATTTTCTGAAAAAAGTAGTAAAACTTTAGTTGGATAAAGAAAAATGCATTGAACAGGACAAATTACAAAAGATAACCGGAACACAGAGAGCCGCAGGCTGGTGAGAGGCGGCAGAAGGTATTTTGTGGTATCACCTGGGAGCATCCCACTGAATAATAAGTAATTTCAGTAAGCTGGGACGTAATCTTCACGTTACAGAAGAGGCTGTTTTTATCGACAGCGATGAGTGATCGCATTTAGCAATTGATGCGATAATACAAAGTGGTACCACGGAAATTCCGCCTTTGTTATCCAGTTGGATAGCAAGGGCGTTTTTTTATATATATTAACCAAATTAAGTAAGTCCCCAGGGACGGTTGCGAAATGCAATAAACAGTGGGGGACTCACCTGACTACAAATGAAAGACGAGGAGAGAGATTATGAGTGGAATTATGATGATGGTAATCGCTATCGTAGTTCTGGGCGGCGCCTATCTTCTGTATGGCCGTTACCTTCAGAACAAATGGGGAATTGACCCGAAAGCAAAAACTCCGGCTTACGAAATGGAGGATGGAGTTGACTATGTACCGGCTGATACCAATGTAGTATTTGGACATCAGTTCGCATCCATTGCCGGTGCCGGCCCGATCAACGGACCAATCCAGGCAGCAATTTTTGGATGGCTTCCGGTATTGCTTTGGATCCTGATCGGTGGTGTGTTCTTTGGAGCAGTTCAGGATTTTGCATCCATGTATGCCTCTGTAAAGAATAAAGGACGTACAATCGGATACATAATTGAAGCGTACATTGGAAAACTTGGAAAAAAATTATTCCTTTTATTCTGCTGGCTGTTCTGTATTCTGGTTGTTGCGGCATTCGCAGATGTTGTAGCCGGAACCTTTAACGGATTTGCCACAAATGACGCAGGAGAAGTGACAAAGGTAGTGGCAAACGGAGCTGTTGCGACAACTTCCATGTTATTCATTTTTGAAGCTGTTGGACTTGGATTTTTTCTGAAATATACAAAGTTCAATAAATGGGTCAATACTGCTTTTGCAATTGTGCTGTTGGTTGCAGCAATTGCGCTGGGTCTTCAGTTCCCAATGTATGTAAGCCTTGGAACCTGGCACATTATTATCTTTGCGTATATTCTGGTAGCCAGTGTGGCTCCTGTATGGGCACTGCTCCAGCCTCGTGATTATCTGAACAGCTATCTGCTGATCTTCATGATCGTGGGCGCTGTTATCGGTGTATTTGCAGCAAACCCGGCATGTAACCTTCAGGCATTTACAAGCTTTAACGTAGATGGACAGTACATGTTCCCAATCTTATTTGTAACAATCGCCTGTGGTGCAGTTTCCGGCTTCCATTCCCTGGTATCTTCCGGTACTGCTTCCAAGCAGATCAAAAATGAAAAGAACATGCTTCCGGTTTCCTTTGGTGCAATGCTTATGGAGAGTATGCTTGCAATCATCGCATTGATCGCAGTTGCATCCTTTGGACAGGGCGAGGCAGCAGCACAGGGACTTACCACACAGCCGCAGATTTTCGCAGGTGCGATTGCAAACTTCCTTTCTGTGATCGGTCTGCCTCACTCCCTTGTGTTCACCCTGATCAACCTTGCAGTCTCTGCATTTGCGCTGACCTCCCTTGATTCTGTAGCCAGAGTCGGACGTCTGTCCTTCCAGGAATTTTTCCTTGATTCCGACACAGATGAGGACAATATGAGCCCATTCCAGAAAGTGGTAACAAACAAATACTTTGCAACCATCATTACACTTGTACTTGCTTACCTGCTTACCAAGGTTGGATATGCAGAAATCTGGCCACTGTTCGGTTCTGCAAACCAGCTGTTATCTGTACTTGCACTGGTGGCCTGCGCTGTATTCTTAAAGAAGACCAAGCGTCAGGGCTGGATGCTTTGGGTACCAATGGTATTTATGATGGCAGTCACCTTTACAGCACTTGGAATGACAATCGTAAAGCTTTCCAAAGCATTTGTAACAACAGGTCTGGATCTTGGAAATTCTTTACAGCTGATATTTGCAGTATTACTGTTAATACTGGGTGTGCTGGTTGCAATCCAGGGTATTAAGAAGCTTTTGGAAAAACCAGAGACTGAAAAAGCAGCAAAACGAGCATAATAAGAATAACCCCGTCACAAAACAAGTCCCCTACGCAGTGTATTTTACAGACTGCGCAGGGGACTTTTTCATTCACTTAGCAATATAGCGGCAGTTATTCCTGAGAAAACTGATCTTTCCCAACAGAGCATAACGGACATTCAAAGTCCTCAGGAACATCTTCCCATTTCGTACCAGGAGCAATTCCGCCTTCTGGATATCCCTGCTCTTCATCATATTCCCATCCGCATACGTCACATACATATTTCATAATCAAATCCTCCCTAAAATAATAATGATTACTGTTATTATATTTGAAATTATAGAACTATTTTCTTAAGTTGTCAATAGATTATGAGGAAAATTATGGGTAAAATAAAACTATATTGCAATCAAAGCTGAAAAAAGGCTGACAACTCAAATCTGTCAGCCTTTTTTATCACGATTTATTATTGATTTTTTTGTTAAAATACAGAAAGAAAATCACATTAAGCAAAATTCCCACCAATGTGGAGGCAGGTGCCGCCATGCCGATTTTTGTCAGGCTGGCATCAGGCTGAATGCTCATATAATATGACATTGGAAGACGTACCAGAAGTGTCTGAAACAATCCCTGGAACAGAACCCACAAGGTCTGATTATTTCCGTTAAAATAACCAACCATACTGAACATAATTGCAGTTAAAATTGTTTCAGGAGCGAAGCCCTTCAGATACTCAAAGCCTTTCTGGATAACGGCTGCATCCGTTGAGAACAGGCTGGCAAGTACATCACCCTTCAATAGAACCAGAACAAAAACCAGACATCCGAATAGCAGTCCGACTCCGATTCCGGTGAACATAGACTGCTTTGCACGCTTTGGTTTTCCTGCGCCTACGTTCTGGGAAACGAAGGATGCCATGGACTGCATCAGTGCGCTTGGAATCAGCATGGCAAAGTTTACAATTTTGCAGGCAACTCCATATCCGGAGGAGGCTTCCAGCCCCAGTCTGTTTACAAATGCACAAAGTGCCAGGAAAGACAGCTGGGTAAGAAATTCCTGAAGAGCCAGCGGCAGTCCGATTCCCAGAAAACGTTTACATTGGGAATTAAAACGGAAGTCGGATTTTTGGATGGAAAAGGGAAGCTCCTTTTTCAGCAGGAGAACGATCGCACATATTACACTGACCGCCTGTGCGAAAACGGTTGCGAGAGCTGCACCGGCAGCATCCAGATGAAGTCCTGCAACCAGAAACAAATCTCCGAAAATATTTACAATACAGGCTACCAGAACGAATAAAAGCGGCGATTTACTGTCACCCAGCCCACGAAAAATAGCAGAAAGCAGGTTATAGGCAACAATGAAGAAAATACCGCTTCCACAGATTCTTACATAGCTTGTGGTAAGTGAAACAGCCTCTGCAGGAGCCTGCATAAGCACGGAAATAGGGTGGGCGAAAGCAATCATTACAATAAAAAGTATGGCAGAAATAACAGCAAAAACAACTGTAGCACCGCCAATAACAGAGCCAATCCGTTCAGGCTTTTTTTCGCCAAGATAGCGGGCTATGAGGACTGTGATTCCCATAGCAAACTGTGTTACCACAAAAGTAACAAGGTTCAGTACCTGGCTTCCGGTAGAAACGGCAGATAATCCGGAGGTGGAGCCAAAGCGTCCAACTACCAGAAGGTCTACGGCACCATATGCTGCCTGCAGTACAAGCGCTCCCAGAATCGGTAGCATAAAAAGGGCAAGCTTTTTCAGAATGCTTCCCTGGGTAAAATCATTTTTTTCATTTGTCAAGGTCAATTCTCCTTTCACACATAATCTTATAAAATTTCTCCATGGTCCGGATGGTACATAGAATGTCCTCCGCTGGAATACTGTCTACATAACCAGACAGGATAGTAAAGTACTGTTTATTGTACTTCTCTGAAAGGGCTTTTCCGGCTTCTGTGACAGTCAGGTAGGTAACCCGGCCGTCCTCGGCGGATGCAAACTTTTTCACATAGCCTTTGGCTTCCATGTCCTTCACGGTACGGGTTACACCGGGACGTGGGAGGGAAAGAGCGTCGCTTACATCTGATACCTTTACCTGAATTCCTTGTTTTTCCAGCTTTTCAATGATATCCAGATACTGAATATAGGAAGATGCAACTCCATCTGGCAGGGGCGGCAGCATATCCCGGATCCGCTTGCCCTGATAACAGGCATCCATCATCCGCTTGATAAGTTCAATGTCCATATGTATTTCTCCTTATAAAAATAATTACCACCGTTAATTAACAATGGTAATTATAAAAAGAGGATAAAATTTTGTCAAGAAAAATGTGTAATTATATGCTTTGGCGAATTGGCAACGCGTAAGAAAATAATTCTGACAGTCGCAATTACAGCTCTGAGCGGCTTTGTTCTGGGCAGACTGGCTGATGAATATGACGGTTGACAGTTTTGTTCAAAATTAGAGTATTACTGTTCAATGGTAAGTCAGATTGTCCGGACGCCTTGAAATTCTGAAGAAATTTGTTAAAATATCCTTAGAGCCTGCTTGAAAAATCATTTCTGCAATCATCCACAAATTGTGACGCACATCCTGCAGAAAGTCTTTTTCAAACATGCTCTGGAAAAGACTGGCTGAGACAGTGGAAACTGGGGTGAAAACTTATGATCAGGATTGCAGTTGCTGAAGATGAAAGATCCTACCGCGACATATTGAAAGAATATCTGGAACGTTATCAGAAAGAAAGCGGTCGTGGAATAGAAGTGACGTTTTATACAGACGGGGATGGGCTGGTAGAGGAATATCATATGCAGTATGACATCATTCTTATGGATATTCAGATGAAATTTATGGACGGTATGTCCGCTGCCAGGGAAATCCGGAATAAGGATCCAGAGGTAGTGATTATTTTTATTACCAACATGGATCAGTATGCGACCAAAGGCTACGAAGTGGAAGCCATGGACTATGTATTAAAGCCAGTGAGCTACTTCATGTTCAGTGAAAAAATTGAGCGGGCTGTTTTGCGCATGCAGAACCGCAATGCACAGTATGTTCTTGTGGATATAAAAGGTGGAATGAAAAAGGTAGATCTAAACCAGATCTGCTATCTGGAAAGCCAGGGACACACTCTTCTTTTTCATACTGTGACAGAGGTAATAAGTGGAAATGGAACAATGAAGGAATATGAAGATAAGCTGCAAAAATATGATTTTATCCGTTGCAATAAAGGATATTTGGTGAATCTGAAATTTGTGGATGGAGTCAGTGACGGCTATGTGGAAATCAATCATGAGAAGCTCTCCATAGGAAGAACCAGAAAGAATGCTTTTATGGAAGCGTTGACAAACTACATAAGTAAGGTGGTTAAATAAATGCCAGATATCAAAGGAATTCCTTTATTGTACACTGTGATAGCACTTACTGCTGGCTGTGGAATTTACATTATGCAGATGAAGATGCGGTTAAAAGGGACGAAAGCAGTACTCTTAAATATTTTGTTTTTTATACTATTTGCTGTTCTGCTTATTTTTACGAAGAATAAAAATCCAAGATTTGGTATGCTGTATCTTCTTGCTGCTATTATTTTATTATTCCTGTATATCTGGATCCTGGGAAATACCAAGCCTGTAACAGCTGCCTATTGCTGTATCCGAGGGTTCATGCTTGGTGAATTTGCAGCTTCAGCAGAATGGCTGGCTTATGTCTGGTTCGCCAGAGAAACTGGAATTTACAGCCCGGTATGGTCTGTGATATTTATGATGGTCATATATGGAGTATTGTATGGCAGTGCCTGTTATTTGGAGCACCTGGTGCAGTATGATTACGAAATGGCACCAGTGAAGCGTCGTGATCTGGTATATACATTTGCATTTGCTTATGCCGGATTTTATCTTGGAAATTCTGTGAAAATACCGGATGCGGACGGACAGGCCATCTCTCTTGTATTTTATAATACCAGAGCGCTTATGGCATTTGGAAGCGTGGCGCTTCTCTATGCGTTTCATGCGGTACGCAGGGAAATGTATATGAAACAGGAAAATGATACCTTGCAATATCTGATGCAAAGCCGTTATGAACAGTATCAGCAGTCAAAGGAGAGTGCTGAGCTGATCAATATGAAATATCATGATCTGAAACATCAGATCCAATTTCTGAAAGAAGAAAATAATTCAGAAAAACGAATGAAATCCCTGGAAAAATTGGAAGCGGATATTTGCCAGCAGGAGACTAAAGTTGATTCAGGAAATGAGGTACTGGATACGATCCTTAGTGAAAAGAAACGTTACTGCCTGGCGCATGAAATCAGCCTGACTGCTGTAGCAGATGGAAGCAGACTGGATTTTATGGATATGATGGACTTGTGTTCCATTTTTGGAAATGCTTTGGATAATGCTATTGAATGTGTAGAAAAATGTGAAGAAAAAGAGAAAAGGGTGATTCATTTTCTGGTTGCACCACAGAAAAAGTTTTTACTTATAAAGGTAGAAAACTATTGTGAAGAAGAACCGGAGCTGCTGGATGGCTTGCCGAAGACGACAAAGGATAACACAGACTTTCACGGATTTGGCATGCGGAGCATGAAATACATTGTGGAAAAATATGATGGAATGCTTACCTGCGGTGTGCAGAAGCATTGGTTTGAGTTGAAGATTTTGATTCCGGTTAAAGAATGATAAGAAAGTTGGAATTGGAGCAATGAAGCAAGTTTATTATGAAATTTCTGGACAGCAGTTGTGAAAAAAATGAATGTGAATACTGCACAAAAAACAAATTGCCTAATTATGCACTCTGCCAAAGGAGAAAGTCGTTTGTGAACAAAATCGACATTTAATGAAAAAAATATTTCTAGCACTGTTTTTGCAATAAAATGATCTCATCGAAAAGAAAAAGGAGGAGAAATCATGACAGCAAAGACAGTGCTTATTTTTACTGTCATCGTGGCAGTGCTTGCAGTACTTGCAATTGCAATGACCATCAGAGCAGGTGTGAAAGGAAAGGGGACATTTACAAAAGGACGTACAGTTGGAACAGTCCTTTTAAGCCTTCTGCTGATAATTATTGTGGGGGCAAACGGTGCAATCTACAATTTTAATAACATTATTGACATCTATTTCAATAAGATCAATATGGATTCCCCAGAGATCAAACAGGCCAGGGATGATGCAAAGGATCTTACAGAAGAAATTGAAAGTGAAGGAATTGTTCTTCTGAAAAACGAGAACAATGCACTTCCAATTCAGGGAAAGATCAATTTATTTGGTTATTCTTCCCTGTCTGTTGCATATGGCGGAACTGGTTCCGGTGCAGGAGATGAGTCCAATAACGTGGACTTGTACACAGGACTTCAGAATGCTGGATTTGAAACAAATGATGAACTGAAAACATTTTATGAAGAAAGACTGACAGAGAAAACAGGAACAGACATTTTCCATCTGACTGGCGGTGATTATAACAACTATGAGCCTTCCGCAGATGAGTTCACAGACGACATCATTGATAATGCAAAGAGCTTTTCTGATACAGCGGTTGTGGTATTCAGCAGAAGCGGTGGTGAGGGTGGCGACCTTCCTACTGACATGGCGGATAAGGTTGGCGGCACAGCTGGTAAACATTATCTTGAGCTTACAGATAATGAAAGAGATATGTTGGATATTGCAGAGACCAATTTTGACAAAGTAGTTGTTCTGATCAATTCTGGAAATCCAATGGAATTAGGTTTCCTGGACGAAGACCAGATTGATGCAGCACTTTGGATTGGAAATCCTGGTTCCACAGGATGCAATGCAATTGGAAGTGTATTATGCGGTGAGGTAAACCCATCTGGCCGTCTCGCAGATACATACGCTTATGATGTAACTGCTAATCCGGCTTATTATAATTCAGGAGATTTTGAATATCCGAATACTGACAGCCTTGTTCAGACACAGTGGTTTGAACTGGAGCATTATCTGTATCTGGATTACCAGGAAAATATCTATGTGGGTTACAGATATTATGAAACCCGCTGGGTAGACAACGAAACTGGAAAATGTGATGAAGAAGCATATCACAAAGCTGTGCAGTATCCATTTGGATATGGTTTAAGCTACACAGATTTTGTCCAGAAGATTACTGGTTTCGAGAATGACGGAACTACTGTGAAAATGGATGTCACAGTAACTAACACTGGTGATGTGAGCGGAAAAGATGTGGTCCAGATTTATGAGACTGCACCATATTATGTAGGTGGTATTGAGAAATCCCATGTAAATCTGATTGATTATGGAAAAACACAGATTCTGGAACCCGGTGCCTCTGAAATTGTTTCCTTTGAGATTCCAGTGGAAGATCTGGCTTCTTATGACTGGCAGGGAATCAAAGCTGATGGTGGTTCATATGTACTGGAAGCTGGAACCTATGAAATTAAGGTAATGGATAATGCACATGATGTGCTGGACAGCAAGAACTTTGTTGTAGATGAGGATGTGATTTATAACGAAGCTAATGATGGAAAACGTGAGTCTGACGTTACAGAGGCAATCAACCATTTTGACAATGTAAGTAATGGTAACAGTATTACCTATGTATCCCGCGCAGACTGGGAAGGCACTGATGTAACAGAGAGACCTGATTGGAAGGATGCTTCTGAGGAAATTATTGATGCATTGGAAAATCCAAAATTCCCGGTTGATGATTCTGACGAACCGATCACATTTGCAAAGAATGGTTTAACAGTAGATGACATGAAGGGGCTGGACTACGACGATCCTCAGTGGGATAAGCTTTTGGAACAGCTTTCCCTGGATGATATGGTTCAGCTGACTGGATTCGGTGGCTTTGCAACAGCAGAAGTAAGTTCTGTTGGAAAATATAAAACCATGGATACCGATGGTCCCGCCGGCATTAACGGTCTTGTAAACGGAGCTTCCGGAATCCAGTATACAAGTGCAGTAACACTGGCTTCAACATGGAATCAGGAACTTGCCCAGAAATTAGGCGAGAGCATGAGCAATGAAGCAAAAGTATACGGAGTAAGTGGTCTTTACGCTCCGGCTATGAATATTCACAGAACTGCATTTGGCGGACGTAACTTTGAGTATTATTCTGAGGATGGCATTCTTGCTGGAAAAACAGCAGCTGGTTTTGCAAGAGGAACTGCTGAAAATGGAATTTATTGCTACATCAAACATTTCGCACTGGACAATCAGGAAACAAACCGTGAAAATGTGTGCGTATGGACAAGTGAACAGGCAATTCGTGAGGTATATCTGAAAGCCTTCGAGTTGGCAGTAAAAGAGGGAAATGCAACTGCTGTTATGGACGCTGACAGCCGAATCGGAACTGACTGGTGCGGTGGAAGCTTTGCATTGAACAATGATGTTCTCCGTAACGAATGGGGATTTAAGGGAATGGTTATCACAGACTATATCGGTGATAACTTCAAGGATGCAGATATCGCAATTTTCAATGGCTGCGATCTGATGCTGTCTACATTAGGCGAGAAAGTAA
The DNA here is from genome assembly GCF_934371575.1 of uncultured Blautia sp. Taxonomy (GTDB): domain Bacteria; phylum Bacillota; class Clostridia; order Lachnospirales; family Lachnospiraceae; genus Blautia_A. The sequence continues at coordinate 58,613 of NZ_CAKRNY010000016.1, read as the reverse complement.
CCGATATTGTTCTGGATAACAACTCCGGTCAGCAGGCCCTCAGAAAAGCCTGCCACAATATCCTCTACACCATCGCAAACTCCAATGCTCAGGAATTGAGTAAATCTGGTTTATCCACCTGGGTATATGTAATGGGCATTGTAGATGTACTGCTTCTGGCACTTGTAATCTTCGGACTTTACAAAGTAGCTTGGAAGAAGAGAAAATAAAAAATAAGAATTTCGGCTAATCTTGCATCTGATTCCAGATTAGCTGAATAGATAAAAGACAATATAAGATTTTGCATAATTTACTGTAAAACATTTGCAAATTCTATATTGTCTTTTTATATCAAGCAAAATGTGTAATTATATGCTTTGGGCGAAATTTACCGGGACTCATTCCTAATCCGTGTTTTGTTTTACCTTGATTTTAAATGGTCAAACCGACTGGATAAATTTCTCCACATAAAAAAGTGCAGCTCCGATCGCCGGCGTATACTGCCCATGAGTTCCCACAAGAAGCTGTTCTTCTTCCAGTTCAAAAGGAGTCATGGAATTGATTTGCCGCAGCAGATAATCCGTGTCTTCTTCCGTAAAATAAGGTGCCAGATATCCACTGATAATGATTGGCGCATCAATAACCAGATTCAGGTTTTTCATTGCAAAAGCCAGATGATTGAGATAATCCTCCCAGATTTGTATAAGCCGGGGAGATTTTTTTTCTCTTAAAAGAGGGAAAAATTCCTTTATAGTCATGCCGCTGGCCTGTTCCAGAGAGTTGGCAGAGCAATAGGTTTCCAGACAGCCCCGGTTTCCGCAGTAGCAAAGTGGTCCGTCAGGGTTGATGCATATATGCTCAATTGTTCCGCTGTGCATGGAACATCCCTGGTGAATCTGGTGATTGGTGATAATGGCACCGCCAAGATTTCGATTCAATAAAAAAACAACAGCACTGTCAAGCTCCGGATGATTCCATAATTCCAGAAAAGCAGCTGATTTGGAGTCATGCTCCAGATGGCAGGGATAAGGCAGATGCCTGGAAAAATCCTTCAGACGCATACCTGTGTTGTTCATAATGTTTCCGTAGATAACAGTGGTATTATCCGGGGAGGTAATTCCCTGGGTAGCAATGGAAACGCCAAGAATTTTGTCTTCCGGATACTGTTTTTTTTCAATAAAGTCTTTGACTTTGTCAGTGAGCTGCTGGTAATACGCAGCTGTGTTTGAGTAGGTAAGCGGAATGGTATCGGTACAGATCGTGTTTCCGTACAGATCGATAGCGGTGATATGAAACATATTTTTTAATATGCCAACACCAATGGAAATTTTGAAATCCGAAACGATCTGAATGGCATTGGCCTTTCGTCCTCCGGTGGAATCAAAGTAACCATTTTTCTCAATCAGCCCTTCATTTTCCAGAAGATTTAAATTCTGGCTGACAGTAGACAGACCCATCTGCAGATCCTGGACAATCTGTAGCTTGGAGGTCAGTTTGCTCCGGTAAATGTATTGGTAAATCTTGGAACGGTTTATCTTTTTTAAAGCGATGGTGGTTAATCCTTTTTCACTCATGATAGTCTCCTGGTTATGTTCTTGGTACAACGTAAGGTTAGTAACTGTTAACAAATACTCAAATACTCAAATACGTAATGCCACTGTCCACTGGTAACAAAGCGTGTATTGCAGACCATGAAGTGAACAGTCATCACGTAATCTTTGCTGTATCAGATAATGTTAAGTCTTACTTGCATTTTAGTATAGAACAGTTAAAAAAGCAATAAGCAGAAAACTACTGGTAAAACCATACAAAAATTAGAAACAAAAATTATAATTTCTGTCAATAGATTTTTATGAAAAAAAGATATATACTCAACTTACAGTTAAGACATACACATAAGTTAAAACGAAAAGAAATATAAAGAACAACAAAACAGATTGGGATTGAGAATCAGATCTGTACAAGAAGAAAATCAAGGAGGAACAGAACATGAAATTAACAATAACAGGAATCAAAGAGCATGAAGCATGGGAAAAGGCAGGAATCCAGCTGCCTGGCTATGATGTGGAGAAAGTATCTGCCAGAGCGAAAGAAGCTCCAGTATGGGTACACTTTGGAATCGGCAATATTTTCCGCGTATTTATCGGCGGTATTGCAGACGGACTTCTGGAAAAAGGAATTCTGGACAGAGGCATCACCTGCGTGGAGACCTTTGACTATGATGTAGTGGATAAGATTTATGAGCCATATGACAATCTTGGGTTAAACGTAATCCTTCATGGAGACGGAACCCGTGAGTACAAGGTTCTGGGTGCTCTGGCAGAAGCAGTAAAGGCTCAGTCTTCAGACCTGGCTCAGTGGAACCGCCTGAAAGAGATTTTTACCAGCAAATCCCTTCAGATGGTATCCTTTACCATCACGGAAAAAGGATACGCATTACATAAAGCTGACGGAACCTGGTTCCCATTTGTACAGGCAGATATCCAGAATGGTCCGGACAAGGCTACAGGAGCCATGGCAGTTCTGGTGGCAATGCTTTACGAGAGATATAAAGCAGGCAAGTATCCGATCGCTCTTGTATCTATGGACAATTGCTCCCAGAATGGTGCGAAGCTCCGGGAGTCTGTGCTGACTATGACAGAAGAGTGGAAGAAAGCCGGCTTCGTAGATGATGGATTTGTAAGCTATGTAAGTGATGAGAAAGTGGTTGCTTTCCCATGGACCATGATCGATAAGATCACACCTCGTCCCAGTGAGCAGATTGCAGCTGACCTTGAGAAGCTTGGAGTGGAAAGCATGCAGCCTGTTATCACAAGCAAGAAAACATACATTGCACCATTTGTAAATGCTGAGAAACCACAGTATCTTGTAATCGAGGACAGCTTCCCCAACGGACGTCCTGCTTTGGAAAAAGGCTTCGGTGTATACATGGCAGACCGAAATACAGTAAACCTTTCTGAAAGAATGAAAGTAACGGTATGTCTGAATCCGGTCCATTCTGCAACTGGTCCTCTTGGTGTGGTTCTTGGATATGACCTTTTTGCCCATATGCTGAATACAAATGAAGACATGATGAAAATGGCACGTATGGTAGCCTATGATGAAGGCCTTCCGGTAGTTGCAGATCCTGGAATCCTTTCCCCACAGGCTTTTGTGGACGAGCTTTTCCATGATCGTTTCCCAAATGAATACCTGGGTGATACCAACCTTCGTCTGGCTGTTGACGTGTCCCAGATGGTTGGCATTCGTTTTGGCGAGACGGTAAAAGCATATGTAGAAAGATTCGGAGATGCGTCCAGGCTTACCGCAATTCCTCTTGGAATTGCCGGATGGCTGAGATATATGCTGGCTGTTGATGATGAGGGCAACAAATATGAACTTGCTCCGGATCCGATGAATGAAGAACTTCAGGAGCAGTTAAAGGATATTGTCATCGGAAAACCTGAGACATTCAAGGATCAGCTGAAGCCAATCCTTTCTAACGAGCGTCTGTTCTTCACAGATCTTTACAAAGCTGGTGTGGGAGAGAAGATTGAGAACATGTTCCGGGAAATGATCGCAGGACCTGGCGCTGTGCGAGCTACCATCCATAAATATGTTGCGGCGTAATAAATTTATCTGAGATGCACTACGCTGATAAGTCCCGAATATAGGATAGTAAAAATGCGGGTGTTATTATTTGTTTAACTGTAGATTATTGAATGAGAAATTTGGGGAGGAGATACAAAATGACAGAACCGGTATTTGCGGCGGAGTCAGCAAGACTGCTGATCGCGGCAGCAGCAGGAATTATATTGCTTCTGCTTCTTATCATTAAATTTAAGATTCATCCGATTTTATCACTGCTGATTTCAGCGCTGGTTATTGGACTTGGAGCCGGAATGCCGGTTCCAACACTTGTAAACACAGTGGAAAAAGGTGCCGGGGATACCCTGCAGGGGATTGTCCTGTTAATTGGACTTGGCTCATTGTTTGGCGGAATCCTGGAAGTATCCGGAGGTGCACAATGTGTTGCCCAGACTTTGATCAATAAATTCGGCGAGAAAAAATCTGGAATTGCACTGGGAATCACAGGGCTGGTAGTTGGTACAACCGTATTCTTTGAGGCTGGTGTGGTGATTCTCATTCCTCTGGCATTTGGACTTGCAAAAAAGACAAAGAAATCTACTTTATACTATGTGATCCCTCTTCTGGCGGGACTGGCCACAGGCTTTGCCTTTATTCCACCATCGGCAGGCTCTGTTCTGGTGGCAAATATGCTGAACGTGGATCTTGGCATTATGATCGCAGTTGGTGTGCCTGTTGGAATTCTGTCACTGATCTTTGCAGGTATTTTATGGTCAAAATTTATCGGAAGTAAAATTGATGCAGGACTTCCTTCAAACATTCAGGAGGTTCGGGAAGCTGAAGAAGGAAATCTTCCGAAGTTTTCTACGGTGTTATGTATTATCCTTGTACCGCTGGTATTGATTTTGTGTAACACAATTTCAACTTATATTCCTGGTATTGATCCAGTGAGACCAGTGCTGGAATTTCTGGGAACTCCATTTGTAGCGCTGATCATAGCTGTGCTGTGTGCCATGTACTTCCTTGGTAAAAAGCAGGGGTATGATGGAGAACAGTTAAAGAAAATTCTGGACCGTTCCCTTCGCCCTACAGGACAGATCCTTCTGGTGATCACTGGCGGTGGAATTATCCGCTGGGTGCTTCAGGACAGCGGCATGGGAAATATTATCGGACCAGCCCTTGAAAAAAGCGGTCTTCCGTTAGTACTGGTTGCCTTTCTCATCGCAGCACTGATCCGCGCATCTGTTGGAGCAGCAGTAGTAGCCATGACAATGGCTGCGGGAATCATGGCGGCTATGCCTGGAGTAGCAGGATTGTCACCACTTTATCTGGCAGCCATGGTCTGTGCCATCAACGGAGGCGCAACCGCTTTCAGCCATGTAAATGATTCAGGCTTCTGGCTGGTCAGCTCCCTTCTTGAGATTGATGAGAAGACGACCTTGAAATCCTGGACCATGATGGAAACCATTATTGGAATTACAGGTCTGGTCTGTGCGATTGTGATCAGCCTGTTTGCGTAGGAGCGTGAAAGTGATGAAAATAAAGGTAATATTGGGAACTATGCAGAATGCAAGTAAACTGGTCAGTATTGCAGAATCAATTGCATATGATGTGGATTTATGCTATGGCCGTTATATAGTAGATGCAAAATCCATGCTGGGAGTTTTAAGTCTGCCGGATTTTGCCTATGGAGAATTGCAGATTCCAGTTGAGACGGAAGAGGAAAAGAGGCAGATTTTAGAAAAGCTGGACGAAGCCGGGCTGTTGTATGAGAAAAAACAGGAGGAGAAATAATGTTAAGGGAGCAGTTAAATGGAATTCAGCATGTAGGAATTCCTACAAATGATATAGAAACAACCATTGAATTTTATGGAAAGCTTGGATTTGAGGTTGCTTTGCAGACTGTCAACGAGGAAGCAAAGGAGAAAGTTGCATTCCTCAAGCTGAATAATCTGGTAATCGAGACCTATGAGAATAAAGCCGCAAAAATGGAATCAGGCGCTATAGATCACGTCGCAATTGATGTAAAAGATATCGAAAAAGTATATGAACTGATCAATCAGGCGGATCTGAATACCACCAGGGATATAATCCATTTTTTACCATTCTGGGAAAATGGTGTCAGATTTTTTACAATTGAGGGACCGAATAAAGAAAAAATAGAGTTTAGCCAGTATCTGTGATTCTTTACCTGTTGCGCTTAACTGAGTTATTGGGCTTTTCAAACAGCAGAAAGGGCATATGCCATCACACTTGGAGTATCCGGTGTGATGGCATTTTGATTTCCAGAGGATTCAGCATCCCATCATGTTCTAGAACAATATCAATTCCACAGTTCAAATAGGTTTTTGCAATTTCAGACACAACATAGCTTTCCAAGCTTCTTGAGATATAACTCATAAGAATTCCTCCTTCGGCTAATATATACTATGAATGTATTTTAGCCGAAAATAAAAGCGTTTCAAGAGAAAAACGGCTGATTTTATATTATATGTAAGATTAGCCGGATTATTCCTTGGCTTTACAGCGAAAGAAAATGAGGATATGAATTTATAAAAAAATTTGATAAAATATCTTTAGAAAAGGCTGTCTGAGACAGTGGAAACTGGGGTGAAGCCTGAGAAATATTGATATTAGAAAGGGTGTATAGCGATAAAGAAAAATCTAAAACGAATAAGGAATATACTTCTATGGTTTCTGCTTATTGTAGTACTGGTAAATGTTTTTGCACCGTTGTACTGCAAGAAGCCAGATGATAAACTTGCGGAAACGCTAAAGCAGACTGAGTTCACTTCCGATACGCCAGGGAGCGAACGAATCCGCTGCATTGATGACAATGAAGAGGCACTTTTGTGGCGTTTGCGTATGATCGGAAAGGCAAAAGACAGTATTGTTTTATCTACCTTTGATCTGCGGGCGGATGACAGTGGTACAGATCTTTTGGCAGCATTAAATAATGCGGCAGAAAAAGGTGTGGAAGTTAAGCTCTTAATTGACGGAATTTACCAGCAGCTGTTTCTGAACGGAAGTAAGGAATTCCAGGCATTGGCAGCAAGAGAAAATGTGCAGGTAGGAGTATACAATCCCATAACACCTGCCAGTCTGTTGCAGGTAAATTACCGGATGCATGATAAATATCTTATTGTCGATAAAGAAATGTATTTGCTTGGCGGCCGCAACAGCAATGATATTTTTCTGGGGGATAAAACCACCGGCATTAATGTGGACCGGGATATCCTGGTGTACGATACCACAAACGGTAGGGGTGAATCCCTGCAGGAACTGGAAGCGTATTTTCAGCAGATATGGAATGAAGATTGCGTGAAAATAAAGGGTGGAAGAAAAAAGAATAGTTCAGAAATTTCTGTGACAGAAGAAGTGGCAGACGAGGTACAGGAAAATCTGTCAAAGTACGAAAACCAGTACCAGTCCTTAGAAGCGCGTTATGCTGCTCTGACAGAAAAATACCCTGATATTGAAACTTACAATTCCTGGGAAAGAGATACCATTTCTGCGAACAAAATTACTCTTGTCAATAATGGAACCCATGCAGGCCCCAAAACGCCGTTGGTGCTCCAGACAATCCAATATTTGGCACAGGACGCAGACAATGTAACCATTCAGACACCATATGTGATCTGCAATGGCTATATGTATGATGTTCTCACAGAAATTTCTTCCCATGCAGAGTTGAAGATTATGCTCAATGCAGTTGAGAAAGGCTCCAACCCCTGGGGATGCACCGATTACCTGAATCAGAAGAAGAAAATCCTGAAAACAGGTGCAGATGTATACGAGCTTATGAATGAGCATGCAGTACATACCAAAGCAGCTCTGATAGATGACCGGTTATCTGTGGTTGGCTCCTATAATCTGGATATGCGAAGTACATATCTGGACACGGAGGTAATGCTGGTGATTGACAGTCAGGAATTAAATGATCAGATTCAGGAAACTGAAAATATTTATATGGAAAAAAGTAAAGAAGTTTTGTCTTCCGGTCAGGAAACCGAAGGTGCGCAGTATGAAACCAAAGTGCTGAACTGGCAGAAGAAGCTGTTTTATGGAGTATTAAGAATTATAATAAGACCATTGAGACAGTTGTTGTAATCTATAGTGTGTTGATTTTTGAGACGGCTTTTGCCGTCTCTCTTTTCTATTCAGTCATGGGAAAATGATTGCTATGTAAAGAAATGGAAAGAAACCTGAAAAAACCAGGTGAAAAATCAGGTAAATAGCAAAATAGGAATTGATTTTTTGTATAAAAGCAGTTAGAATGACCTGTGGGGATAAAATATATTCCCATAAAATCTAAGAACAAAGGCAGGTGAACAGAATGGATAGTTGCGATTCTCATGGGCGAAGTAGTTGCATAGGATGGAAAAACGAAATGACAGACGAGCGCAGTGTACATTCTGTTTTTTCATTATAATAGAGCGCGGTATGCCAGTTTTCTGATTGCATTTCTTTTTTCAATCCTATGAAATCCACAAGAATTTTACTGTACGAATAAAGGGACTTATCAGGATCGTTCTGCCCTTTTTTGTGCGTATATTTGTGTACTATCCAGGTGAAAACTATAGTTATCTGGATTACTTCATATGCCCTGTGTGGGATCCAATATTCCCTGAAAAAGGGAGAAATATCTTAATTATCAGATTGGAGAAAGCAGGATGGAGAAAAGAGTGCAGGACTACACCCAGGACATTCTGGCTGTAGTAAGAAGTAATACCTCTCCGGCAGCTATGAGCGATAAGCTGGGAGATTTTCATGCCAATGACATTGCAGACGCAATGCCAAGGCTGACTGTTCAGGAGCGTTACAAACTGTATCGTATTCTGGATCTGGATATGCTGTCCGATATTTTTGAATATACGGACTCAGATAACGCAGCGGAATATGTGAAAGAGATGGATGTGAAAAAAGGCGCAGCCATTCTCTCACGCATGGAGACCGATGCTCTTGTGGAGGTTCTCCACAAAATAGATAAGGCCAAGAAGAAAATTCTGGTAGAATTAATGGATGATGATGTCCGTCATGATATTGAGATGATTGCATCCTTTGATGAGGATGAAATTGGTAGCCGCATGACGACCAACTGCATTATCATTCGTGAGAATCTTACTGTGAAACAGGCTATGAGCAGTCTGGTGGAGCAGGCTGCAAAAAATGATAATATTTCCACAATCTTTGTGGTGACAGAATCACAGAAATTTTACGGCGCCATTGATCTGAAGGATCTGATCATTGCAAGACAGGACCGATCTCTGGATGATCTGGTTGCAACTTCCTATCCATATGTATATGCGGAGGAAGGCATTGACGACTGTATCGAAGAACTGAAAGCCTATTCCGAGGATTCTATTCCTGTGTTGGATAATGACAACCGTCTTCTGGGTGTTATCACATCTTCCAATATTATCGACCTGGTTGATGATGAGATGGGAGAGGATTACGCCATGCTGGCAGGTCTTACTGCAGAGGAGGATTTAAAGGAGCCGCTGAAAGAGAGTATGAAGAAACGTATGCCTTGGCTGATCGTTCTTCTTGGACTTGGTATGGTGGTATCCTCTGTAGTTGGTGTATTTGAGAATGTAGTTACCCAGCTTCCTATTATTATGGCTTTCCAGTCCCTTATATTGGATATGGCTGGTAACGTTGGTACACAGTCTCTGGCTGTTACCATCCGTGTGCTGATGGATGAGTCCCTTACGGGCAGACAGAAGCTGGAGCTTGTATTTAAGGAAATGAGAATTGGTCTTTGCAACGGTGCGTTGCTTGGAATCCTTTCGTTTGTACTTATCGGACTTTATATTTATCTTTTCAAAGGAAAGACACTGGTATTTGCGTATGCAGTCTCAGGCTGTATTGGAATTGCCCTTCTTCTGGCAATGCTGATTTCCAGTGCTGTGGGAACCTGTATCCCATTATTCTTTAAAAAAGTAGGTGTTGACCCGGCGGTTGCGTCAGGTCCCCTGATTACAACAATCAATGACCTTGTTGCCGTTATAACCTATTATGGTCTTGGCTGGATATTCCTGATTGGAGTGCTGCATCTGGCAGGGTAACATAAAAGGAAAACTATAATAAATAATACGAAGAAGCGAGGATGGACTGAAATGAATACATGGGAAGCAAACATTCGTAAAGTAGTACCTTATACACCAGGCGAGCAGCCGAACCAGCCAGACATGATCAAGCTGAATACCAATGAGAATCCTTATCCACCTGCACCTGGAGTAGAGAAAGCATTGCTGGGAATTCAGCCAGATACGCTTCGGCTTTATCCGGATCCTACAGCTGGAGATCTGGTACATGCTATTGCAGAGCATTATGGACTGAAAGATGATCAGGTATTTGTCGGCGTTGGCTCAGATGATGTTCTCGCTATGAGTTTCCTTACCTTTTTTAATTCAGATAAGCCAATTCTTTTTCCGGACATTACCTATTCCTTTTATGATGTGTGGGCAGACCTTTTCAGAATTCCGTACGAACGGAAAGCTCTTGATCAGAACTTCTGCATTTGTAAGGAAGACTATTTTGGTGAAAATGGTGGAATTATTTTTCCGAATCCCAATGCACCTACAGGAGTGGAGCTTCCTCTTTCTGATATAGAGGAAATTATTCAGCATAATCCGGATGTAATCGTGATCGTAGATGAGGCTTATGTGGATTTTGGGGCGAAATCTGCATTGGAACTGATTGATAAATATGATAATCTTCTGGTAGTTCAGACTTTTTCAAAATCACGTTCCATGGCTGGAATGCGTATCGGTTTTGCATGTGGTAATCCACAGTTGATCCGGTTCCTGAACGATGTGAAATATTCTTTTAATTCTTATACCATGGATCGCACTACTCTTGTCTCAGGTGTGGCTGCTATTCAGGATAAGAAATATTTTACAGATACCTGCGAGAAGATTATTGCTACAAGGGAATGGACGAAAAGAGAGCTGTCTGCTCTTGGTTTCCACTTCCCGGATTCCAGGACGAACTTTATTTTTGCTTCTCACAGCAGTTGCCCGGCAAGGGAGATCTTCGAAGCACTTCGAGAGAAACATATTTATGTAAGATATTTCCCGAAACCAAGAATCGACAATTACCTGCGTATTACTGTTGGTACACAGGAAGAAATGGAAAGATTGATTGAATTTTTGAAAGAATATCTGTTGAGATGAAATATAATAAGATCTTAAAAAACGGAGTTTTAAGCTTACTTTTGGCAGGCTCTCTGGCCTGTACAGAAATGCCGGTCCGGGCGGCAGACCTTACGGATGGAAATGCCCCATGGGAAGACAGTGGTGAATTTACAGATGGAGATAGTGAGGAGACTTCTTTGGAGAATGAGGATTTGTCCTCTGATACGGAGGAGTTTCTTTCCGATGAAAGTGAGGATGGATTTTCTGATGGAGAAATTCAGGAACAGACTGCCGGGTTTGGCAGTCTGGACCAGGAGAATCCGTCTCCTGAAAATGAAAATTCCGGGGAAGAGAATTCGCTTACAGAAGCGGAACTGGAAGCTCAGTTAGAGCCAATCCGGGAACTGGAACCATTAAGTTATCTGGATCCTCCCTCCGGGAATGGAAGTGGTGAGACCGGAAGCGTAGGAGATGCAAGAGCAGCTTCTTATCCGGCGAAATATGATCCGAGAAGCAGTCTTTCCATTCCGGTGCGGAATCAGAAGCCTTCCAATATGTGCTGGGCATATACGCTTGCAGCCAATCTGGAAATATCCTTCAGGAGAGCGGGAACAGGGCTGTTCGATCTGTCGGAGGAACATCTGGCGTATTTTTTTGCAAACCGCAAGAATGATCCTCTGGGGAATACTCCTAATGACAGAAATAATGTTCTGCACGATTACCGGGAAGGGGGAAATCAGACATTAGCAGCTCTTTTCCTCAGTACGTGGAGTGGTATGGCACTGGAGTCCCAGGTGCCTTATGAGACCGACGCAGACCATACCCTGGATTCTGATAAGGTTCCGGAAGCGGGAATGGCATATAAGACCACTGCTTATCTGGAAAATGCGGCTTTTTCTTCTTATTCTGTAAACAATATAAAGTCACTGATTTCAGAATATGGCTCTGCTTCCGTGTCCTTTGGGATGTATGACAGTTATTATAATCCTTATACATATGCGTACAGTTATCCGGGAGGTGCAGGGGTAAACCATGCCGTAACTCTGGTCGGCTGGGATGACAGCTTTTCCAGGGAGAATTTTAATGATGAATGCAATGTGACCTCAGACGGTGCCTGGATTGCGAGAAACAGCTGGGGAGCAGACTGGGGAGATGGCGGTTATTTTTACATTTCCTATCAGAATAAAAGCAACTATAATATAGTGGCCTGTGAAGCAGTCACAAATCCTCAATACAGAAATAACTATTTTTACGATGGATCCAGTGCGTTAAGCAAACTGAAATTATATCCGTCAGGAAGTGGCACGATCTCTTCTGTTGCCAATGTTTTTCAGGCAAAAGCAGGAAATGGGAAGGGAGAGGCTTTAGGGGAAGTGGTTCTTGCCACATATACAGATGAAGGCTCTTACAGCATACAGGTTTATACCAATCTGACAGACAGGAGCAATCCGGTAAGCGGAACTCCTGCATACAGCATTCCGGTTCGGTTTTACCAGGAGCATGCAGGGATTTCCACAGTACAGGTGCCGGAAGTGAATCTGCTGGATGGAACTTTGTACTCGGTTGTTATCACCAACGTTGGATCCGGAACTGTTGACTATCTGTGCGAGACGAACAGTGCTTATGAATGGGTGGAATTTCATGCAGACCTGGAAGCAAATCAAAGCTTTTGCTACCATGAAAAAAGCGGCTGGAATGATTTTTCCAAAACAAGTCCAAGTGCCTGTGCCAGAATCAAGGCTCATACAAGGACGCTGAGCAGTGCTGTAACGGTACAGAAACCATCATCACCATCGGTATCCGCCAAAGCTTACAACAAAATTGATCTGACATGGACGAAATCTGCTGGGGTTTCCGGTTATCAGATTTATCGGAAAGAAGCAGGCGGCGAATACAGGAAGATGACTACAGTATCCTGGAACTGCAATACCTGGACAGATACGGCTGTCAATCCGGGAATTACATATACATACAAAATCCGTGCTTACAGTATGGTAAATGGAACTGCCAGGTATTCTGGTTTTACAGATGAGAAATCTGTGAAAACTGCATTGTCCACACCGACAGTTTCCGTGACGGTGTCCTCCGGTGGATATAATACGGTGTCCTGGAATAAGATTTCAGGAGCCGCCGGATATGCGATCTATCGAAAAACATCCTCGGGAAAATGGACCAGAATTGCTTCTGTAAAAAAGGCAGCGGCTACGTCTTACAAAGATAAGAAGATAAAAGCAACGACTGTCTATGAGTATACGGTCAGAGCATATTGTACAGTAAATAATAAGACTGTGGCAAGCAGCTACAAGTCCAGTGGTAAATACAAGGCAGCCCCTTCTTTACAAAAGCTTACTTCTGTTTCCAATGTAAAAAAAGGTCTGAAGCTGAAGTGGAAAGCACAGAAGAACTGTGATGGTTATTATATTTACAGAAAAACAGGAAATGGTAAATATAAGCGGGTAGCTTCGATTAAGAAGGGAAGTACGTCTTCCTGGACAGATACGAAGGTAAAGAAGGGAAAGAAATACGCCTATTATGTGCGGGCATATGTGAAAGAACCTACAGGTGTTGTAAAGAGTAAATACAAAGCATTCAAAGCTGTAAAGAAGTACTGAATGTGATACTATGAAGAAAAGGAAGCTCATTACAGGAGCTTCCTTTTTAACATTTCCGGGTTTGAAGAATATTTCAATGCGGTCTCTCTGGTAATCTGTCTGTTACGGTAAAGCTCCAGAAGGCTGTTGTCCATGGAACGCATATCAGACTGGGAAGAGGATGCAATTACGCCGTCAATCTGGTAGATTTTATTGTCACGAATCATATTGCGGATTGCAGGAGTAAGACGCATGATTTCAAAAACAGGAATATTATGTCCATCTATGTCGGGCACCAGCTGCTGGGAAATAACGGTCTGCAGTACCATGGAAAGCTGAATGGCAATCTGATGCTGCTGACTGGGTTCGAAAACATCCATAATACGGCTGATAGTATTGGCTGCGCCTGTAGTATGAAGGCTGGATAGAATCAGATGTCCGGTTTCGGCAGCAGTCATGGCAGTCTGGATGGTTTCGTGATCACGCATTTCCCCAAGCAGAATAACATCCGGACTCTGGCGCAGGGTGGCACGCAGGGAAACCAGATAATTGGCGGTGTCCGTGCAGATCTCACGCTGGCTTACAATACATTTGTCATGGCGGTGGAGATATTCAAGGGGATCCTCAAGGGTGATAATATGTCCCTCACGGCTGTGGTTGATCTGATCGATAATGCAGGCCATGGTTGTGGATTTTCCGCTTCCGGCAGGTCCGGTGATCAGAACCATTCCCTTGGTAAGATCAGCAGCTTCCATAACAGCAGGTGGAATATGCAGATCCTTGGGATCAGGCAGATTAAACGCAATAATGCGGATGACTGCGGCAAGGGAACCACGCTGCCGGTATGTATTTACGCGGAATCTGGAGAGACCGGGAATAGCCATGGAAAAATCATCGTCTCCGGAATCCAGCATAGGCTGTATATTGCGGTCATGGGCAAGCTTGTAGATGATCCGGATAAACTCATCTGTTTCCGGCGGCATGAGCCGTTCTTCAAATCCATCCAGGATGCAAAGCTTTCCGTCAATTTTTACGGAAAGGGGACGACCTGCAATAATAAAAATATCAGAGGCTTTTTTCTGGGTTGCAAGCTCCAGAAAAGCCTTTACTTTTTCTTCCATAAAATTATTCTCCTTTGTAGACTGGCTGGCTGTTATCAGGAGTCCAGTCCTCTGTTGCGACGGTGTTCCATGTCAGAATTCTGGCAATGGTGTCATCTTGAAAGTCTGCGGAAATCTTTACAGTCAGGCTTTGGGAATCTGAAAAAGCCTTCAGATATTGAATTGTGTGCTGCTTTAAATCCCACTGTGTATTTTCCTGTGTATCCAGATAATCAGAGATAAGCTGGTAATATTCATCTTCTGTTTTTACCTGTGTCTGAAATTTTTTCAGAGTATGCACAAGGCTGGTATAAAAATCAGTTGCCTCGGTGCAGGCATTATAATATGCAGTGGTCTGCCCGAGGGAAAGGGTGCTGGCACGAAGATTCTGCCGGGAAGTGCCATATCCCAGCAACGACAGGATCACCAGCATAAGTACTGCAAAAATCAGAAACAGGGAAGGAATTCCTGTTGCAGAAAAAAGAGTGTTCTTTTTTTTCATGAAGCTGTCTCCCCTCTTGCTGTGAAAAACGGAAAACGGACCGTCTGCGTATAAAGAATGGTGCTGTCACTGTCACCGGAAATTTTGAAAAAACGGATCGTAATTTCTTTGCTGACATCAGAAACAGCGCTGATGATGGTCATTTTGAAGACGGCATTTTCTTCAGATGTGTTTTTCCATTGTTTGTCAAAATAATAGCAAATGGAGTCCTGATCTGCAACACCATCTGGCATGAGTGCAAGAAAGCTGTTCACAGAACCGTCAGTTCCTTCCAGAATTTCGCTGGCATTGGTGATCAGTTCCTGGATATGGGATTCCTGACTGGCTTTTTCTCTTGCTGTATAGGAAGCTGCAAACAGCCTTACGCAGACACCGCAGGTAAGTCCAAGAAAAAGAAGGACGAATATCATTTCCATAAGAAAAAGACCGGATTTGGAATGAGTGGTAATATTTTGCATGAAAAACTTCCTTTCAGGACATTGGGGTGCAGTCATTGTCCGGAATGCCGGGATGCAGCAGAAAACCGGAAACATGGCCATCGGTGTCAGTTAATGTGATTTTGTAAAAGGTATTTTCAATGGATTCCACCTGAAAATCCTGAAGCTGTGCCAGATCCGTTCCCATGGAAAGGTCTGCATTGGAATCATTGGCTGTAAACAGCTCTTTCAGATAGCTGCCGTCAAAATAAATATATGTGCAGTAGTTTTTGTTCTCAATATTCTCCTGAAAGCAAAGCGCCTGGGTGCCCTGAAGCTCTGTCAGGGAAATGCTGCCGGGAAGATCATGCTGCCGGAATTTAGTAGTGATGTAAGCGGCTGCTGTGTAAAGATTATTATTGGTGTCCAGGCTTTTTACAGATGCCTGATAATTTCCTGCTCCGAATAGCAGTAAAAACAGAAGAAACAGTATGTACATTGCAAAAAGCATCAGAATCGCCAGAGAGTCAATGCTGTGTTTCCGGGTAAATCTGGAGATCATCTGGCACCTCCTTTTCTGGCATTCAGCGGAAGGACACTTATGGATGGAAGCAGATTGGAGCCGTTTGGAACATATTCTACCACAAATTTTTCAGAGTCATAGGTAATATGGTAATCGGAGAGCAATTCTTCCAGGTTCTGCGGATATCTGCCGGTGAGGGCGTAGGTGCGGATGGCACCGCCTTCAAGCGCACGGCTTAATGTAATCTGTTCTTTTTCCAGGGAATCTGTCTGCGTATGGGCGATTCCGGTATAGAAGATCAGACAGAGAACAGCTGCGAATATGACTGGAGCAATGGAACGGAAAATCCGTTTTGCGTGCATTCCTTTGGTTTCAAATATATCCATTTTAATTCTCCCTTACAGATGTATCGGAAAACGGTTATGCAATCATCTCGGAAAGCAGTCCGAGAAGGGGCATCATAACTGAGAGAAGGATCAGTCCTACAAGAAGGGAAAGGACGATCACAATGGTAGGTTCCAGAATGGATACAATGTGTGAAATAGAGCCGACTGATTTTTCTTCATACTGTTCAGCCAGATTTTCCATCACTTCATCTGATGAGCCAGCCTGAAAACCAAGTGAGATCAGGCGAAGCTCCATGGCTTTAAAAAGTCCGGACTCTGTAATGGCTTCCGTAAATCCATATCCCTCAGAGAGCCGCTTCGAAATGCCGGAAAGCTTATCCCTGATCTCTGTTTGTGTGACAACGGCGCTTGCCAGTTCCACGCAAAGTTCAGGGGAAAGACCGCTTCGGATCCCCATGGAAATACACTGGCAAAGACGGCTGTAATCCAGGTTTTCCGGAATTTCCCTGACTCCGGGAAAACGGCAGATGGCTTTGTAAAAAAGCGTCCGTCCCTTTGGGTGAAGGGAAAAAAACAGGAGAAGACCAATTACAGCAGCGAGAAGAACCAGAAATACAGTGGAATAGCTGCTGAAGGTTTCGCCCATTCCAAGAAGGGCTCCGGATAGTCCGTTCATTTCAAGCCCGAGCTGGCGAAAAACCTGACGGAAAACAGGAAGAACTTTTACAAGCAGGATGATTATAACGGCTGTCATCATGCCAAGCATAACAAGAGGGTAGGTGACAGCACTCTGGATCTGTTCCCTGATCTGGAGTTCTTTCTGATAGAAGGCAGACAGACCTTTTGTTACCTCATCCAGACATCCGGTTTCCTCACCGGTGCGGACATAGGCAGCAGCAGAAGGGGAAAAGGCTCCGGATTCTTCCATAGCATGTGCAAGGGAACCGGATTCTTCCATATCTTTGGAGAGAAAGCTTAAAAGCTCTTTGCCCCGTTCTGTCTGGGTATCATCATTTAATATGGCAAGTCCCTCTATGGCAGACATCCCGGAACGCAGTATAATGGAAAACTGTTCAAAGAACTGAAACAGCTCACGGTTAGTTAATTTGGTAATCATATAAAAATCCTTTCTAAAAAGGTGATGCTTTATCTGGTGAACTGAAGTGTGTAATTCTTACTGTCACCGATATAGGAATTAATAAGCTCTTCGTCTTCGCTGTTTGCAGTAAAGGTGGGATCCATGCGGTTCCATTTTTCACCGTCATAGGTAATGGCATGTTCAACCCAGCCTTTTCCCCGTATGTATACATCAATCCATGCATGCTTGATATCACCGGCATAACCGATCTGAAGCTTGCAGGGAATATCCCGGCTTCGAAGCATGGCTGTCATAAGAGCTGCATAATCAAAGCAGATTCCTTTGCCGGAGGCTAAGGTTTCATCTACATCGGGAAGATAGCCTGTCTCTACAGTGGAAGCCTTTTCCTCATCGTAGGTAATATGCGAGGTTACATACTGAAAAACGGAGTCAATACATTCCTGTTCACTGGCATCATCCGGAAGAAGAGAAAGGGCAAGCTTGCTGGTTTCTGAGTCCGGAGTGAAGTTTACATACTGATTTGGATACAGGAATGGAAGAAACTCATTTTCCAGAGCAACATCCAGTGTCTGGGCATAAAGTGCGGCATACTGGCTGCCATTTACCTGTTCATAACAAGATATCTGGTAAGTGCCGCTTCCACTTGAAAAAGGAATGACAGCACTTTCGCCTGTTTTTATAAAATAGGAATAGACAACACCGTCATCAGCAGAAAGCTGAATGTTTTTCGTGGTGCCATTGTCATCACTGACAGCAGTTAAATATCCCTGGTTCTGGTTAGATATATCGAGTACCAGAGGCGACTGCCCTACTGTGACTGTTCCAGGTGCGTCAGGAACCAGAACCTGCAGAGGGGAAAAAACAGGCGGCTCTGTGGAAGAACCGGAATTTTTACTGCTGGTGCAGCCTGTTATCGGAAACAGGACAAGGTATAATAAAAGTAAGCAAAGAGGAAGGGCAGAAATGCGATTGGACATAGTGCCGCTCCTTTATCTGAATGTCGTAGCTATGATACATAAAATAAGTATAGCAGATTATGTTAAAAAAGAAAGAGACAATTCACAACGAAAAAATTTCGCTTAATTTCGTTAACTAAAGAAAAATTTAGTGATTTTTTACAGGAATTTTCCGTTGACATCAGTGAAAAAAGGGCTTATATTAATAGTGTAAAGAAAGGCAAACCTGTTGAAAAGCAGGGACGCAAAGCCAAGGGTCTAAGGTCACAGACTATGACAGCCGGTTGCCGCATTGATATTGATTATGTAATGTGATTATGATAGAAGATAAGATCTTCTTTTTGTGGCGACCGTTTATTTAATCTGATAAACGGTTTTTTTATTACCATGAATTAAGAAAATGTCTTTGGAAAGCGGCAGGTCAGAATCCATTATTGCTCAAGAAAGGTGTGTTATATATGAAGGGAAAGAAATTGACAGAATGGTTTTCCAATAAAAAAATTGTTTCCAGCTGTGCAGCTATAGCACTTGCAGCAGTGATTGGCGGTGTTTCCTTATTTTCCGGAAGCACAGATACGCCAGAGTTTCCAAGCTATACAGATCCTGTAATGGAAGCTTCTATTGCAGAAGAAGAAACTCCATTGGCTTCTCAGCCGAAGACAACGGTTAAGACTACAAAAAGCACCAAGACGACTAAGAAAACAGTGAAACTGAAAAAAGCTTCCAAGAAGAGCTACACTAAGAAAATGAAACCGACCACCAGAGTTTCCAATTCTTCAAAAACTTCTGGAAATACAACAGTAGCAACCAAGAAAACAGTAGTAACCAAGAAGACTGAGAAATATACCAAGAAATCCAAAAAGAAACTGGTTACCTCCAGAATTACAACAACTGTTCAGACAACAACGACCCAGCAGGTAACAATTAATAATGTTGCAGCAGCCAACACTACTTCTTCCGGTACAACAGTAAGCAATACTGCTTCAGCTGCTAAGCCGGCTGCATCAGCTGCAGTGTCCAATAAGACCAAATACGAAGCAAATGTTACTTCAGTTGCAGGAAAGATGGACAGCCGTGTACTTATGGTATTCCAGAAGCTTGGATTTAAGATGGTAGTTGATCCGTCTGTTAATTATTCCGGATATTTTGCAGCAAGAACAAGATCTATTACAATGAAACAGATTGATGATTCTGTATACCATGAGCTTGGACATTTCCTTGCATTTATAGCAGGAAACGTAGATCAGACATCCGGTTTCCAGAGCGTTTATGCAGCTGAGAAGAATAAAGTTACTGCATTTAACAAGGCTTATGTAACCCAGAATGCTTCTGAATATTTTGCAGAATCTGTTAAAGATTATATCCTGAACAATGCTTCCCTGAAGAGTGCAAGACCTCAGACCTATGCAGCTGTTCAGAATGCACTGAATCAGATTACAGATGAGCAGATTGCCAAGATCCAGAAAATTTACGGACCATATTGGAAATAATAAATAATGCACATATTTTAAATGTAACTGACACCCGGGAAATTATTCCCGGGTGCGTTTTTATGTAATAAGAGATTTTGTTTTTAATCTGGCGGCAGAATGTCGAAGAGTCAGGATAAGTGTCGACAAATAATTCTTGCAATAAAAAACCTGAGGTGTGTATAATACAAGGCAAAGGTTAGCTTTTTATCCACAGGCCGGGATAGACATAGTTGGAATTGATATAGACACAGCGCCTGAAATGTGCTAAAATAATTATTACTAGATTTTTGAAGGTTATTTACAAGTTCAGTATATATTGCTTCTGTCTAATCAGACATTTGTATCCCGTTAAATCAATTGAAATGTATTTAGAAAAGGTAATTCGAAGAGGTAGATGATTAATGAGAGAAAAGTATGAATCTTTACCTTTGGCGGAGCTGAAAGGAATTGCGAAAGCCAGAGGACTGAAGGGCATTTCTGCTATGAGAAAGCCTGAATTAATTGAACGTATGCTGGAAGAAGATAGAAGAGAAGCAGAGAAAGAGCAGACTGCTCCTGTGGAAACAGAAAGTACGGCATCATTTGAAAAAAAAGAAACACCAGCAGCAGATAGAAGAGAGAATGTGGCGAAATCCCGCACCGTCATAAAACGAAATCCGGAGTTTCGCAGCAGAAATTATGTAAGAAGTGAAAATCAGCAGGCGGAGGTCCGAACTGAGGAGCCAGAACTGCCGCGTACCGCCGGAGAAGAGCAGACAGAGAATGTAAGCAATGCTTATCAGGTTTCAGCAGAGACGGTCCAGCTTGACAGCGGAGAGAAGGCAAATGGTATTCTGGAGGTTATGCCGGATGGATTTGGATTTATCCGAAGTGAAAACTATCTTCCTGGTGAGAATGATATATATGTTTCCCCATCACAGATTCGCCGGTTTAATCTGAAAACAGGAGATATTGTTCAGGGAAATATCCGTATTAAGACACAGGGCGAGAAGTTCAGCGCTCTTCTATATGTGACATCTATCAATGGATTTCATCCAAGTGAAGGACAGAAAAGATATAACTTTGAGAATATGACACCTATTTTTCCAGATGAACGTCTGATCATGGAGCGTCCGGGTGGAACTACAGCCATGCGTATTGTAGATTTGATCAGCCCAATTGGAAAAGGACAAAGAGGTATGATTGTTTCCCCGCCTAAAGCAGGTAAGACTACACTGCTTAAGGATGTGGCCAAGTCTATTCTCAAGAACAATAAGGATATGCATCTGATCATTCTTCTCATTGATGAGCGTCCAGAGGAGGTCACAGATATCAAGGAAGCAATACAGGGACCGAATGTAGAGGTTATTTATTCTACTTTTGATGAGCTTCCAGAGCATCATAAGCGTGTTTCCGAAATGGTTGTGGAGCGTGCACGCCGCCTTGTAGAACATAAGCAGGATGTGGTGATCCTTTTAGATTCCATTACCCGACTTGCCAGAGCATATAACCTGGTAGTCCCCCCAAGCGGAAGAACTCTGTCAGGTGGTCTTGATCCGGGAGCACTTCACATGCCAAAGCGTTTCTTCGGTGCTGCCCGTAATATGCGTGAAGGTGGAAGTCTTACGATTCTGGCTACGGCACTGGTTGATACCGGAAGCAAGATGGATGATGTTATTTACGAGGAGTTCAAGGGAACTGGTAATATGGAGCTTGTTCTGGACCGTAAGCTGCAGGAGAAGCGTGTTTTTCCGGCTATCGACATCCAGAAATCAGGCACCAGACGAGAGGATCTGCTGCTTAGCAGAGATGAGCAGGAAGCGGTATATATTATGCGCAAGGCTCTGAATGGAATGAAGTCTGATGAGGCAGTGGAACAGATCCTGAACATGTTTGCCCGCACTGCAAATAATGCGGAATTTGTACAAACTGTAAAAAAACAGAAATTTTTATAAATAACTTGCATTTCTTAGAACGCCATGCTATAATCAGTAGGCTGTGTAAAGTGTGAATTCGTCAGATTCAACGCAAATTAAAGAGAATAAATATAGAGAGGTGAAAATCATGAGAGAAGGAATCCATCCGAATTACTATCAGGCAACTGTAACCTGCAACTGCGGTAATACTTTTGTAACAGGTTCTACCAAGCAGGACATCCACGTAGAAATCTGCTCCAAATGTCATCCGTTCTATACAGGACAGCAGAAAGCTACTCAGGCTCGTGGACGTATCAATAAGTTCAACGAGAAATACGGCCTGAATAAATAATTTGAATATTACTGAATGAGAAGGTTGAGGTTGGGAAATCTCAACCTTTCTTTGTAATTTACGCAAGCAACGAGACGGAGGATAAAATGAAACCATCAAATATCGGTGGACAAGCTGTAATGGAAGGCATCATGATGCGCCACAAGGATAAATATTCTATTGCAGTACGCCGTCCTGACAAGGAAATTGAAGTAAAAGTGGAAGATTACAAATGTATCTTCGGAAATGCCAAAATCTGGCGCAAACCAATCATCCGAGGCATGGTCAGCTTTATTGATTCTCTGGTGACAGGCACCAAATGCCTTATGTATTCAGCTGAAATTGCAGGTGACGAGGAGGATGAGGAAGAATCTAAAAAGAACGCAGACCTTTCCCCGGAGCAACTGGAGGCTAAGAAGAAAAAAGAGGACAGGGCGTTTAAAGCATTGCTTTATGTGACTGTGGCTGTTTCCATTGTAGTCTCCATTGCTGCATTTATGCTGCTTCCTTATGTACTGGCAAGCCTTTGCCGCAAGGTGGGCGCTTCTGAGGTTGTGGTTACAATCGTGGAGGCTTTTGTAAAACTGGGATTATTCATGGGATATATGATCCTGATTTCCAGAATGAAGGATATCCAGAGAACCTTTATGTATCACGGTGCAGAGCATAAATGTATTAACTGTGTGGAGAACGGCAAGCCTCTTACAGTAGAGAATGTGCTGGAGAGTTCCAGATTCCACAGACGTTGTGGAACAAGCTTTTTGTTCCTGGTTATGCTGGTAAGTATCTTCCTGCATTTTATTTTCATTCTGGTACCGTCATACTGGCTGCGGCTTTTTGGCCGTCTGCTTATGGTTCCCATTGTATCAGGAATTTCTTTTGAGATCATTCAGTGGGCAGGCAGAACAGATAACAAGTTTGCACTGATGATGAGCAAGCCGGGTATGGCAATGCAGAAGTTTACCACCAAAGAGCCTACCGCAGATATGGCAGAGGTTGCAATTAAAGCTGTTGAAGCTGTGTTTGACTGGAGAGCTTATTTAAAAACAGAATTTGATCTGGATGTGCCATATGAGAATGAGCCTGAAAAAGGTGACGAACAATGATTTCACTGGAAACATTATTAAAAGAAGGAACCAAAGTTCTGGAACAGCATGAAATCCAGGAAGCCAGGCTGGATGCCTGGCTTCTTCTTGAGTATGTGACCGGAGTGAGCAGAGCATTTTATTTTGCCCATTCTGATGAGGAAGTGGAATCGGAAAAGGTCTGCAGATACAGAGAATTGATTGAAAAAAGAGCAGGACATGTTCCTTTGCAGCATATTACAGGTAAGGCTTATTTCATGGGATTTGAGTTCTTTGTAAATGAGAATGTGCTAGTGCCAAGACAGGACACGGAGACTCTCGTGGAAAAGGCGCTGGAAGTTCTGAAAGGAAGAAAATCCCCCCGGATTCTGGATATGTGCACAGGGTCAGGGTGTATCCTGCTGAGTCTTCTGGCACTTACCGGGGACGCTTACGGTGTGGGAGCAGACGTTTCTTCTCTGGCTCTTCAGGTGGCAAAGAAGAATTGTGCAGGCCTGGAAGTGGCAGACAGAGCTGAATTTGTGGAAAGTGATTTGTTTTCTGCTCCTTTTTTTGCAGAAAAGACTGGTAAAGATACGGCACTATATGATATTCTTATTTCGAATCCCCCATATATCAGAAGTGCAGAGATAGAAGAACTTATGGAAGAGGTGCGGGAACACGACCCGAGACTTGCACTGGATGGTCATGAGGACGGTTTGTATTTTTACAGAAGAATCATATCAGAGGGAAAGGTATTTCTGAAGAAAGATGGATGGATGCTGTTTGAAATCGGGTATGATCAGGGGGAAGATGTATGGAAGCTGATGCGCGACAATGGCTTTTCAGATGTGCAGATCATAAAGGATCTGACCGGACTGGACAGAGTTGTGGCAGGCAGACAATAGAAAAAATACTGCTGTAAAATTTTGCAGCAGTCAGAAAATAACAGGAGGAAAACCATGTTTGACAAGTTGGACGATTTGCTCATACGTTTCGAGGAAGTTCTGAATGAGCTGGGTGAGCCGGATGTAACATCCAATCCAGACCGTTTTCAGAAGCTGATGAAGGAACAGAGCGACCTGCAGCCAATTGTGGATACCTATAAGGAATATAAGAAAAATAAAGAAACAATTCAGGACAGCCTTTCCATGCTGGAAGAGGAGAAGGATGAGGATATGAGAGAAATGCTCAAGGAAGAGCTTTCCGATGCCAAGAAGCGTGTGGAAGAGCTGGAGCATGAACTGAAGATCCTTCTTCTGCCTAAGGATCCTAACGATAATAAGAACGTTATCGTAGAGATCCGTGCCGGTGCTGGCGGAGATGAGGCTGCTCTTTTTGCTGCTGAGATTTACAGAATGTATGTAAAATACGCAGAATCAAGACGCTGGAAAACAGAGATGATGAGTCTGAATGAAAACGGAATCGGTGGATTTAAAGAGGTAACCTTTATGATCAACGGTGCCGGAGCGTATTCCAGACTGAAATATGAGAGTGGAGTACACCGTGTGCAGCGAGTTCCGGAGACAGAATCCGGTGGAAGAATCCATACTTCTACATGTACGGTTGCGATTATGCCGGAAGCAGAGGAGATTGACTTCCATCTGGATATGAATGACTGTAAATTTGACGTATTCCGTGCTTCCGGAAATGGTGGACAGTGTGTCAATACTACAGACTCTGCAGTTCGACTGACTCATATTCCTACCGGAATCGTTATCTCCTGTCAGGATGAGAAATCTCAGCTGAAAAACAAAGATAAGGCTTTGAAGGTGCTTCGTTCCCGTCTGTATGAGATGGAGCTGGCGAAGCAGCATGATGCGGAAGCAGAAGCAAGAAGAAGCCAGATTGGCACCGGTGACCGTTCTGAGAAAATCAGAACTTACAACTTCCCGCAGGGACGCGTGACAGACCACCGTATCAAACTGACACTTCACAGACTGGACAATATCCTGAATGGTGATCTTGATGAGATTATCGACAGTCTGATCGCAGCAGATCAGGCTGCTAAGCTGAGTAATCTGCAGGAACAATAAATAAACATAAGTGAAAAAATGGGAGGGTATCTATTTATGAAAAAAACAGCTCTTGTAATTATGGCAGCCGGAGTGGGAAGCCGCTTTGGAAATGGAATTAAACAGCTTGCGCCAGTTGGCCCAAATGGAGAGATCATTATGGATTATTCCATCAGAGATGCGCTGGAAGCAGGATTTAACAAGATTGTTTTCATTATCCGCAGGGATCTGGAGGAAGAATTTAAGAGCACCATCGGTGCAAGAGTAGAGAAGATAGCAGAAGTTGCATATGCTTATCAGGAGCTTGAGAAGCTTCCGGAGGGCTTTGTTAAACCGGCTGACAGAACCAAACCATGGGGAACCGGACACGCAGTTATCTGCGCAAGAGAGTTCCTTACAGAGCCATTTGCAGTTATCAATGCAGACGATTACTATGGCAAAGAGGCCTATGTAAAAGTACACGATTATCTGGTTCAGGAACAGCCGTCAGACGATGTGCTTCATATCTGCATGGCAGGCTTCAGACTTGGAAATACCTTAAGTGATAATGGAAGCGTTACCAGAGGTCTTTGCCACATTACAGACGGCAAGCTTACCGGCGTAACAGAAACACATAATATTTTCAAAACCGCAGATGGTGCTGAAAGCCGTGAAGATGGACAGCCGGCAGAGAAGCTTGATTTAAATGAGCTTGTTTCCATGAATATGTGGGGACTGACACCTGCATTTATGGATATATTATATAATGGATTTGTAGAATTTCTTCAGAATGTGAAGCCAGGGGATCTTAAGGCAGAGTATCTTCTTCCGGTTATGATTGACGAACTGATTCAGAAGGGAACCGCACAGGTTGATGTTCTCGAGACAAAGGATACCTGGTTTGGCGTAACTTATCAGGAAGATAAGGAAGTTGTGATCAAGGCTTTCAAAGAGCTTACAGAGGCTGGGGTATATCCAAACGGACTTTACAGATAAGACAAAAGCAAGGAGGATAATTAGATATGGGTAAGTATTTTGGAACAGACGGATTTCGTGGAGAAGCAAATGTTCAGCTGACAGTTGACAATGCATTTAAAGTAGGTCGTTACGTAGGCTGGTATTATGGCCGTGACCATAAGGCGAAAATCGTAATCGGAAAGGATACCAGACGAAGCAGTTATATGTTTGAATATGCTCTGGTTGCAGGTCTTACAGCTTCCGGTGCAGATGTATACCTTCTTCATGTAACAACTACTCCAAGTGTATCTTTTGCTGTCCGCACAGAGGATTTTGACTGCGGTATTATGATTTCTGCAAGCCATAACCCATTCTACGATAATGGAATTAAGCTTCTGAATGGAAATGGACAGAAAATTGAGGCTGAGATCGAGGAACGCATAGAGGCTTATATTGACGGAGAAATCGAGGAACTTCCGCTGGCTCGAAAAGAAGACATTGGAAGAACCATAGATTTTGCTTCCGGACGTAACCGTTATATTGGATATCTGATTTCTATTCCAAGCCGTGATTTTAAGAATGTAAAAGTTGGTCTTGACTGTGCGAACGGAAGCTCATCTGCAATTGCAAAAAGCGTTTTCGAGGCACTTCGGGCGAAAACCTATGTGATCAATAACCAGCCGGATGGAACGAATATCAATACAAACTGTGGCTCTACCCATATTGAGGTTTTACAGAAATTTGTTGTAGAGAACGGACTGGATATCGGATTTGCTTATGATGGAGATGCAGACCGCTGTATCGCAGTTGATCACCGTGGAAATATTATTGACGGTGACAAGATCATGTATGTCTGCGGTAAATATCTGAAGGAACAGGGCAAATTAAACGGAAACACAGTTGTTACCACTGTTATGTCCAATATGGGACTTTACAAGGCTCTGGAGCGTGAGGGAATGCGCTACGAGCAGACTGCAGTTGGTGATAAATACGTTGCAGAGAATATGATGGCAAATAACTACAGCATAGGAGGAGAACAGTCCGGACATATTATTTTCAGCCGTTATGCGGCTACTGGAGATGGTATTCTGACTTCGCTTATGCTTATGGAAGCATGTGTGGATAAAAAAGCTACTTTATGTGATCTTGCGAAGGAGATGAAGGTTTATCCTCAGGTTCTTCGAAATGTGAGAGTGGCTGATAAGAAAGCCGCGCAGGAGAACCCGAAGGTTGTAGAAGCTGTTGAAGCAGCAGCCGTAGCGCTTGGGGATTCCGGACGTATTCTGGTTCGTGAGAGTGGTACAGAACCGTTGATTCGTGTTATGGTAGAGGCTGAGACAGATGAGCTTTGCCATCAGTATGTAGACAGTGTTGTAAAAGTAATGGAAGCCGAAGGGCTGATTGTTGGTTAAGAATGAAAATCAGAAAAACAGCGTTAATACTGACAGCCTGTATGGGAATTTTCCTTTTGGCAGGCTGTGATAATGAAAAACAGCAGATTTTTAAGGAAGCACAGAAGGATCTGGAGCAGGGCAGCTATGATTATGCGCTGGATGAATTTACTACCTCAGTAAATAATGGGGTTAATCTTACTGCTTCTTATCGGGGAATCGGCATCTGCCAGCTACGGTTTGGAAATTACGAGGATGCGATTACAGCTTTTTCAAATGCGCTTGATACTGAAAATGTAAGTAAGGCTGTGGCAAAAGATCTGTATCTGTATCGTGCTACGGCCAGATTGCAGGCTGATCAGCCGGAAGCTGCTATGGCAGACTGTCAGGTGCTTGCTCAAAATTATGATATGGATGCGGATTCCTGGTTCCTTACAGGTAAGGTGGCACTTGCTATGGACGGATATGATGAAGCTTCCTCGGATTTTGAACAGGCCTATGGGGAAGATTCCAGTTATGACCGGGCAATCCAGATTTATGAGACTTATCTCGAGAAAGATATGGAAGCAGATGGCACCAGATATCTGGAGGCTGTTTTGTCCACAGAAGCCAAGGGTGCAGATGATCTGTGCGAACGTGGGCGAATCTATTACTATATGGGTGATTATGCAAATGCAAAAAAAGAACTGACAGATGCTTCCAATCAGGGAAGCCAGGAGGCACTTCTTGTGCTTGGTATGGTTTACAGTGCCCAGGAGGATTATGCAAATGCCCGTTCTATGTATCAGCAGTATATAAACCAGAAGCTGGAGGAAAGCAGCAAGAAGCAGACACAGACTGCAGCACCAGGATATAATGGTCTGGCAGTATGTGATATGGCAGACGGCAATTATGATTCTGCACTGGAGAACATTAACAGTGGAATTTCTGTGGCATCAGATGATGAGATGCAGAGTCTTCTGTTCAATGAAATTGTAGCTTATGAGAAAAAACTGGATTTTTCAACAGCACAGGAAAAAGCACAGGAATATGTGGGAATGTATCCGGAGGATGAGGAAGCAGCAAAAGAGCTGGATTTCCTGAAATCCAGGACAGGTACAGTTCAATAAAAGGTATAATAAAGGATCTGAAATTCATGTGGAACAAACATGAACTTCAGATCCTTTTTATCATAGATCAGATTTTCTTAACGTAGATACGGTTTGGTTTATACATTGGGCGTCCGTTCACACCGCTGAGATCGTAGGACATATCAAAATAAGAATCCACTTTACTTACAAGAGCCCAGTCCGGATCATATACTCTTCCGCCGATCTCTGCCCAGCCGTGACCGCCGGAGCAAATTACATATACCTTCTTCATGCCGACAGCATTGGCCAGATAAGCAAAAGCTGCTGCATAGGAAACGCAGTCGCCGCGGCCTCCGCGGAAGAACATGTCTTCAGCAAAATCTTTTTCCCAGTTAGCTGTGTTTCTGAAATCACGCCAGCAATAATAGGTGTAATTTTTCTTAACGTAATTGAAACAGGTGCGCAGGCGTTTCTTTTTATTCATGCCCGGTTTGGTGATCTTCTCAACAATCCTGTTGGCTTCGGTCATGATCTTTAGCTTACGCGCGTTGGAGCCGGATTTCTTGGCCCGGCCTTTGGAATCAAGGGCAATTCCGTTTATCTTGGTGGAAGTCAGCATGTATGCACCTTTCGTGGAAGTACTGATGCGGAAATAGTAATAGTTTTTGCCGATTTTCTTCCATCCATAGCGCTGAATGCCTTTTTTATCGAAAAAGTAATAACGTGATCCGATCTTTACTTTTCCAGTGACTTTCTTGCCCTTGGCATTGTAATAGTAGTGATATCCTTTTACTGTTTTCCAGGTGCCGGATGCAGCCGGCTTAGGAGTGGCGGCAGCTGGTCCGGCGGCAGTAGCAGTGGTAGCAGTGGATGTGTTCGTCTGTGCCGCAGCTATTGCTGAGAGCGGGCTGGCAAGAAGTGTGCAGGATAAGAGCAGACTTGCCACAGTTGTTTTAAAATGTTTCTTTTTCATAAAAATTCCTCCTTAAATAGTTGGCTGGAAGACCAATTAATAGTAATTCTATTATAACCTATTTCAGATCTGTTTTGGTATTATAAATTTATCTTTTTATGTTACTCTTTAAAAAAGCTGTAAGAGTGTGTTATACTCTAAAAGATACAGAAATTCAGGAATCAGACAATAAAATCCGAAAGGAGGATTTATGGAATATATTGAGGAAATACAGGAGCGGGTGATATTGGTTGGTGTCCAGCTGAATGAAAGCGACAATGTAAAAGAGTCCCTGGATGAGCTGGAGGAACTGGCAGATACAGCCGGAGCAGAAACAGTCGGGAAAATCATTCAGAACCGCGAAGCTGTTCATGCAGGAACCTATATTGGAAAGGGAAAAATAGATGAGGTTCGTGCCCTTATGCTGGCGACAGATGCTACAGGAATTATCTGTGACGATGAACTTTCTCCTGCACAGATGAATAATCTGGAACGGGAGCTGGAATGTAAGGTGATGGATCGAACCTTGCTGATCCTTGATATTTTTGCAAAGCACGCTACTACCAGTGAGGGAAAAATTCAGGTAGAGCTTGCCCAGCTTCGTTACAGGGCCTCCCGTCTGGTAGGGCTTGGTGCCTCTCTGTCAAGGCTTGGTGGTGGTATCGGAACCAGAGGTCCGGGAGAGAAAAAACTGGAAAGCGACCGCCGGCTGATTCGTAAAAGAATCACCGCACTGAAGGAAGAGCTTTCCCAGGTGGAGAAGCACAGAGAATTGCTTCGCACCGGACGAACCCGCGGAAAGATGAAAACAGCAGCGATTGTGGGATATACCAATGCAGGGAAATCTACGCTGCTTAATACGCTGACCGGAGCAGGTGTGCTTTCCGAGGACAAGCTTTTTGCCACACTGGATCCGACCACGAGGGCGCTGGTACTGGAGGATGGGCAGCAGATCCTTCTTACAGATACCGTTGGCTTTATCCGCAAGCTGCCCCACAATCTGGTTGAGGCATTTAAAAGTACGCTGGAAGAGGCAAAATATGCCGATTATATCATTCATGTGGTGGACTGCTCCAATCCACAGGCTGTTCAGCAAATGGAAGTTGTTTATGACACCCTGCAGGAGCTGGAAGTTCAGGGGAAGAAGACCATTACATTATTCAATAAAGTGGATGCGGGAGCTGTAATTCGCATGCGGGACAGCATGGCCGATTATACTTTGAAGGTTTCAGCGAAAACTGGAGAAGGGCTGGAGGAGCTGAAGACCCTTTTGGGGAAAATTCTTTCCGAGGAGCAGATTTATGTGGAGAAGCTGTTTTCCTACCAGGAAGCAGGCAAAATCCAGCTTATCAGGGAATATGGACAGCTGCTTGCTGAGGAGTATACAGATAGCGGGATTATGGTGAAAGCGAGAGTCCCACAGGAAATTTACGGAAAAATCATGTAAACAGACAGGAGAAAAAATCATGGGAAAATACACAGATTATGTTATGAAAACAGCACAGGAGCTGCTTGCAGTGCCAAGTCCAAGTGGCTTTACCCATATGGCAGCAGATTTTGTGAAGAAAGAATTTGAGAAACTGGGCTATAAGCCGCAGATTACCCAGAAGGGAGCTGTGCTTGTAAAGCTTGGGGGAAAAGATGATAAGAATGCGGTGGTTCTGGCGGCACACATGGATACTCTTGGGGGTATGGTCTGCCAGATCATGGAAAATGGCCGGTTGAAGCTTACCAATATTGGGGGAATGAATCCCAATAACGCGGAGGCTGAGAATTGTAAGGTTTATACAAAAACAGGAAAGGTATATGACGCAACTTTCCAGCTTGAGAACGCTTCTGTTCATGTAAATGGAGATTACAGTGAAATCAAGCGTACCTATGAGACTATGGAGGCAATTCTGGATGAGCCTGTAAAAAATAAAGAAGATGTGAAAAAGCTGGGAATTATGACAGGTGATTTTGTCTGCTTTGATCCAAGAACAGTAGTGACGGAGAGCGGTTACATTAAGAGCCGTTTCCTGGATGACAAATTCAGTACCGCCATTCTTCTTGGCTATGCAAAATATCTGAAGGAGAAAAAGGTTCAGCCGGAGCGTACCATTTATGTGCTGATCACTTCTTATGAGGAAGTGGGACATGGTGGATGTGCTGCTATCCCGGATGGGGTAACAGAGATGATCTCCGTAGACATGGGATGTGTAGGAAAAGGCCTGGAATGCGATGAGACTATGGTATCCATCTGTGCGAAGGACAGCATGGGACCATACGATTACCAGGTGGTTTCCGGTCTGATAGGGGCAGCACAGGAGAACGACATTGCATTTGCAGTGGACGTTTATCCCCATTATGGATCTGATGTGGATGCAGCACTGAAGGCTGGTTATGACATGAAACACGGTCTGATCGGACCGGGCGTGTACGCTTCTCATGGTTATGAGCGCTCTCACAGGGACGGGGCGAAAAATACACTGAAGCTTCTGAAGGCATATCTGGGATAGGAGAGAGTATGAAAGCAGTAAAAAAAATTCTGAACAATATTTTTATTGATGGGTTAAGCGGCATGGCCCTGGGCCTGTTTTCCACTTTGATCATCGGAACGATTTTGAAGCAGATCGGGGATCTGATGGGCGGTACCTATGGAGCTTATCTGAGTACATTTGCCGTCATTGCCCAGAGACTGACTGGTGCCGGAATCGGTATCGGAGTGGCGTATAAATTCCGGGAATCCACTTATGTACTTTTATCAGCGGCAGCAGCGGGAATGATCGGTGCTTATGCGTCGAACCTGATTGCTGGAACTCTGCTGTCTGATACAGGTGCACTTGTGCTGTCAGGCCCTGGAGAGCCTCTTGGTGCATTTGTGGCAGCTTATGTGGGAATCACGGTTGGAAGACTGGTTGCTGGAAAAACAAAACTGGATCTTTTGATCACACCTGCAGTGACCATTCTTTCCGGCGGTGCAGTTGGCATTCTGGTAGGTCCCGGGGTATCAAAATTTATGACCTGGCTTGGAAATCTGGTAAACTGGGGAACTGAGCAGCAGCCGATTCTGATGGGAATTGTGGTTTCTGTTATCATGGGAATGGTGCTGACTTTGCCAATCAGCTCTGCGGCACTTGGAATCATTCTGGGGCTGAATGGTGTGGCAGCTGGTGCTGCGACCATCGGATGCTGCTGTCAGATGATCGGTTTTGCAGTGACAAGCTTTAAGGACAACGGCGTTGGCGGCCTTTTTGCCCAGGGAATTGGAACCTCCATGCTGCAGATCCCGAATATTATGAAGAGACCGCTGATATGGCTTCCGCCTACACTGGCATCAGCAATTCTTGGGCCAATTGCGATTATCGGACCTTTCCATATGACAAATAATGCCACCGGCTCTGGAATGGGAACCTCCGGTCTGGTGGGACAGATCATGACTTATCAGACTATGGCAGCTATAGAATCTCCTGTGCTTGTAATTCTGAAGATTGTTGTATTTCATTTCCTTCTTCCCGGAATCGTATCTTATATTATCTACCGTGGAATGAGAAATATGGGATATATCAAGGATGGTCAGATGAAGCTGGATGTATAAAAAACATATTGACAAACTAATACAAGTTAGAGTATTCTAATACTGTAAACATACAGGTAATCTGAAAGGAGCAGAGTATGGGAACAGTAGTTGTAGGTGCTATCGTAGCAGTAATCGCAGGTTTTGCAATCAGAAGTATCCGAAAAGATAAAAAGAGTGGAAAAGGCTGTAACGGAAACTGTGGAAGCTGCGGCGGATGCCATTAAAAAATAAACTGTATATTTTTTGTATTGAAAGCAGATGGCTTGGAAAAGGCTGTCTGCTTTTTTTAGGCTTCTTGGAACGTGGGCTGTTGATGTGGCTTTTATTTTAAAAACAACATAAAACCACAAGAATCAAACAAAAACACCAACTAAAGCAACAAAAACAATGTTGAATTATGTTGACATCCAATAAGGGATGACGTATAATGAGCATAGAAAACTATGTCATGGAACAATGGACATTTTTGTTGCTGGCAGAACCCCTTTTCCCTGCCGGAACATCCATGAGAAAGGAGAACCATGGAAAAATACAATACAAGTGAGATCCCGAAATCTTCCAGAATTACCCGTCTGGTAGATCATCTCTATGCCAAGATGCCGGAGATCGAATCTTACAGAGCCAAGCTGATCACAGAGTCCTATAAGGAGACCGAGGATCAGCCGATCATTACCAGAAGAGCGAAAGCGTTTGCCCACATTTTACATAATATTCCCATCATTATCCGTGATGAGGAGCTGATTGTAGGAAGCAACTCTCTTGCTCCAAGAGGCTGTCAGACATTCCCGGAATTTTCATTCCAGTGGCTTGAGGATGAACTGGATACTGTTGCTACCAGAACTGCCGATCCTTTCTATATTTCAGAGCAGGCTAAGGCAGACCTTCGTGAGGTGCATAAGTACTGGAAGGGTAAGACTACCAGTGAGCTTGCCACTGCATATATGGCACCAGAGGCAATCCGTGCTATCGATCATAACATCTTTACACCAGGAAACTATTTCTACAACGGTGTAGGACATGTTACTGTAAAATACTGGGAAGTTCTCGAGATCGGATACGAAGGCATTATGGCGAAAGCACAGGCTGAGCTGGACAAGTGTAATGTAGGAGACGGTGATTATGCAGAGCGTTCCCGTTTCCTTGAAGCCGTCATTCTCAGCTGTCAGGCTGTTATGGATTATGCTGCAAGATATGCCAAGCTTGCACTTGAAATGGCAGAGAAGTGTACGGATCCTCAGCGTAAAGCCGAGCTTCTTGTAATTGCATCCAATTGCAGCAAGGTACCAGCCAAGGGAGCAACTAATTTCTGGGAGGCATGTCAGTCCTTCTGGTTTGTACAGCAGCTCCTTCAGATGGAGTCCAGTGGACATTCCATTTCACCGGGACGTTTTGACCAGTATATGTATCCTTACTACAAGAAGGATATTGAGAGCGGTGTGATCACCAGAACAGCAGCTCAGGAGCTGATTGATTGTATCTGGGTGAAATTAAATGACCTGAATAAATGTCGTGACGCAGCTTCTGCTGAGGGATTCGCAGGTTACAGCTTATTCCAGAACCTGATCGTAGGCGGTCAGAATAAGGAAGGCGAAGATGTGACAAACGATCTTTCATTCATGTGCATCGAGGCTTCCATGCATGTACATCTTCCGGCACCGTCCCTTTCCATCCGTGTATGGAACGGCTCTCCACATGATCTTCTGATCAAAGCAGCAGAGCTTACCAGAACCGGTATCGGACTTCCGGCTTACTATAATGACGAAGTAATCATCCCGGCACTGCAGAACAGAGGACTTTCACTTGCTGATGCCCGTGAATATAATATTATCGGATGCGTAGAGCCGCAGAAGGCAGGTAAGACAGAGGGCTGGCATGACGCTGCATTCTTTAATATGTGCCGTCCATTAGAGCTTGTATTTGGCAATGGTATGGATCAGGGTGAGATGGTTGGTATTCCTACCGGCGATGTTACCAAGATGGAAACCTTCGATGAATTTTACGATGCATATAAGAAACAGATGGAATACTGCATTTCCCTGCTTGTAAATGCAGACAATGCCATTGACGTAGCCCATGCAAAACGCTGTCCGCTTCCATTCCTTTCCAGTATGATCGATGACTGTATCGCCCGTGGAAAGACTGTACAGGAAGGTGGCGCAGTTTATAACTTTACTGGTCCCCAGGGCTTTGGTATTGCAAATATGGCAGATTCTCTTTATGCCGTCCGCCAGCTGGTTTACCAGGAGAAGAAGTTCACAATGGAAGAGCTGAAGGAAGCTCTTGCATGGAACTATGGCAAAGGACTGGATGAGCAGTCTGTGAAAGAAATCACAACCGGCATCCTGCGGGAAATGACTGAGAGTGGAGCTAAGGTTGATGCTGAGACTACAGCCGCTGTTCTGAAGTCTGTTATGAATGCACAGATGTCACCTGAGAAGATGGCAAGATATCAGGAGATCCACGATATGATCGCAGAAGTTCCGAAATTCGGAAACGATATTCCGGAGGTTGATGCTTTTGCGAGAGATGTTGCCTACACTTATACGAAACCGCTTCAGTACTTTACAAATCCAAGAGGAGGACAATACCAGGCAGGACTTTATCCGGTATCTGCTAACGTACCGCTGGGTGGACAGACTGGAGCTACACCAGATGGAAGATATGCGCATACACCGGTTGCAGATGGTGTTTCCCCATCCGCAGGTAAGGATGTGAATGGACCGACTGCAGCAGCAAGCTCTGTTGCAAAGCTGGATCATTTTATTGTATCCAATGGTACTTTGTTTAACCAGAAATTCCATCCGTCAGCACTGTCAGGACGCGAGGGTCTTGAGAAGTTCGTTGCACTGATCCGTTCCTACTTCGACCAGAAGGGAATGCATATGCAGTTTAACGTTGTAAGCAGAGAGACACTTCTCGATGCACAGGCACATCCGGAGAACTATAAGCATCTGGTTGTACGTGTGGCTGGCTACAGTGCGTTGTTTACCACACTGTCCAAGTCCTTGCAGGATGATATCATTCGCAGAACTGAGCAGGGATTCTAAAGAAAATATAAATGGATTTCCTGGCGGCTTCCTGGTTGGAAGTCCGCTGGCGATTCCATATAATGGAGAAATCTATGGAATATTTAGACACTACAGGACGTATTTTCGACGTCCAGCGCTATTCCATCCATGACGGTCCGGGAATCCGTACTATTGTATTTCTGAAGGGCTGTGTGCTCAGATGTCAGTGGTGCTGCAATCCGGAGTCTCAGGAATATAAGATCCAGACAATGAAAACTCCTGACGGAGTGAAGACTATGGGACGGGATGTAACGGTTCGTGAAATGATCGAACTGGTTGAAAAAGATCGCCCTTATTATTACCGTTCCGGCGGTGGTATGACACTTTCCGGCGGAGAATGTCTCTGCCAGCCGGAGTTTTCCCGTGATCTTCTTCGGGCAGCCAAGGAGCGGGGAATTAATACAGCCATTGAGAGTATGGCTTGCGTTCCCTGGAAAAATATTGAGATGGTATTGCCATATCTGGATACCTATCTAATGGATATTAAGCATACCAATCAGGAGAAGCATAAAATGTTTACAGGTAAGGCAAATGATCTGGCTCTTGAGAACGCCAGAAAAGTAGCCTTATCTGGACAGACGAACCTGGTGATCCGTGTACCTGTCATTCCTACATTCAATGACAGTGTGGAAGAGATTAAGTCCATCGCCTCTTTTGCCTCCACCTTGCCAGGTGTGAAGAAGATCCACCTTCTTCCTTATCATCGTCTTGGTCAGGACAAATATGACTGGCTTGGAAGGGTGTATAAGCTTCCGGAGATTCTTCCTCCGGAACCGGAGCATATGGAAATGCTGAAAAAAGCAGTGCATACTGTCTGCGATCTGGACTGTCAGATCGGTGGATGACGATAATTGAATTGACTCAGATCAGGAACCGGAATTTCCCCGCAGAGGAAGTCCGGTTCTTCTTTTTTTCAGAATAATGCAAGACATTTGGAGGCTTTACTATTTCGAGATTTTTGTGTATGATAATGGATAGAAAGCGGAGACACAATAAGGAACTTAGAAAGACAGTTGGATTGAATGCGGTGAAATCTGGCTGGTGTAAAATAACAGCATAAGGAGAAATGAGAATGCGTGGATTGTACTCATCAAAGACAAAAATAAGACACCAGATTTTTACTGAAATTGCCCGTCTTGCTTATGAGGGCAATATTGAGAAGGAAATGGATGCCCTTCCTTACAAAATTCTTCCGGGAGAGATCGCCACATATCGCGACAGTATTTTCTTGGAAAGAGCTATTGTAGGGGAGCGGCTTCGTGTGGCAATGGGGCTGCCGCTTCGAAATATTTCTGAACATGCGCCAATTTCAAAAGGTGTAGAGGCCAGCCTGATTGAAGAGAAGTATTATGAGCCGCCGCTTATTAACATTATCAAATTTGCCTGTAACTCCTGTCCGGAGAAGCGTGTGATCGTCACAGAAGGCTGCCAGGGCTGTCTGGAGCATCCATGTCAGGAGGTCTGTCCCAAGCAGGCCATTCATATGGAAAACGGTCGTTCTGTAATTGATCAGGAGAAATGCATCAAATGCGGAAAATGTCTGGAATCCTGCCCGTATAATGCAATCATCAAGCAGGAGCGTCCATGTGCCAAAGCCTGTGGAATGAATGCTATTCATTCAGACGAATATGGCAGAGCTGAAATCGACTACGACAAGTGTGTTTCCTGTGGAATGTGTCTGGTCAGCTGCCCATTCAGCGCTATAGTGGATAAAGGTCAGATTTATCAGACTATTATGGCATTGAAGAGCGAAACACCGGTCTATGCCATCGTAGCACCTGCTGTGGCAGGTCAGTTTGAGCCTGAATTGAAGAATACCCAGCTTCGGGGAGCTTTTAAGGCACTTGGATTTACGGATATTAAAGAAGTTGCAGTAGGTGCCGACCTTTGTACTATTGAAGAGGCCAAGGATTTTATGGCAGAAGTGCCGGATAAGATTCCATTTATGGGAACTTCCTGTTGTCCGGCATGGTCTGTAATGGCGAAAAAGATGTTTCCCCAGTTTGAAAACTGTATTTCCATGGCGCTTACCCCTATGGTGCTGACTGCCAGACTTCTGAAACAGCAGGAGCCAGATTGCAAGATTGTTTTTGTGGGACCATGTGCAGCCAAGAAACTGGAAGCAAGCCGTAAATCCATTCGAAGCTATGTGGACTTTGTACTTACCTTTGAGGAAGTAAATGGGATGTTTGATGCAAAGGGTGTTGATTTTGCCAGCATTCCGGAGGAAGAGCCTCTTACCCAGGCCAGCAGTGACGGTCGTGGATTTGCTGCCAGCGGCGGTGTAGCGGCAGCGGTTGTGAAGGCTGTAAAACGTATGAATCCGGAACGTGAGGTGAAGGTAGTCAGTGCTAACGGCCTTCAAGAGTGCAAAAAAATGATGATGGCTGCAAAAGCAGGGAAATACAACGGATATCTGCTGGAAGGCATGGCCTGTCCTGGCGGCTGCATAGCAGGTGCCGGAACTGTGCAGAATGTAAAGAAGGCAGGAATTGCCCTTGAGAAGATGAAGAAGGAAGCAGCATTTGAGAACTGCATGGATACTTCATTTGGGGGAGAACTGGAGAAGCTGGAAGAACTGTAATCCAGTGAAAAATAAAAATGAGAAGGAGAAAAGCAAAAATGCGTGCATACGAACGATTATTAAACTATGTAAAGGTATATACCACAAGCGAGGATGAGCAGGAGAATGTGCCATCCACCAGCCGTCAGTTTGATCTGGGAAACCAGCTGGCTGAGGAACTGAAAGAAATAGGGGTTCAGGATGTGCGCATTGATGACAAATGCTATGTCTATGGTGTGATCCCAGCTACAAAGGGGCTTGAGGATAAGCCTGCCATTGGCTTTATCGCACACATGGACACAGCTCCTGATTTCTCCGGTGAGAACGTAAATCCACAGATCATCCAGAATTACGATGGCGGTGATATGAAGCTGGGAGAGAGCGAATATGCCCTTACGGTGAAGGATTTTCCACATCTGGCAACTCTTAAGGGAAGAACTCTGATCACAACAGATGGAACTACTCTTCTTGGGGCTGATGATAAGGCCGGTGTGGCAGAAATTATGACCATGGCAGAGCAAATTATCACTGAGAGCATTCCTCATGGAAAAATCTGCATTGGTTTTACCCCGGATGAAGAAGTTGGTCGCGGGGCAGATTTCTTTGATGTAGAAGGCTTTGGGGCTGATTTTGCTTATACCGTAGACGGTGGCGCTGAGAATGAGATTGAGTACGAGAACTTTAATGCCGCAGGTGCAAAGGTAAAGATCAAAGGTTTTTCCGTACATCCGGGCAGCAGCAAGAATACTATGATCAATGCAGCTCTGGTTGCCATGGAATTTAATAACATGCTGCCAGCAGGAGATACTCCGGCTAATACAGAAGAGTATGAGGGATTTTTCCATCTCTGTGAGATGAGTGGGGATGTATCTTCTGCAAGTCTTGAGTATATTATTCGTGATCATGACAGTGCCATGTTTGCCTGCCGTCAGGAGATGATGCGGCATATTGTCAAACTTCTCAATGAAAAATATGGTGAAGGTACTGTGACACTTACTATGAAAGAGCAGTATCGTAATATGAAAGAGATGATCGAGCCATGTATGCATCTGATCGATAATGCGAAGAAGGCTGTGCAGCAGTCCGGGCTGAATCCTGAGACGGTTGCAATCCGCGGCGGCACAGATGGCGCAAGACTTTCCTTTATGGGACTGCCATGTCCGAATCTTGGAACAGGTGGATATGCATTCCACGGTCCATGCGAGCATATTACGGTAGAAGGTATGGATTATGCAGTGGAGAATCTGAAAAATATCATAAAACTTTATGCCTGCTGAGTAAGGAAGCGGTAAAGAGAACAACACCCGTTGAAGTCGTAATGATTTCAGCGGGTATTTTAATTTAAAATAAATTTTACATTACTAAAACAAAAACATGTTTTTACGTTTGTTACAATTACAAAAAATAATCTAAAAGAATGGAAAAGGAGAAAAGGTACATTTGAAATATAAAGATATATTAAATAATAAAGAGATTAACGCTTATTTGAAGAAAGGAGATGCAAATCTGGGATTGCTTGGATTCACAGACCATTCTAAGGCACATTGTATACAGGTTTCTCATCGGGCCGGAAAAATCCTGGAAAGGCTGGAATATCCCAGGCATGAAGTAGAGCTGGCGAAAATAGCCGGTTATATGCATGATATTGGAAATGCAATCAACAGGACTCATCATGCTGAATATGGTGCCCTTCTTGCAAATGATCTTCTCAAGGAAACTAATATGCCTCTGGAAGACAGAATTACAATTGTTTCAGCAATTGGAAATCACGATGAATCAACTGGAAATCCAGAGGATGTAGTTTCAGCTGCACTGATCATTGCAGACAAGACAGATGTGAGAAGGAGCAGAGTGCGTCAGAAAGAAAGTTCAGCATATGATATACACGATCGTGTAAACTATGCAGTTACAGAATCGAAACTGAAAATCGAGAAAGAAAAATCCGTACTGGCATTAAATCTTCAGATTGATGAAAGCATCTGTTCTATGTACGATTATTTTGAAATTTTTCTGGAACGGATGATGCTTTGCAGAAAATCAGCTGAGGTTTTGAAAACCACATTTAAGTTGACTGTAAATGGGCGCAAAGTGCTATAAAGACAGGCTTTCATATAAGCAGACATAAGCGTTGCCAGAAAGTAGCCCACATAAAATTATACAAAATAGAGATCTTATATTTGTGCAATATGTAGAAGCCCTAAAAAATGATAAAAAATTTCAAAAAACAGTTGTTAAAAGATTATCAGTATGGTATCTTATTGAAAGCGGAGAAAAACAAATATTTAATGCGGAGACAAAGAAGGAAACGTCCTTTTGTTGAGAATTGTTTGTCAAATACAAGATGTGACATGACTTAACCCAGGAAAACAGGAGAAAAGCCGCCTGTATTTCTGGTTTAGGCCATGTCATAAGGCAGAAAATAAAGTTT
This sequence comes from uncultured Blautia sp., assembly GCF_934371575.1. GTDB lineage: Bacteria > Bacillota > Clostridia > Lachnospirales > Lachnospiraceae > Blautia_A. The sequence goes on along the minus strand of NZ_CAKRNY010000016.1, from coordinate 17,650 downwards.
TAGCCGCTTTTTTTCTAACTGTGATTGTTAAAAAATAAACAAAAACCAAAGGACAACTCACAGGGAAAACCAATGAAAACCACGTAAATAGAATAAAATAAGTGCGAATGTTGGTATAATCCCACAAACCCCATGAAAGGAGTTTATTATGAGCAGCAAAATTACTATTATCGGAGCAGGAAGCGTTGGATCTACAATTGCCTATACACTGGCACATGATGAGATCGCGTCTGAGATCGTTCTTATTGACATTAATAAGGAAAAGGTAGAGGGAGAGGTTATGGATATCGAGCAGGGAACCTGCTTCAGAAGCCCTGTTTCTTTGACTGCGGGAGATTATGCAGATGCAAAAGATTCTGATATCGTAATCATCACATCCGGAATTGCCCGTAAACCTGGACAGACCAGAATCGAGCTTACTCAGACAAACGTAAATATTTTGAAGAGCATCACTCCTCAGATCGTGAAAGAAGCTCCAAACGCAAAGTATATTATCGTAAGCAATCCGGTAGACATTATGACTTACGTGTTTACAAAGATTTCCGGTCTTCCGGAGAATCAGATCATGGGATCAGGAACCATTCTTGACACAGCAAGACTTCGTTACGGACTTTCTGAGCATTTCAAAGTAGCTCAGGGAAATATTCACGCTTATGTTTTCGGTGAGCACGGTGATACCTCTTTTATTCCATGGACAGGTGCTTATATTTCAGGTCTCAGTACAGATGAGTATTATGAAGAAATGAAAGCACATGGTAAAGATGTGAAACCACTTGACAAAGAAGCAATGCTTGAGTATGTGCAGAAATCCGGCGGACAGGTTATTGCTAAAAAAGGTGCAACCTTCTATGCGGTATCTGCAACTGTATGCCAGCTGGTTGGATTGCTTCTGGCTGCTTCTGATTCCATTGCAACTGTTTCCTCTATGCTTCACGGCGAATACGGAATTGAAGATGTGTGTCTGAGCACCCTTACCCTTGTTGGACCAAACGGAATCCAGGGAAAAGTTAAGATGCGCATGAACAAAGAGGAAATCGCGCTTCTGAAAAAGAGTGCCGATTCCCTGAAAGAAGTAATCGCACAGATCGAATTGTAAGAATTGGAAAGGAAAAAAAGCATGAAGTACAGTTATTATCCGGGATGTACCCTGAAAAATAAAGCAAAAGACCTGGATGCATATGCCAGAGCTTCTGCAAAAGCACTGGGCTTCGAAATGGAAGAAATTAAAGACTGGCAGTGCTGCGGTGGGGTATATCCCCTCGGCAGTGACGAAATTGCTACCAAGCTTTCTTCCGTCCGTGCTTTAAATGATGCAAAAGAAAAAGGACAGGATCTGATCACCGTCTGTTCAGCCTGTCATCATGTGCTCAAACGTGTGAATGACGACATGAAAAATGTGGACGACATCCGCACAAGAGTCAATAATTATCTGAAACTGGATACTCCATACGAAGGAGAGACAAATGTCCTTCATTATCTGGAGGTACTCCGTGATGAAGTAGGATTTGATGAAATCAAAAAGAAAGTGGTAAATCCTTTAACCGGCAAAAAAATCGGTGCCTATTATGGCTGCCTTCTTTTAAGACCTGGAAAGATCATGGCATTTGATAATCCGGAAAATCCAACTATTATAGAAGATTTCATCCGTGCACTTGGCGCCGAGCCAGTTGTCTATCCGTACCGCAATGAGTGCTGCGGCGGCTACATTTCCCTGAAGGAAAAAGAAATGGCACAGAACATGTGCGAAAAGATCATGGACAGTGCAAAAGGCTTTGAAGCAGATATGCTGATCACAGCCTGTCCACTTTGCATGTATAACCTGAAAAAGAACGGAACCGGTGCTCTTCCTGTTTACTATTTTACAGAACTTCTTGCAGAAGCTCTCGGAGTAAAAGAGGAGGTGGCGAAGTAATGGCTTATACATATGGAAATGCCCAGAATGCAGCAGAACGAATCAAAGAAATTTCCGGAGTAAATCCCTTGAAATGTATGAAATGCGGCAAATGCTCTGCAACCTGTCCTGCATTTAACGAGATGGATATCAAGCCTCACCAGTTTGTAACTTATGTACAGAACGGCGATATTGAAGCCCTTGCACAGTCAAAATCCTTATGGAAATGCCTCTCCTGCTTTGCATGTGTAGAACGCTGTCCAAGAGATGTAAAACCGGGAAAACTGATCGACGCAGCCAGACAGCTGGTTGTCCGCGAGCGTGGGCAGAACTATCTGCCCGCAGACGAAATTCCGGAGCTGCTTGATGAAGAAACACCGCAGCAGCTGCTGGTAAGTGCATTCAGAAGATACAGGAGGTGAGAAACAGGTGCAGAGAATAGGTGTATTCGTATGTCATTGTGGTACCAATATTGCAGCCACAGTTGATGTAAAAAAAGTAGTAGAGATGGCAGCAAAAGAGCCAGGTGTTGTTCATGCAGAGGATTATCAGTACATGTGCTCCGAAGCAGGACAGGCCAAGATCATTAACGCCATCCATGAAAAAAATCTGACAGGAATCGTAGTCTGTTCCTGTTCCCCGCGTATGCATGAGGCTACCTTTAGAAAGGCAGCACAGAAAGCGGGCTTAAACCCATATATGGTAGAGATTGCCAATATCCGTGAGCATTGCTCCTGGATCCACAAGGATATGGAAGAGGCTACCTTAAAGGCAGTGATCCTTGCAAGAGCCGCAATCGCAAAAGTAAATCTGGACGCTCCTCTTCAGCCAGGCGAGAGCCTTGTAACCAAACGGGCTCTTGTAATCGGCGGAGGTATTGCCGGAATCCAGTCAGCCCTTGACATTGCAGAGGCTGGTTATGAGGTTGATATTGTGGAGAAGCTTCCAAGTATCGGTGGAAGAATGTCCCAGCTTGACAAGACTTTCCCAACACTGGACTGTTCTGCATGTATCCTTACACCAAAGATGGTAGAGGCAGCAGCACACGAGAAAATCAACATCTATACATACAGTGAGGTTGAGAAGGTAAGCGGCTTTGTAGGTGACTTTACCGTTGATATCCGCAAGAAAGCAAGAAGCGTGGATATGAGCAAATGTACCGGATGCGGTGTTTGTTCTGAGAAATGTCCGTCCAAGAAAAATCCAAACGAATTTAACCGCGGTCTGAACAACAGAAGTGCTATCTACATTCCGTTCGCTCAGGCTATCCCAAATGTTCCGGTAATCGACCGTGAGCATTGTACCAAGTTTAAAACCGGAAAATGCGGTGTCTGCTCCAAGGTTTGTGCTGCAGGTGCAATCGATTATGAGCAGAAGGATGAGATCGTTACACAGAAATACGGTGCAATTGTGGTTGCAACCGGTTTTGACGTGATTCCGCTGGATAAATATGATGAGTACGCTTACAGCCAGAGCAAGGATGTTATCACCTCTCTTGAGCTTGAACGTATCATGAATGCAGCAGGACCTACAAAAGGCCATCTTGAGAGACTTTCCGATGGAAAAGCTCCGAAGAACATTGTATTCGTACAGTGTGTGGGAAGCCGTTGCTCTGATGAAAGAGGAAAGAGCTACTGCTCCAAGATCTGCTGTATGTACACTGCAAAACATGCAATGCTGATCCGTGACAAATATCCGGATACAAATGTAACTGTTTTCTACATTGACGTTCGTACTCCAGGTAAAAACTTCGATGAGTTCTACAGAAGAGCTGTTGAAGATTACGGAGTAAATTATGTAAAAGGACAGGTTGGAAAGGTAATCCCACAGCCGGATGGAACTCTTATGGTCCAGGCTTCTGACCTGCTTGAAAATAAACAGATCCTTATGGAAGCTGACATGGTGGTTCTTGCAGCTGCCATCGAGCCAAACAAGGATGTCAGAAAAATTGCAACTATGCTTACCGCAAGTATTGATACCAACAACTTCCTCACAGAGGCACATGCAAAGCTTCGTCCGGTAGAGTCCCCTACAGCCGGTATTTTCCTTTCCGGTGTATGCCAGGGACCAAAGGATATTCCGGAGACAGTTGCACAGGCTGGCGCAGCAGCAGTAAAGGCAATCGGCCTTCTTGCAAAAGACAAGCTGACCACCAATCCATGTACGGCACATTCTGACGAGCTTCTTTGCAACGGATGCTCCCAGTGTGCAAATGTGTGTCCGTATGGTGCGATCTCCTATGAGGAAAAACAGGTAAATGACCACGGAATCCGTGAGACAAGAAGAATTGCTGTTGTAAACAATGCTCTTTGCCAGGGCTGTGGTGCATGTACCGTAACCTGCCCGTCCGGAGCAATGGATCTCCAGGGATTCTCCAACAGACAGATTTTAGCGGAGGTAGATGCAATATGTCGATAGAAGCAAAAGAAGAATTCAGACCGAAGATCGTGGCATTCTGCTGTAACTGGTGCAGCTACGCAGGTGCAGACCTTGCAGGAAGCAGCCGTCTTTCTTATCCGGCTGATGTAAAGATCATCCGCGTACCATGCTCCTGCCGTGTAAATCCAATGTTTATCCTCCGTGCCTTTGAAAAAGGTGCTGACGGCGTGATCATGTGCGGCTGCCACCCGGGAGACTGCCATTACACAACCGGAAACTATTACGCGAGAAGACGTATGACCCTTCTTTTCTCCATGCTGGATTTCATCGGTGTGGAAAACGGCCGTACCCGTGTAGAGTGGGTATCTGCCGCAGAAGGTGTAAAATTCTCCCAGACTATGAATGAATTTGTGGAAAAAATCTATTCTCTGGGTAAAAACGTCAGATTGGAGGATTTAAGATGCAGGAACTGATCGCCCGTGCAAAAGAACTGCTGGCTGACGGAACCGTAGCACGTGTTCTTGGCTGGAAAGCCGGAGACCTGCCTTACAATCCGGAAGCAGCATATTTCGAGACCGCAGAAAGCCTGGATGAATTTGTCTACAATGGTTTCTGCGGACAGAACTTAAGTAAAATGATGATCGAGGCTTCCAAATTAGAGGGCAAAACCCTTGTCTGTCTGAAGCCTTGTGATACCTACAGCTTTAACCAGCTGATCAAGGAGCACCGTGTAGACCGCGAAAAAGCCTACATCATCGGTGTTGGATGTAAAGGCAAGCTGGATGTAGAGAAGCTTCGTAAAATGGGAATCAAAGGAATCCAGAGCATTTCCGGTGCTGAAATCACAGATGATTGTGAAACGCTTAACATTTCCACAATCTATGGTGACAAAACAGTTGCTTACAAGGAGGCTATGCTGGAACGCTGTCACGTATGCAAAGGAAAAGAGCACATGATCTATGACGAGATCATCGGCGAATCCAAGGATACAAAGGATGCAGACCGTTTCGCAGAGGTTGAAAGAATTGAGAAAATGAGCCCGGAAGAGCGCTTCGCATTTTTCCAGAAGGAGCTGAGCAAATGTATCCGCTGCAACGCCTGCAGAAATGCCTGCCCGGCATGCAGCTGCCGTAAATGTGTATTCGACAGCACCAAGTTTGACAGTGCACAGAAGGCAAATGTGGATTCCTTCGAAGAGAAAATGTTCAACATTATCCGTGCCTTCCACGTTGCAGGAAGATGTACAGACTGCGGCGAGTGCAGCCGTGTCTGCCCACAGGGAATTCCCCTTCATCTGTTTAACCGTAAATTTATCAAGGATATTGATACCTTCTACGGCGAATATCAGGCTGGCGCAGATGCAGAGTCAAAGGGTCCGCTGACCAGCTTTACATTTGATGATGTAGAGCCAGGTGTAGTGGCAGAAAGGGGATAATGTATGTATAAGATTGAAAAAGAAAATCTGGAAGCATTATTCCGGAAAATCGCAGAAAGCCAGGATCTGCTCCTTCCGATCAAAAAGGCAGGACAGACCAACTTCGGCCTTTGGAATGAGGGAGAAGAGGCAGACTTTGAGACCTTGAAAACCGTAAAATCCGGTAAAGATGCCTTTTTCCCACAGAGCGAGACTCTTTATACCGTTGTCCGTGATGGAAAGAAGCTGACAGTAGAGCCGGAAGAGCTGAGAAGCCGTCCGTTTGTTGTATTTGGCATGAAGGCCTGCGATGTAAAAGGTGTTGCAGTTCTGGATAAGGTTTTCCTTGCTGATCCTGTTGATACCTTCTACGCAGCAAGAAGAGACCATGGAACCATCGTTGCCATGGCTTGTCACGAGCCGGAGGAATCCTGTTTCTGTAAGGTTTTTGGAACAGATGCAGCAGATCCGGAAGCTGACGCTGATGTAAAAGGCATTGTCGATGTGGCAGCCTGGATGGTGGAGGGAAGCCTTTATTGGAAAGCCCTTACGGAAAAAGGAGAGGCTCTTACAGAAGCAGTAAAAGAACTTCTTACCCCGGCTGATAACGATCAGGCAAAAGTGGATGCGGAAAAAGAAGCAATCAGAGCCATTGTGGAAAAACTTCCATATAGCCATCTTTCCCTGGAGGGATGGGACGGAAATGCCACAGATGAAAAATTTGGTTCTCCTGTCTGGGAGACTTTATATAAACCATGTCTGGCATGCGGAACCTGTACCTTTGTATGTCCGACCTGCCAGTGCTATGACATCAAGGATTATGACACAGGACACGGCGTAAAACGTTATCGCTGCTGGGATTCCTGTATGTATTCTGATTTCACAATGATGGCTCACGGAAACAACCGTACCAGCCAGCTGCAGAGATTCCGCCAGAGATTTATGCACAAGCTTGTATATTTCCCTGCGAACAACGATGGTATGTACTCCTGTGTAGGCTGTGGTCGCTGCGTGGAAAAATGTCCGTCATCTTTAAATATTGTGAAGGTGATCAAGGCTTTTGAAAAGCATGGAGGTGAAAAGTAATGAGCGAGTGTACCTGTCATAAAAATTATACTCTGGATACTCTGATCCCGCAGGTTGGCGTGATCACAGACATTCACGAGGAGACACCGGATGTAAAAACCTTCTGCGTAACTGCACCGGATGGAGGGAAGCTTTTTGAACATATGCCTGGCCAGTGTGCCATGGTCTGTGCCCCAGGTGTAAGCGAAGGTATGTTTTCCATTACTTCCTCTCCTACAAATAAAGAGTATCAGGAATTCAGTATTAAGAAATGTGGTGAGCTGACCTCTTATCTTCACAGCCTTCAGGTGGGAGATGAGATCACAGTCCGCGGACCATACGGAAACCATTTCCCGGTAGAGGATAAGCTGAAAGGCAAAAATCTTCTCTTTATCGCTGGAGGTATCGGTCTTGCACCACTTCGTTCCGTGATCAATTACGTGCTGGACAACCGTGATGACTACGGCACTGTAGACATTCTTTACGGTTCCCGTTCTGCAGACGATCTTGTAAAATTAAAAGAGATCCAGGAAGTGTGGATGAATGCAAAAGACGTAAACGTCTACCTGACCATCGACCGTGAGCAGGAAGGCTGGGACGGACATGTTGGTTTCGTACCAACCTATTTGAAAGAAATTGGTTTCGACACTAACAAAGTTGCGTTAGTCTGTGGACCGCCAATCATGATCAAATTCGTACTTCAGGGACTTGAGGAGCTTGGATTTACAAGAACCCAGGTTTACACAACACTGGAGCTTCGTATGAAGTGCGGTATTGGTAAATGTGGACGCTGCAATATTGGATCTAAATATGTCTGCAAAGACGGTCCGGTATTTAGAATGGATGAGATAGATCAGTTACCTGACGAGTACTAAATTTTTTAATCTTAAGAAACTTTCGAATAAATGAATCAGTTATTGCCAGTACACAGACTTGGGAAATGGGTATCTCGCTAAGCTGCCCATTTCAGGAGCGGTTTTAGCGGCGCTGAAATCCAGCGCTTACGAAGACTTAGGCGCGAAGGCATTCCTGAGCGTCTTAGTCGTAGTTAGCGATTAGTTCAGCAGAGCGTTGCGACGGGCACGTGCGAGATACCCATTTCACAAGGCGTCCCTCTGGCATAAGTAGAAGAAAGGAACTCCCAACATGGAAAATATGGTAAACGTATATTTCTTCGGTAAAAAATACACCGTACCAGCTGACCTGACCATTATGACGGCCATGGAATACGCCGGATACACTTTAAAACGCGGCTGCGGCTGCCGTCACGGCTTCTGCGGCGCCTGCGCCACAATCTACAGAATCAAAGGCGACAACGAACTGAAAACCTGTCTTGCCTGTCAGACACAGGTACAGGAAGGCATGTATGTGGCAAGTATCCCATTTTTCCCTACAGACAAGAGAATTTACAATATGGAAGAGCTTCAGCCAAACCAGCAGGTAATGATGGAGCTTTATCCTGAAATTTACAGCTGTATCGGCTGTAATGCATGTACAAAAGCATGTACCCAGGACTTAAATGTAATGCAGTATATTGCATATGCACAGAGAGGCGAGCTGGAGAAATGTGCTGAAGAATCCTTTGACTGCGTAAGCTGCGGATGCTGCTCAGTAAGATGCCCGGCTGGTATTTCCCATCCAATGGTTGGTCTTCTGGCAAGACGTCTCACAGGTAAATATATTGCCCCGAAGAGTGAGCATCTTGCAAAACGTGTGGAAGAGATTCACGAGGGTAAATATGATGACCTGATCGAGCAGATCATGCAGAAACCAATCACCGACATGCAGGAACTTTACAACAACAGAGAAATTGAGAAATAAGGAGGGCGTAAAAATATGTATGCACCATATCCAGAAAATATGATGGAATCCATCAAAAAGGTAGAGGCTACAAGAGCAGAGCGTATGGCAACAGAGCCAAAACGTCTGACCGCGGATGAGAAAGACGCTCTTCTTAAGAAATTCCATCCAGATTATAACCCGGACGCATTTGCTGAAATTAAAGTAGGTCCGAACAAAGGACAGAAGGCACCACTTGAACTGGCAGAAATGCTTCATTCTGAAAGCCGTCTGCTGAACGAAAAAATTGACCTTAACAAAATTGATTATGATGTAGATGTACTTGTAATCGGTGGTGGCGGTGCAGGCTCATCCTGTGCTATCGAAGCCCACAATGCAGGTGCAGATGTTATGATCGTTACAAAGCTTCGTATTGGTGATGCAAACACCATGATGGCAGAGGGTGGAATCCAGGCTGCTGACAAGGAAAATGATTCTCCTGTACAGCACTATCTGGACTGCTTCGGCGGCGGACATTTCGCTGCAAAGCCTGAGCTGGTAAAGAGACTTGTAATGGAAGCTCCGGATGCAATCAAATGGCTGAATGATCTTGGCGTTGAGTTCGACAAAGAAGACGATGGAACCATGATCACCACACATGGCGGCGGTACCTCCAGAAAGAGAATGCATGCTGCAAAGGATTATTCCGGATCTGAAATCATGCGTACCATCAGAGATGAGGTTATCAACCTTGGTATTCCTGTAGTTGAGTTCACTTCTGCTGTTGAACTTCTGAAAGATGAAAAGGGCCAGGTAGCAGGCGCTGTTCTTCTCAACATGGAAACAGGAGATTATTCTGTTGCAAGAGCCAAAACCGTTGTAATCGCAACAGGCGGTGCAGGAAGAATGCACTACCAGGGATTCCCTACATCTAACCACTACGGTGCAACTGCAGACGGTCTTGTACTTGGATACAGAGCTGGTGCGTCCCTTCTTTATCAGGATTCCATCCAGTATCATCCAACAGGCGCAATTTATCCGTCACAGATCCTTGGTGCACTGGTAACTGAAAAAGTTCGTTCCGTTGGTGCCCAGCTTGTAAACGTAAACGGAGAGGCTTACATCCATCCACTTGAAACCCGTGACGTAAACGCTTCCGGTGTTATCCGTGAATGTGAAGAAGGCCGCGGCGTGGAAGTTCCAGGCGGATTAAAGGGTGTATGGCTTGATACTCCAATGATCGAGATCCTTGGAGGAGAAGGAACCATCGAAAAGAGAATTCCGGCTATGTTCCGTATGTACATGAACTATGGCATTGATATGCGAAAAGTGCCGATCGTGATCTATCCAACACTTCATTATCAGAACGGTGGTCTGGAGATTGATGGAGACGGATTTACAAAGGAAATTCCAAACCTTTTAGTTGCAGGAGAAGCAGCAGGCGGAATCCACGGAAGAAACAGACTGATGGGCAACTCTCTTCTGGACGTAATCGTATTCGGAAGAAATGCCGGTAAAAAAGCAGCAGCAAAATGCAAAGACGTAGAGCTTGGAGAAATGAATCTGAATCACGTTTATGCATATGAAGAAGAATTGAAAGAAGCAGACGTACATACCGATAAGGTATCTCCGTTACTGCTTCCGAAATACGCTCGTCACGAACAGCGCTGATAAAGTGCTGCGGTTTATTTTGTGACCAGGAGCCATAAAATGAAATGAGTGTCAAAAGGTCTTTTGACACTGGTATCATAAAATAACTTCCGGTATTGATTAGCAATTGTCGATACCGGAAGCATTTGATATAATAGAGAAAAAAGAAGGGAGCTCACCAAAATGCGTGAAGTAGAAGTAAGCAGACTTACAGACGTTATCGAGAAGCTCTGTATCGAAGCAAATGAACATCTTCCGGAAGATGTAAAATGTGCCATCAAAACATGCCGCGCATGCGAAGATGGAAAAATCGCCAAGGGCGTCCTTGACAATATTATTGAGAACTTTGACATTGCGGATCAGGAGAATGTGCCGATCTGTCAGGATACAGGAATGGCATGTGTTTTTCTGGAGATCGGACAGGATGTACACTTTGTAGGCGGAGATTTCACAGATGCCATCAATGAAGGTGTACGTCGCGGTTACGACAAAGGATATTTGAGAAAATCTGTAGTGAAGGATCCTGTACGCCGTGGTAATACAGGAGATAACACACCGGCGATGATCTATACAGAGATCGTTCCGGGAGACCAGGTGAAGATCACAGTAGGTCCAAAAGGCTTCGGAAGCGAGAACATGAGTATGATCCGTATGTTCAAGCCATCTGCAGGACTTCAGGGAATCAAGGATTTCATTCTGGAAGTAGTGGAGACAGCAGGTCCTAACCCATGTCCTCCTATGGTTGTCGGAGTAGGAATCGGCGGAACCTTTGATAAATGTGCGCTCCTTGCAAAGAAAGCTCTGATGCGTCCTCTGGATTCCCATAATCCGGATCCGTTCTATGCAGACCTTGAGGATGAAATGCTTGAGAAGGTAAACAAGCTTGGAATCGGACCTCAGGGCTTTGGAGGAAAGACCACAGCCATTGGTCTGAATATCGAGACAATGCCTACTCACATTGCGGGAATGCCATGTGCAGTAAATATCAACTGCCACGTTACCCGTCATAAAACGGAGGTGATCTGATCATGGAAAAAAGAAAAATTACACTGCCTCTGACAAAAGAACTGGCTAAGACACTTCATGCAGGAGATCAGGTTCTTCTTACCGGAACCATCTACACATCCCGTGACGCAGGCCACAAGCGTATGTGCGAAGCTCTTGCAAAAGGAGAAAAAATTCCATTTGATCCAACAGATGCAACTATTTATTATGTAGGACCGACTCCTGCAAAACCAGGCGCAGTAATCGGTTCCGCAGGTCCTACAACCAGTGGTCGTATGGATGCCTATGCACCGACTATGATGTCAGTAGGGGCACGCGGTATGATCGGAAAAGGAGCACGTCTCCCGGAAGTTGTAGAAGCCATGAAGAAATATGATGGCGTTTATTTTGGAGCCATCGGCGGAGCTGGTGCCCTTCTTGCAAAATGTATCAAGAAGGCGGAGCTGATCGCATATGAGGATCTGGGTGCAGAAGCACTTCGTAAGCTTTATGTAGAGGATATGCCGCTTGTTGTTATTATTGACAGCGAGGGAAATAACCTCTATGAAGAAGGACGTAAGGAATACCTGAAAGAGCACAAAGCAGAATAAGCATAGAGCAAGATAAGCTTTCGTGCCTCATGCCTGACATATAAGAACGTTATAGCCTGTATATCAAATTAAGTGTTTACAGGATTAGATTTATAGTTTATAACTTTGAAGATGTATAATCGAATATGCAGAACAAAGACAAAAGATAAAGGAAGGAACTTACTATGGACCATCATAAGAAGGTACAGACCTCAGAAGCTTTCATAAACAGTGCATTTCTTGCAGTGTCAGGAGGATTTCAGGATGCCTATACCTACTTCACACGCGACGGCGTTTTTTCCAACGCTCAGACCGGAAACGTGGTACTGATGAGTGAGCGGTTTATGAACGGCGAAGTGAAAGCAGGATTGCACTATCTGGTTCCCCTGACCGCATTTTTCCTTGGAGTACTGGTAGCAGAGCGCATTCAGGATAAATTCCGCTATGCGAAACGCCTTCACTGGCGCCAGGGAATCCTTCTGGTAGAAATTATCCTGCTTTTCCTGGTAGGCTTCATACCGGGAAATATGAACATACTGGCTACCACTATGGTATCCTTCTCCTGTGCACTGCAGGTACAGACTTTCCGAAAGGTGGAAGGCAATTCCTATGCCAGCACCATGTGCATTGGAAACCTGCGAAGCGGTACGGCAGCTCTTTCCGCTTATATGCGTGAAAGAAAGCCAAGACTGCTTCATCAGGCAATGTGTTATTTTGCCATTATACTTCTGTTTGCCATTGGCGCAGGAGTGGGAGGCAGACTTTCTATTGCATATGGAGTGAGGGCCATCTGGGCATCCAGTATTTTGTTGCTGATCAGTTTTCTGCTTATGTTTATTGAGGAAATTGAAGAGGCAGAGCATCACTGGCAGTAAAAAATATATATGATACCAGTAATACAGATCTTATAAAGCGGAATCTCCAATTGGGGGTTCCGTTTTTTGTGTAATAGGAAATTACTCCGTAATGTTCCTATTACACAAAAAACGCTCCGCGAGGATGCGACCAGATGCATGAGGAATCTGTCTGCTAAAGCAGACGGCATCTGGCGCGCAAAGCGCAACAAGTCCCTCAAAGATTGAGGGATTTAGGGAGCTTGAAGCGGACTTGTCCGCTTTGTTCTGCTAGAAGAAAATGCATTCTAAAGCAGAGTTGTCCGCTTTGTTATATAAGAACTCTTGAAATTGCAATTATAAAAATATGCTTGACAAAAACACAAAACTAGTGTACTATTCAACTATGACAGCAATACAAAAAAGGAGGGAGCCATGGAATACAATTCATCGCTGCCGATTTATCTCCAGGCAGCAAATTCTATAAAACGGGATATTGTTACAGGCAAGCTGTCTCCGGGAGAGAAGCTCCCATCTGTCCGTGATCTGGCAGTAGAATATACTATCAATCCAAACACAGTCAGCCGTGTATATAAGGAATTGGAGCAGGAAGGTGTCTGCTTTACCAGACGTGGAATGGGAACCTTTGTGACAGAGGATTCGGGAAAGGTGCAGCAGCTGAAGGAAGAAATGGCTGGTGCGCTGATCCGGGAATTTCTGGAAGGAATGGAGCAGCTGGGTTTTTCCAGAGCTGAAGCAATCAGAATTCTGGAAGAGACGAAGTGATGACGAGGAGTGTAAGAGAATGATTTTAGAGAGCAGAGAAATAACGAAAAAATACGGCAGTAAGACTGCTGTGAACCAGGTGTCATTAAGTCTGGAGGCCGGACTTGTATATGCCATGTTAGGTCCTAACGGAAGTGGTAAGACCACCTGGATGAAAATGGCCGCTGGCCTTGTTAAGCCAACCAGCGGAGAAATCCTTTATCAGGGAAACCCTGTTGGAGTCCAGAGCAAGAGAGAAATTGCCTATATGTCCACGGAGCCCTATTTTTACAGCTGGATGACTGTTGCTGATGTTGGGAAATATTATGAAGATTTCTTCCAGGATTTTTCTATGGAAAAATATAATGAAATGATTTCACGTATGGAGCTTACAGGGGATATGAAGGCGAAGAAGCTGTCCTCCGGTATGATGGCGAAGCTGAAGATTGCTGTTACAATGGCGCGTGAAGCTAAGATATATTTGCTGGATGAGCCACTTAATGGTATTGATATTCTTGCCAGGGAGCAGATCATGAAGAGCATTCTGGAAGCCATTGCACCGGATGTGACGCTGGTGATCTCCAGCCATCTGGTAGACGAACTGGAGCGTGTGGCGGATGCTGCCATTTTTATGAAGGATGGCCAGCTGGCCGAGCAGTGTATGATAGAAGAGCTTCGCATCCACCGGCATAAATCAGTTGTGGATCTGTATCGTGAAATTTATGGACATGGAGGGGAAACCGTATGTTAAAGTTAATGAAATATGAATTTCGTAAAACCGCATTTTCCAAATTAATCCTGCTGGTGATCACCGCAGTGGTTGAAATTGCTTTTTTGTTGGGTGTATTTTTGGAAAAAGATAACCTGCTTGCAATAGGAGTTGCACTTCTTTCCATGTGCGCTGTTGTTGGTGTTTTTTACATTGGGCTGGAGAGTGTGATCGTTTTGCACCGTGACCTGAATACGAAGCAGAGCTATATGCTGTTCCTCACTCCGAAGAGCAGCTACCAGATCCTCGGTGCCAAGGTTCTGGAAAATGGTATCTCCATTGCTTTAACTGGTGTGTTTTTTGCCGCGTTGGCAGCCATTGATGTGACTGTGGCCACACTTTACATTGGTGGAATGAAAGAACTGATGGACCTTGTAAGAACATTTCTGGAGATAAACTGGTCCTTTAGCTTAAATCCGGTAGAAATTGCGCTTTACTTTTTCGGACTTCTGGCAAGCTGGATTGTCTACATCGTAAATGCAGATCTGGCAGTGATCTTATCCGCCAGTGTTCTTGCAGGGAAAAGAGGCAGTGGTCTGGTATCCTTCCTTATTTTTGTGATTCTGTCCACTTTGCTTGGAATGATTCTGGATTATATTCCCTCTCTGGCAAGCATCGAGCTTACCTTTGTCTTGTATATAGCAGCTTCATTTGCCATGGCGGCTGTGCTGTATATGATCAGTGGCTGGATCATGGAAAAGAAACTGAGTGTGTGAGCGCCATAGGCGCGGAACAGCTGACTTTCATATATGGTGATGTCGCCGACTGGCGACATGTCCGTTTAGGGATCGCCTGGAAACAGGTGGTCTCTTATTGGTTTCAATAGCGATAATATTTATACTATAACTTGTAAATTAAGGATACAAATGTTAAAGTAGAGATATAAATGTTTGGGAAAGGAGACCTTCTGCAATATGAAAGCGGTTATTTCAATTGGAAATCAGGATTTTGGTTCTATCAGAGATAATAAGTATTTCTATGTGGACAAGACTGATTTTATCCGCGAATGGTGGGAGAATGGAGATGTGGTAACACTGATTACCAGACCCCGGCGTTTTGGGAAAACCTTGAATATGAGTATGCCGGATGTGGCAGATATTTTGAAAATCTGCATATCTGGACGAATGAAAAATATCGGGAATTGCAGGGGAGCTATCCTGTTATTTTTATCAGTTTTGCCGCTGTAAAAGGAAAAACATATGAAGATTCAAGAATGGGAATCATACAGATTCTTTTGGATTTGTATGCGAAATATGATTTTTTAAGAACATCTTCTGCATTAAATGAAAAAGAAAAAGCATATCTGGATTATATAAAAGAAGACGTTTCTGATTCTGTAGCAGGGCTTGCGCTTTATCGGCTGGCCTTATGCCTGGCGAAGCATTATGAAAGAAAAGTGCTTATTTTTCTGGATGAATATGATACTCCACTTCAGGAAGCCTACGTAAATGGGTATTGGAATGAATTAACAGCATTTTTGCGTGGACTTTTCAACTCGGCTTTTAAGACAAATCCATATCTGGAAAGAGGAATTCTCATAGGAATCACTCGAATATCCAAGGAATCTATTTTTTCTGATCTGAATAATCTGGAAATTGTTACAACAGGTTCGAAGAAATATGAAACGGCTTTTGGCTTTACGGAAAAAGAGATTGAACAAATTCTTACAGAATTTGATTGTAAAGATAAGTTAGAACAGGTACGTTATTGGTATAAGGGATTTCACTTTGGCAGTCATACAGATATCTATAACCCATGGTCGATTACCAAGTTTCTGGATACCGGGAAGTTTGAAAATTTCTGGGCAAACACCAGTTCAAACAGTCTGATTGGAAAGTTGATCCGGGAAGGTTCTTCGGATATTAAAATAGAAATGGAAGATCTTCTTGCAGGAAAAACAATTGCGTCACCAATAGAAGAGGAACTGGTATTTGATCAGCTTCAGGAAAGCGATTCCGCAGTTTGGAGTCTGCTTCTTGCTTCTGGCTATTTGAAAGCAGACCATATTCCGGAAAACGGAGAAGAATTGTACCTTCTTTCTATTACGAATCATGAAGTGCGAAACATGTTTCGGAAAATGATCCGCGGCTGGTTCCAGAAATCCAACGTGCGTTATAATGATTTTATTAAGGCGTTGCTGGTTGACGATGTAGATTACATGAATGAATATATGAATCAGATTTCGGTTCAGACTTTTAGTTCTTTTGATACAGGGAAAAAGGTTTCAGAAGAGGCAGAACCTGAGCAGTTTTATCATGGATTTGTGCTTGGACTGATCGTAGATCTTGGAGGAAGATATCTGATAACATCTAATCGGGAAAGTGGTCTTGGAAGATATGATGTAATGCTTGAGCCAACAGATAAGACTGAAAAAGCATATATATTTGAATTTAAAGTTCGGCAGGCTTCTAAGGAGAAGTCTTTAGAGGAAACCGTGGAAAATGCTTTAAAACAGATTAAAAATAAAAGATATGATCAAGACTTAAAAGCCAGGGGGATTCCTGAAGCGAATATTTATCATTATGGGTTTGCCTTTGAAGGAAAAAAAGTGCTGATCAGAAAGGATGTATAACACAAATGAGACAATGTATGGATTCCGAAAACCTGCATCGCAGGCTAAAAAAAATAATCGGCCAGGTACAGGCAATAGACCGTATGATTGACGAGGATGTTCCTTGCGAGGACGTGCTCTCCCAGATTAACGCTGCCAAATCTGCCCTCCACGGCTGCGGAAAAGTGGTGTTGGAAGGCCACATCAAGCACTGTGTCCGCGATGGCATTGAACATGGTGATGCAGATAAGACCATCGAGAGCTTTACGAAAGCAGTGGAACGTTTTTCCAATATGAGCTGATACTTGCATGACGGTGAAAAAAAACAGAATAGATAAAAATTAATATAGTACTTGTAAATCAATACTGACAATGTTACTTATTCGGTGAGCCGAAGCTGGAGCTAAAAGTAGTAACTCTAAATATTAATGAAGGCAGCAACCATGAATTATTGGAGCAGTGCCAGACTTTAAGAGAATATGCAGCATATGTAGCACTGGTACGTAAATATGCGAAATCTATGGAGCTAGAGCTTGTTTGAAAAATCATTCCTACAATCTGCACGCCCCACTTTGCGGTATATTTCACCCGAATTCGGTTGCCGTAGCCCGCTACGGCGCCCTCATCCGGGTAAAATCTCCCACAAATTGTGACGAACATCTTGCAGAAAGCCTTTTTTAAACACGCTCTAGAGGCAGCAGTGGAAAAAGCTGTAGACAAATGTATTCATGATGGAATTCTGGAAGAATTTCTTCAAAGGAATAGAGCGGAGGTTATTGCGGTGAGTATATTTGAGTATGACAAAGAAGAGGAAGAACGAAAGCTGAGAAAAGCAGAATTTGAGGCAGGGGAACAGAGCGGAATAGAGAAAGGAATAGAAAAAGGAATAGAAAAAGGAATAGAAATAAAATATACCCTATAAAGTGGACACGATAAGAAGAAGGGTTCCTAAAAAATGGACACATAAAGAAGGGATAGAA
>NZ_CAKRNY010000015.1 GCF_934371575.1 uncultured Blautia sp. | reverse complement strand
TCTTGCGACCACAGGCACCTGAAGCCTGCGCGTCTGCCAATTCCGCCACTCCTGCATTTCTTATGTTTCAGCCGCTCTCTCGCGACTGCTTGATTATAATACAACACATTTTCACAAATGTCAACACTAATTTTCAAAAAAATTTGAAAAATTTAAAAAATATATTTTCCGGCTCTCAGATCAACTTCTGTGTACTTATCGTTAGTCCAATTTGGTCTTTTTGATAATTCCTGAAAAACCGCAATTTATAATGGAATAAGCTGTTATCTCATCTGCAGGCAACAGCAGCTGTTACTTATATTTTTACACCAGAGAAATGAAATATGACGTACAAAAGAATCAGAGAGCTGCGGGAAGATCACGATCTGACACAGGAGTACATGGCTCACTATCTCAATGTAATCCAGCGCACCTATTCACGTTATGAACGGGGTGAAAGAAATATCCCTCCTGACGTCTTATGCAAAATTGCGGATTTCTATAATGTAAGTGTAGATTATCTTCTGGAACGCACAGATATAAAACAGCCATATCCCAGCCCACGGCTCTCCCCGAAAGCCAAGCCGCTGTAAACAGCCGCTTACGCAAAGAGACATCTCCGCGATCAGCGTTGATGTCTCTTTGTGTTTTAGCTTATTATTCTTCTGCGCCTGAGTTTTCTTCGCACTTAGCTGCAGTCTCCTGTGTATCTGCGTTTTCCTGGGCTTCTGCTACAGTTTCCTCGGTCTCTGTATCAACAACATCTCCATGAGCCTTCTCAGGTTCAGGAGTTGGGCATACAGAGCCACAGAACGGGCAAAAAGAAACGCTTCTGTCCACAGACTTACCACATGCCGGACAGATCTTCTGTCCCTTTAATTCAGCTGCTGAATCCCTGTAGCCCATAATAATATCCATATGCTGCTGAATTTCCTCACAAAAGCCTCTTAAGGGCTCTTCTACCTCTGCGCCCTCTTTGTATTTCTCAAAGATCACGTTTCCGATATCTGCTTTCAGCTTCTGAACCATCTGCTCCTCACTGGCAATTCTGCTTCTGATCTTCTGTATCTCATAGATCTGGCCTGCTTTTTTTCCAAGGTCCTTTGCTGTTCTGGTAATGGTGTCACCTAACTCATCAAAAAAATCACGTGCCATAATATAGCCTCCTTTTCATGTAATAAAGCGTCCAAGTCCTCGTAAAGCGGACATTCGAAATCCGCTTTGCTACTTGCTCATGAACGCAGTCGCTTCGCGACCTGCGTTCAAACAAAATTACTGCGCAGTTTCAATCAGCGGGATTTCCTGCCCGCGAAGCAGGATTCTGGGACCGCCGGTTCCCTCAATGTATCCTCTTGTAATGATAACCTGGCCAATGCTGTCATCCTTTGGAATTTCATACATAATATCCAGCATGTACTCCTCCAGAATCGCACGGAGTCCTCTGGCTCCTGTATGCTTCTCCAATGCCTTCGACGCAATGGCATAAAGAGCATCCTCCTCGTAATCCAGTTTTACCTCATCCAGCGCAAGAAGCTTCTGATACTGCTTCAGGATCGCATTCTTCGGCTCTTTCAGGATCTGTACCAGCATGTCTTCAGTAAGCCCATCCAGTGTATATATAATCGGAAGACGTCCAATAAATTCCGGTATCATGCCAAAGGCACGTATATCATCCACTGTTACCTTCTCCAGAATATGAGGATCGTTGTCATATTTATCCTTCAGATCCGCATAAAAACCGATAGAAGCCTGCTTATTCAGTCTCTCTTTGATGATATTCTCCAGATCCGGGAATGCACCACCACAGATAAACAGAATATTCCTTGTGTTCACTGTAACCATAGGAACCATGGCATTCTTACTGTTCGCACCTACCGGCACCTCTACCTCACTTCCCTCCAGAAGCTTCAAAAGTCCCTGCTGTACTGCTTCACCACTTACATCACGCTGATTGGTGTTCTTCTTCTTGGCCAGCTTGTCGATCTCATCAATAAAGATAATTCCATGCTCTGCTCTCTCCACATCATTGTCTGCTGCAGCAAGAAGCTTGGAAACAACACTCTCAATATCATCGCCAATATAACCTGCTTCTGTAAGAGAAGTAGCATCTGCAATCGCCAGCGGCACATCCAGAAGTCTGGCAAGTGTCTTGACAAGATATGTCTTTCCACTTCCAGTAGGACCGATCATCAGCATATTGGATTTCTCAATCTCAATTTCATCCATGGTATCTGTCGCCACACGCTTATAATGATTATAAACAGCAACAGACATTACCTTCTTGGCCCGTTCCTGTCCAATCACATATTCATCAAGGCTTGCCTTGATCTTATGAGGCGCCGGAATTTTCTTAAGATCAATTTCCGGTTTGGTTTTCTCTTTTTTCTTCTTCACCTTCTTAGGACGGGGAATGGCATCCTGAAGACTTCCCAGATTGATCATGCTCACATTCGGCATATTGAGAAGATCATTCAGATCCAGCCCATTATTCATCTGCTGTGTCATAGTGTCGAAACTCTTCTGCATACAATCATTGCAGATATGTATGTTATTAGGAAGCTCGATCATCTTGCCAGCCACACTCTCCGGGCGGTGGCAAAGGAAGCAGAATTTCTCATAATCACTGTCTTCCTCCTGATCCTCTCTCTCTGTTTCCATTATATCTCCATCGATGATTTCTTCTTTTTCATCGTCAAAATGATTGGTCATACAATATTCCTTTCCTGCTGTCGGCATTGTCTTCGCCGAACCTCTTTTCCTCTGCATAAAAATTAATTTATTTTTATATTGTAGCACACTTTTCTCTAATTTAGAAATTAACTTTTTATAAAATGTCCAAAAACAAACTGCAAACAAAATATAACGAAGGGGAGCCATCCGCTCCCCTTATACATCACTGATTACTATCCGGTCTTGCACTTAATACAGCCGTTACTGTAGATTCCTCATACTCCCCGTCATTTAACCGTGCCACCTGGATTTCCACTTCTTCTCCCGCAGAATAATACTGAAGCTTATCATTAATATCATCCCTGCCGGACACCTTCTGTCCGTCAAGCTTGGTGATAATATCATTCTTCCGGATTCCAGCATTATCAGCTGCTTCACCTGGAACCACATCCATGACAAACGCACCGGATGGCATATTATACATCTGGATAGCCTCTCTGGAAAGATCTGCAAATCTGACTCCCAGATATCCTACCTGTGATTCGTCGGAAACCCTGTCTCTCGTTTCACGACTCATAAGTTCTTCCAAAATAGGCTGTGCCTTGGAAATAGGGATGGCATAGCCGGTACCCTCAACTGTACTTGATGCAATCTTTGCACAGTTAATACCGATCAGCTCGCCCTGCATATTCAGAAGGGCACCACCACTGTTTCCAGGATTAATGGCTGCATCTGTCTGAATCAGATCCTCATACGTATTAGAATCTGACTGTACTGTACGTTCAAGTGCGCTTACCCAGCCAGAGGTTACTGTCTGTCCATATCCAAGTGCATTGCCAATGGCAACTACCTGCTCCCCGACTGCAAGATCTTCTGAATTGCCAAGCTGAGCAATTTTGATCTGGCTCATGGTATCCTCCGGAATATCACTTTTCTCAACTGCAATTACAGCAAGGTCGGTATCCTCGTCCGTTCCCTTTATTTTTGCCGAAACAGCACCATCAATATTCAGATCACCATTTCCGTTAATATAATTCTCTGTTTCCTGTTCTGCATTTGCCACATCACTTCCGATAAAGCAGACATTTAAAGTAGTAGCACCTTCTACCACATGATTATTCGTTGCGATCAAAAGCTCGTCATCATTCTCTCCAACAATGATCCCAGATCCGCTTCCGGTACTTGGATATTCCATTCCATAGCCAAAAAAGCTGCGGATCTCCTGCATACTGACAGAAGTGATCGCTACTACGGAAGGCATTGCCGCCTGCGCCACTCCGGCTACCGGGCCTTTCTCACTTGCAACAGTCTCCGCACTTTCTTCTGCTGCTCCACTGTCCGAAGCCACTGCATCGCTGTTTCCTGATGCTGCTGACGAACTAAGAGTTTCTGCTGTTCCAACAGCATTCTGCGTATCCCTCTTAAAATATCTGTCCGATATTCCGTTTACTGCCTGAAATACAATTCCTGCCACAAGACCAAAAATAACAGCCAGCGTAATGGTATTACCTGCTTTTCTTCCAAAGCCTGCAGATGAATTCCCATCCCCCGGGCGTTTATGATGCGATTTCTTATGCCCTTTTTCCGGCTCTTCTTCTGGTTTTTTTTCCTGATCATTCACCTGATAATGTGTATATTTATAATGATAAGTTACATTCTCATTCAGATCATCTTCGGGGGCAGCTGTCTGATCAGAGGGATCCTTTCCCCAATTCCATTCATCACTCATTTTTTGCTCCCTTCCATGTTAATCAGTAACATTTTCTTTTCGTTTATGATACAAGTTTAGCAAGCAATTGTGTTGAAATTGTGATAGATTCTTTAAGAAAAGGTGACACCATAAAAAGTGTCACCCTGCATAAATAACTGTAAAAATTTTACTTATTGTGCTTCCAGTATTCTCTATTCATAGTACAGAACAAAATCACACTTTTCGGAAGCTTTTTATATCTCTTTCCAAGGAAGTAGCCCATATATTTAAAGCCGCTCTGTCCGATCAGCTTGGGAACCAGCCAGACATGCCCTGTTTTTATAAGATAAACAAGACTTTTTTTTACAAGCCGCAGCCCTTCCCCTTCTGAAGGCACTCCTTCAAAAATCTCCGGATGCTCCGCCTGTGAAACCCCCAGGTCAAAATTCCGGTGAAACTGCTGCCTGCAGGAATAATTATGGGAATGGATCACCTGTGCATCTGCCGCATAAGCAATTCCATACCCTTTTTTTGCCATGGTTCCTGCATAAATCATATCCTCGTTAAAAATGGCTTTGGGGACAAATCCACCCACTTTATCATAAATCTGCCTCTTATAAGCAGCACATACATTGGAACAAAAATACGTTTTAATTCCATATATGCCTGTATCTTTCTCCCATTTAACAGATGACTGCGAAGGATAATTGAAGGATCTGGTATATTTCTCCAGATATGCACAGTCCGCTTTCGCCAGCTGTCTGGCATAAGCCGCTCCAACCTGAGGATTCTCCTGTAATGGACGGATCAGATTTCGGATCAGATCCCGGTCCGCCGGAAGTGCATCCTGCGTCATAAATACCATAATATCCGCGTCCGATAATTTCGCCGCAGCCCTTCTTGTTCCGCCATGGTCAAACTCCGCTTTACTCAGATGATTTACCTGAACCTTTGGAAATTTTTTCTCCCAGACAGGATTCCAGAATTTCTCTTCTGTATTCATTACCAGGATTTTTCCAACTTCACAGCTCTGCTGACTAAGAGCTTCCAGTAATTCTTCAAATTCCTGACCCGGGTGATACGCCGGAATAATTACATCAATAGCCGCCATCATCGAAGCCACCGTCTTCACTTCCGTCACTGTAGCTTCCATCAGTGTAGCCTCCGTTATCGTAATCACCTTCGCCGCTGTAGTCGCCTCCGCCGCCGGAATCAGTTCCATAATCGTTTCCGTAACTGCTGTCGTAATCGCTTCCACTGCCGGAACCGCTTCCATCATCATAACTGCCGCTGTCGTAATCATTATTATTGTAGTCATTGTAATCGTAGTTTCCGCTTCCGTCACCCTGCCATACAATTTCATCTGACTCTCCGGCTTCATTACTTGCCACAGGTGCCTGGTCTACCAGAGTATCTGCACCACCTACCAGTTCAATGATCTTGGCACTGGCTTCCACAATGTTCTGAGATGGCTGATAATTCTCATCTGCGCCGTAAAGGAACTTATGGAGCTCTTTTACATTCTCCTCCAGAGTATCTGCAACAACCATGCTGGCCTTCTTCACATCTGCAAATTTATACTTAGACGGAAAACCGGTTGTGTCACTGATATTATATCCCATCAGATTTGGGATCAGATTCAGAAGCTCTGTTTTGGTAACAGAGGTAGAAATCATAGGAAATACTTCATCCATAATATCAAAGATAGTCGTAATTCCTGCTTTCTTCGCTTTATCCACCATCAGGCCGATCACACGGCGCTGGCGCTCTGTACGTCCCATATCCATACTTGCAGTATAACGGATACGGCAGTAGGAAACAGCCTGTACACCATTCAGATGATATTCACCAAGTATTTCCTCCTCATTTGCCGGTTTAGGATCTGGCAGTTCTACAGGCGTATAGCTCTTGCCGGTCTCCTGAGAAGTCTCTATACAATAATCATTCATAAATACCATTTCTGCATAGGAAAGGGGCAGATCAAGACCGCCAAGTGCATCGATTGCAGACACCATGGCACTGAAATTCACAGTTACATAATCTGTGATATTCAGATCCAGCATGGTATTCAGCATGGAAAGTGCCTGCTCCGGGCCACCGTATGCATAAGCCGCATTGGCCTTGGTGTACATGTCATTTCCAATATCCAGAAGAGTATCTCTGTAAATAGAAGCAAGCTTTACCTCTTTGGTGTCATTATTGATACTTGCAACAATAATAGTATCACTGTTCTGTGCATCAAGGGCAGCATTCTTGGAACGCTGATCAATCGCAAACAGTGCATATGTGGTATAACCGGACATCTGCGGAGCTGTTACATTCGTAACAATCTTACTCTCATCCAGCTGCGGTGTCTCGATTTTATTTAATCTGGAATCAATCTGTCCATACACATACAATCCGCCAATAAACAACAGCAGACAGATAATTTCCAGAGCAAACAAAGCAACCTTCTTTTTCTTACCAGGTCTTGCCATCTCTCTTTCCTTTCTCAATATGCATTCTTGTTAACAAATCCTTTAAAGATCGTCATAAACATAATCTTTATATCCAGACCGACACTCCAGTTCTCTATATAATAGAGATCATACTCGATTCTCTTTCGAATAGAGGTGTCGCCCCGATAGCCATTTACCTGTGCCCAACCGGTCAGTCCCGGTCTTACCTGATGTTTCACCATATACCTTGGGATTTCTTCACGGAACTTCTCCACAAAGAAAGGGCGCTCCGGTCTTGGTCCTACCAGACTCATGTCCCCCTTCAGAATATTGAACAGCTGGGGAAGCTCATCAATACTGGTTCTTCGCATAAACCTGCCCACTCCCGTAACCCTGGGATCATTTTTCACAGTCCATGCTTTCTTCTCTTCCGCCTCCGGCTGGATCTCCATGGAACGGAATTTATACATCCAGAAAGTCTGGTTATGAAGTCCCACACGCTCCTGACGGTAGATCAGCGGTCCCGGTGAAGTCAGCTTGATCAAAACACACATCAACAGCATAAGAGGAGATGCCACTATAATTCCAATAATTGAACCAATGATATCCATTACTCTTTTTACCATGGAATTAAAGGTATTACTTAAAGGAACATACCGGATGTTGATCACCGGAAGTCCGAGAATGTCTTCTGTATATGGTTTTGTAGGAATAATCTTATTATAATCCGGAATAAACTTTGTATGCACTCCTGATTTCTCACAAAGCGCTACAATCTCTTCCAGCCGGTAGTATTCGCTTAGTCCCAATGTAATTGCAATCTCATCCAGCCTGCTCTCCGGCAGAATTACATTCAGATTGGCAATTCTTCCGATCACCTTGATCCCCTTATACATGGTTCCGGAAGCAACATTGTCATCCAGAATTCCCCTTACGACATAGCCCCACTGAGGATTCTGCTGAATGCGGTCTATATATTCTTCTGCTGCCCGGCTGTATCCCACCAGCACAACCTGTTTCTGATTCAGCCCTCTTTTCCGCATTTTGCGCAGGCTGTAGAAAATGAGCATTCTGGCTCCCCAGCTTGCAACAATGCAGATGCCGTAAAACATATACAGCACAGAACGGGAAATATCGCCCTCTTCAATGGTATATAAGATAAAAATAGTGATCAGGATACCAAGAGAATTGGCCTTAACAATATTGGACAACACAAGACGCCTGCCCTGCATGCGCATAGGCTGATACAGGGAAAACGCATGATACAGTAAAATATATGCCGGCAAAATAAAAATAAGCGCGGACATATACTGTTCGAAGCTTCTCGCCCGCACTGCACTCGCTGCAAACGGTCCAATAAACCTCAGTGCCCAGGCAACAAAATAAGAAAGTGTAATTACACAGGCATCAACAACAACATGCAGCCGACTGAAATTCTTCTGATTGTCTCTAATCAATTTCTGCCACCTCTGCCTTCTGATTCTGTGACTTTCTCTATCTTATAATAGATAAAACAGAATTGCAACAAATTCTTCAAACATCATTTATAAAAAATCAATAAATTTTTTCAGGAAAAAAATCTGTAAAACATGTTCCACCATAGTTCCAGCTGGATTCTTGCATATCTTCCCAGATTGCCCATACGAAATCTGACCTTTTTGTTTTTCATACTGATCTGAAAACCATTTTTGATTCCTGCCACATATTCTCTTCCCATTCCCTTCTGTGAAAAGAACAGGATTTTCAGACCAAATCCGATAACCAGAAATGGCAGATTCAAAAGAATCTGAAGGAAAGGCATATTTTTGTAGATCAGATAAACATTATTTCTGGAAGAATATCTTGTTTTAAACTGGTTATATCTGGATCCGCTTGTACCGCTTCCAACATGGTATACCAGGGCTTTTGGTGCATACCAGTTCTCATATCCAAAGATTCTGGCACGATACCCCACATCAATATCCTCCAGATATGCAAAATGCTCTTCATCAAAATAACCAATTTTCTCAAACAGCTCCTTTCGATAAATTGCAGCACCTGCACAGGAGGTAAAAATACGCTCTTCCCTCTCATACGTATGGATATCTTTCCCTTTGCCTCTTGCAAAAGCCCAGCCCAGGGCACAGTAATAATTTCCTGCATCATCCAGCTTGCTTCTTTCGTGATAACAGATCATACGCGCACTGCAGGAAAACGCTTTTTTATGCCGTTTTATGGCAGCAAGCATTTCCCTGACAAAGCTTTTATCTACTTCTGTATCATTGTTTAAAAGAAGCACGTAGGGTGCCCCTGATGCATAAATACCTTCATTTACAGCCCGGGAAAAGCCGAAATTATCCGGCAGCTCCACAATATGCACCCAGGGGAATTTTTCGGTTACAATTGCAATACTTCCATCTGTAGATCCATTATCCACAAGAATTGTCTCAAAATTTTGAAAATCCTGCTGTTCCAGACTGGAAAGCACACCCTCCAGATATGCTGCTCCGTTATAGTTTGGAATAATCACTGATACTTCCTGCATAATTTCTCCTTAGTCTTCGTCTTTGCCGGTCATGCCCGGAAGTGGTTTCAAAGAATAATTCCATTTTGTAAGGGATAAATTCTTATTGTAATTAGGATCACCCTTTTTCAGAATATCGATCCAGTTACTTCGCATGTATTCAATTTCCCGCTGAAAGCGTCTTACCTTCGCATCATTATTTTCGGCTCCCCGCGTCTTGGATTCCATATGGTACAGCTTCGCATAAGGATCATATACCACCAGATATCCCGCCTTTATGGTCTTCAGACAAAGATCCACATCATTAAAGGCCACTGAAAGCTCCTCTGTAAAGCCACCAGCCTTGTCAAAAGCACTGCGCTTCATCATCATGCAGGCAGCTGTCACAGCACTCATATCCTGTAAAATAGAAGCCTTATGAAGGTATCCGGTGCGGTCGGCAGGCATATCTACAAACATGTGGCCTGCAATTCCGCCGATTCCTATTACGCAGCCGGCATGCTGGATGGTATTGTCCGGATAGAGAAGCTTGACACCAACTGCACCAACTTCTCTCCTCTGGCATACTCCAAGCATCTCGCCCATCCAGTCCTCTGAAATGATCGTCACATCATTGTTCAGGAAAAGAAGATATTCCCCACGGGCATTTTTTACGCCAAAATTATTGATCGCAGAATAATTAAATTCTTTTTTCCAGCAGATCAGATGAATTCTCGGATCCGCTGTAATCTTTTTATAATAATCAAAAATTTCATCTGTGGTACTGTTATTCTCCACGATAATAATCTCATAATTATCATAAAGTGTATTTTTCTTAATGGATTCCAGACATCTCTCCAGTGTTTCCTTCTCATCCTTATTCGGAATGATGATGGAGACAAGAGGATGTCCCTGCACAGGATATTTCACCCTGTAAAATCCAAGATCCGCAGTATGGCTTACGCAGCCTTTCACTCCAACGCGCAAAAGGTGTGCCTCAATTGCCCGCTTGCCGGCTTCAAAAGCATACATCTTACTTGCCGGATTATCAGCAGTGGAAGCTCTGTGTGTACGCCAGTGATACAGAATCTCCGGTACATGCACAACCTCCCGTGCATTCTCCACACAGCGGAAAATAAAATCATAATCCTGGGCTCCGTCAAATTCCCTGCGAAATCCTCCGACCTTTTCCACCAGCTGTCGCCTGGCAACAAAAAAATGACAGATATAATTGTTGGAACGAAGCAGATCAATATTAAAATCAGGCTTCAGATGAGGCTGAAAATGCTCGTCCAACTCAGCAGTAACCTTATCCTCATCCGTGTAAAATACATCTGCTTTCTCATGCTGGTTCATTGCGCTCACGATCTCATAGAGAGCATTCGGGGCAAGAAGGTCATCATGATCAAGAAGCCCCACAAATTCACCCTCTGCCATGGAAAAAGCAGCGTTTGTATTCTCCGCAATTCCTTTGTTCTCTGTGAGATCCTGCCAGCGCACTCTCTTATCCTTCCGGCTGTACTCTTCCAGCACTTTTTTCATGGACTTATCTTCCGGGCTTCCGTTGGCAATGCAAAGCTCCCAGTTCTCATAAGTCTGTGCAATAAGAGAATCGATCATCTGGCGCAAGAATAATTCCGGAGTCCGGTAAGCCGGAACTACTACACTGATGAGAGGTGAAAAGCCAAATTTTTTCTTTCTTTGTTTGTCAAGGACCGTCTGATCCGGCACATAAGCCGCATACCAGGGACCATAAGGAATCTCCTCCGGCTCAAAACGCTCATGAAGCCTTATCCAGAACTCTTTAGGGCCATAATGCTTCATGTACAAAAGCCCCTTCTGAATCATATAAGGAGATAATTTTTTGAAGAAACGAGACCACTGGATCCGTCCCTCTGATCCTTTTTTATCGCTCATATTAAAATCCTTTGCTTTTATAATGACCCTATTTTAACATTGAAGAAACATTTTTGCAAGGAAGCTGTAAAAGAAAGGTTGAATTGCACCTGCTTTTGGGATATGATTATATCTGTATCATATTTTTTAGTTTTACAGGAAAAATAGAATATATGCTATACTTGTAACAAGTCTTATTTTTATACAGGAGTTCACTATACTATGAAAAAGAGAAAGATAACTTCAGTTTTTCTGGCTCTTGGACTTACAGCTTCCCTTCTTTTCCAGATTCCCGTTTTTGGTGAGGAAGCAGACCAGGCAGCCGCTGAATCAACAGCTACCATATCCACCAATTCCATTTCCGGATGGCCCCAGGCTTCCGATATTTCTTCTGAAGCAGCTGTGGTCATGGAGAATACCACCAATACCATTCTGTATTCCAAGAATGCTGACGAAGTACTTTTTCCAGGAAGTACCGTTAAGATCATGACCTGTCTGCTGGCACTTGAGAATACACAGCTCACAGATGAGGTTACTATGACTGCCACCGGAGTTTCCGGTGTTACAGATGGAGGTGCCAGCATTTCCTCACAGGTTGATGAGGTTTTCACTGTTGAGCAATGTCTGTATGCGATCATGGTTGCATCTGCCAATGATATTGCTCTGCAGATTGCAGAACATGTAGGCGGTTCTGTGGACGGATTTGTACAGCAGATGAATAACCGGGCTCAGGAGCTCGGTTGTACGAATACCATTTTCACCAATCCTACCGGACTTCCGGATGAGAATCAGCATACCACAGCCCATGATATGGCGCTGATCATGCAGGCTGCCATTCAGAATGAATCATTCCGGACAATTGCTGCTGCTACCAGCTATACCATTCCAGCTACCAATAAGGCTGCTGCCCGTAATCTCACCAGCAAGTTTACTATGACAGATACCGGAAGCACAGGCTTCTATGAGGGCTGTATCGGCGGTAAAGAGGGCTATACAGAGGCTTCAGGAAGCACGCTGGTATGCGCAGCCCAGAGAAACGGAATGACTCTGATCAGTGTGGTTCTCAAGGGTGCATCCGGTCAGACAGCACCTGATGCAGCTTCTGTTTTAAATTATGGATTTGACCATTTTGAGACTCTTTCACTTGGCGACAGCGATTTCAGTATCATCTCTGGCGGCAATGTTGTAGTTCCTTCCGGTACCAGTGCAGACAGCCTTACTACCGAAGATACCCAGAACGGTGATGAGATTGACCGTACCTATCTTTTCAGCGGTACAGCAGTGGGAACAGCAGTTCTTGAAACAGCCCATTCCGAAGATACCGCTTCCATGAAAGAAGGCGAACGGAATATGCAGGCTGCAAAGGAGTATTCCGATAATCATACTGAGATTCCTTATTTCGTGATTGCAGGTGTATTTTTACTTCTTTTAATCCTTCTGATCTGGAGAATGGTAAAAATCATCAAGTCTTAACAGGAAAATCAAAAAAGCCAGCCGGGAACAGGGCTTATTACCTTTTGTTCCTGACTGGTTTTTTATTGATTTTTATTGATTTTCTAAAGCCGTATTTATATCACTTCGTTCTTCTTTTCCGAAGCCATTCTGAATGCACAATCCCCTCTTACAATACTTAAATTCGGATTATAATAGGGATCTCCTGCTTTCAGGAATTCTCTGTGACGTTCTCTGAAATGAGCCACTTCCCTGTCAAAGCGGACTTTCTTTTCCGGCGTGTTTTCCAAGCCCCTGGATTTGGATTCATAATGATAAAGACATGCGTCCGGAGTAAATACTACTTTTTTTCCAAGAGCCCGTGCACGAAGGCAGAAATCAATGTCATTGAGCGCAACTGCAAAGCTTTCATCAAGCCCGTGAAGTTTCTCAAATACACTTCGCTTCACCATCATGCAGGCGCCTGTGACAGCGCTCTCATCCTGTGCAGTGATCAGTCTCCACAAATAGCCCACTGCATTGCGGTCATATCCGGTAAGAATATGACCTGCAAAGCCTGCAATGCCAACTACCACCCCGGCATGCTGCACCGTATTATCCGGATAAAGAAGCTTTGCACCTACAATGCCAACGTCCTCCCGCTGGCAGTAGCCCAGCATTCTCTCAAGCCAATCCGGTGTGATCACCTCTGTATCATTATTCAGAAGAAGGAAGTAATCTCCATCTGCGTATTTCGCACCAAAATTATTAATAGCTGAATAATTAAAGAGCCCATCCCATTTTACAACCTTTACCTGGGGATAGCGTTTTTCCAGCTCCTGGTAATATGAGAATGTTTCCTCACTTTCACTGTTATTCTCAATGACTACGATCTGAATATTTTTCCATGTGCTTTTTTCCATAATAGAGGTCACACATTTATCCAGATCTTCTGTGTGATCTTTATTGGGAATCAAAACAGATACTTTCGGCGTTCCCTGAATCTCAAATTGGGTTCTGAAAACCACAGGGCAGCCTGTATATTCTACAGAAGCCTTTATTCCAAGCCTCTCATAATGACCTGCCAGAGCCTTTTCTCCTGCGATCACTGCATAAGGCTTGTCATCCGGATTTCCTGCTGTAGATCCCTCATGACTTCTCCAATGATAGAGGATTTTGGGAATGTGGCGAATGTTTTCGCTCTTTGTATGCTCTGTACAGCGAAGGAGAAAATCATAATCCTGAGAACCATTATACTCAGGTCTTAAAAGCCCAACCCTGTCAAGAAGCTCTTTTTTTACAACAACAAGATGGCAGATATAATTCACGCAGCAAAGCAGATCCGGATTATAATCCGACTTAAAATGCGGATACAGACGACGCCCTTTTATGTCAATAATATCCTCATCTGAATAAAGAAGGTCTGCTTCCGGATGGGCTGAAATCTCCATAGCCATCTGATAAAAAGCCTCTTCTGCAAGAGTATCATCATGATCCGCAAAGGCTATATAATTTCCTGTGGCAGCTTCAATTGCCGCGTTTGTATTCTCAGAGATCTGCAGCTGTCTGTCATTGAAAATCACTTTAATCCTGGGATCTTTTCGCTGGTATTCCTCAAGCATCTTTCTGATGGGCGAATCTGCTCCGCTTCCATCGGAAAGACAAAGCTCCCAGTTCGTATAGGTCTGTGCCTGAACCGAATCCACAAGAGCCTTTAAAAGATGTTTTTCCGTCTTATAAAGAGGAACAACAAGACTGAATTTGATATTCTCTTTAAAAACTGTTTCTCTCTGTTTTTTCAGTTCCTGCTTTGTAACCGGATTCTCCTTCAGCCAGGTATGGTAAAGTCCGTCTCCCTGACGCATTTTCTGAAGCTTGTTTACCGATTTTTGCAGTACAGAGGAAATTCCATTCATCCGAAAAGCAGACACAGCTTTTTTGCTGTAAATCTCTGCCTTCGCTTTGATGCGTTCCCCTTTTGACAGACCAATGGTATAAACCGCTTTGTTTTTTTCCTCATCCTGCACTACAAGATATAATTTCTTTCCTGAAACATTCTCTGCGCGAAGCGAAAAACCGCAATCCTTTCCCACCTCACATTCACGGAACATTTCCGCAACATCCATTCTTGTTGTCCACTTTACAACCGTTTTCAAAGGTGTTTTGTGCTCGTCGTAGATCTTCAGCTGAAGACTGGTTTTGCCAGCTGCCCAGCCGGTAACTACAATCGCTTTTTGTTCTTCGAGAAGCGTTTCCCTGTCAACAAAGAACTGAGGTTTCCCCTGTTTTTTCAAAAGCTCGGCTGTCCTTATTTTATACCACAGCACTCTCTTTCCATCTGCTACGGCATATACTTCCAGTTTCTTATAGTTACCAGAATTTTCCGGTAATGAAATCAGAACTTCCACCCATCTTCCACCTGGATTTTGGGCTTCCACAGCTCTCATAACGACAGACATAACCGGATCAGTATTTATTTCTGCAGTCAGTTTGGTGCTGTCTAAATAGCACTCGATTTCTGCTCCCTTTGGAATTTTTCCGGTGACCATATATTTACTGCGGTCATTCAAAAGGAACCTTTCTTTTTCTACCAGCATTACCTTCTGACTCATTCTAATTTCCTTTCTTCCCAGAGCCTTCCGAAGCATTTTTTATGCGGCGGATTGCTTTTTTTGCACGATTTCCCACTTTTTGCAGCAAACTGCGGTTCTGGTGCTCAAGTACACGGACATGATTCAGCATATCTACATTTTCTTCACAGATTTCCAGCTTCACAGTAAGCTCTTTCGCCCCCGCCGGCACAGAGATATCCGCAATACACGGATCCAGTCTTGCCAGAAATGCCCAGTATCCGAAAATCGCACCATCTGGAATCTCCACGCCTTTTAAAGAGGCCGGTTTTCCATCAAAGGAAATTTCATCAAGACGCACGGAACAGGGAACATCCCCGGGATCCAGCCGGATAAATCTGCAGTTCTCCGGCAATTCCAGCGTACATCTTGCGTTTCCTGCAATCATATAGCGTTTCACAGAATTCTGTTCTTCGTAACAGCCTCTTCGTTCTCCAAAAAAAATCTGTAATGCGCCGGCATCTGTTTTCGATACGTAGTGCACCCCGGGAGTCATGTCTGCATACATTTCCCTCATGGGAACATGATTTCCCGTAATATATGCCTGAAAGCCTTTTTCCATCTGTAAAAAGCTCTCTCTTGCTTCTTTTGTTATGCCAAATTTCTCATACAAGAGCTCCTCATCCAGCACTCTTCTCACACTGTGTGTCTGAACATAATAATGGATGATCCGGTAAAGGATAAACTCACAGGGAATTGGAAAATCAAAGGTCCACTCGTAATCCAGAATAGTGTAAGGACTGGTAAGCAGCACATTGTCACAGATCATATCAATATTTGTCACATCCGCACATGTCAGATTTTCTGGCATAGTTACATTTCCAAACACATTTTCAAAACCTTCCGTCACAGAAAAAGGCTTCTGGCTATGGATTTTCCGAACATTTTCCAGATAATCCAGCAATACTTTTTCAGCTTCTATTTTCCTGCCTTTTCCCAGAAGAGCATCCAGATATTCTGCCAGATTCTCTTCCTCCAGATATTCCAGTTTCACATGGCCTTCCTCTGCCTGACATTTATTGCTCACAAAGGGAGCCATTTTATATAAATCATCCAGTGTCCGGTTCCACTTAGGCATATTCGATATGTGCTCTTTTCCTTCCGGATATAAAGGAGTTTTCGTAACCCAACGCTTTTCATCCTGTTCCAGGATATCTGTTCGGATAGCAAAACGACGGTCTCTTTCATTGGAGTATTTACTGAAAATAATCTGACTCATCAACAGTCCTTCCTTTCCACGAGAACCAGAAATGAATTGGAAAATTCCTGAAAAAGAGCTGCATCTGTAAGAGAATCGTAAACCTTTCCCTCGTCAAATAAATGCATTCTGGCTCTGTCAAAATTGCAGAAATCATCCTTCAGTTCCCCTTTTTTGGGTAGCCGTTTGTCAGAATATATTACTAACGGAAATTTATAATCCGGGTATGGATAATAAAAGGTTGTCTTAAAATCCCCAGCCTGGGCGATAATATGGGATAACTCTTTTCTGGAAAAAGTTCGCACCCCTTTTGTCTCAGGGTAGTTCTCCAAGCCTTCAAAATATCTGCCCACGTGATCTTCCGTACATCCGGCCCAGTATTTCAGCCCCAGACGATTCTCAATCGCGATCACAAGTTTTCCCCCTGGTGCCAGATGACGTGTAATACGGCGAAGCATCTCCACATAAGGCTGCTCCGTTCCAATATATCCCTGTGAATACTCAAAAACACCAATCAGTGTAATATAATCATATTTCTCAGTGAGACTGCTCTCCACATCCTGAAAATTTCCCACCATAATTTTCACATTGTCACAATCACGGTTTCTGTACGCATTAATAGTACTGCGCATTTTGGAAAGATCATTACAGGTTACGCTTTGCGCTTTTTTCGCCAATATTCCTGTGATGGGACCACAGCCGGAACCAATCTCCAGCACCTTATCCTTTTTTGTAATTGGAAGCCATTCAACTATGTTCTGGCGAAGATGTGAAAAATGGTAAAGAGCCGGCCAGCTGTTTCTCTTTGCGATCACCTGATTCAGTTCTTCTTCCCTGCAATTTCTGGCAATTTCCAGAAGTTCTTCCTCTACAGGTCCGTCACTGTACAGATCCCTGCCCGGATAAAATTCATAATCTAATGTAACATTTCCGATTTTTTCCTGCATATCTTATTGTTCCTCTATCTGCACTTTGGAATTCATATCATAAAATCCAACTGTGTTCTTCGTTGATACCACAGTTATGTTGCATGCATCATATAAACGATGAAATACAGTAAACTCCCCATTCAGATAGCCTGTACAGCCAAAAGAAAGAAGATACTCACCGCCCTGAAGATCCATTTTCTGTTCAAAAGTAACCACACATTCGCTTCCCGGCTCTGTATTCTCTACATTCACACCTTCATACATGGTATTGGTTCCTGTGATCTCAGTTCCCTGAATATTTTTAAAGGTGAATGCCATAATAGGCTGCAGAATACTTTCGTTAAAATGAATCTTCATTTTAATCTGGAAGCTGGAGCCTTTCTCAATAGTATTGCTCTGAAGTCCCTTGGAATCGATGACCACAAACTCCACGATCTCTGCCTGCTTTTCCCCATATTCCAACGTATTGGGGTTCATCTGAAAGCCCTTTTTTCTGCTTTCTTTTATGGCATCATTCATTTGTGCCTGTTTTACCGGATTCTGACGTACAAGCAGCTGCTTATACATATCAACCATTGCCTTCGGAGTTCCCTGATCCAGCATCTGCCCCTGATTCAGAAGAATAACACGGTCACAGTATTTGGAAATACTTCCCAGATCATGGCTTACAAACAGGATCGTCTTTCCCTGCTTCTTGAATTCTTCAAATTTATGATAACATTTAGCCTGAAAGAATACATCGCCTACAGAGAGTGCTTCATCTACCACAAGGATCTCCGGATCGATATTGATCGCCACCGCAAAAGCAAGGCGCACAAACATACCGCTTGAATAAGTCTTTACGGGCTGATGGACAAAGTCTCCAATATCAGCAAAGCTGAGAATATCGTCCAGCCTTGCATTGATCTCATCTTCAGTAAATCCCATCATGGTGCCATTCAGATAAATATTCTCCAATCCCGAGTACTCCGGATTAAAACCTGCGCCAAGTTCCAGAAGTGCAGAAATTCTTCCATTTACAGTAATACTTCCCCCTGTTGGAGAAAGAACACCTGTAATGATCTTCAAAATGGTAGATTTTCCGGAACCGTTGGTTCCGATAATCCCCACACACTCTCCAACACCTATATCAAAGTTAATGTCCCTTAACGCATAATGCTCTTTATACAGCTTTTTCCTGGTAAGTCCAAGTGAGTCCACCAGACGATCCAGGGGCTTATTGTAAAGCTTATACATTTTAGACAGATTTCTTATTTCAATGGCATTTTTACTTTCCACGTTGTTCCCTTTCTATCTGATGCGGCATTTACCATTTTGCCGCAGTATGATTTTGCCCGACCAGGCTGTTTATACTACAGAACATCTGCAAAATGAACACGCAGACGCTTGAATACCCAATTTCCAAGCAGGAAGCAGCAGATTGCAAATATCCAGAAATAGAATGTCCATAATGGTCTTTCAAAAAACCAGCGTTTCATGATGAATGCGTCTCGATATCCTGAAACCACATAAAACATAGGATTCAGCTGAAGAATTTTGTAAACAATGCTCTTTGTACCAATCATACTCTCTGCCACCCACATGATCGGTGTCAGCCATACCCCTACCTGCAGCGCAATATTAATTACCTGCTTAAGATCACGGAACAGGACTACAACAGCACTTGTAGCATAGCAAAGCCCAAGGACAAGAACAAAAATACAGATGCTGTAATAGAGAATCTGAAGATAATACCAGTCCGGAAATCTTCCGTTGACCATATAAAGGAAAATTGCCAGAAGGATAAAAAAAGCATGGACAAATGCAGCTGAAATAATTTTTACCACTGGAAGAACACTGATGTTAAACACCACCTTCTTTACCAGGTAATCATACTCAAGAAGCGCATTGGAACCTCCTGAAAGAGCATCGGAAAAGAAAAACCAGGGCACAATCCCAGCCACCAGATAAAGAACAAAAGGGACTCCCAGCTCATCTGTATTAGACCGGAACCCCACTGAAAATACAAACCAATATACCAGAATTGTCACCACCGGCTGAACAAATGCCCAGAAGGTTCCAAAATAAGAACCTGCATATCTGGTCTTGAAATCATTCTTCGCCAGCTTCATAACCAGCCGGCGGTTTTTGTATAAATCCGCCGGCAGAGATAAAATAGACTTAAGCATCTGCAGTCTCCTATCTGTTTAATTCCTTAAAGCTTCCCCATTTCTGATCTTTGTCAGAGAAGATCAGCTCCATGCCTTCCGGAATTGGCCACTGAACATTGATATCCGGATCGTTCCAGATCAGGCCGCCCTCATCGTTTGGATGATAGAAATCGGAGCATTTATAAGTAAACTCTGCATTCTCGGAAAGAA
The DNA here is from genome assembly GCF_934371575.1 of uncultured Blautia sp. Taxonomy (GTDB): domain Bacteria; phylum Bacillota; class Clostridia; order Lachnospirales; family Lachnospiraceae; genus Blautia_A. Next base: position 54,115 of record NZ_CAKRNY010000015.1, on the reverse strand, counting down.
CCAGAAAGCCGTGTGCAAATCCCTTAGGAATAAAGAACTGTTTCTTATTCTCGGCTGAAAGAACCACCCCGTACCATTTCCCGTATGTTTTGGAGCCTTCCCGTAAATCAACAGCTACATCGAATACTTCTCCGTTTACTACACGCACCAGCTTATCCTGAGGATAATTCAGCTGAAAATGAAGTCCACGAAGTACGCCATAACGTGAGCTTGACTGATTGTCCTGTACAAATTCAACATCAATTCCAGCCTCTTTAAAATCATTATAATTATAAGTTTCCATAAAATATCCTCTGGAATCTCCAAATACAGCTGGCTCAATTACTTTTAATCCTTCAATATCGTCACAGTTTGTTACTTTGATTTTTCCCATTTTAGTTTCTCCTTATAATTTATTAATAAAATATTATTAAAAACGTTCTTTTTTACAGCCGAATGGATTTCAGGCAGCCTTATACTGTTTCTTACATACGCCATTCTTGTTAAATACTGACACAATGCCACTGCTGTTTTTCAGACGGACGCTCTGTGCACGGACACCTGCTTTGGCTCCTGTTCCACGATAAAAATAATATTTTTTCCCTTTTATTTTGTGCCAGCCTTTATAGGCTTTTCCATTGGAACCGAAATAATAAGTGTTTTTCTTTCCATTTTCATTTATGGTAACAAATTTATTCTTCACACGGACTCCATTGCTGTCAAAATAATAGATTGTACCAGCCGGAGTTACATATTTGTAATTCTTCAGCATATAGAAGGATTCCGGACTGAAATAATAATATTTTTTATTAAGCTTACGCACACCTGTTAAGGCTTTGCCGTCCGCACCAAAATAATACGTCTTGTCTTTCTTTGTCACAACCTTATTTTTAACACGTACGCCTTTCTTATCTACATAATAAGCTGTGGAATCTGTCTTTATAATTACTTTCTTACATAAATGACCATCCTTAACACTGAAGTAATAATACTTTCCGCCGATTTCTCTCCAGCCCATGGCTTTTATGTCATTCTCATAGTAGTAAGTCTTGCCGCTTACCGTTTTCCAGCCATTTTTGTATACCTTCGGATCTGCATATAAAGGCTCTGTGGCCGGTGTGTATCCTTCCTGAACATTCCATCTGGGCATGATCCTGGTGGTATAATCCACAAAGCCAAAGTTCAGATCAACGTTATTGTCCTTGGCCACACCACTGATCAATTTCTTTGTTGGGATCATTCCCGGAACTTCATCTCCTGCGGTGCTCTGCCAGATAGTATATTTATACTTTTCCGTGCTTGGAGCAAGTATGGTATCTCCATAGCATGCTATCCATACATCAAGCCCGGAACCTTCCAGAACGCTCCAGTCCACATAATTATTATACCAGTTCAGATTCATATAAAGCATAGGAGTATATCCAGCTTTGCGGATTTCATCACAAAAGGTGAGTGCAATCTGTGAAACTTCCTTTTTCGTCAGGGTTCCCAATGTTTTCTCATCTTCCAGATCAAAGGCAACCGGATAGGACACCTTATGTCCCTGCATCTGTCTGATTGCAAGCTGTGCCTCCGCCAATGCTTCTTTATTTGTTTTGGCAAGGCTGTACACATAAGTTCCAACCGGAACTCCTGCAGCTTCTGCCTGTGTCATATTGTATTCAAAACAGTTATCCAGATGCTTCGTTCCATATGAAATGCGCACAAAAGCAAAATCCAGATCCTTACTGGCTTCTTCCCAATTAATCTTATCCTGCCACTCAGAAACATCAATTCCTCTGGTGATCGCATTCTCTATTACCTTACCACTTCCATTATAACAAACACCGTCAATTTTCTTCCATGCTTTGGCATTTACCTTCTTAGAAGAGGAAGAACCAACGCTGGGAACCAGTTCATCCGGTGAAAGATTCTCTATTCCTGAAGAAGCTCTGTTTCCTGCATTTGCACTGACCTCTGCGGTGCTTCCGGCAATTCCCGCTGTTCCAAGTATGGCAGTCAGTAAACTGGCTGACAGCCACTTTTTCCACTTACTCATATTTCCTCCCAACAGCTTTTTCATAAAGATGTTAAAAATGTGTTACTTAGTTATTATACAGTTTCCTATTTCAAATTTCAATGTTATTCTCCAAAACTGTAAAAGGTGCCTTAAAATTATCGAAACTGATAATTTTAAAGCACCCTTTTCTGCTCTTTATTTATGCAGCAGGATCGGTAGGATCATAATATCCACCGTTTTTAGTTCCCTTAAGAGGTACAATTGCGCGACGTCCAAGCGGTCCCTTGAACACTTCATCAGACTTGTATTTACCATCAAAAATGTAAATTGTTGAACCACTGCAATTGTAATATACCCACTTTGCATCGCCTACACAGGTACGGATACATCCGTGGGATGCCGGACTGCCAAGTTTGTAGTAGGCACTTACTGGAAGATTATAGCTGTTGGCTGCTCCGCATGCAATTGAATGAACAAAAATTCCACCCTGTCCTGCACCATCCACGTGAGTACCGTACTGCCCCCAGGATGGTCCCATAAGAGGCTGCCATCTGCTGTAACGTGTCAGACTGTATCTTCCTGTAGGTGTTGGTGTTCCAGGATTTCCAACAGAAACTCGAATAGATTTAACCGGGATCGTACGGGCAGAATCTGCATAAATCGTCATAACTCCGTTTACACGGTCAACTTCAACTGTATATGGTCCCTTATAAATATTCGTCAGATCATTGATTCTGTATCCATTCTTATCAAAGTAATACAGCTTACCGCCAATCTTTCTGGAAGTATTTTTTACAAAGCCCTTCTTATCCGGATTTATGTATTTTACAAGATTCTTGGAATTATTTACAATTACCCAGCCGGTAGTAAATTTACCTGTTGCATCTACATACCCGTATTTCTTGCCTTTTTTCACGAACTTGTTTTTAACAAGATTCATATTCTTGAAATAGTAATACTTGCCATCAATTTTCTGCCATCCACTCTTGCGAAGCACACCGTCAGCAGCTGCAAAATATGTCTTCTTCTTATAGACAAACATCTGGTTTTTAACCATCTTACCATTTCTGGTCTTGGATGTAGATGGTTTAAAGAAGTAGCTCTTTCCATCGATCACTGTGATACCGCTTGCAAGCCTTCCATCAGCCCTGAAGTAATATCCACTCTTCATCTGGTTTTTGTAATGATTTCCCTTCTTGCTGAAAAGGAACCAGCCATAGAATTTCCCTTTTACAGTGACCTTCTGCCAACCGGTCTTCTTTACAATAACACCAGCCTTGGAGCCGAAATAATACATTCTGTTTCCAGCTGCCGTACAGCGATACCAGCCATTCTTCCAGTTTGCTCTTACACCATTTTCATCTACGTAATATCTTTTTTTCTTGTATGTAACAATTTTACTCTTGTAAATGCTGCCATTTTTGTCAGTAATATAATATTTACCATCAGCAGCCTTCTTCATAGAACTCTTAAGCAGATATCCCTTGCTGTCAAGCAGATATGACTTCTGCGGCTCTTTACGTCCATCCAGATCTGAAACTATAATTCCATGAACCAGAAGCTGTCCGATTTTCCCAATGTCCAGCTCACCGGAATCGTAATATTTCCACTGCTCTCCCTTGCCAGTCTGGAAGCTCTTCCAGCCATCCCGGAACATTTTGCCAGGAATCTCCTGCCCATCAGATGCTGGCATAAAATAATACTGGGCTGAAGTTCCCCTTGCCGTCAGCGTAATATCACCTGTACGCGGCTTGCCATCTGCATCCAGACAGTAATACTCATCGTTGATCTTATAATATCCGGTATATGTATTGTTTGCATTTGCTGCCTGGTCCAGCTGAGAGACTGTCATAGCCTTTCCATCAGCTCCATAATAACGGAAACTGCCGTTCTCTTTACTCCACAGCCAGAAGTCCTTCTTCATCTGTCCCACAGTGGTCTTCCAGGGAACCAGAGCAGCTCCTTTACCTTCAAATTCCGCATAAGCTTCTGCTTCATTTGTTGTTGTAAAATAGAATTCGCCAACCGCTCCATTCACACTCTCAGTTCCAGTTAAGGACTTAGTGCCTGTAACCAGAATACCATTCTCATTAAACAGATAAAAACCGGTATGGGTATCACCAGTCTCTGTTCTTGTGGTAATTTCTACGATTCCATCTGCTGCTGTATAATACTGATCTTTGAAATCAAGAGGTGCTGCATCAGCACTTCCGGTCTCCTCAGTTTCTTCTGCCACCTCTGACGCATCAGCATCCTCTGTACCTTCACTCTGAACCTCCAAAGACTGTACCTCTGAAGACTGTACCTCTGAAGACTGTACCTCTGAAGACTGTACCTCTGAAGACTGTACCTCTGAAGACTGCACTTCTGAAGCAGTTACTGCTGCTGTTTTCTTACGAAGACGGAAACCATCTGCTGTCTGCTCCCATTCCTGCCAGTTGAATACTCCGTCAGAATCCTCTGCGGAAACTTCTGTACCTGCTGCATTCTGGTCGTCAACAGGAACATCCTGTACTTCACTTTCAAAATCCTGCGCAGGATCTGTCGCTCCTGTTTCATTAACAGTCTCTCCTGAAATAAATCCATCTTCATCTGAAGGGACATTTTCATCCAAAGCAATGTCTTCATCACTTCCGTCATCTGGTGTCTGCTGCTCATCAGAAGCAGGAACATCCGAAACATTCCCGTCAGTTTCCTCACCATCGTCAGATGGCTGTACCTCTTCACTGCCCTCTTCCGGCTGCCCATCTTCTGCTTGTTCAGCTGTAAAACCAGCTTCAAATCCGGCATCCAAGGCAGCTGCCGGAATTTCCAGCACCATGGACACACTCAACATTGCTCCTAAGATTGCGGCTGCAACTCTCTTCTTCACCTTTATACCTCCCTTTTATAAGCCTTACTCGCCAAGTCCGTTTTTAATAACAGTTACAAGACTTCTCAGTGCTTCTTTCTCATCATCACCTTCACAAAATATAATGATCTCATCACCACATTTCACGCAGGCACCCAGGACACTGAGCACGCTTTTGGCATTAGCTGTGCCTCCGCCATATTGAAATGTTATAAGAGATTTATATTTCATCGCCTCTTTGCAGAGGATTCCGGCCGGACGTAAATGAAGCCCGGAAGGATTGTTCACCCTTACTTTCTCACTTACCATAGTTTCACTCCCTTATCTGTTTTATCCCTTATCTGCTTTATCCCTTGTCAGCGGAATTCAAATTGGAAACCTCAGATATAGTCACGTCAGCAATTACATCGTCCAAAAGTTCAAAGCCTTTCGGCAATTCTACAGAAACCGGAATCTGATAACTTCCAACGCCCATATCAGACAGATCCACAGATGCCTTCACTTTATCCAGATTAAAACTATCCAAATCTCCATCTGTCGCTTTCACACGAATTTCAATCTTATCTGTACCAAACGTTACCAGAAGATTGTCATCCAGATTTTTTACTGCAACCTGATTGGATAATAATCCGTAAGAATGGCTTCCCACCGGAAGAATACTTACTTTCACCCATACATCTTCACTTGTTCCGCTGGTCAGACGCACATCATCCGGAAGTACATCCTTAAGACTTACTTTTTTCTCAATATCAGCTGTCTCACCTGAAATATCAATGTCGGTACCGCCAATCCAGATAGTATTATCATTCTCTTTCAGTGTCTCCAGTGCTTCATCAGTTCCTGCAAGACTTATAGTATCCGGAACTGTGGTAACACTTTCCACCTGATAGCCATCTGCCGGCACACCCACATAATTGGCTCCAATATTCACTCCTGTACGGATTTTCCAGAATCTGGTCGTAACTACTACTTTCGTATTATCTATAGTAAGATAAGCCATTCTTCCCGCAAGGCTGTCCTGATTCTTATCAATAATATTCAGATCAGCTTCCTCTGAAAAATCTTTTGTTTTGCCATCAACATCAACTGTCGCATTTACTTTATCAATTTTATTTACCAGCGACTTCGGTCCTGTAATTTTGACTTTCTCAGGACTTGCAGTCTGTATTCCCACCTCATAGCCTTTACCTGGCTGACTGGAGCCGTAATTTACATTAACCAGAAATTCCTGTGTTACTTTCTCTTCCAGTCTTACACTGAGATACTGTGGTGTCACTTTAATATTCTCCGGGCTGATTCCCGTACAGGATGCTGTAATAGGAACCATAACCGGATTGGTATCCAGACTTCCGGCCTGCTGAAGATCTGCTGTCAAAGTGATATTCGCCTGTGTGATCCTGCTGAGCAGTCTTCTCTCCCCTGTGATGGTAACTCTGATAGGATCCGGATCATCATCCTGCAGACACATCATATTTGCGCTGTCTACATAAGCGGTATTCTGCAGTTCTACCTTATCCCCTGCAATTGTAATGCTTTTGCTGGAAATCGGGTTATCCACATTTACTACAATAAACCATATCAGAAAACCGATGAAAACAGACATGATCTTCAAGGTAAAATTCCTAGTCAGCTTTGTCTTCTTCATGTTTCATTCTTCCTTTCAACAGATGACGCAGTTTACTGTTAATGACAACCTTCTTATTCTGTGCTTTTGTCAGTGCTGCTCTGAGTTCTGCACTGTTAAGTCCTCTGCTGAGCTTTCCATCCTGAGCCACAGAAACCAGACCTGTTTCCTCGGAAACGATAATTGTCAGAGAATCACTTACCTCACTGATACCCACTCCAGCTCTGTGACGGGTTCCAAGCTGCTTGCTCAGTTCCATATTATCGGAAAGAGGCAGATAACAGGTCGCTGCCACGATTCGATTTCCCCGCACAAGAACAGCTCCGTCATGAAGAGGAGTATTATGCTCAAAAATATTGATCAGAAGCTGACTTGTAAGCACTGCATCCACATTAATTCCGGTACGCTCATACTCACTCAGACGAATATTCTGCTCGATTACGATCAACGCACCTGTTTTTACTTCTCCCATATCAAAACACGCTTTTACAAGCTCATTAACAGTCTTATCTGTAAAACGCTCCTGTACTTCCTTTCCGGAATCAAGGGGCAGAATAGAAGCCATTATCTTCTTCTGGCCCAGCTGCTCAAGCATTTTACGCAACTCAGGCTGGAAAATAACAACAACACTGGTAAGAAGTATGGTAGAAAGATTTTTAATGATCCAGAGGATCGTATTCATCTTCAGAATATAGGCAAATAAAATAAAAAGAAGTACTACCAGAATTCCCTTCAGCAGTGTATATGCACGGGTAAATTTAATCCATACCATAAACTGATAAATAAAAAAGGAAATCAGGGCAATCTCCAGTATGTCTGTAACTCCCAGACTAGGCAGGGAAAGTTTGGACAAATATCCAGATAATCTGATTGCCATATCCTGCATAATGTACTCCTTTCCTGTTTCAGATTTTTTAATAAAATAACAAAATGGTTACCGGATAATTTCCCCGGTAACCTTTTTCCTATTAAAGATCCTTAAGGGATTCTTCAAGTTTTTTCTCAAAATCAACATCTTTCGCTTCCGGCTTCTCAACCCTTCCCGGCTTTCTTTCTGCCGGAGCTGAAACCCTTCTTTTTTTCGGTTTCTCATCCTGACGAAAGATTGGATTCGCATAAGTAGCAGTATTCTCTTCTACTTTTCTGTCTTCACGTACAGGCTCTGCATTTATTTTCTTAATGCTTCTCTCTGATGTTGCAACAGTTGCCTTCGGAACAGCCTTAACATAGTAAAAATACTCATCATCTTCATATTCCAGACGTTCTGCACGGCTATAGTCTCCACCAAATGCGAAAAATTCCATGACCAGTGCCAAAAGAACGGCCGCAATAGTACAGATCAGAAGCGGAACCATAGCTACAGTTGCATTCAGACTCATTCCAAAACTTCCAACCAGCATTATAAACACATAAGCAACGCCGCCTGTAATTATGGATATTCTCCATGCATGGTCAAAGGAACGGGTACGGATCAGATGTACCAGAAGAATCACAGCAACAAACGCAACCACCGTGATCCACATTCCCCAGTTCTGTACCAGACCATCTGCCATGATCTGAAGCTTGTCTGTCATTTCAAGCTCCGGATTCACAAGGATTGCAGACTGGGATCTTAAAAAGCGTATAAAATAATACATAACCACACCACAGCCAGCCGGAATTGCAGACAAACTGCTTTCCATCAGTCCGCTTCCAATAGGAAGAAGCGCCGGAAGACTGAATGCAAAAGAAAGTGGTGTAAATACGAAAATAGTGTTCTGTTCTCCGCTGAATCTCAGGAAGAAAATAAGCATCAGTAAAATCAGTACCAGCATAAATGCTGCAACCTCTATGCCCAGCGCATAACTGTGTGCAACAATCAGTATAAATCCTATATACATCATAGCTGAGGATGGCAGGACAGAGCAGATCAGTGCCAGAATAAGCACAAGAAAAACATTATTTATCTTGGACATATATCCCATATTGGCATTGATCCACAGGAAGTAAACCAGGGCCAACACAAATTTCATTACAGGCAGGATATACATTTCATACTGTCCGTACACTCTTTTAATTTTCTGCTTTAATTCAAGTAAGGCTGTCATTTTCTATATCCTCCTGACATTTCACGTCCTGCAAATTTCTTTTCTTCGCGAGTATAGATTTTCTCCAGTTTGGTCAGCTGCGCATAATACTGCTTCACACTCTTCTTGGCTTTATAATACTTCACAGCATACTGGATATATGTCAACACGGAATATGCAGCCAATACTCCGATATACCCTGCCAAAACCACTATTCCAAGAGAAATCAGATCCATCTTATGAACATTATCCAGCAGATACTCCAAATTATATGCTGCGATCACAGCAAGTATCAATCCATATCCAATTGTCACAAGAAAGAAATTCTTAATCAGTGCCAGACCGATATAATCACTTCTGTAGTACTTGCTCACAGGGAGATACTTTCTTCCTTCCTGTTTCTCATACAAAGCAAGACTGTCCATTATTTTTACTTTTTCTTCATTTATCATAAATGGGCTCCTTATGCATTTCTATAAAAGCTATACTCATACAGGATGATTGTATCATATATCTCATGGCATGAAAAGTGTTTTTTACCTGTTTCTTCCAATGCACAATGTTAAAAAAAACACATGGGCTGCACCCTTTCTCAGAAGAGCCCCCGCCAATACATCCATTGTACTTCCAGTAGTATATACATCATCAATAAGCAAAATACGCTTTCCCACAGGATTTCCCACAACCTGAAAAGCTTCCTTCAAATTCTTTTTTCTTCCGGCGGCATCCAGCTTCTTCTGGGATCTGGTAGCATGTTTTTTCTTCAGAAGCCCGGTATTCACAGGAATCCCTGTATAGCGCGACAATTCCCTTGCCAGAAGCTCTGCCTGATTAAACCCTCTTTTTCTCTGTTTTCGCCAGTGAAGGGGAACCGGAACGATCATCTGGGGCTTCCAAAACTCCAATCGTTCTTTTCCATAGAGATACAATGCTTTCCCATAAAAACGACTGTATTCCCTGCAGCCGAAATATTTATATTTCATTATGGAGTATTTCATCCGGTCATCGTAGAGAAAAATTCCGATTCCCTGATCAAATGCACCAGGACTGGTCTGACAATCCCTGCAGTATTCTTCCTCTTCTTTCACCGGTTTCCCACATTTATAGCATCTGGGACCTGATATAGGCTGAATGCTTCCTGCACAGTCCGGACAGATCAGTTCATGACGTTCTCTGAGGATTCTGTGACACAGGGGACACCGTCTTGGGTACAACAAGTCCAGAAAGTTCCTGTATCCTTGTTCCAAGAGAGCTGTAACGCTTCTGCTGCTTCTCATTACGAATCATCTCCCCGAAAGTCTCTTCACTTCCAACTACAGTTACACATTTTCTTGCTCTTGTAACTCCTGTATACAGAAGATTACGATTCATCAGCATTTTCGGACCGGAAAGAAGCGGCAGAATCACTGCCGGATACTCTGATCCCTGGGACTTATGTATGGTAATGGCATAGGCAAGCTCCAGCTCTTCCAGCTGTTTGAAAGAATATTCTGCAAAACGGCCATCTTCAAATTCCACCGTGGCAGTCTCTGCAAACTCATTAATTTCTTTCAGAATCCCTGTATCTCCGTTAAATACACCTACTCCTTCATCCACAGGAATCCCATATTTCCCCCGAACTTCCCATTCCATCTGGTAGTTATTTTTAATCTGCATGACCTTATCTCCCACTCTGAAAAGACGGTCACCAATTTCTTTTTCTTTTTTATCTGCGGCAGGAGGATTCAGGTATCTCTGCAGAATCTGATTCAGCCTCTCCACCCCGAGTAATCCCTTTCTCATAGGTGTAAGGACCTGTATATCAAAAGGTCTGGCATCCACATATCTGGGAAGCTTCTCCTGGATCAGAGCAATCACTACACGTATGATAATATCCGCATCATATCTTTTCAGGAAAAAGAAATCACGGCTCTTATTATCCAGCGAAATCTGCTCACCATTATGTATCTTATGTGCATTTACCACAATATCACTGTGGGATGCCTGTCGGAAAATTTTCTTCAGTTCTACAACCGGAAAAACTCCACTTCGTATAATATCCCGCAGCACATTTCCAGGTCCTACGCTCGGCAGCTGGTTCTCATCACCCACCAGAATGATCCTGGTTCCGGCAGTCACCGCAAGAAGCAGAGAGTGAATGAGAAAAATATCTACCATAGACATCTCATCAATGATGATCACATCTGTATCCAGCGGGTTCTCCGCATTTCTCTCAAAATGGACTCCCTGCGTCTCTCTGTTGTCATCATCCGGTACACCATTCAGCTCCAGCAATCTGTGAATGGTCTGCGCTTCATAGCCTGTAGCCTCAGTCATACGCTTGGCAGCCCGTCCGGTAGGTGCCGCAAGCCGCAGGGTTGCACCTTCCCCTTCAAAGAAACGGATGATTGCATTAATAGTGGTGGTCTTACCGGTTCCGGGACCTCCCGTAAGAATAAAAAGTCCGTTTTCGGAAGCTTCCACCACCGCTTTCTTCTGCATTTCCTCAAGCACGGTACCGGTTTCTTTCTCAATCTGCGCAATTCTGCGCTTCATCATCTGTTCATCCTGAGGATAATGGATATTTAATTCTGTAAGCATTCTCGCTGTATTCAGTTCCAGATTATAATACTGACTTGGATACACAAGAGTGCTTCCATCAAAATCCTTCAGAATCAGTTTTCTGTCAAGTGCCATGTCCATCAGATGCTTTTCCATGTAGGAAACATCTACCCGAAGCAGCTGGGAAGCTCTTGCAAACAGTTCTTCCTTAGGAAGGTAAATATGTCCTTCCCCTGAAGCCTGGAGAAGAGTATACATCATACCACTGCGGATTCTGTAATCTGAATCTGCATGAATTCCAATACGGGAAGCGATCGCATCTGCAATTTTAAATCCAACGCCACTGATATCATCTGCCAGTTTATATGGATTTTCCTGAAGTACACCGTATACAGACTGCCCGTATTTCTGATATATTTTGGCACCAAGGTTCAGAGAAATACCATATTTCTGAAGAAACATCATAGCTTTTCGCATATCAGCCTTCTCCGTCACCTGAGATGCAATCTCCCTGGCTTTTTTCTCACTGATTCCCTTTACCTCTGCCAGTCTTTCCGGCTCTTCTTCCACAATTCTTAAGGTATCTTCCCCGAAATATCTTACAATTCTTACAGCAAGAGCCACTCCAACACCTTTAATTGCCCCGGAGCCCAGATAACGTTCCATTGCCTGTGTATCCTCCGGGGCTTTTTCCACATAAGAATGGATATTAAACTGTCTTCCATATACATGATGCTGTGAAAACTGTCCCTCCGCTTCAATGGTCACGCCCTGTGTAATGTCAGGAAATGTCCCTACACAAGTCAGTTCTTCCTCTGAATCCGAAGTCTTGAGCACCATAACAGTATATCCATTTTCATCATTACGGAATATGACATGATCTATATATCCTGTAACCTTCTCACTCATTCACTTCTCTCCTGCTGCATAATTCTTATTTCTTCCATATCTTCCACGCTGCCAGTCTGTACAGCGGCATTCCCCCTGTAGTTCATAAAGGGCACTGCATATGCAGCACCCTTTTGGTCTAAACAGACATGTCACCTGCCGGCAACTCCACTATTCTTCCATCCTTGTAATAACTTCCGCATATTTACCGGTTCCCACAACAACGGCTGACATGGCATCCTGTACCGTAAGTGTACTTACGCCTGTTCTCTGTTCAATGAGGGTATCCATTCCATGAAGCAGTGCACCGCCTCCTGTAAGCACAATTCCTCTGTCTACAATATCTGCTGCCAGTTCCGGTGGTGTCTTCTCCAGTACTCCATGTACTGTTTCCACAATCTGGTTTGTAGCATCCTTCAATGCAATGCGGATTTCTTCAGATGTGAGTGTAACTACCTTGGGAAGACCGGTGATCACATTTCTCCCCTTTACTTCAAGTGTCCGTGGAGAAGCCTCCTGGCAGGCAGTTCCGATTTTTATCTTAATATTCTCAGCAGCCTCCTCACCAATAAAAAGGCTGTGATTCTTTCGCACATAACTTATAATAGCCTGATCAAAATTATCCCCGGCTACTTTCACAGATGCAGACACAACAGATCCTGCCATAGAAATCACTGCCACATCTGTAGTTCCCCCTCCTATATCCACAATAAGATTGCCGAATGGCTTAGTCACATCAACGCCTGCACCAATTGCAGCTGCAATTGGCTCTTCCACAAGGAAAACATCTCTTGCACCAGCCTGATAGGTAGCTTCCTCTACTGCCTTTCTCTCAATCTCAGTAGTTCCGCTGGGAATACAGATACTGATTCTCGGTTTCCTGAAAGAGTGTCTTCCCATAGCTTTGGAAATGAAGAATTTCAGCATCTTCTCCATAACAGTGTAGTCTACGATCACTCCCTGGCGGATTGGACGGATTACTTCTATATTTGAGGAAGCATGTCCGGTCATCTGTCTGGCTTCCTCACCAATCGCTTTTATTTTTTCTGAATTTTTATCATAAACCACTACAGACGGCTCGCTGAGCACCAGCCCCCGTCCAGTGGAGTATACACGGCTGTTCCTGGTTCCCAGGTCAATCCCAATATCGCTGGCAGACATTTAAATCCCCTTTCTGTCTATACGTAAATCTATTCTTCTTATTATAAACAAAAACATCATAATTGGAAAGAGGTTTCTTTTATTTCAGATATTTCGCAACATATTGTCCGGTATAGGAAGCCGGATTCTTCGCCACTTCCTCCGGAGTTCCCTTGGCGACCACGGTTCCACCGCCGTCTCCTCCCTCCGGACCGATGTCAATAATATAATCTGCGGTCTTGATCACATCCAGATTATGCTCAATAACCACTACTGTATTTCCGCCATCGGAAAGTCTGCGCAAAATTTCCACCAGCTTCTGAACATCTGCAAAGTGCAATCCTGTAGTAGGTTCATCCAGAATATAAATTGTCTTTCCGGTGCTTCGCTTACTTAGTTCTGTGGCAAGCTTAATACGCTGCGCCTCACCGCCTGACAATGTGGTAGATGGCTGTCCCAGACGAATATACGAAAGTCCCACATCATACAGTGTCTCGATCTTCCTCCTGATAGACGGAACATTCTCAAAGAATGTCAATGCCTCTTCCACTGTCATATTCAACACATCATAGATACTTTTATCCTTATATTTTACTTCCAGCGTCTCACGATTATAACGTTTCCCTTTGCAGACTTCGCATGGGACATAAACATCTGGCAGGAAGTGCATTTCAATCTTAATAATACCATCACCACTGCAGGCTTCACAGCGACCGCCTTTTACATTAAAGCTAAAACGCCCTTTCTTATAACCTTTTGCCTTGGCATCAGCGGTAGCGGCAAAAAGATCACGAATCTGATCAAACACACCGGTATAGGTAGCCGGATTGGATCTGGGTGTGCGACCGATAGGAGACTGGTCAATGGCAATTACCTTATCCAGCTGTTCAACGCCCAGAATGGCATCATGCTTACCTGGGATCACACGCGCCCTGTTAAGCTCCTTTGCAAGATGTTTGTAGAGAATCTCATTGATCAGGGAACTCTTTCCTGAACCGGAAACACCAGTAATACAGGTCATGATTCCAAGTGGAATGTCTACATCTATGTGCTTCAGATTGTTCTCCGCTGCACCTTTGATCGTCAGAAATCCTACCGGCTCCTTGCGCACTTCCGGCACCGGGATCTTAAGCTTTCCACTGAGATAGGCTCCGGTAATAGAATCCGGATTCTGCATAAGCTCTTCTGCGGTTCCCATTCCTACCAGTTTTCCACCGTGTTCTCCTGCACCCGGTCCGATATCCACAATGCAGTCCGCTGCACGCATGGTATCCTCATCATGCTCAACCACAATCAGACTGTTTCCCAGATCCCGCAAATGCATCAGTGCTCCCAGAAGCTTGTCATTATCTCTCTGATGAAGTCCGATACTTGGCTCATCCAGAATATAGGCAACCCCTACCAGGCCGGAACCAATCTGAGTAGCAAGACGGATTCGCTGTGCCTCGCCGCCTGACAATGTACCTGTGGCACGCGCCAGGGAAAGATATTCCAGCCCTACATCAGCCAGAAATCCCACTCTCGCCCTGATTTCTTTCAGAATCTGTTTTCCGATAAGCTGCTGCTGTGGGGAAAGCTCCATTTCTGCCAGGAACACTTTCAGCTTATCAATAGACATATTGGTAACTTCATATATATTTTTATCTGCCACGGTAACAGCCAATGACTCCTTCTTCAGACGCTGACCCTTGCAGGCTGTACATGGAGTAATCTGCATAAAGCTCTCATATTCCTGCTTCATAGCCTCAGATCCGGTCTCCTTGTAGCGCTGCTCCACATTCCGGATAAGTCCTGGAAATGCAACGTCATATACACCTTCTCCGCGCTGACCTTTATAATAAACCTTTACAGAATGTCCTCCTGTACCGTACAGGATAATATCCTGAATTTTCTTCGGATAATCTTTAAAAGGCGTATCAAGGTCAAATCCGTATTCCCTGCAAAGTGCATTCAAAATAGCATTGGTAAAGCTGTTCTTATCTGTACAGGACTGCCAGCCCATCACCGTAATTGCCCCTTCTGAAATGCTCAGGGATCTGTCCGGAATCATCAGATCCGGATCAAACTCCATCTTATATCCCAGTCCCAGACACTCCGGGCAGGCACCAAATGGATTATTAAAGGAAAAGCTTCTCGGTTCGATTTCGTCAATGCTGATACCACAGTCCGGACAGGAAAAACTCTGACTGAAATTCATATAATTCCCATCCATGGTATCTACCACTGCCAGTCCGTCAGCCAAATTCAGTACTGTTTCCAAAGAATCCGTCAGTCGCTTCTCAATCCCCGGCTTCACGATCAGACGATCTACAATAATAGCAATTGTATGCTTAATATTCTTTTCCAGAGCAATCTCTTCTGAAAGTTCATACACATTCCCGTCAATCTCAGCCCGCACATAGCCACTGCGTCTGGCCTGATCCAGTAATTTGGCATGAGTACCTTTGCGACCGCGTACCACAGGCGCAAGAAGCTGAATTCTTGTTCTCTCAGGCAATTCCATAATCTGATCCACCATCTGGTCAACCGTCTGCCTGGCGATCACTCTGCCGCACTTCGGACAGTGTGGAATACCTACGCGGGCATATAAAAGACGAAAATAATCGTAAATCTCAGTCACAGTTCCAACTGTAGACCGAGGATTACGGTTCGTAGACTTCTGGTCAATGGAAATCGCTGGCGGAAGCCCTTCTATACTCTCCACATCTGGCTTCTCCATCTGTCCAAGGAACTGTCTGGCATAAGAAGAAAGAGACTCCATGTATCTTCTCTGCCCTTCTGCATAAATAGTATCAAAGGCCAGTGAGGACTTACCGGAACCGCTTAAACCAGTAAGCACCACAAACTTGTCTCTGGGAATATCCACACTGAGATTCTTCAGATTATTCTCATTGGCTCCTCTTATTCTAATGAACTGTTTCTTATTCTCTGCTGCCATTTGTTCCTCCATGTGTATTTTCTGCACCTATACCGATTTTACAATTTTGCAAATGAAACTTTCTTCAAGGATATCACGTGAACATGTGTTCGTCAAGCTATTTTACAAACTCCTACATACTCTTTCACAATAAAAAATCTGCCATAACCACATTACTCACATGAATTCCAGCCCTGGATAAAAAAATCCTGTCCTCTTTTTCCACCAGCAGCCCCTGATGCTTGTATTTTTCCAGTACTTTCCCATATATCTTCTCAATAGCAATCCCGAAATATTCCTGAAATTCTGCTTTTGACACTCCTTCGGTCATCCGAAGTCCCAGAAACATAAATTCTGCCATCTCATCTTCCCTGGTAAGAATCTCCCGGTTATTTCGAATCTGTTCCGGATTGCCGCTGTTTTCCAGATATTTCTGCATATCCGTAGTATTGGTAAAGCGTTCATTTCCAATCAGGGAGGCAGCTCCCAATCCAAGGCCAATGTAATCCTTTCTCTGCCAGTATCCCTCGTTGTGTCTGCATTCCTGTCCGCGTCTGGCATAATTGGATATTTCATACTGATGGTATCCGTATTCTTCCAGGACCTTTGCTGTATCCTCATACATTCGGTATTCTGTGTCTTCATCCGGCAGATCCAGTTCTCTTATTGAAAAAGGTGTACCTTCTTCAATAATAAGACTGTATGCAGAGATATGCTCCGGTCCCAGCTCTGCTACAATGCGAAGATTCTCCATCCAGCCCTCATAGCTCTGCCCGGGAATTGCAAACATAAGGTCTGTATTAATATTTGAAAAGCCAGCTGCTCTTGCCATCTGATAGCTTTCCTGAAACTGCTCATAATTATGGATTCTCCCAAGCACCTTCAGTTCTTCATCCTTTGGAGACTGAAGCCCTATACTGATCCGATTGATCCCGTATTTTCTGTAAAGCTCCAGTTTTTTTGGTGTCAGTGTCCCAGGATTTGCTTCAATGGTAATCTCTGCATCCTTCTGAAAACAAAAGCTTTCCTGCATCCCCTGCAAAAGCTTTTCCATCACATCACATTCCGGCACAGAGGGCGTGCCTCCACCAATGAAAACAGTGTCTACCGGACGTTTTTCCAATGCAGAAACCGCCTTAATTTCCCGTAAAAGTGCATAAATATAAGCTTCCTGCCCTGCCCTGGTAGAAGGGCCTGACAGGAAGTCACAATAATCACATTTCTTTATGCAAAACGGGATATGAAGATACAGTTCCAAACCATCCTTCTTTCTTCCCATTCTGATTTTCTCCTTTACTCTTCAGAACTGTCACCGTCGTCTGCTGTGTCATTCTGTTCTGCAGAAGTATTATCCTTCTTAGTACTTCCGGAAGTTTTTCCATCTGCCTTCTGTACCAGATACTCGTTTATCATGGTTACGCTGCCGCTTTGCGCCACCGCATCCTTATTCACCTGCCGAGGCACTGGTGTAGGCGTAGGGCTTGGAATAGGCGTAATTTTCATTACCCCCTGTGATGCTGCATCCGGAGCCTTCACCGTCTTTTTTCCGCACGCACAGCTGCCGGCAAAAATCACGATCACCAACAGGATTACAGCCAGAATACCGCCTTTGATCCACTGCTCACGGTTGTTTCTAAAACTCCTCTTAATTCTTCTTATCAGAATACGTATCTTCGCTTTCATCTGATACCTCCGCGTCCGACGCCTGTTGGCGTCCTGATTATGTCAACCAGTCTTTCCCGGATATAATTAATTTTCATCCAGTTTCAGTACACTCATAAATGCTTTCTGTGGAATCTCAACATTTCCTACCTGACGCATTCTCTTCTTACCTTCCTTCTGCTTCTCCAGAAGTTTCTTCTTACGGGAAATATCACCGCCATAGCATTTCGCAAGAACGTCCTTACGCATAGCCCGGACTGTCTCCCTGGCAATGATCTTACTTCCCACTGCTGCCTGAATCGGAATCTCAAACAGCTGACGTGGAATCTCATCTTTCAGCTTTTCACACATCTTACGGCCTCGTTCGTAAGAGGTATCTGCATGTACAATAAAGGAAAGAGCATCCACTTCTTCTTTATTTACCAGAATATCCAGCTTCACAAGCTCACTTCTCTCATATCCGCAAAGCTCGTAATCCAGGGAAGCATATCCTCTGGAACGGGATTTCAGGGCATCAAAGAAATCGTAAATAATTTCGTTCAGTGGAAGCTTATATTTCAAAAGTGCGCGAGTCTCCTCCATATATTCCATACCAAGGTACTGACCGCGGCGTTCCTGGCAAAGATCCATAATCGCACCGATAAATTCTGTAGTCACCATGATCTCTGCATTTACAATCGGCTCTTCCATATATTCGATTTCAGACGGATCCGGAAGATTGGTAGGGTTGGTCAGATCCATCACTTCCCCATTTGTCTTGTGTACTTTGTAAATAACACTGGGGGCTGTGGTAACAAGATCCAGATCATACTCTCTTTCCAGACGTTCCTGAATAATCTCCAGATGAAGCAGTCCAAGAAAACCGCAGCGGAATCCAAATCCAAGGGCAACAGATGTCTCTGGCTCATAAAATAAGGAAGCATCGTTTAACTGCAGCTTCTCAAGTGCATCACGAAGATCCCCGTATTTTGCACCATCAGCCGGATAAAGACCACAGTAAACCATTGGATTTACCTTCTTATATCCAGGCAGAGCTTCCTCACACGGACAATTATTGTCTGTGATCGTATCACCCACACGGGTATCTCTTACATTCTTAATGCTGGCTGTAATGTAACCAACCATTCCGGCAGTCAGTTCCTCGCAGGGAATAAACTGACCAGCTCCAAAATATCCAACTTCCACAACCTCTGCCACAAATCCGGTAGCCATCATACGGATGGTGGTTCCTTTGCGCACCTTTCCATCTACCATACGGCAGAAAACAATGGCACCCTTATAGGAATCGTAAATAGAGTCAAAAATAAGTGCCTTAAGAGGCGCATCCAGTTTTCCTGTGGGTGCCGGAATCTTGGCAACGATCTGTTCCAGCACCTGATCTACATTCAGACCTGTTTTCGCAGAAATCTGAGGTGCATCCTGGGCCTCAAGGCCAATCACATCTTCAATTTCATTGATCACACGCTCCGGCTCTGCACTTGGAAGGTCAACCTTATTGATTACCGGAATTACTTCAAGATCATGATCCAGTGCCATATAAACATTTGCAAGTGTCTGCGCTTCAATTCCCTGCGCAGCATCGACTACAAGAATGGCACCGTCACAGGCAGCAAGGCTTCGTGAAACCTCATAGTTAAAATCCACATGTCCTGGTGTATCAATCAGGTTAAAAATATACTCCTCACCGTCTTTCCCATGATATACAGTACGGACGGCCTGAGATTTGATGGTGATCCCACGCTCTCTTTCCAAATCCATATTATCAAGAATCTGAGCCTGCATTTCCCTCTCAGTTAAAAGACCTGTCATCTCTATAATTCTGTCAGCCAGCGTTGATTTACCGTGGTCAATATGTGCAATAATACAAAAATTACGAATTTTTTTCTGGTCTGTCATTCCAGACACTCCTCCTCTGGTTATACTAAACTATTTTTATTCTATCAGGAGATTATATCACAGATTAATTCTGTTTGTCACTGCCTTTTAACACCCTGTTTAAAATATCCGCAAAGGGTTCCATGGCATTTTTCACTTCCTGCACCGTGTTTGTCTGGGCACCGGCTTCCAGAAGCAGGGCTCTTTTCCGTAAATGCAGATTATAGCGCAGACCAGCCAGATAAATACCTCTGTAAAAAGTAGGATAATATAAGGCAGCCTGATATTCCAGTTGAAAAGAAAAAGCCAGATTGTCCTGTATATAGGGGTTTGGGAGATAGGAGACCTGCCCCTGTGCAGTGGTATAGCTCAAACCGTTATAAAACAATACCTGTGCAGTATCCTTTCCGTTTATTTTAGTTACCAGCCTTCTGTCCTCAGCAATCCCATCTCTGTGAAGATCGATCACTACTTCCACTGAAGGATTCTCTTCCAGTACTTTTTCCACATAGTCCCTGGCATAATCATATGCCTTACTCCGATCCAGTTCCCCACTCATCATGTCAAAAGCTTCTTTAACATGGATTACCTTGTAACCATACTTCCCGGTCAGCAGATTGGTCAGATAATTTCCAACCCCCACTATCGTATCTTCCTCTTCCCCGTCTCTGGAATCCGAAAAAGTTTCCTGAGAATGACTGTGATAAATCAGAATCTGTGGTTCCAGAGGACCATGGCTCAGGGAAAAATCCTTTGCCAGAAATTCAGCAGCATTTATTTTTACAGCAGATGCATCTGTATTCTCATCCACAATATAAAAATGATTCATAATATAATCATAATCAGACAGCTTGTCCCGGGACAGATCCAGAATGGGATGAGGGAGAATCACCGGAGATTGGGGAAGCGTATTCGCTGGCTGAGCCTCTTCAGAGCTCACAGCTTCCTCTTCTGAACTCACCGTTTTCTCTTCCGGACTTACCGCTTTCTCTTCCGAACTTACCTCTTTCTCTTCCGGACTTACCTCTTCCTGCCTCACCACTTCCGCTTCCTGACTTACCGCTTCTGAATTACGTTCTGCCTCTGCCAGTGCTCTTATGTACTCCCCATTTCGTTTTCCAATTTCTGCCAAAGTTTCCCTGTCCAGCTCCAGCCAGGTTTCCTGCGCTTTTTTCTCTGTGAAATAATAGAATGGAAACTGCCTGTACATATTCTGTAAAGTTTCACACAGGGAAAAAGGCTCTGGCAGTACAGCCAGAACCGAAAAAAAGCACAGACAGAGAAACACACAGAAAACCTTCTGGACTTTTGTCACGGAATCACCTCTTTAAGGTTATACTATGACTGTTTTTTCTGCTATATGTTTCTTTTCTAGGCAAATGTCATATTCAACCCTTCGGAGATTGTAAAACTCAGATATTTTATGGTCTCATCCACATCCTTCGGAGTCACAAACATACCGTGAAGATGAGGCGAGATCATTTCTTCCAGAAATTCCTTCTGTTCTGCCTCTTCCAGTGTTTCCAGCAAATGTGCCATTGAATCATGGACGATGGTTGCCGCATCTACCACTGTTGGAACTCCGATTCCGATCACCTTCACCTTCAGATTTTCTTCTGTAAGACCATTTCTGTGATTTCCCACGCCCGAACCTGGAGTAATTCCCGTATCTGTGATCTGAATGGTCCTGTTCAGTCTTCTTGTACTCCTTGCCGCCAGGGCATCTACTGCGATCACTACATCAGGTTTTGTAATCTTAACTACGCCTTCCACGATTTCCGATGTCTCCATCCCGGTCTGTCCCATCACGCCCGGCACAATTCCGCTAATTGCATGAAGCATTTCCTTCTCTGTACTTTTTAAACCATATTCCCGAATCAGATGACGCGTCATATGAAGATTTCCAATCACCTCCGGACCAAGGGAATCTGCCGTAATTCCCTGATTTCCAAGTCCTACCACAAGCACTGATTTTTCTTTTCCCAACCCGATCAGCTGCCGCAAATGCCGTGAAAGCTCTTCTGAGACTTCTCTGTGATAATCTTCATCCTGTGCAGAAAGCCCCTCGGCTTCAATTGTAATATACGTTCCCTGAGGACGCCCCATCGCCCGTGCGCCATTCTCTGTAGTTATTTTTACCACGGTGGTTCGAATATCCTTCTCCTCATTGTAATCTTCACGAACCTCCACTCCCCGTATTTCTACATTATCCTCTGTAAAACGCTCTCTTGCCTCCACTGCCAGATCTGTTCTGATCCTGTAATTTCCAAGCATACGTAATTCCTCCAGTTTTTTCGCGAGCCAGTTTATATAATTCATTTATTCCTGTTTCTCTATATAATCCCCCTACTTTTGTAAAAATATGTATTGACAATCCAGAGCAATTATTATAAACTATATAAGCATGTTCATAGGAACGCCCGTGTCTGTTCTTATGATGCGATAAAATAATTATCACTCACGAATTGGAGGTGTACGAATTGGCTAACATCAAATCTGCAAAAAAGAGAATTTTAGTTAACAGAACAAAAGCTGCGAGAAACAAATCCATCCGTTCTGCTGTTAAAACTTCCATCAGAAAAGTTGACGAGGCAGTAGCTAACAACGATAAGGCAGCAGCAGAGGTTGCATTAAAAGAGGCTATCTCTACAATCAGCAAAGCAACTTCCAAAGGTGTTTATCACAAAAACAACTGCGCTAGAAAAGTTTCCCGTTTATCCAAAGCCGTTAACAGCATTGGCTAATAGATATCTGAATTTTTAGTTATAAGCTTATAAGTGAAAATTAAGGCAGTCGAACCGTCATCGACTGCCTTTTTTCTATGCTCTTGCGGAACTATACTTCACGATCAGCAATTCCACACTGAGTACATCCTGTAATCTTCCTGTTTTCACAGCTTCTTCTGCGTCCACAAAATCTGCTACCGCCTGACGCAGCTCACTGATTCTGTAGGATCTTGCACAGGAAGCAATGTTTTTCACTACAAAGGATGGAACTCCAAGCCTTGAGGCCATTTCCGGCTGAGGAATCCCCTCCTCGGCATACTCTTTCACCAAAAGCAGCTGACGATACTGTTTCGCAAGAAGAAACAATATTCTCATAGGCGGTTCCTTCAGGGTAAGAAGATCATAATACAGTTCCAGGGCCCGTTTCTGGTTCTTCTCCGTTACCGCACGAACCATATCAAAAATCTTATTCTGAGTCTGTGTGGTACAAACCTCCTGTATATCCTTTCCTGTTACCACATCCCGATCACCGGTGTATGAGATCAGCTTTTCCAGTTCCATTCGCAGATTTCCCATATCCACGCCGGTCATGGTAAGAAGAAGCTCCATATCTCTCTGTGTGATCATCTTTCCTTCTCTTTTCAGGATTCCAGCTGCCCAGCGCATCAGTGTCTTTTCGTCCTGAAGCACAAACTCACCAATTCGTCCTGCTGATTTTACCGCTTTATACATACGGTTTCTTTTATCAACATCATTTTCAACAAAAATAAGACAGAGATAATCCGGCAATCCTTTCATGTAATCTGCCAGCTCATCGCATTTATTCTTAAAAAAGCCGGTATCTTCCAGAAGGATCACTCTGCGTTCTGCAAAAAAAGGCATAGTTTCACACAGATCGATCAATTCTTTTACATCAATATTTCTGCCCTCATAATGGTTAAAATTCATGGTATCGCCATCCGGATTCAACGCCTGCACCAATTTATGCTTATACTGCTGTTTCAGATAAGCTTCCTCACCATACAACAGATACGCCTGTTTAAAATTTCCTGTTTTTATATCTTCCTGAATATTTTTCAAAATACACGCTCCTGTCATCAGCTTTTCACGCTGACTCTTTTATCTCATCTGACATTCCTTTAAACCATACCACATTTTTGTGCCTTATAAAAGTCATTTTTTAGTCCTTATAGCATCAGGCATTTCTTATCCCTTATATCTCCAGATTCTTATTTTTCCTTTCTCAAGATAAAGACGCACTGCTCCGCTTTTCATTGTAAAGCTAATCCGGCAGCCCGCTTCTTCCAGACGCTTTACAACCTCTTCTGACGGGTGTCCGTAAGTATTAGTCAGAGAACAGGAAATAAAAGCATATTCCGGCTTCACTATATCAAGAAACTGCTGACTGGTAGAATAGCGGGAACCGTGATGTCCAACCTTCAAAAAATCCACATCCTCCAAAAGCTCCTGCACTGCCAGCTTCTTCTCCGTTTCCGCTCCCATATCTCCGGTAAACAATCCGCAAAAATCCTCATATTCTGCCTGAATCACCATACCCTCTTCATTTACATCCATACCAGTTGCGTCTTCAAAAGGCGCCAGAATCTTCAGCTGCAGTTTTCCTGCTTTCAGATAATCTCCGGACTGCAGTTTTTTCACCTGAATTCCGGATTCCATTGCCAGTTCTTCCAGTTTCAGCCATGCTTCGGGAGGATTTTTCCATTTTGGAAGGTAAAGACTTCCTATTTTTACAGAATTTAAATTTAACGTTGTCAATTCCAGAATTTCCTGTATTCCGTTAATGTGATCCTGATCTGTATGCGAAACAAAAATTCCATCAATCCGGGAAATTCCCTGATTTTTCAGATAAGGCAAAATCTGATACTGTCCTGTTTCCGATTTATCCGCGCTTCCTCCATCTATCAGGAAACAATTCCCTTCAGGCGTACGAAGCACGATTCCATCCCCCTGCCCCACATCCAAGCATGTGACGGAAAAGGGCTCCTGCCCGCGCCAGACCAGTATCATCAGCGCAATCCCCATAAGCACCAGTGCTGTTATCCTTCGCTGTAAACGAAAGGGTTCCGACTTCTTTCTGTGATGTGCTTTTGCTTTCTCTGGCGTTTTATATGTAAGTGCCAAAACCGCTCCGGCCATAAAAACATAATACACCACAACCTGCCATAACTCCGGCTGTCCGGCAACCCAGGTTCCAAATTCCAGTTTTTCGGTTAGTTTACATAATTCATTGTATAATTGTGCCAAAATTCTTCCAGGAAAGATCAACACACCACCAGCACCGAAATTTACGCAGCCAGCCACCATTCCCATAACACCACTTCCCAGCACAATACCAACAGTAGGAAGAACAATCAGATTTAACAATATTCCGACCAAAGAGACTTCACCAAAAAAGTACAACGATACCGGCAGCATAGTCAGCAAAACTCCAACTGACGACATAAACGCAAGAACTGTTTTCCCATATTTTCCAGACAGCGCAGGAACCACAATTCCAGCCCCTACAACTGCACTGAATGACAAAAGAAAGCCACTGTTATACAAATAAGCACCGGAATCTCCCAGGATCAGCAATGCAGAAACAGCCAGCGCTGTTGGAAGATCATAGATCCGCCCGGTTATTTTTGCCCCTACCGATATCAAAAACATACAGACTGCACGCATGGTAGACACACTGCCTCCTGTCATTATTCCATATTGAAGCAGAAAAAACAGGGAAATAATACCGGAAAGCCAGATTCCCATTCCGGTTTTCATCAGCAGATTATAAAGTCCCATGCCAATAACGCTGATATGAAGTCCGGAGATAGCCAGCACATGAACGATACCTGCCATCTGATACCGAAGCTTTATTACTTTATCCAGACTGCTTTTATCTCCAAGAACAATAGCCTGAAATATTCCGGACTCTTCTCCCGAAATCTTTTCAAGCACTCCGCACAGATACTTCCGCAGTTGATTCAGCCCCTGACCATACGCTGAATAATTTTCAGTTTTTTCCAGAATTTCTGCTTTTTTCATAAAATAAAAAATATGCTGGGCAGCATAATATTGCTGACTGTCAAATTCACCCGGATTCCGTTTTTCTTCAACTCTTTCCAGTTTTCCGGACAGCAAAACAACAGTTCCAACCGGAACATCTTCTTTTTTCTTTAAAAACACTTTTACATTTTCTATGGATATTTTTTTCGATTGTTTTTTCTTTGACTGTTTTTTCTTTGGCTGATAAATCAGATATGTATTGCTTAGATAAATAGATTGTGAAAATTCATTCTCAGTGGTCTGCATCACTTCTCCGCAGATAACAGCCTGCGGATGATTCTCAATCCAGGAAGCTGTATTTACCGGAACAGGATTCCCCCGTATAAGGGGAATTCCTGCCCGGTCAGCTGCACACAGAAAGAACATCAGTGTCAGACACAACATGCACAACGGTCTTCGCGTCATCCTCTGCCCCTTTCATTCTGTGAAAAGTAACTTAATCGTTATCCCTGGTCTTCCTTAATGACCAATTTTGTATTTTTGCTGAAAAGATTGTACAAAGATGTACCATCACTTAACGTAGCTTCTGTGTCTCCTTCAATTGATATCTGCACCTTATCTGCTGATGAGGTATCCAATAGAGAATTTACCACGGAATAAATCATGGTGTTTACCGGAATATCAATTCCAGAATCAGAGAAAACCGAGTTAAAATCCACATAGCACACATTATCAGATACTTCCACACCCAAAATCCCTGTATCCTGTGGAATAGTAGGATAATGTCCCTTTACCATCGGTCCCTTTGCCAGCTGCTCCAGGATCACTTTTTCTCTTGGCAAAATCCTCTTGTAGTACACATTTCTCTGCTCTGCCACAAGATGCTCGCCTGTCTTGTCTGTGAAATACAGAGTAAATGTATCATAACGATAGGCATCCTTATCAGAGCCCCACATTTCCACAAATGTATTGCTGTCGATCACTCCTATGTTCTGTCCCTTGGAATCGGTAAGTTCCTGGCTTCCTACAAATATCTTCACTCCGGTAATTCCCGGTATCTGAAGAAATGTCCTTGCCACACCTACCCTCACCAGAATCTCCCTGGTTCGCGAAATATCATTGTAATCGCTGTTGAACTCCAGTTCCAGCAAAGCATCATTCAGACGGTAGGTAACAAGCTGGACTCCGGATGGAAGAAGCGCCTGATTCTCACCATTTCCTTCCTGACTGTTCAGAATTCCCATCAGATCCTGAATCATAAATTCCGCACTTTCCTGCTCTGGAAAGTACTGTACCTTCATCACCTTGGTCTCATCTTTGTTTACATAATATAAGTAGTACTGGTTACTGACACTCTCCGTCTTTTCCCCCTGTGATTCCACCGAACATCCGGTGAGAAGACAGATGACCAGAAGCAGTGCCGTCACTGTACTGAAAAATTTCTTCATCCGGCACCTCCTACGGAATATATGATAATGGAATACGGACAGTAAAAGTTGTTCCCTCACCTTCCTTGCTTGCCACCTGAATGTTGCCATGGTGCATGGTAACTGCACTTCTGGTGATCGCAAGTCCAAGTCCTGTACCGCCAATTTCTTTGGAATGAGATTTATCCACACGATAAAAACGCTCAAAAATCCTTTCAATTGAATCTTCCGGGATACCCATTCCGGAATCTGCAACTTTTACATAGAAATATTTATGGTCGGCATCCAGAGTTACACGAACCCATCCATCATCAACATTGTATTTAATGCCATTTTCAACTAAATTACTCATCGCAAGAGTGAACTTCACCTCATCCACATCTGCCTCAACAGGGCGGAAGCTATCCAGAATCAGATCAATATTCCGCTTGTCTGCAATCGGCCGGAGTCTTTTCAGAATATCCTCCAGAAGCTGATTGATATTCAGATGCTCCACATTCAGGTCAGCTGCCTTCTTATCCATTTTTACAAGAGAAAGAAGGTCTGTGATGATTTTGTTCTCTCTGTCAATTTCTGCGGTGATATCTCCCATAAACTCCTGATACAGTTCTTCCGGCACCCCTTCCTGACCAACCAGTGAGTCAGCCAGTACCTTCATGGAAGTAAGCGGTGTTTTAAGTTCATGGGATACATTGGAAACAAATTCATTCCTGGACTCATCCAGAATCTTCATTCTGGAAAGCATCTTATTAAACGCATCTGTAATAAGTGCTGTCTCTGTATAATCCGGAACCGAAATCTCTTCATTCTGATAACCGTCCGTCAGATCTTCAATAGACTTGGTTACCCGGGCAAAAGGCTTCACAAGCACTGTGGACAGTACATAGCCCAACAAAATAGCCAGCACAATAATAATTCCGGTAAGCAGAATGCTCTTCTGCTCCAGTTCCTGAATATTCTGTGCTATTTCATTGGATGAAAAGCTAATCAGCATTGCGCCCTGAAGCTGTTTCACTTCCGGACTTTTAACAGGAATTGCCATCTCAATCTTCTGCGTCTTACTATTATAGCGGCTGGCCTCTTCCCCCTTAAAGCACTTGATCACCATAGTGGAAATCAGGGTTTTTCCTTCCGCAACGCCATAAGTATCCTTGATAATTCTATAGTCCCTGTCAACCAGTAGAATTCTTCCGTCATACACATTAGACAACAACTCCAGCTTGCTGTTCACATTCTGCGAGCTGGAGTCATTCATATAATTCTCTTTAATTAACAGATTGCACAAAATGTCACACTGTTTCTCAACAGTCTCCTTCCGGACAGCAACTGCCTTGCTCTCATAAGCAGCTACCATCACACGGGCAACAATAACACTTGGTACAATTCCCAGAATGACCAGAATGATCAGAATACGGAAACGCAGACTTTTTAAAAAGCTGGTTTTCTTTTTCTCTGGCATAGCTTACGCCTGGAAATAATAGCCTACACCCCATTTGGTGTGTACATATTTCGGCTCACTGGGATTCGCCTCGATTTTTTCACGCAAACGACGGATATGTACATCCACAGTACGGACATCGCCCGGATACTCATATCCCCATACAATATTAAGCAGGTTCTCACGGCTGTAAACTTTATTGGGATTAAATACCAGAAGCTCCAGCACATCAAATTCCTTGGCAGTCAGATTGATCTCCTTGCCTGCAATAAACACACGACGGCTCTCACAATCCATCTTCAGGTCGCCCGCCTCAATAGTTTTCGCCTTCTCTTTCTCATCCTGATTGCTGCCGGCACGACGCATGATTGCTTTAATTCGTGCCTTCACCTCAAGAATATTAAATGGCTTGGTGATATAATCGTCTGCGCCATACTCAAGCCCTAGGATCTTATCCATATCCTCGCCTTTCGCTGTCAACATTACAATAGGAACATTTGAAAATTCCCTGATCTGCTGACACACTTCAAAACCATCCATCTTTGGAAGCATAAGGTCCAGAAGAATAATGTCATACTTCTTCTCCTTCGCCATCTCCAACGCTTCCTCACCATCGTAGGCACAATCCACTTCCATCCCATCCTGCTCCAGGCTGAAACGGATTCCCTTTACGATCAATTTCTCATCATCTACTACCAAAACTTTCCTGCTCATTTAAGAATCTCCCTTATCCAGTTGATATCTTGTCTTTTATTTTTGAAAAGGTACCTTCTTTGATACCTTCTACATTCATAATCTCTTCTATGGATGTAAAGCCTCCATGTTCCTCTCTGTATGCAACAATGGCTTCTGCCTTGGACTGCCCGATTCCACTTAGGGTGGAGAGCTGTCCGGCATCTGCAGTATTCAGATTGACTCTGGAATCTTCATTCTGACCACCGGAAGATTCATTTTGTTCCAGATCCCCGGTATTTTCTCCTTCTGTCAGTGCTTCTGGCACTTTCGCCAGTGCAAACTCCAGATTTTCTTCCACTTCTGTCTCAGTAGGCACATAAATCTGCTGCCCGTCCCCGAGGCTTCTTGCCCGGTTCAGATAGTTCATAGCCGCTTCCGGCAGATATCCCCCAGCTGCATCAACAGCCTGAAAAATACGTGCACCTTCCTCCAGCTCATAAACACCCGGACGCACAACTGCCCCACATACATCAACGAATATCTTCTGTGGAACCGGCGTCACAAAAGATGCATCTGCTTCTCCTGTCTTTCCGCAAAAATTCTCCTCAGCTGAGTTCTTTTTGCCTAAGTTCTCTTCAGCTAAATTCTTTTCATTCAGATTCTTTTCGGCCGATTTTTCTTCATCCGATTTTTCTTCGCCCGAATTTTCTTCATCCGAAGCCATTTCCTCCAGAAAAATCTCTTGCCGGCGAGTACAGCCTGTCATTGTAAACACCATCCAGAGAAAAAGTAAGCTCATCCGAATTCCACATCTTTGTTTCTTTATTCTTTCCATGCAGGTTCCCCTTTCGCTTTCTGGCACAGGTTCCCCTCCACTCATACTTTACCTAATCTATTTTAACGAAACTTTACATTTTTTACAATACCATTTCTAATTTTTATCAGTCTTTTATCTTTTCGCCTCATTTTTGCCATTTAAATATGACAATTCCCACAATTGCCACAGCCATACCAATCAGTTTTCGCCACTCAAAGCCTGCTTTTTCCACACCAAACAAACCAAACAATTCAATCATATAAGCCACAGCCAGCTGAGAAATTACGATCAGCATGGCAGCCTTTGCCGGACCAAGACTTCCCATGCTCTGAATCACAGTTATGGTAATAAACGCTCCGATCACACCACCAAGCAGCGTATATTTATTTTCCACCTGCCACAGTGCTCCTACACTGTCCCTTCCGGTAAAAAACCAGGCCAAAACACAGACCAGAAACGCAGAAAACTGCACCCAGCCGGTTGACACCCACAGACTGGTCTGCTTCGTCACTTCCGTATTAAAAACACCCTGGATACTCATCAATGCTCCCGATAACAACGCTACAAGAAATCCCCACATACAATACCTCCATAAACGCTCCTATACTTCCAGATTCTTTTTCTGATCCAATCGGCATTCTGCCAGCCCCCAAAAGGATCCTCCCTTTCCTGGGAAGAAAAAGAGGTGCTCTTCTGGCACCTCCACAATAGTATTATATGTATTTTTCAAAGATTCATTCACTTCGCAAGTTTTTCGCTTTTTTTCGTAACACAGCACCGGCAGTAATTAAACGACGATAAGATCCAGAGAAAAGCAGGAATGATAATAGCAAGAACGCCCGTATTCCATACCATATGAAGCAGCATAGCTACCAATGTACAAAAAGGAAGTACCTTTCCAGTCAGCAGATAAGTCTTATAGCTTGCTTCGTAGATTTCTTCCTTCTCTGCTTCGTCACAGCTTGCAAGCCACTGCTCCTGAAATTTCATAGAAGTAGGATCACCTTTCTTCTCTGGATAAATTCTCTGAACCAGCTTTATATAGCGAATCTGCCACATACCAAAATATCCAACCATTCCTACAAACACAACCAGTCCCGCTAAGAACATCCATGTCTCACCGTCACTCTGGCTCTCAATATATTTCATAGAGTATCCTGGTGAAATGAGCAGCATCATAAGAACAGTTCCCACCGTACTCGCAATCATTCCCCAGCTGGAGGATACTTCAATATGATATTGCAATTCATAATATTCTTCATCCTCTGCATCCTGTATCTGACTTCCCATTTTCTTCAACTTTCCAAAATGGATCTCACATATCATAATACAGATTGTACCGCAGATGCATTCCAACAGCACTGTATGATCACGTACAGCCAGAAGAAATGCATTCATTCCATGCCCAATAGCTGCTATAGAATTCTCCCCACTGTGTGATGTAACAAAACCAAAAATCCCTCCAACAACACCACCCGCCAGCATAAGCAGTACCATTTTTAAATAGGAATTCATTTTCTTCTTGGATTTTCCCTTATTCATCTTCTCCGTCCTCCGTATAAGTAAAAATATCTTCCACTGTTACCTGACAGATCTTCGCCAGCTTCAAAGCCAGCGTCACCGACGGCGAGTAGTCCCCTCTCTCGATCAGACTGATGGTCTGTCTGGACACTCCGGCCAACTTTCCCATATCAGCCTGGTTGATTCCAAGCCTGGCCCGATGCTCCTTCAATCGATTCTCCAGCGCCATCTCAAAGGCTCCTTTCTTTCTCTTTCGTAGCATATTCAATTGTATTCTTGCGATGACTTATTTCTTTGTCATTATGACAAGTTTGTTTGTCATTTCTTGATATTTGCATTCTAACATTGACAACTTTACTTGTCAATCTGTTTTTTATTATTTTTCAAAATTTCTATATTTTCCATCTGTTCAACTGCACTCACAATTGATATAATGATCTCAACAAAGACTGACCGCCGGGCTGGCTGGTCAAAATGAAAGGAGATTAATAATGGCAGACGAAAAGAACATTGGCACCCCTGTAGAGGAGGAAATCGAAATCATCACTCTCACAGACGAAAATAACGAGGACATGGATTTCGAATTACTGGATGAGATTGATTACGAAGGAAAGCGTTACGTAGTTCTTCTCCCACCTGTTGAGGACGTGGAAGGTGAGGAAGATAACGAGGATGAAGAAGTACTGATTCTTCAGGTAGAAGATGACGGAAATGAAGAAAATGAGAGCTATGTTTTCGTTGACGATGATGATATTCTCTCTGCAGTTTTCGATATTTTCAAAGAGAAATTTAAAGACGAATTTGACTTCGCAGAAGAATAAAATCACTCCAAAATTCTAAACATCAGGGCTTCATATACGGAACTTTAACGATAGAAAAAGGTACCTCAAAATCAACTTCGAGGTACCTTTTTCTATCATTTTTATTCTCTTTTTAAAGCTTAAAATCAGCTCTGATTTACGCCAGACACTCATCCAGAATTTCTGCCATTTCGTCTATATCTGCACTGGTAATCACAAGCGGCGGCACAATACGCAGCACATCGCTTCCAGCTGAAATAACCAGTAATTTCTTCTCCAGTGCCTTCTTTACAACCTCTCCTACAGGACGTCCCTGGATTACGATTCCCTGCATAAATCCCATACCTCTTCTTGCGGCAGCACACTCATGCTTTTCCACAAGCTCATCCAGTTTTTTCTCAAGATACGGAGTTAATTCCTGCACATGAGTAAGGATCATATCCTTCTCATAAATATCAAAAACTTTACTTACAGCAGCGCATACAAATGGATTTCCACCATAAGTTGTACCGTGATCTCCAGGCTTCAGAGAAGCCTGCGCAACCTTCTTATTCAGAACAAAAGCGCCTACTGGAACACCACAACCAAGTGCTTTTGCACAGGTCATAATATCCGGCTGAACACCGTATGCCTGCCATGCAAAATAATATCCAGAACGTCCCATTCCACACTGAATTTCATCCAGAATCAGGATAATATCCTTCTCATCACACAGAGCACGAACCCCTTCCAGAAACTCTTTTTCAGCAGGATAAATACCGCCTTCTCCCTGTATGGTTTCCATGATAATGGCGCATGTTTTGTCTGTGATCTGAGCTTTTACACTATCCAGATCATTAAAATCCGCAAACCTTACACCTCCCATAAGAGGCTCAAATGGTTCGCGATAATGTGCATTTCCAGTAACCGAAAGTGCTCCGATTGATCTTCCATGAAAAGAATGATTCATGGCAACAATCTCATGATCTGCATGTCCGTCACGCTCAAATGCATATTTTTTTGCTGCTTTTAAAGCGCCCTCAATGGCTTCTGTACCACTGTTTGTAAAGAATGCTTTATCCATACGGCTTGCATTTACCAGTCTGGCACCAGCCTCTATAATTGGCTCATTATAGTATAAATTAGAAATATGTGTAAGCTTGTCAATCTGCTCTTTCAAAGCTTCATCATACCCGGGATAATGATATCCCAGAGAATTTACAGCAATTCCGGCTGCAAAATCCAAATATTCAGCGCCTTCGGAATCATAGAGATGTACACCTTCTCCACGTTCAAAAACAACTGGAAAACGATTGTATGTGTGAAGAATACTTGCCTCAGCTTCTTCCATCTGATTATTCATGTTCATTATAGTATTTTTCGCCTTCCTCTCTTAAAATAGCTGTTCCAATACCTTTGTTTGTAAAGATTTCCAGCAGCAGACTGTGGGGAATTCTTCCGTCAAGAATATGAACCCGGTTAACGCCATGCTCAATTGCCTCAATGCAATTGTTCAGCTTTGGAATCATTCCTCCTCCGACATATCCATCCTGGATCAGCTTCCGGGCATCCTTGATATAAAGCTCGGAAATCAGAGATGATGGATCATCTTTGTCCTTGTAAACACCTTCAATATCAGAAAGAAATGCCAGTTTTTCTGCATGTACAGCTTCCGCAATGGCACATGCAGCGTCATCTGCATTAATGTTATAGCTGTCATAATTATCGTCAAATCCAATTGGAAAAATAATAGGAAGAAAATCTTTTTCCAGAAGATCATAGAGGATTTTCGGATTCACATCCGTGATATCCCCAACAAATCCAATATCCTCACCATTGGAATATTTCTTCTTGCATTTCAAAAGTCCGCCGTCTTTTCCACTGATACCAACAGCCTGCACTCCGAGGGATTCCACATGTGTAACCAGTTCCTTGTTTACTCTTGCAAGAACCATCTCGGCAATCTCCATTGTCTGGGCATCCGTTACGCGAAGACCATTGATAAACTTTGGCTCCATGCCTACCTTTCCAACCCATTTACTGATTTCCTTGCCGCCTCCATGGACAATGATCGGCTTAAAACCAACCAGTTTCAGAAGAACAACATCCTTGATCACGTTTGCCTTCAGTTCTTCATCCAACATGGCACTTCCGCCATATTTCACCACCACGATTTTACGGTTAAAACGCTGTATATAAGGAAGTGCCTCAATAAGCACTTCTGCCTTATCAAGATATTTCTGATTTACCATCTTCTCTTCCCTTTCTTTTATGAACAATGATCTTATGAACGATAATCTGCATTAATCTTCACATAATCATAGGTAAGATCACATCCCCATGCAGTAGCTTTCGCATCGCCCATTTTCACATCCGCAATAGCTGTTACCTCATCCTCGGACAGAATTTTTGTTGCTTCTGCTTCATCATATCCTGTAGAAACACCATTCTCAATAATCTTTAATTTACCAGCGCGGCTCTCAAAATACAGGTCAACTTTCTCCGGATCAAACTGTACTCCGGAATATCCCATTGCACATAAAATACGGCCCCAGTTTGCATCATGACCATAAATAGCAGCCTTTGTAAGGGAGGATGTTACCACAGATTTGCTAAGCGTAACTGCATCCTCTTTCGTCTTTGCGCCAATAATTTTTACTTCAAAAAGCGCTGTTGCGCCCTCGCCATCACCAGCAATCTTTTTGGAAAGACAGGTATTGATATAATTCAAAGCTTCCATAAATTTGTCAAAATCAGCACCCTCTTCTGTAATTTCCGGATTACCAGCCATACCATTTGCAAGAAGCAGAACAGTGTCATTTGTGGAGGTATCCCCGTCAACAGAAACCATATTAAACGTATCTTTAATATTAGTACTTAAAGCCTTCTGAAGCATTTCTTTGGAAATTGCTGCATCCGTTGTAACAAATCCAAGCATGGTGCACATATTTGGATGTATCATGCCGGAACCCTTGCACATTCCTCCTACAGTTACTGTTTTTCCTCCTATTTCAATCTGAACAGCAACCTCTTTTTTCACAGTATCTGTCGTCATGATAGCTTTGGCAGCCTCTGTTCCGGCCTCCAGAGAGCCATCCAGCTTTGGTGCCATAGCTTTTACTCCGTTTACGATTCTGTCAATAGGGATCTGCATTCCAATAACACCTGTAGATGCAACCAGTACACTGTCTGCCGGAATTCCAAGTATCTCAGAAGCAGCATCTGCAGTTGCCTTACAATAGCCATATCCTTCTGCTCCGGTACATGCATTTGCAATACCACTGTTGCAGATCACAGCCTGTGCTTTCGGATGATTATAAACCACATCCTGGTCCCATTTTACCGGAGCTGCTTTCACCACATTTGTAGTAAAAGTACCTGCTGCAACACAGGGAATCTCACTGTAAATCATTGCCATATCTGTACGATCTTTGTATTTAATTTCTGCTGCTGCCGCTGCTGCCTTAAACCCTTTTGCAGCAGTAACACCTCCTGTAATAATTTCCATGTTAATGCGCCTCCTCTTTTGTTTACGGATACATCGGAACCTGCAACAATCCCTCTGCTTCGTTAAATCCAAACATCAGGTTCATATTCTGAACTGCCTGTCCGGCAGCACCTTTTACCAGATTATCAATTGCTCCCATCATAATAATTCTATTGGTTCTCGGATCAATTTTAAAGTTTACATCCACATAATTACTGCCCTCTACCCACTTGGTCTGAGGACATACATCCTTGTCCAGTACCCGCACAAATGTCTCATTTTCATAACATGCATCGTAAGCAGCTTTCACTTCTTCATAAGATACGTTCTTTGTCAGAGAAGCATATGCTGTAACCAGAATTCCTCTATTCATGGGAACAAGATGAGGGGTAAAATTAATTGTCACATTCTGTCCGCAGGCATAGCCAAGCTGATCTTCAATTTCAGGTGTATGTCTGTGTGTTGCAACACCATATGCCTTGATATTTTCATTTACTTCGCAGTAAAGATTATCAACCTTGGCTCCTCTTCCGGCACCTGTTGTTCCTGATTTTGCATCTATAATAATAGTATTCGGATCGATCATTCCAGCTTTTAAAAGCGGATAAATGGAAAGTGTGGAACATGTTGGATAACATCCCGGGTTAGCGATCAGACGTGCCTTCTTAATATCTTCGCGGTTAATCTCACATAATCCATAAACTGCCTCTTCAATAAACTGCGGTGATTTATGCTCGATTCCGTACCATTTTTCATATTTCTTTACATCTTTAATACGGAAATCCGCACTTAAGTCAATCACCTTAGCCCTGGAAAGAATACCCTCATTTACAAGCGACGCACACAGCCCCTGAGGAGTTGCGGTAAAAATAACATCCACCTCATCTGCAAGTGCTTCCATATTATCATCCATGCAGCTGGCATCTACCAGTTTGAAAAAGTTCTGATAAATTCCCGCATATTTTTTATCAATGTAGCTTCTGGAGCCGTACCATGCCACTTCTACTTCTTTGTGGCCAAGAAGGAGACGTACAATCTCATTTCCTGCATAACCGGTTGCTCCAATAATTCCAGCTTTTATCATTTTGGTTTCCTCCCTATTAACAGCGATGTATGGATTATACATCTTGTTTGTATATTATGCAACCGCTTTTTTGTATTATTTTTTACATTTTCCTGTTTTTTATGCATCTCGCCTACTATTTTCCTATTAAATGCCGCATTTTTATGCAAAGTTATTTTTATTTTTTTCAATTTTCCTATTGCATATTTATAAATATTGTTGTATATTAATTAATGTTCACAACGCAATGAATATTTATTCAAAATATAATGTAAATTATCACCCTATCTGTTTCAGAGGGATAAAAGAAAAGAGGTTATTATTATGAAAGAAAAAGTTGTACTTGCATATTCAGGCGGACTTGATACCACAGCACTGATTCCGTGGCTGAAGGAAACATTTGATTACGAAGTAGTTTGCTGCTGTGTAAACTGCGGTCAGGGAAATGAGCTGGATGGTCTTCAGGAAAGAGCAAAGCTTTCCGGAGCTTCCAAATTATATATTGAAGATATTGTAGACGATTTCTGCGACAACTACATTATGCCATGTGTTGAAGCAGGTGCTGTATATGAGCACAAATATCTTCTTGGTACCTCCATGGCACGTCCTGCAATTGCCAAAAAACTGGTGGAAATTGCAAGAAAAGAAAACGCTGTTGCGATCTGTCACGGTGCAACCGGTAAAGGAAATGACCAGATTCGTTTCGAACTGGGAATCAAAGCTCTTGCGCCGGATATCAAGATCATTGCTCCATGGCGTATGACAGATGTCTGGACCATGCAGTCCCGTGAAGATGAAATTGCCTTCTGCCAGGCACATGGTATCAACCTTCCATTTGATGCAAAGCACAGCTACAGCCGTGACCGTAACCTTTGGCACATCAGCCATGAGGGACTTGAGCTTGAGGATCCGGCGCAGGCTCCAAACTATGACGATATGCTGGTTCTCAGCGTAACTCCTGAGAAAGCACCAGACAAAGAAACAGAAGTTACCATGACTTTTGAGGCCGGTATTCCGAAAACCTTAAATGGAAAAGCAATGAAGGTTTCTGAAATCATCACAGAGCTGAACAAGCTTGGCGGTGAAAACGGAATCGGCATTATCGATATTGTAGAAAACCGTGTTGTAGGTATGAAATCCCGTGGCGTTTATGAGACTCCTGGCGGAACAATTCTTATGGCAGCACATGAGCAGCTTGAGGAGCTGATCCTTGACCGTGAAACACTGGAAACCAAGAAGAAACTTGGAAGCCAGCTTGCACAGGTTGTTTACGAGGGAAAATGGTTCACACCTCTTCGTGAAGCACTTCAGGCATTCGTAGAGTCCACCCAGAAATATGTAACCGGTGAAGTTAAATTCAAGCTTTATAAAGGCAACATCATCAAAGCCGGAACTACATCTCCATACAGCCTCTACAACGAGTCTCTTGCTTCCTTCACCACAGGTGATATGTACGATCACCACGATGCAGACGGATTCATCACTCTGTTCGGTCTGCCATTGAAAGTTCGTGCAATGAAGCTTGCAGAAGTAGAAAGCCAGAAACAGACCAACGACTGATCTTCATAAAAAAATAAAATTTGAATCAAAAATCTCCGGGAGATCTTAAAACTCCCGGAGATTTTTTTGCCAGCAGACATTTGCCCTATTCCATCAGCTGATTTTCAGATTCTTTTTATTCAGACGCTCATATACCCATTCCCGAAACAGAGTATACAGCACAGATACCAATGGAATAAAAATCAGCATTCCTACAATTCCCATCAGATTGCCTCCAAGCGTAACTGCAACCAGTACCCAGATTGCCGGAAGTCCCACAGAATTTCCAACCACATGAGGATAGATCAGATTTCCTTCGATTTGCTGCAGAATCAGGAAGAGTGCCAGGAACGTAACGGCCTTCAGCGGACTTACCATCAGAATCAGGAAAAATCCCACCCAACAGCCAATAATACCGCCAAATACCGGAATCAGTGCCGTAAAACTGATCAGCACACCAATCAACATTGCATATGGAAAATTTCCAATAGTCATGCTCACAAAGAACATAGTTCCAAGAATCACAGCCTCAATACACTGTCCTGTAATAAAGCTTGCAAATACCTTACTTGCCAAAGTACAGACGTGTCTCAGATATTCCACTGTTTTTACGGGTAAAATCGCATAAGACGCTTTCATCACCTGTATTCCCAGCTTTTCTTTCTGCAAAAGCACATAACAGGCAAAAACAAATCCAATCGCAAAATTCATTGCCATGCTCACCAGTCCCATAGTAACCATAATGGTGGAGGACACCAGATTATCAGCACCGTTCTTAAGCACGCTTGCAATAGAATCAATGATTTTCTGCGGCTCGATTTTTATGGTTTCCGCCCATTTCACGATTTCAGAATCGCTCTGGAAGGTATCTGTCAGCCATTTCTGCACCACAGGCACTTCCTCCTCCACACGCCTCACAACGCTTACCAGAGTTCTGCCAAGCTCAGGGGCCACAACAAGTACTACGATCAGAATTACCAGTACGACCAGAACAATAGCCAGCACAAGGCTTACCGGCCTTGCCATGCGTCTGGCGGCTTTTCCTTTTTTATCCTGCTTTTCTTTTGCTTTTCCAAAAAGATGACGTTCAATAAATGCCATAGGTACATTCAGGACAAATGCCATCGCTCCGCCAAGAATAAAAGGCAAAATCAGTCCCCACAGAATTTTTACATACTTCAGAACCACGCCCAGATTCTGCACCCCAAGATACAAAAGCACAGCAAAAGCAATCAGCCACCTTATTTTTTTCATATTCTCTTTATTCAATTCCACGGCTTTCTATCCTTGTCCTTTCTTTTTATGAGCTGTTCTGTATATTCTAACACGAAATCCATCTTTTGAAAAGTTTGCCCTTTCTTTTTCTGTTTTCTTCTGATAAAATAACTGCAAAAGGAGAAAGGCGACCGATTATGTCCGTATTTTCAGATTTATTAAATTACTACATCAAAGAAAAAAAGATCAAAATTTATTCTCTGGCTTCCGCCTGCCAGATGGATCGCTCCATGCTCTATCGGATCATCAGCGGAAAGCGTAATCCCCCTTCCCCGGAAGTTTTCTGCAAGCTTACAGAACATCTGCCGCTCACCCCTTCTGAAGCCCAAAAGCTTCGGGATGCATATGAGCTCACACGTCTTGGAACCTCCGTTTACTACAGACGAAAAAGCGTGGAACAATTTCTTACCAGCTTTCCCAGCCATGTCGCTTCTGAAAATATACAGTTTCTTTTTCAAAAAGCTGCTCTTTCTCCAGAACTTCCCTCTGCTGAGACTGCCTGCATTCCTGTTTTTTCCAGAACCGAAATGGATTATTATATACACAGCATTCTTCTCTCAGAAGCAGCCAGAATAAAAGGTTCCATTCAGCTTCTGATCCAGCCGGACTGTCCTTTTCTTTTCAGCACCCTGTCCAGTCTGCGTTCGGAAGGAGACCTTACTATCGAGCATTTAATCTGTTTCAGTAAAACCGGGCAGTTCACCCCGGAACGCCAGCTGTACAATCTGAAATGCCTGCAGACTATGCTTCCGCTTTTCTTCACAACTATGGATTACAAGCCTTATTACTATTATGATGACATCACCGCTCATTATCAGAATTTTAATGCGTTTCCATGTATGATCCTTACCTTTGAGTACGCAATTGTCTGTACTGCAGATTACCAGAAAGGCTTTCTTTACAAGGGATCCGGGCATTTGCGCCTTCTTCAGGAGCTTTACCAGGCTTACCAACAGCTTTGCCAACCGCTGTTTCATGTAATTGATTATCTTCCAATGGACGGTTCTCTGCAGCAAATGTACCGCACAGTTCCTTCCTTTATCTTACAGCCAGAAACCTGTATTACACCCCTTATTGATGATGAGCTTCTGGAAAAAGCAGTTTACCCGCACCTTCCTGACAGAGATAATTTTATCCGCCAGGCCTCTGTTTTGCTTGCAGCTAACCGAAGCCTGCTCGTCCCTGAAAATCTTACTATTTTTTTCACCATTTCAGGACTCCGGCAGTTTCTTTCCACTGGACGGGTTCATGAGATTCCGGAAGAATTATATCGGCCTCTTACTCTCTCAGAACGTAAGCAGCTGCTTGCATATATGATTCCATATTGTCAGAAAGGCATTTACCGGCTTATGAAGCATCCTCTGAACCAGCTTACGGAAAATCTCCACCTGGTGGTCAATGATACAATGGGTTACCTGCTTTTCAAAGACATACACGGAAAAATCCTCTGTTTTACCTTCAATGAGCCCAGTCTTCTGGAAGCATTTCTTGATTATATGAAAAGCCTGAAAAACGAGCAGCTCTACTCCTGTGAAGATACCGCACAGATGATACAGGAACTGATCACTGAATACTGAAAACAAAACACCGCCGTACAGGAGCTCTCAGCCCAGCATCCTGTCGGCGGTATTTTATGCAGAATTACTCAATTTCCTCCCATTTATAACACTGCTTCATCCAGTTAAGGAATACACTTCTATTATAGAATATTTTGTTCTGCATTCAACTGTAGACATTTTTGTGGACAAATTTTTTGCATTTTTTGAACAGTTGTATTTTTTTATCACACGTGCAATTTTTGCCTTCCCTTTGTTGACACTTCGTCACGTTAACGTTATAATACTGATTAAATATCCTTTCCTCTGAGTCTATGAGGCTTGGAGATTTTTTTATAATTATACTGTTGGTTTTCACTGACTTGAAAAAGGAGGTTGCTTCACCAAATGAAACAGATATCAGGCAATAAACTGCTGGTAAAAGCACTGAAAGAAGAAGGTGTGGAGTACGTTTTCGGTTATCCCGGAGCATGTACCATTGATATCAGCGATGAATTATATAAGCAGGAAGATATCACTGTAATTCTTCCCCGCCACGAGCAGGCACTGGTTCATGCAGCCGATGCTTATGCACGCACTACCGGCAAGGTTGGCGTATGTCTCGTCACAAGCGGTCCCGGTGCCACCAATCTTGTCACCGGTCTTGCTACTGCCAATTACGACAGTGTTCCTCTGGTATGCTTCACCGGTCAGGTAGCACGTCACCTGATTGGAAATGACGCTTTCCAGGAGGTTGATATTGTCGGAATCACCCGCAGCATTACCAAATACGGAATTACCGTCCAGAATCGCGAGGATCTCGGACGCATTATTAAAGAAGCCTTCTATATTGCCCGCACAGGCCGCCCGGGCCCCGTTCTGATCGACCTCCCGAAGGACGTTATGGCAGAGCTTGGCAGCCCGGAATATCCCAAAAATGTAAATATCCGTGGTTATAAACCTAACACCAATGTCCATATTGGTCAGCTGAAACGCGCCATCAAGACTCTTTCCAAGGCGAAAAAACCGCTTTTCCTTGCAGGCGGTGGAATCAATATTTCACGGGCCAACGAAATTTTCCGGAAAATTGTGGAAAAGACCGGGGTTCCGGTAGTAACCACTATTATGGGACGTGGAGCCATTCCCACCAACCATCCTCTTTTCATCGGAAATCTTGGCATGCACGGTGCCTACGCTGCCAATAAAGCAGTAAGCAATTGTGATGTGCTTTTCTCCATCGGAACACGTTTCAATGACCGAATTACAGGCAAGCTTCATGAGTTTGCCCCCAATGCCCAGATCATCCATATTGACATTGACACAGCTTCTATTTCCAGAAATATACACGTAGACATTCCTATTGTTGCAGATGCGAAAGAAGCCCTTGAAAAAATGTCCGAATATATATCCGACTGCACCAATCCAAAATGGATCAGTGAAATCAATGGCTGGAAGCAGGAGCATCCTCTTGCAATGCGTCCAAATGACAGATTAAGTCCTGTTGACATAATAAATGAAATCAACCAGCAGTTCCAGGAAGCTATTATTGTCACAGATGTAGGACAGCATCAGATGCTGGTTTCCCAGTATGCAGAAATCACGCCCGGCAAGCAGCTGATCATGTCCGGCGGACTTGGAACCATGGGATATGGTTTTCCAGGCGGTGTAGGCGCCAAAATCGGTAATCCTGACAAACCGGTCATCGTCATTTCCGGTGACGGCGGTATGCAGATGAATATTCAGGAATTTGCCACAGCAGTTCTGGAAGAGCTGCCTCTGATTCTCTGTGTATTCAACAACGAATATCTTGGCATGGTCCGTCAGTGGCAGAAGCTTTTCTACGGCAAACGTTACAGTATGACCAATCTTCGTTCCGGTGCACTTTCCAGACGTACCAACGGTGAAGAGTACCCGAAGTACACACCGGATTTTGTGAAACTGGCAGAAAGCTACGGTGCAAAGGGCATTCGTGTTTTCAACAAAGCTGAAGTAGCTGCCGCATTTGAAGAAGCTAAGAAAAACACCAAGGTTCCTACCTTGATCGAGTTCATCATTGACCCGGAGGAAATGGTCTATCCGATGATCAAGCCTGGCGGAACACTGGAAGATCTGATTATGGATTGTTAAATATTTTAGAAATTCAGGAGGTTTATCCCATGGCAAATAAAGGCATGAAAAAAAGATGGATTTCCCTCTATGTTGAAAACCAGGTAGGTGTTCTGTCCAAGATTTCCGGACTTTTTTCCGGCAAATGCTACAATCTGGACAGCCTTACCGTAGGTACCACAGAGGATCCTACTGTTTCCCGAATGACCATTGCAACAGTAAGCGACGATGAGACCTTCGAACAGATCAAAAAACAGCTGAACCGCATGGTAGAGGTTATTAAGGTCATCGACTTCACAAATACCTTTGTTCGTATGAAGGAGATCCTTTATATCAAAGTTTTCAACTGTTCTTCTGAGGACAAAGTTGAGCTGTTTCAGATAGCAGAAACCTTCAAGGCCAGAGTGATCGATTACGGTAAAGACAGCCTGCTTCTGGAATTTGTACAGACAGCCACCAAAAACGATGCCGTTGTCAAACTGATCAAAGAAGAGTTCGGCCGCATCGAAGTCGTCCGTGGCGGAAGTGTAGGAATTGAATCCATCAGTATGATGGAACGATGAATAATGTCCCTCCTGTTATGGGAGGGCATTTTTATGAAATTTATGAGGAGAATCATACACTATGAAAAAACAACAGATACCATTAAAAAACTCGCTGCTTCTTCTGCTCACTGCCGCGATCTGGGGAATTGCTTTTGTGGCACAGAGTGAAGGCGGAAACGCAGTGGGACCGCTTACCTTCAACGCCACCCGAAATATCATCGGTGCCCTGGTGCTGATCCCTGTCATTTTTTTGCTAAAAAAGATCAATCCCCAGTCTTCTGCCGATTCTGCAAAAAACAGCCCTCAGGCTTGCCCCGGCAGTACAAAAACCTTAATCACAGGCGGAATTGCCTGCGGTATCTGCCTGTGCCTTGCCTCCAACTTCCAGCAGTTTGGAATCCAGTATACCTCTGTTGGAAAAGCAGGATTCCTTACTGCATGCTACATCATCATTGTTCCGATCCTGGGACTTTTTATGAAAAAGAAATGCAGTCCTTTTATCTGGGTTGCAGTTGCCATGGCTTTGATCGGCCTTTATCTGCTGTGCATTACAGATAGCTTCTCCATGGGAAAAGGAGATATCCTGGTTCTGATCTGTGCAGTTCTGTTTTCCCTGCATATTCTGGTCATTGACCATTTTTCCCCTAAAGTAGATGGGGTGAAAATGTCCTGTATACAGTTTCTGGTCTGCGGAATCCTCACTGCCATCCCGGCTGCCATTCTGGAGCATCCGCATCTTTCTGCCTTTGCCGGAGCCTGGGGTGCTATTCTTTACGCTGGTATTATGTCCTGTGGTGTAGCTTACACTCTCCAGATCCTTGGCCAGAAAAACATGAATCCCACCGTAGCCTCCCTGATCCTCAGTCTGGAATCCTGCATTTCCGTGCTCGCCGGCTGGATCATTCTTGGACAGCGTCTGAGCACACGTGAGATTATTGGCTGCGTCGTAATGTTTGGTGCTATCGTGCTTGCCCAGCTGCCGCAAAAAGAAACTGCCGGCAAAAAATAATATCCATAGAATATTTTTACAAAAAATATCTTCCGTACAAAAAGTAAGAGGTAACGCTTGAACCTTCCAAACGTTACCTCTTACTTATTTAACTCATATCACCCATTATACAACTGATAATACTTACCCTTCTGGGCAATCAATTCATCATGAGATCCTCTCTCTATCACTCTTCCCTGCTCCAGAACCATAATACAGTCACTGTTTCTTACAGTGGAAAGCCTGTGTGCAATGGCAAATGTAGTTCTGCCCT
This sequence comes from uncultured Blautia sp., assembly GCF_934371575.1. GTDB lineage: Bacteria > Bacillota > Clostridia > Lachnospirales > Lachnospiraceae > Blautia_A. The sequence goes on along the minus strand of NZ_CAKRNY010000015.1, from coordinate 9,375 downwards.
CCATCAGCTTATCCATGCCGTTTTGTACCAGTTTCTCTGTACGGGTATCAATAGAGCTTGTTGCTTCATCCAGAATCAGCACCGGCGGATCTGCAACTGCAGCCCTTGCAATTGCAATCAGCTGTCTCTGCCCCTGGCTTAAATTAGCACCATTGTTGCGAAGCATAGTATTATAACCATCCGGCAGCCTTCGGATAAAGCCATCCGCATTAGCCAGCTTTGCAGCCGCGATCACTTCTTCATCCGTTGCATCAAGTTTACCATAACGAATATTTTCCATAACCGTAGCCGTAAACAAATTGGTATCCTGAAGTACGATACCCATAGAACGCCTTAAATCGCCCTTTTTGATCTTGTTTATATTAATTCCGTCATAACGGATCTTACCGTCCTGAATGTCATAGAAACGATTCAAAAGGTTTGTGATCGTTGTTTTGCCGGCACCTGTAGAACCAACAAAAGCAATCTTCTGTCCTGGTTTCGCATACATCTTAACATCGTGAAGAACAATCTTATCATCCCGATATCCAAAATCCACACCATCCAGGACAATATCTCCCTTCAGTTCGATGTAATCTGTTTTTCCGGTAGCCTTATGAAAATGCTTCCATGCCCAGCGTCCTGTACGCTTCTCGGACTCAACCAGCTTACCATTCTCTTCTTTCACATTTACCAGAGTAACGTATCCCTCATCTACCTCCGGTTTCTCATCCAGAAGATCAAAAATACGTTTTGCACCGGCAAGAGCCATAACAATACTGTTAAACTGCTGGCTCACCTGATTGATTGGCTGGCTGAAGCTCTTATTAAAGGTAAGAAAGCTTGCCAGGCCGCCAAGAGTAAATCCACCCACGCTGTTTACAGCCAGCACACCGCCTACAATGGCACACAGCACATAGCTGATATTTCCAATCTGTGCACAGGTAGGCATCAGCACATTTGCAAATTTATTGGCATTATTCGCGCTCTCAAACAGCTGGTCGTTCAGCTCATTAAATTTCTCAAGGCTTTCTTCCTCATGACAGAATACCTTTACAACCTTCTGGCCTTCCATCATTTCCTCGATGTAACCGTTTACAATGCCAAGATTCTTCTGCTGCTCCATGAAATACTTACCGCTGAGACCAGCAAGATTCTTACTTGCAAAAAGCATAACACCTACCATGAACAGAGTTACAAGAGTAAGGGGAATATTCAGAATGATCATACTTACCAGCACACTGACAATGGTGATCACACTGGAAATCAGCTGAGGGATACTCTGACTGATCATCTGACGCAGGGTATCAATATCATTGGTATAAACGGACATGATATCTCCATGCGCATGTGTATCAAAATATTTTACAGGCAAAGTCTCCATGCGCTCAAACATCTCATTTCGAAGGTTGCGCAGGGTTCCCTGACTCACGTAAATCATCAGTCGATTGTAGGTATAGGTACATGCCACACCTATGGCATAAAAACAGGCCACCCGGAGGATTGCCATTGCCAGAGGATGAAAATCCGGAGTTTCTGCTTTCAGAAGAGGCATGATATACTGATCAATAAGCGTCTTCATAAACATGGTTCCCTGCACATTTGCAAGAACACTGACTACAATTCCGATCACAACTACAATAATGTGGATCCTGTAATTTTTATAAATATATCCCATCAGTCTGCCAAGCATTTTACCTGGATTCTCAACCATTGGACCTGTACGAAAAGCTGCGCCGCCACGTCCCGGACCTTTTATGGGTTTGTTGTTGCTCATGCCTGATCACCTCCTCTATTCTCATCGAAATCTCCTCCACCCTTTATCTGGGAATTATAAACATCCTGATAGATCGTATTGGTCCGCATCAGTTCCTCATGCGTTCCAAATCCGCTGATCCGGCCTTCATCCATAACAATAATACGGTCAGCACTCTGAATACTGGAAATACGCTGTGCAATGATCAGTTTGGTAGTCTCCGGGATTTCCTCTGCAAATGCCCTGCGGATACGGGCATCCGTGGCAGTATCTACTGCACTTGTGGAATCATCCAGGATCAGTACTTTTGGTTTCTTAAGAAGCGCTCTGGCAATACAGAGACGCTGTTTCTGACCTCCGGAAACATTGGTTCCCCCCTGTTCAATATATGTATTATATTTATCCGGCATTTTTTCAATAAAGTCATCTGCACAGGCAAGCTTACATGCACGACGGCACTCTTCCTCTGATGCTTCTTTATTTCCCCAGCGCAGATTCTCCAGAATGGTACCGGAAAACAGCACATTTTTCTGAAGAACAACTGCTACCTGATTTCGCAGACTTTCCATATGATACTCACGAACGTCCACACCGCCAACCTTTACTGAACCACTGCTCACATCATAAAGACGGCTGATCAGATTTACCAGACTGGATTTTGCACTTCCGGTTCCACCGATAATACCGATTGTCTCTCCGGCACGAATAGAAAGATCAATATCCTTCAGCACCGGCTCCTTGCTGTCCTTCTTATAACTGAAATCAACATGGTCAAATACAATACTTCCATCCGCAACTTCCATTACCGGATTCTGCGGATCGCGAAGATCTGCTGTCTCATTGATAACCTCAGCTACACGCTCTGCACTGGCGGCACTCATGGTAATCATGACAAATACCATTGAGAGCATCATAAGGCTCATCAAAATATTCATACAATATGTAAGAAGACTCATCAGCTCACCTGTAGTCAGACTTCCGCCAACGATCATGTTAGCACCCAGCCAGCTGATTCCAAGAATACATGCATAGACTGTAAACTGCATGACCGGCATGTTCATAACAACCAGCTTCTCAGCTCTTACAAACATTTCATAAACCTTATTACAGGCCTTCTGAAACTTCGTAGTCTCGTATTCTTCACGTACATAAGCCTTCACAACACGAACTGCATTAATATTTTCCTGTACACTGGCATTTAAGTCATCATATTTCTTAAATACCTCCTGGAAATATCTGGTCGCCTTCTTCATAATAAATACCAGAAAAGCTCCAAGGAAAATAACAGCAATAAGATAAATACTGGCAACCCTTGCATTGATCATAAACGCCATCGCCATGGCACAGATCAGACTGGCCGGAGCACGGGTACACATACGCAGTATCATCTGGTATGCATTCTGCAGGTTGGTCACGTCTGTAGTCAGACGTGTGATCAGGCTTGCAGTACTGAACTTGTCAATGTTTGAAAATGAAAATGTCTGAATGTTAGTATACATTGCTTTACGAAGATTACGGGCAAAACCGGAGGATGCGTATGCTCCGTATTTTCCCCCAAGAATACCGGTAACAAGTCCTGCAACAGCAAGAAGCGCCATAATGGCACCTTTTCTGTAAAGATAACTGATATTACCGGCTTCCACACCGTTGTCGATCATATCTGCCATTACAAGAGGAATCATTGTCTCCACCACAACCTCCAGTATCATAAATACCGGTGTGAGGAAGGAGGCCTTCTTAAACTCCTTTACCTGGGCAAGTAATGTCTTTATCATCAGGTTCTCCCCTTTCTTTTTTTGTTAGTTTTCATCCCGCAGACAGCACTCTCTTTGGGCATTTTCCCGGATCATGTCCAGAACTTCCATAAAGCATTCCAGTTTTTCCTGGGGAATATCAGACTTTAACACATTCTGGATCCTGTCAAAATTCTCCATAATTTCCATCTGAAATTCCATTCCCTTTTCCGTAAGCACCAGACGCTTCAGTCTGGCATCTCTTGGAATAGCTTCTCTGGTAATAAGCCCTTTCTTCTCCATTGCCTGAAGGATTCCTGACGCAGTAGAACGCGCCATCTGAAATTCTGCTTCCAGGTCTTTCTGGAAAACAGCTTCTTCTGAATGCCGGTACAGATAACCAATGATCCAACCCTGCATGCGGTTAATTCCGGCTTTCTCATCCACCTTGGACTGATATGAATTCACCAGACGTCCAATTACCTGATTGAGAGTACGAACCTCATACCCTATATGCCGTTCCGCCCGGCAGCACTCATCAGGACCCGTTTTTTTCTTTTTTTCCATATTTCCCTTCTTTCATATACTTCCGGACAAAAATAGTTCGCCCCTGAACTGTTCGTGTTCGAACTGTTCGTGTGCGAACTAATTATAAAGGGCAATCCTATAATTGTCAATCCTGTTTTTTAATATCTGCTTTGCTATTTGCAAAAAAATACCAGAAGCAAAATTTTCATTGCTCCTGGCATTCCTTTTCATTTCGAATAAAAGCTCCACTCGCTTTCATCCACCGGCAGGTCTTCCATCTGATAATTCTCAATCCGGATAAAACTTCCCATCTCGATTTCCTGAATCATGCGCTCAATTCCGGAAAGCTCTCCCTGGACTTCCATTTCCACTCTGCCATCCCACAGATTGTCCACCCAGCCGGTAAGATCATTGGCTCTCGCCGCATTTTTTGCACGGTAACGAAATCCAACGCCCTGCACCTGCCCGGAAAAATATATGTGTTTTCTCACTATCGCCATCTTTTGTCACTCCTTATGTTCCTTATGATATACGTCAATGCCGGCAGATGCAAGAATTTTTATTATTTTCCCTCAAAAATCTGAGCAATCGGGGAATCAGATGACAAAATAACGGTCTTGTTCTCTCCTTGCATAGAAGTTTTCAGTGCTTCAAGGCTTCTTACGAAGGAATAAAATTCTCTTCTCTCATCTTCCCCATAAGCCTGGGAAAGAATTTTCATATATTCCTGTTCCCCTTCTGCCTTCAAAATCTCAGCCTGCTTCTTCGCATCTGAAATCTGAATAGTCACTTCCTTATCTGTTTTGTTCTGGATTACTTTTGCTTCTGAATCGCCTTCTGCTTTATATGTAGCAGCAATATTATCACGCTCTGAGATCATTCTCTCATACACAGCAGCCTTATTATCGTCCGGCAGATCCAATTGCTTTGTTTCAAATTTAATCAGCTCAATCCCATATTGTTCCATATTATCTCCAATGGCTTCCATCACCATATCCGATAATTCTCCGTCCCGGCTTGTGATCACTCTGTCCTGGGAAAGACTGCTAATCACATTTTTTGTGGCATTATATACGGCCGTATTAATTCGGCTCTCGCTGTTTTCCAAAGAAGAGTTCAGAGTCTGTGCAAATTTAAGGGGATCTGTGATTCTCCACAAAACATAGCTGTCACTGATCATGGTTTTCTTGTCCTTGGTAATCACATCAGATGCTTCCAAATCATATAGCAACGTTTCCTTTGGTAAAGACTGCGTCCTTTCTATCAATGGAATTTTAAAGCTGATTCCCGGTTCGCAGATCACTCTGTCAACTTTACCAAACTGACGGATCAGCTTGTATTCATTTTGCTGTGTTATGGTTATGGAAGAGCCAATTATTACTGCTCCGAGAATGCCTGCTATAAGTGCCGCTTTTTTCATTTTCATAATTTTTTATCCTTTCTATCAGATACTTATCTTAACTTCACTTAGTTTCTTCGCTTGTATCTTCACTTGTATCTTCTTCTGTTTTCCAGTCTCCGGAAAAAGAATCCAGCGGCAATATCTTTTCCACGCCGCTTCCGTTGTCGATCACAATCTTCATACCAGGCAGCACATCTTCCATGGTTTCATAGAACATTCGCATTTTTGTGGTCTCAGGATTCTTCACATATTCCTCATACATTGCATTAAATCTTGCCACCTCAGCTTCTGCCTCATTGATCCTCACCTGTTTTTGTGCCTCCGCATCCTGAATGATCTGGTCTGCCTGGGCCTGCGCTTCGGGAAGCTTTTCGTTCCTGTATTTATTAGCATTGTTAAGCGCCGTTTCTTTTCCCTGTTTTGCGGTTTCCACCTCTTTAAATGCTTTCATCACTTCTTCAGTAGGCGGCTCGGAATCCTGTATTGTTATGTTAACCAATTGAATTCCCAGATCCTGTTCCTCCATCTGATTCAAAATCATTTCTTTGATCTTGCTCTGGATTTCTCCTTTTCCGGTGGTCAGAACCTCATCCACATTATAGCTTGCTATCACAGTTCGGATACAGCTTTGCGCAATATTTTTTAAAATCTCTTCCGGCTGCTCAGATGTGTAAAGATATTTTACAGGTTCTGAAATTCGATATTCAACAAAGAAATCCACATCAATAAAATTGTAATCCGAAGTGATCATGATTCCTTCATTTTCCACTACCGCATTGTTTCCCATACTGTATCCAATTGGAAATCCCTGGATCGTGGTATTTACCTTCTGCACCTGCTGTACAAAAGGGACTTTGAAATGTAATCCCGTTTCAGTCACTGCCTTTGGCACTCCAAAGGTTGTGAGTACTGCCTGTTCCTGCTCCTGAATCTGGTAAGTTGCATCCAGCGCTAATCCCCCTGCCACTATAAGCCCGGCAGCACCGATTGCCAGATATTTCATTTTTCCATTTCGCTTACTCATTTTTCTCCTCCATTTCTCTTACCAACAATAGTTTTCAAAAAGGGAAAAAAAAGACTTTTATCCCAGGCACTGTTATAATGCCTGAAATAAAAGTCTCGCTGATTATCTCATAATGCGGGTAGTTTCATCTACCGTTCTGACGCATTTATGCACCATTCAGAAAAAATGGAATTCCATTTATCTCTTCATGGCCGCTACTCCCTTTTCTTTGAGCGGTATCATATCATAAGTATTCATGAAAATCAAGATGTTTTTTTATGTTTTAAGTACCGATTATCTTCTTTGCCGAACCGAACTACGTGAACATACAAATTTTTCCCGTTCCAAGCCGGCAAAGGAACATAGAAACAGCCCAAATAAAGGAAAAAACCATTTATATGAGGTCTTGCAACAGCTTCCACGCCCATAAATCCCCATACCCGCGTGATTAGCAGGTGTTTGACTCTTTCTACTATGGTTATGCCGGATTTTTCAAAAAACAGGACAACTTTTCAGAGAATATGGATTTCTTTACATTAGCATGATACAATTAAGAAAGTAAAAAAACGACACAGCATAGATCATCCGGCTTGCTGATTGGGATACAGTGAAAACAAACAAATTTGCAAACAGAGCAATAGCCAATAGCCTATCTTCTGAACTGTGAGAACGAAAAATTGCCCAAGGAAATAATGGTGGCATTTGAATAACGAGGGAGTGAGATATATGGAGCAATTACTGATTGTTGAAGATGATATCGGTTTGAATCAAGGCTTATGCAAAGCACTGAAAGCAGATGCTCGGCAGATCATTTCCTGCCAAGACCTAAAAACGGCGAAGGAACAGCTGCTTTGCGGCGGTGTATCCCTGATCCTGTTGGATATCAATCTGCCGGATGGCAGTGGGCTTGAGCTGCTCCGGGAGGTCAAGGAAAACATGCCCGGAGTTCCTGTTATTCTGCTGACTGCCAATGACACCGATCTGGACATCGTAGACGGACTGGAGAGGGGCGCTGATGATTACATTACCAAGCCCTTTTCTCTTTCGGTTTTGCGGGCAAGGGTGAATACCCAACTGCGAAAGCAAGCGTCAAACCATAAAAATGCGCCGATCCGTATTGATCTTTTTCAATTTGACTTTGAGGCGATGACCTTTTATGCGGGAGATTCAAAAGTGGAATTGAGTAAAACAGAACAAAAATTACTGCGTCTGCTTGTTGAAAACCGTGGTCGAACCATGACCCGTGGAGACCTTGTCGACCGGATCTGGACAGATGGCGCAGAATATGTGGATGAAAATGCTTTGTCTGTTACGATCAAGCGTCTGAGGGATAAGCTTGGTGCACAGAAATACATTAAAACCGTCTATGGAATCGGTTATAGCTGGGTGATAAAAGATGAATAAAACCGGCATTGTGATCATACTGCTGTGTTTTCTGGCGGCGGCAGCTGTTGTGTTATGGGAGCGGAGAAAGGCCAGAAAAACGATGGAAGAAATCGAAAGGATGCTGGACGCTGCCATGACCGGCTCCTTTTCTGAAACCAATTTTGATGAAAGCCAGCTGTCTGCTTTGGAAACAAAGTTTGCACACTATCTTTCTGCCGCAGAAGCATCTTCTCGAAATGTAGCGCAGGAAAAAGACAAAATCAAAACCTTGATTGCGGACATCTCCCACCAGACAAAAACGCCAATTGCAAACCTGCTGTTATACAGCGAGCTTTTGATGGAGGAAACTCTGCCTGCATCGGCGAAGGCAAATGTGGAGGCGCTGTACAAACAATCGGAAAAACTGCGATTTCTGATCGATTCTCTCGTAAAGCTTTCCAGACTGGAAAACGGGATCATTTCACTCGCCCCTCAACAAGCAGCGCTGCAGCCGCTGCTTGAAAGCGTAGTAGAACAATATACCGCCAAGGCTTCTGAAAAAGGATTGTCTTTGCAAATGCAGGATACCGATGCTTTTGCTGTATTCGACTTCAAATGGACAGCGGAAGCGCTGGCTAATATCGTAGACAATGCCATCAAATATACGGAGCATGGCACCATTACTATTTCTGCTATAAGCTACGAAATGTTTGCAAGGATTGATATATCAGATACTGGCACAGGCATTTCGGAAAGTGAGCAAGCGGAGATATTTGCTCGCTTTTACCGCTCAAATAGTGTGCAGAAACAAGAAGGTGTGGGCATCGGCTTATACCTTGCCCGACAGATCATATCCGGCGAGGGCGGTTATATCAAGGTTGCTTCCGTTCCGGGAAAAGGAAGTACGTTTTCCATATTTCTGCCGAAATAACAACAATTCTATCAAAATTGTTAGATTTCATTTTCCGCCGGAAAGAATGTGGAAAGAATCCTATGCGATAATCTGTATGTATCAAAGGATCATTTCCTTTCATACATACAGATTTTTTCATGGAGGTACTCATTTATGGAGGTTTTACAGGCAAAAGACCTGAAAAAAATTTATGGCTCCGGCAATAATGCGGTTCATGCACTGGATGGAGTTGATTTAAGTGTAAAGAAGGGCGAATTTGTTGCAATTGTCGGCACATCCGGCTCCGGCAAATCCACGCTGCTACACATGCTGGGTGGGCTGGATCGCCCTACAAGCGGCACAGTCAGGGTGGACGGACAGGATATTTTCTCCTTGAAGGATGAAGCCCTGACCATCTTCCGCCGTAGAAAAATTGGCTTTGTGTTTCAAGCATATAATCTTGTTCCGGTGCTGAATGTGTATGAAAATATCGTTCTACCCATTGAGCTGGATGGTGGAAAGGTAAACAAGGCTTTTGTGCAGCAGATCGTGCAGACCCTTGGACTGAGCGACCGTCTGGATGCGCTGCCCAATCAGCTCTCAGGCGGTCAGCAGCAGCGTGTGGCAATCGCCCGTGCTTTGGCGGCAGCACCCGCTATCATTCTGGCAGATGAACCCACCGGCAATCTGGATTCCAAAACCAGCCAGGATGTATTG
>NZ_CAKRNY010000014.1 GCF_934371575.1 uncultured Blautia sp. | reverse complement strand
CTATTGACGTTCCTGTTTTGTTGATGTAATTTGAATGTAAGCTCTTACATATATTATTTTCACATAAAGGAGGTTGTTGGTTTCTTGAAATCTTTTATTAAAATTAATCCTTCAGATAATGTAGCCGTTGCGCTTCAGCCTCTGGCGAAAGGCACTGTGATCGAACTTGATAACTCCACACTCACTCTTACAGAAGACATCATGCAGGGACACAAGTTTGCATTAAAAAGTCTCAAGCCTGGTGATTCCATTATTAAATATGGTAATCCCATTGGACGTGCAACTGCAGAAATTTCTGCAGGTTCCTGGATTCATACTCACAATTTAAAAACAGGGCTGGGAGATCTTCTTACTTATACATATAACCAAAATATCACAGAGCTTCCACACCGGGAGCCAAAGTTCTTCCAGGGCTATCGCAGAAAAAACGGTGGTGTTGGCGTACGTAATGAAATCTGGATCATTCCTACAGTAGGCTGCGTTAACAATGTCGCATCTGCTATTGAGCGGGCCTCACAGAAGTACATGACAGACCAGATTGATGGTGTCTGTGCATTTCCACATCCTTACGGATGTTCCCAGATGGGCGATGATCAGAATAACACACGTCAGATTCTTGCTGATTTAGTGAACCATCCTAATGCAGGCGGTGTTCTGGTTCTTGGACTTGGCTGCGAAAACAGCAACATCGATGAATTAAAGAAATTTATCGGGGACTATGATCCTGAGCGTGTACGTTTTCTCGTTGCCCAGGAATGCGAAGATGAGATCAGTGATGGTATTGAAACCGTCAAAGAACTGATTTCCTATGCGTCCTCATTTAAACGCGAACCAATCAGTGCATCTGAACTGGTGATTGGTATGAAATGCGGCGGCTCCGATGGTTTGTCCGGAATTACGGCCAACCCTACTGTTGGTGCATTCTCTGACAAGCTGATCTCCATGGGCGGATCTACGATTCTTACAGAAGTTCCTGAAATGTTCGGGGCTGAAGAATCACTTATGAACCGCTGTGAGACAGAAGACCTGTTCAACCAGACAGTTGCCCTTGTCAACGATTTCAAGAATTATTTTAAAAGTCACAACCAGACTATTTATGAAAATCCTTCTCCAGGAAACAAAAAAGGCGGTATTTCCAGTCTGGAAGACAAATCTCTCGGATGCACCCAGAAATCCGGAAGCGCACCTGTTATGGGAGTTCTTTCTTATGGAGAACCTGTAAAGGAAAAAGGATTAAACCTGCTGAGCGCACCTGGCAATGATCTGGTTGCCTCTACTGCTCTTGCAGCATCCGGGGCACACATTGTACTTTTTACTACCGGACGAGGAACACCTTTTGCAAGTCCTGTACCTACAGTTAAAATCTCCACAAATAACCAGCTTGCAAAAAAGAAACAAAACTGGATCGATTTCAACTGTGGAGTCATGGTAAATGACACACCTCTTGATGAACTTTCAGAAAACCTTCTGGACTTTGTCCTTGAGATCGCTTCCGGAAAGAAATCAAAATCCGAAGAAGCAGGTTTCCATGATATGGCTATTTTCAAACAGGGAGTTACTTTATAAATCGAATTATATATGAAAGGAAAATACAGAAATGAAAAAATTATCTTATGCTACTTTAAAAGAACAGGGTTATGATGGATACCTTCTTGAATCAGCACCGGAACGTGTACTTCAGTTTGGTGAAGGAAACTTCCTCCGTGCCTTTGTAGATTATTTTATAGATGAGTTAAATGAAAAAGCAGGATTCAACTCCAAGGTTGTTCTGTGTCAGCCAATCGCTCCAGGTCTTGCTGACATGATCAACGAGCAGGAGGGTCTTTATACCTTATTTCTCCGTGGATTCCAGGATGGCAAAAAAGTAAATAAAAAACGTGTTATCTCCTGTGTAAGCCGTTGTCTCAATCCATATAAGGATTTTGAAGCAGTTCTTGCATGTGCAGATAACCCGGACCTCCGTTTTATCGCATGTAATACAACAGAAGCCGGAATTACTTATGATTCTTCCTGTCAGTTTACTGATGTTCCGGCTGACAGCTATCCTGGAAAACTTACTCAATTTATGTATCGCCGTTTCCAGAAATTCGGTCAGGAAGCCGGCAAAGGATTTATCATTCTCTCCTGTGAGCTGATCGATGATAATGGAAAAGAGCTTGAAAAATGTGTATTAAAATATGCAGAGCAGTGGAATCTTGGCGAAGACTTTATCAACTGGATCAAAGCTGAAAACATCTTCTGCTCTACACTTGTAGACCGTATTGTAACAGGTTATCCAAGAAATGAAGCTGCTGCAATCTGTGAAGAACTTGGCTATGAAGACAACCTGATCGACACAGGTGAAATCTTCGGATTCTGGGTAATCGAAGGACCGCAGTCAATCAAAAACGAATTCCCGGTTGACAAAGCTGATCTTCCAATCCTGATCACAGACAATCATAAACCATACAAGCAGAGAAAAGTACGTATCTTAAACGGCGCTCATACCTCCTTTGTACTTGGTGCATATCTTGCAGGACAGGACATTGTAAGAGACTGCATGAACGACGATGTGATCTGTGGATTTATGAACAAAACTATTTATGACGAAATCATTCCTACTCTGGATCTTCCAAAAGCAGAGCTCGAAGATTTTGCCGCAGCTGTTACAGAGCGTTTCAAAAACCCATTTATCGATCACGCGCTTCTTTCTATTTCTTTGAATTCTACATCCAAATGGAAAGCACGTGTTATGCCGTCACTCAAAAAATATGTTGAACGCAAAGGTACACTTCCTGCATGCATCACAGCTTCTTTCGCCTTCTACATTGCATTCTATAACGGATATGCTCTGAGCGAAGACGGACTTACAGCAAAAAGAGCAGCTAATGAATACACTGTAAAGGATGACAAGGCAGTTCTCGAATTTTACCTTGCACATAAAGATGATTCCGCAGCGGATCTTGTTCATGCAGTATGCACCAATACTTCCTTCTGGGGTGAAGATCTGACACAGATTTCCGGATTTGAAGCATCTGTAAGCAATTACTTAACCCAGATCCGTGAGAACGGCACATATGAAGTAATGAAAACGCTGGCTTAAAGGAGAGTTTATATTATGAATACAACCTTAGAAAAACTTGGTAAATTCGGTGTTGTTCCTGTTGTTGTATTAGATGATGCCAAGGATGCTGCACCTCTTGCAAAAGCTCTCTGTGATGGTGGCCTTGCCTGCGCTGAAGTAACATTTCGTACCGACGCCGCAGAAGAATCCATCCGCATTATGACCTCCCAGTATCCTGAAATGATCGTGGGAGCCGGCACTGTTCTTACAAAAGAACAGGTTGACCGCGCAGTAGCTGCCGGAGCACGTTTTATTGTTACTCCGGGTCTTGATCCTGAAATTGTCCGCTACTGTATGGAAAAAGGTGTTCCTGTAACTCCTGGAGTTGTAACCCCAAGCGAACTCGCTCAGGCTTATACTCTTGGACTTCGTCTTGTGAAGTTTTTCCCGGCTGAACCTTCAGGCGGTCTTCCGATGATCAAAGCTCTGGCTGCTCCATATAATATGATGCAGTTTATGCCTACAGGCGGCATCAGTGCAGCAACTCTCTGTGATTATCTCCGCTATGAAAAGATCTTTGCATGCGGCGGAAGCTGGATGGTCAAAGGCAGCCTCATTAAATCCGGAGATTTTGACAAGATCACAGCACTTACCAAAGAAGCTGTCGAACTTGTCCATACTGTCAGGGAGGTATAAAAATGGCTAAAGTTGTAACTTTAGGTGAAATCATGCTGCGACTCTCGCCTCCTGGCTATCAGCGCTTTGCCCAGGCACGTGATTTCGAGATCAATTATGGTGGTGCAGAAGCCAACGTTGCTGCATCTCTGGCCGAATATGGTCATCATTCCGTTTTTCTTTCCAAAATACCGGAAAATGCCATTGGCGATGCTGCGATCAGCACACTTCGAAGTTTAAATGTTGACTGTGACCACATTGCCCGCGGCGGCAAACGTCTTGGAATCTATTTCCTTGAAAACGGTGCCTCCGTTCGTCCTTCCAGTGTTGTTTATGACCGTGCAGATTCCTCAATCACAAAAGCTGCTCCGGATGAATTTAATTTTGATGAGATATTCAAAGATGCGGATCTTTTCCATGTATCCGGCATCACTCCTGTTTTAAGCGAAGAAGCAAAAGAACTTACTTTTACTGCATTAAAAAAGGCCAAAGAACATCATGTAACTGTTTCTTTTGACCTGAATTATCGTTCTAAATTATGGACCTCTGACATAGAAGGAAAGCAGAAAATGCTCTCTGAAATGATGGAATATGTCGATATCTGCTTTGGGAATGCCCGTGATGCTGCAAAATGTCTGGGCTATACAGAAGATAGAATTGATTTTATCGATGGTGAATATAATATCTGCGTAGATGAAAAACATATGCGCAATGTATTAAATCGCTATCATTTCACACACCTGATCACAACCCTCCGCAACAGCATCAGTGCCTCCGACAATGGCTGGTCAGGTGCTGTCTGCACAGCAGACGATTACTATAAAGGTCGTGATTATAAGCTTCATATCGTTGACCGCGTTGGCGGCGGAGATTCCTTTGCATCTGGTTTCCTTCATGGCATCCTTGCTGATATGGGAAGCAGAAAAGCACTTGAATTTGGTCTTGCCGCTGCTGCGATCAAGCACACAATTCCTGGTGATCTAAACTACATCACCGAATCAGAAGTCCTTTCCATGATTGAAAGCGACGGTGCAGGACGCGTACAGCGCTAGAGCGTATTTGAAACAGGCTCTAGAGCGTGTCTGAAAAATCATTCCCACATTGCTCATCAAAAACCTCCTGCATACATTATCCCAACACGGGCGCAGAGTCAACAGACCCTGCGCCCTTTCTTAAAATATTTTAATATCTGGAAGTAGTATCTTCCTCTGATCCGTAAGAATTGCGGCTCTTGTTTTTGCTGCTGTTTTTTGTGTAAGAGTTCTTGCAATCCTGAGAATTCATCTCATTTTCATAAGATCTGTTTGTAGAATTTTTACTGTTTCTGTTTTCAGACTCATAATTTTTTGCCATTTGAGTATTCCTCCTGTTAAATGCTGCTGTCTGGAATTAACTCCGTATTCAACAGCTGTTTTCAGATTACTTTGTGTATTGTAACCAATTGCAGAAGGAATATTCATCAAAATGATATTGATTTTTTTTCCAATTTATATTATAATTAGCTTTGTAAAAGAATTTACCCTTCAAAAATTTTTTTACATAACCCCTTATTTAATTATTTATACTCCCCTCGAAACACCCGGTAGCTCCCCTACCGGGTGTTTCTCTTTGGATTTATAAGGGTTTGCGGGTTTTTGGGGTTCACCGTTTTTGTAATATTTCCGTAACTTTTGATGGATATGTCCAAAATATGTCCAAGATTCTATTTTCTGTCCAATCTTGGCTCTCCCAAATAACAAAAAATGAGGACAGTTTTATAACTGCCCCCACTACTTTTTCTCCTGAAGCTGTTCCATACAATATTTCTCTGCCAATATTATAAATTCATCAGCAACAGAAATCTGCCTCTCGGATTCTTCTTTACTTGCAATATAGAAATCGTCGTAGTCACTGGCGTGACGAATCTCTTCTGCCTGCCCGATCTTCCGCCCCATTTCCCTGGGAAATATAGAAGTCCGAACATAGTCTTTATTAAAATTGGCTACAGCGTCCTTATGACGCTTATAAGCCTTCCCACTGACCGCGTGCACCGCATTGATTGCGTGAAAGATTGAATAATAAGCCCTGTTGTTGGCACCTTTGTAATCTTCTATTGCCAGCAAAGCTCTTGCCGATCTCAGATCATTTCTCGCGGTCTCCAGTCTATATAGGACAAGGTCTTTCCTGGTGCCAATTTCCTGGTTAGGCTGCTCCATATAACACTACTCCTTCTTTATGAATGTTAGAATAGAACGGATAGTTCACGATCCACTTGTTAAAATGTGCTTCACTTTTTGCTATCGGCTTTATATCAAGGTCGTGATCCATGTTAAAATCATAAGTCATATATGAAAGCTGCTGTCCATATGCCTTCAATTCCAAATCAGACATATCCACCAAAATCATAATATCAACATCAGAATCCGGTCTGAAATCGCCTCTAGCATAAGAACCATATAAAATTATCTGCTTCACATGCGAACCGTATATCCTCTTGATTTCCTCCACATACTGATCTATCAAGCTCTGCATACGCTTTGGCATAATGTCACCTCCCATAATGCACCGTCTATCAACCGTATTACCAACAGCTGATAAACCCTAGAACCCATTTCTTACTTTTATTATACCCGAATTATGGTGCTATTTCCACCGTTTTACATCATTTTACCACTTCTGCTAAAACATTGCCGCCAGCTTATTGATTTCCTCAGCCTTTTTGTCTGGGAGCACATGTGAATAAATATCCAAAGTCATTGTAATGGACTTATGCCCCAGGATTTCCTGCATAACCTTGGGTGGGATTCCCTTCTCAAATCCGCGTGTTGCAAATGTATGCCGCAATGAATGGGGTGTATGTTCTCCAAACACATGTCCATCCTCCCTAATCTGAGTTCTGATTTTCTTCATGTCCTCGTATAATGCGGTTTCAGAGATACACCTGCCAAAGCTGCCTGTAAACACTAGATTCTCGAAGCCAGATTCTGGTCTCCATTTATTACCCAGAAGCATTCTTGTCGCGAGCTGGCGCTTTCTGTGTTCACGCAGTACACTCACAAGGTTATCAAGCATTGACATAGGACCAGATTTATAAGGGTTTGCGGAGTTTTGGGATTCGCCGTTCTTGCAATATTTCTGTAACGTTTAAAATAATATATGCGCAAAAAGAGGACAGCATCCATACTGTCCTCTCTCGTTCTCAATTAGTAAAATACAAAAAATCCCCACAAGGTCTCTCATAATTATTGATCAGCCGGTTCATTACTTTTCCATTGTAATACATAGTTACAGAACCGCCGCCATCCAGATTATAAGCATATTGACAACCGTACCCATTGAATATATTTACAAGATCCCAGTGATTCAATCCGGAATAAGTGCCTGTATCCGTAACAAGAAGTACATACTTGCCGGGCTTCACCATTCCCACAGCAGTCCTGGGATAATACTTGGCAGTCTCATCCCAGGCCGGCTGTGCCTTACCGTTCTTAATAAGAACTGGTCCGAAATTGTAGGTATCCTTTACTCCCGCTTTCAAAAGCGCATCCCCAAGAAGCCCCATCTTCGGAGTGTAAATGGTGCCGTCATTTTTCACCGCCATTACACTGTAACTGGTGTGATAGTTTCCATAAATCACACCAGTTTTAATGCACATACCAAGAGGTGATGGTTTCCCCGTCTGATAACTAAATGCACTTCCATTTATGCCGATGACTCCCCCATTGCTGGAGACTGCACTGGAAGTAGTCTGCCGGGCTCCGCCATATGTGCCATATGACAAAGCCGATTTTAACTGACTGGCATTTGAAGTCTGTACCACAGCTACCCAGTAAGGAATGCCATGGGTATATTTTCTTTTCAGGTCTATGTTCAGAGTGCTGCTTTTATATGTATAATGGGAATCGTTCACCTTCACGTCTGGTCTCGGGCTTCCCGTTCTCTGCCCGTTCTTATTGACATAATATCGTCCCACCCACATATTTTTCGCCAAAGCGCCTGTTTTCTTATTGAAATAATAACGATATTTACCAATCTTCTGCCAGCCGGTTGCCATTCTGGAATTTGCCAGGAAGTAATAACGCTTTCCGCCATAAGTCAGCCAGCTGTTGGCAATTGCCGCACCGGACTTGTTAAAATAATACTTATACTTGGTCCCAGTTGCCCATCTGTTACGGAACATAATACCGTTTTTCCGGTTATAATAATAAAACTTTCCGCCAGATTTCAGCCAGCCGGTAAAACGTTTTCCATCTTTCGTACTGTAATAGTAATTTCCTTTGTACTTGATTTTTCCACACAGCAGCTTTCCTTTGGAGTTGTAATAATAATAGTCCCTGCCTTTTTTCACCCATCCATGTTTCTTAGATGTGGTGCTCACTTTGGTATTAGACGCTTTCACATAAGAAGAGGCCGATACCGGCAGCGCACACATGGTGCAAAGCAGCACAATCACCCCGATAACTCCCCAACTTCTTTTTCTCAAATCATTTCCCCCTAAACGGATATGTCGCCTACCGGCGACATATCCATATATGAAAGTCAGTTGCGTTGCAACTGCCGAACGTATTCGTAAACCGGTCTTACGCCCTACGAATTTGACTCATTGAATAAGCGGGGCAGACAAATTACTTCGTCTGCCCCGCTGTATTTGCCTCGCTGTAGGTCGTTCCTATTACCGATTAAGCTGCAGGTGTCTCACTGTCGTCCAATGTATCTCCTGCCATATCTGTCTGCTCTTCAGACTCAGCGACACCATCTGTCTCTGTGGTTTCAATATTGTCTCCATCCATAGCCGCTGTCAGGTCATCCAGCCATCCCTCCGGCATTCCTGCGCTGGTCAGATTTTCTGTAAGAGCATCCAGATTCATGGACGCTGTATATTTCTCAATTTCATCATCATTACTGAAATCATAAACATCTGTAAGAGAAGCAACATCAACTGCAGCAAGTGTCTCGCCGCCATTGCCGCCAGCCAGAGAAACAGAACCAAGATTAACTCCGCTTGCAGCAATAGCAAGATTCCACTCCATGTTATCCTTATCTGCACCGTCAGCCGTAAAGATCAGCTGCATTCCGCCAAATGGATCGTAGGGGCTTCCATCCTCTATTTGTACAGGTACACCGGAAATCGTATAGGTACCTTTCCAGATTCCATCTGCAAGTGCTTTTGTATCATAATCTGTAACATCAATTGTGACAGCATCTGTTCCTCCAGTGGAAAGTGTATAAGTTCCATTTAACAGATTGCCATTCATCACACCGCTTCCCTCAAGGCCAAATGCATCATCACCAGAGCCAACCTGTAAGGAGAAACCTTTCTTCTCACCGTCTGTAGTGCACAGATATGAGAAAAGATCTTCGTCCTGCTCATCGTCCTTTGCGCTGAACTGACGTCCAACCACTTCTCCGTCAGCATCAACCCACGCCCGTAATACAAAGCCGGATTCATCAGTCTCATCAGCGTCCACATCCAGCTCCTTCTCCATGTCCTCGATTGCTTCAAGGAATGTCTCGTAGGTGTAATCAGGATCGTTCATGGCAGCTGTCCAGGTCTCGATCAGTCCCTTCAGCTCCTCATCCGTCTTCGCAGTATCAATAATCTGCTGGAACATTGGAAGTGCCTCTGACTGTGTAACCTGTCCCTCAAGAACGGTCAGTTCCTGACTTACATCACCAGCAACAGCTTCCTGCGTTCCCGGGTTCTCAGCATCTGCAACATTATCAAAAATGATATCTGCATATCTGGTAAGAACAGAAGTAAGAACATCTGCCTCCGGAAGGTTCTCAAGCGTGGAAAAATAGCTGTTCATGGCATCTGCCATATCCATGCTTGTGGTAAAGGAAGAATCAAGCTCCTGATCTGCCTCTTCCACAGCTTCCTGCGTCATCTGGTCCATGTTCATTTTAATATAACCTTCGCTCAGCTCCGGGATTCTCATGTAGATTTCGGAATTCTCCATATCCATGTAGTATTCCACGGTACAGATCTTGGTACCATTTACATTTACATCCATAGCCTCAGTCATAAGCTCGTCATTCAGACCGACATTGGCATTAACAGAAGCATCAGACAACCAGGAGATATCCACAGGAGAAAGCATTCCAAGGATTGCTTTTCCACCGTCATCCAGACTGATCTTTATCTTTGCATTTCCCTTTACCTCTTCGGTATTCATCTGGGAAAGACTTTCTGCGTAATCAGCACCAAATTCCTGAATTGCCTTGGCAACTGCTGCCTTCTCTGTTTCCTTATAAGAATCTGCTGCCCATGCAGTAGCTGGCATTGTGCTGATTCCCATGAGAGATGCTAACAAAATTGCGGTGATCTTTTTTCTCTTCATAATACCCTCCTTTGGAATATCCCTGCGTTTTAATATCAGAATATCATTTGACACACTTATTGTCAATGTGGGAATTTTATTCTGAATATTTTAAAATATAATAAAATTTCTCAATAATTTGCCAAATTCCTGCAGAAGCATTTTGGCTTTTTCATTATATCATCTATTGTTTCTCATCCTGTATAATATAACTATCCAGATTCTCCATATATCTCTGGTCACGTTCTACTGTAATCACAACCACGTCATCCGGTGCATACTTATCCAGAAGCTCCTGTTTAAAATCATCGATTCGCACAAATACTGTTTTCTGATAACGGTAAGGCATATATTTCTCAAGGCGAAGCCGGAAAGAATCTCCTATCACCATCAAAGTCTTCTCATTTGACGAATTGGACTTAAACACCTTCAGAATCTCTTCTCCGCCCTCACTTATTTCTTTTTTTACCCTGTAGCGTACACCATCGTGAAAATGATCCAGTCCATACTCCCTGTCATCATTCAGTTCCTTATATCTGCCTATCATTCTGGACAGATCTCCTCTGCATGGATTGGTTCCCATCATAACCTCAATGGCACCAATTGGTAGACACTGTCCTGTCATATCCTGAACGATTTTTTCATTTGTAATATAACCGCCCAGATTATTCATATGGGTGTCGTATTTACGGAAAAGCTGGTACTTTTCAGAATATTTTTCCAGATAATCTCCCAGAAAGTCAAACTCCACATCTGAATTTTCCTTCATATATCTGGCAAAGGTTTTCATCCTGGAATCCCCGGTTCCAATAATTTCCGGTTTATCCGGCATATATTCCGGATAAACAGTCTCCTTACTTGGCGCTACATAATAATGAAATTGTGTCACACCCTTCTCCTGGAACCAGTCCCGCACCTTCTCAATTTTCGCCGCGATCTCAGCGCTCTGTTCCAGGCTGTACACATTGGTCTTCTGGTAATCTGCCATGGCGTTTTCCCCATCTTTTGAAGGCAGGTAAAACAGCCAGTTGTCTTCCCCGATTACCACATCTCCGATTTTGGTAGTCATAAAAAACTCTGTATCAATAAAATGGCTGAGATTAACCAATGTATTTTTAAACGGAACGTGATCCTTATAAAACGCTTCAAACTCCGCTGGAAATTTCCCCATTGAAGCCAGACTTATCTGCGGAAAATCTGCCAGTTCCCTGTTTTCATTATTTTCTGTATCAAAATGTCCACTAAAGCCTGCCCATATCAGGTTTGGAAGAATCAGGCTTCCCACAAACAATGCAATCAGTATTTTTTGTTTTTTCATATGCTGTCCGTTAAAATCTGAAATAAATAAATGGATTATAGCTGTTATTTACAAGCATAGTTACACAGAGCCAGAAAATCACCAGACTGGCAGTAATTCTTGGTATTGTCACCACTCCTGCTACCGGAATTTTCCCTGGAAAATAAGTTCTGCATTTTTCATACAGCTTCTGCAAAATCCCTGCAAATAAAATTCCAAGTATTATAAGAAGCAGCAGCTTCCTGTCAAGATATGCAGACAGCAGAATGATTCCGCCGTGAGCAACAAACAGGTTCCTTACATAGGTAAAAAACAGAAGAAGATCTTCTGCCCGGAATAAAATCCAGCCCAGAAACACTACAGCCATCGTGTAACCCCAGCCTGCTGCCTTTGGCAGCTTTTTCAGTGTTTCCCCGAATTTTCCACGCTCCAGGATCAAAAACAATCCGTGGTAAAGTCCCCATAAAATAAATGCCATCCCTGCGCCATGCCACATTCCGGTAAGGAAAAATACGATCAGCAGGTTCCGGTAAGTACGCGCCAGACCCTTCCGGTTTCCTCCAAGAGGAATGTAAACATAATCGCGAAACCAGGAAGACAGGGAAATATGCCATCTGCGCCAGAATTCCTGCACGGAATGGGCGGCATATGGATAATGAAAATTCTCCTGAAATTCAAACCCAAACATTTTACCAAGTCCGATTGCCATATCCGAATAGCCTGAAAAATCATAGTAAATCTGCAGCATATATAAAAGAGCCCCAAGCCACAGTGCTTTTCTGGATACTGCATAAGGACCGTATTTAAAAATATCATCCACTACTTCAGCAAAAGAATTGGCAAGAAGCACCTTTTTCCCAAGTCCCCAGCAAAAGCGCATAACACCGGCAGCAAACTTCTCGATTGTTTCCTTTCTGCCTGTAATATGCGCCGCAATGTCCCGATACTTAACAATGGGGCCGGCGATCAGCTGTGGAAAAAAAGAAATATAAAGAAGCATTTGCCAGAAATCGTGCTGTGCCTGTACCTCACCGCGATATACATCGATCACATATGACAACGCCTGGAAGGTATAAAAAGATATTCCGATCGGCAATGCCACCTTCGTGGGGAAATATTTAAAATAGCCCAAAAGAACCAGATTTATAAGAATCGTTCCTGTGAGGATTTTTCTCTTTTTTCCCGGATATTTTTCAAGCAGGAGCCCCCCTGTGAAATTCACTGCCACTGAAAAAAGCATAAGAAAAACATAAACCGGCTCTCCCCATGCATAAAAAAGCAGACTGAAAAATACCAGGATTCCATTCCTGATTTTCACCGGGCTTACATAATACACAGTCAGAACCACCGGCAGAAAAATCCAGAGAAAGAGCATTGAACTGAAAACCATATGTGTCTCCTTTATTTCTTACTTAATGCTCATTACGATGCCGGTAACAAAAGCCCCGGCTATGATACCTGCGGACTGTTTCGTGCGTTGCACTCAAACAATCCGATTATCTCGTTATTATAACATAAAAGACCTTCCACATACCAGAGTCCTGTGAAAATTCACACTCTAATATGAGGAAGATCTTTATTTTTACCAGAACCGGCAATTTCTCGGCCGACTCCGGTTCTTTTTATCACTTAATCATGGGATTACCAGATTTTGGAATCCACTGCTGCACGCTCAATCGGCAGCCCCTTCATATATCTTTCCATAAACATATTGAAGCCCTCTACACCTTCCGGATCCGGGTTCAGGGTGCTTCCCTGGTTTCCGGCAAATACTTTCGTATCCAGGAAGTCTTCCAGAGTCTCATTTTCCTCTTTATTTATAAGGTAAGAAGCAAGAACTGCAATTCCCCAGGCTCCGCCCTCACCAGCAGTCTCCATAACGGAAACAGGAGCGTTTACCGCGTCAGCCAGAATCTGCTGTCCAACACCTTTTGTCTTAAACAGTCCGCCATGTCCGAGAAGACGGTCAACCTTTACATGCTCTTTCTTAAACAGAATATCAAGGCCCACTCTCATAGCACCAAGGCAGGTGTAAAGATTGGTTCTCATAAAGTTTGCAAGGTTAAATCTGCTCTCCGGAGAACGCACAAACAGAGGTCTTCCTTCGGTGAATCCGGTCATATGCTCGCCGGAGAAATAGCAGTAGGACAAAAGACCACCACAATCTACATCGCCTTCCATAGCCTTGTTATATAAAGTTCCAAACAGCTTGTTCATATCCACATCCATGCCCATTGCTTCTGCAAATTCACGGAAAATGTTCACCCACGCATTCAGATCAGAGGTGCAGTTATTGGAATGAGCCATTGCTACCGGATGTCCTGACGGTGTTGCCACCATATCGATCTCAGAATACGGTGCAGATAACTCTTTTTCCAGAACGATAGATGCAAATACAGAAGTACCTGCTGAAACATTTCCGGTACGCTGGGCAACACTGTTGGTAGCCACCATTCCGGTACCGGCATCGCCCTCTGGCGGACACATTGGAATTCCTGCTTTCAGTCTGCCGGTTACATCAAGAAGCTTTGCCCCCTCTTCTGTCAGGCTGCCTGCCTCCTGTCCTGCAACAAGCGCCTTCGGCATAATATCACGAAGCTTCCATGGAAAGCCATAGGAAGCAACCAGTTCATCGAACTGCTGAACCATTTTCTCATTGTAATCCTTGGTAGTACTGTCTACCGGGAACATTCCTGCCACATCACCGATTCCAAGTACTCTCTGGCCGGTCAGTTTCCAATGTACATACGCCTCCAGAGTAGCAATGTAATCAATATCTTTTACATGTGGTTCACCTTTTAAAATTGCCTGATACAGATGTGCAATGCTCCATCTCTGCGGAATATTGTACTGGAAAAGCTCAGACAGTTTTCTGCTTGCCTCTCCTGTAATATTATTTCTCCAGGTTCTGAACGGAACCAGAAGATTGCCAGCTTTATCAAATGGCATATAGCCATGCATCATAGCGCTGATTCCGATAGCGCCTACACTTGTCAGTTCTACTCCGTATTTCTCCTGAACATCCTTTGTCATTTGCTGATAACAATCCTGAATACCGGACCAGATATCCTCAAGGCTGTAGGTCCATACACCGTTCTCATAACGGTTCTCCCACTCGTGTCCGCCTGATGCGATAGGTGCATTATTTCCATCTACCAGAACTGCTTTGATTCTTGTGGAACCAAACTCAATTCCAAGTGCGGTCTTATTATCCAGTATTGCCTGTTTTGCTTCTGCTGCTCCCATTTGTAAATCCTCCCGTTTTGCTTTTTCGATATGAATTATTATTTACGGAATGCAACCTCATTCCAGCGAAGTTCATTCTTAAAGTTACGGATTGTTGTATCTTTGTCAATGTATACTGCTTCAATTCCTATAGCTGCTGCCCAGTCACCCATCTGCTCAGCGGTCAGATCATAGGTAAAAGCAGTATGATGCGCACCGCCAGCGAGAATCCATGCTTCTGCACCAGTCGCCAGATCCGGCTGTGGTGTCCAGAATGCACTTCCTACAGGAAGCTTCGGCATAGGCTTCTCAACCTTCTTGCAGTCTACATCATTGATGATCAGACGGAAACGGTCTCCAAGGTCAACAAGTGAGGTGGCAATTCCAGGACCTGTCTTGGATGTAAATACAAGTCTTGCCGGATCTTCTCTCTCTCCCATACTGAGCGGGCATACCTTGATCGCCTGTTTGCCTTCAGCCACTGACGGGCATACCTCCAGCATATGTGACTGTAAGATTCCCTCTTTTCCAGGTACAAGATTATAAGTATAATCTTCCATCATGGATGTTCCCTTGGCATTTTTCATTCCAGACGTCATGATCTTCATCAGTCGAACCATGGCTGCTGTCTTCCAGTCGCCTTCTGCTCCAAATCCGTAACCTTTCTCCATAAGTCTCTGAATTGCCAGTCCCGGAAGCTGCTTAAGCGCTCCAAGATCACCAAAATGAGTTACAATCGCCTGGTAGTTTTTCTCCTCCAGAAAACGCTCAAAACCGATCTCAATTCCGGCCTGTACTGCTACATGACGTTTGAACTCTTCCGGATCTCTTCCTTCCAGGATAATATCATATTTATTATAATATTCTTCCACAAGAGCGTCAATATCTCCCTTTGAGACAGCACTTACATATTCTGCGATCTCATTTACCGGATAAGCGTCAACCTCCCAGCCAAACTTCATCTGTGCCTCTACCTTATCGCCTTCTGTTACAGCAACATTGCGCATATTATCAGCCACACGGCAGACACGGATATGACTGCTCTCCATAATACCAATAGCAGTTCTCATCCAGGATGCAAGACGCTCCTGAACCTTTTTATCCGTCCAGTGTCCCACGATTACTTTACGCTCAATTCCCATACGGGATACCATATGACCAAATTCACGGCCGCCATGCGCTGACTGGTTCTCATTCATGAAATCCATATCAATGGTATCGTAAGGAATTTCCTGATTGAACTGTGTATGTAAATGACATAATGGCTTTCTGTATTCCTTCAGACCCAGGATCCAGGATTTTGCCGGGGAAAAGGTGTGCATCCAGGTGATCACACCGGCACAGTCCTCATCTGCATTTGCATCGTTAAAGGTTTTACGGATCAGCTCATTGGTGATCAGAGTTGGTTTCCATACGATTTCATATGGGAACATCCCGGACTTGTTTAACTCATCTACGATGATATGAGAATGCTCTGCTACTTTACGAAGACACTCATCGCCGTAAAGGTCCTGTGAACCTGTGCAAAACCAGAACTTGTAATTTCTACCTGTTTTCATTTTGTTTTTTCTCCTTTAATTATATTTTTGTTAATATTGTTATTATTTTTCTTTTTACAGGAACCACGGACAATTAATTCCGGCCGGATCAGCCGTTCCACCCTGCTTTCCTCCTCTGGCACTCCGTTTATTTTCTCCAGAATCAGTTCCGCCGCCATCTCTCCCAGTTTCTCCTGAGGATGTGCAATGGTGGTGATTCCACTGCCTCTCTGGGCATAAAGAGAATTATCGTATCCGGTAACCGAAACATCTTCCGGCACCTTCACGCCGCATCCTTCCAGAGTTTCAATCACCTGCACAGCGATCTGGTCATTGTAGCAGACTATCCCGTCCGGAAGCTGTCCGCTTCTCACCATCTCTTTTACCATCATTGACGGCTTGCTCCGCCGGTCTTCTGTATGAAACCATACAACCTGATCGGGATCATAAGCAATTTTCGCTTCCTGAAGTGCCTTCACATACCCCTTATGTCTCTGGATTCCCTGAATATCATCTGCTTTGAAAAATCCGGCAATCCGGCGATGCCCCAGTTCCAGAAGATACCTGGTAACCAGATACCCGCCTTCCGCATCATTCATAAGAATATGAGGCTTGTCTTTCATTTCTGTATAAATTCCCTGAATAAAAATATATGGGATCTGATATTTTTCCAGGTTTTCATAAAGATTGGGATGCCGACAGCTGAGCTGGCTTTTACTTGGCTCAATGATCAGTCCGTCTATATCCTTCTGCAAAAGCTCTTCCAGACATTTTGCCTCTTTCTGTCTGCTGTTTCCCGTATTTTTCAGAATAATACTGTACCCTTCTTCAGACAGTATATTATCAATTCCCTGGATCAGCCTTGGAAAAATATAATCCGAAATATAAGTAGTCACTACTGCAATATTTCTTGACTTCTTCATATGACGCATTTTTTCTGTACAGAAGGTTCCTTTGCCGTGACAGGCTTCCACATACCCTTCCTGCTCCAAAAGACTTAATGCTTTTCGTACCGTATGTCTGCTGAGAGAATACTGCTCTGTAAGCTGATTCTCAGATGGCAGCTTTTCTCCTGGCAGTATTCTTCCAGAGGTGATTTCCTCTTTCAGTTCTTCCATCAGGGCAAAATATTTAGGCTTGCCATTTTCTGTCATGCTTCCGTCCTCCTGTTTTTCATAATATAACTTGTATGCACATATAGACAAGTTGTTTCTTTTTTTATGCAACAGAGACTTCAGGCGAAATCCCTGTTGCATATATAGATTCTTATAAAATCCTGATCAGCTGGTCAATATCCTCCATCTTTGTGGCCCAGCTGGTTGCAAAGCGAACTACGGTGTGATCTTCATCATATTTTTCCCAGAAGCTGAATTTCACCTTTTCTCCCAATTCTTTCATCTTCTGATTTTCCAGGATCACAAAAATCTGGTTCGTTGGAGAATTTATAAAAAGCCTGTATCCCTTCTCCTTCAAAGCAGACTTCAGCTTTGCCGCAGTTTCAATAGCGTTTTTGCTGATTTCCAGATACAGGTTATCTGTGAAAAGAGTATCAAACTGAATTCCAAGAAGTCTGCCTTTGGCAAGGAGTGCTCCCTGCTGTTTGATCATGGTGAAAAAATGCTTCGGCGCTTTTTTAGGGAAAACAACGGCTTCACCGCACAGGGCTCCCACCTTTGTTCCGCCAATATAGAATACGTCTGTAAATTCTGCAATATCCTTCAATGTCACATCTGTTTCTGCTGCCAGTCCATACCCCAGTCTGGCACCATCCATAAACAACGGAATTTCATATTCCCTGCACACGCTGGAAATATCTCTCAACTCCTGCTTTGTGTAAAGAGTTCCATATTCTGTAGGGTATGAAATATAAACCATTCCCGGAAAAACCATGTGGTCATAGCTTCCGTCTGCGTAGTAAGTCTGAAGATATTCTTTCAGATCTGCGGCAGATATTTTACCATCATACTGAGGCAGCGGCAGAACCTTATGTCCGGTAAATTCAATTGCTCCTGCTTCATGTGCATTTATATGTCCGGTAACTGCACAAAGAACCCCCTCATAACGGTTCAGCATAGAGGCGATCACAACTGCGTTGGTCTGGGTTCCGCCTACCAGAAAGAACACTTCTCCATCCGGACAACCGCAGGCATTCCTGATTTTCTCCTTTGCCTGGGCACAATAAGGATCCATTCCATACCCCGGAACTTTTTCCATATTACTTTCTGTTAATCTTTTTAAAATTGACTGGTGAGCGCCCTCACAGTAATCATTTTCAAAATACAGCATATTATAACTCCTTAGATTTCTTTTTTTACTTGTACCGTACAAGTTAGTTTCATTTTTTAATCATATACCCACCCGGATTTTTTTACAAGAAAAAAACCTTCTTTCTACAAGATTCAGGGTTGACATTCCCGCTGTTATAGAATTATAATTACCACAACCATAATATCACTTCAATAAAAGGGAGTAGCTGGCATATCAGACACGCTGTCCGGATACACGGACAGAAGTTTTCTGTATATGGATTTTCATGCGTCAGAACGGTGGACAGTTTTTACGGCTGTCGCCCGCATAGAATTGAAATAGCAAGACTTTTATTACAATATTTGCATATCTGCAGATATGCACTATTGTAATAAGAGTCTTTTTTTATATATTTTCAACACATAAAAAGGAGGAAAACAAAATGGAATTTTTAACAGATGGAATTTTGGCGCTGACCTGGCAGCAAATTGTAATGTTTGCCGTCGGAATCACCCTGATCTGGCTGGCAATCAAAAAAGGCTTCGAGCCAGCCCTGCTTCTGCCTATGGGATTTGGCGCGATCCTTGTAAACCTGCCCTTTTCCGGAGTACTGAATCAGACTCTGGAAGGCGGAATTCAGACAAATGGCGTTATTGAGTGGCTGTTTCACGTAGGAATTGAGGCATCTGAAGTCATGCCGATCTTACTTTTTATCGGAATCGGTGCAATGATCGACTTCGGACCACTGCTTTCCAGTCCCTTCCTGTTCCTGTTTGGTGCAGGCGCGCAGTTTGGAATCTTTGCAGCAATTTTACTTGCCGCAGTTCTTGGCTTCGACTTGAAAGACGCTGCTTCCATCGGTATCATCGGTGCTGCAGACGGACCTACTTCAATTCTGGTCTCACAGCTACTGAATTCCAGATACATCGGAGCCATTGCAGTTGCCGCCTACTCCTACATGGCACTGGTTCCGATCGTACAGCCTTTTGCAATCCGTCTGGTAACCACAAAGAAAGAGCGTTGTATCCACATGGAGTACAATCCGCAATCTGTTTCCAAAACAATGCGAATTGCATTCCCAATTGTAGTAACTGTCATCGTAGGCCTGGTAGCTCCCCAGTCTGTTGCACTGGTAGGCTTTCTGATGTTTGGTAATCTGATCCGGGAGTGCGGTGTCCTTGGCACCATGTCTGACACAGCCCAGAATATTCTGGCAAACCTGATCACCCTGCTTCTTGGAATCACCATTTCCTTCAGCATGCGGGCTGAGCAGTTTGTTACAAAAGAAACTCTGCTGATCCTGATAATCGGACTTTTCGCCTTTGTAATGGACACCATCGGTGGTGTTCTGCTGGCAAAATTTTTAAACCTGTTCCTGAAAAAGAAAATCAATCCAATGATTGGCGGTGCCGGCATCTCCGCATTCCCAATGTCTTCCAGGGTGGTTCAGAAAATGGCCATGGAAGAGGATCCTACCAATGTAATTCTCATGCAGGCTGCCGGTGCAAACGTTTCCGGTCAGATTGCTTCCGTTATCGCCGGAGGCATGGTTATCAACCTGGTGTCAAAGTTTCTGTAAACAGGAGGTTTTTTATGAATACATCAACTATTACCATTGCGCTGGAAATCATGGCAAAAGGAATGGCCGGAATTTTTACCGCCATTTTAATCATCATACTTTGCGTGTGGCTGCTTGGAAAAATAGGAAAATAGAAATAAAAAGGGCCGGGAATCTATCAGTTTCATCATGAACTGAGAATCCCGGTTCTTCTTTTTATAAGCTTATTCCTCTGTGGAATTAAAGGTGCTGCTATTTTTTTCGAAGCCTGCACTTTCTTTCCTGTCATAATTATCCAGGAAGGAATGTCTCACACCAAACTGCTTATATCCCACAACTGTATCGATATTCACATTCTCCACGCTCTTAAAAATATTCCCCTCCACAAACGGGTTCACCTTTTTCAAATCGCGGATCAATTCCTTAATTTCCAAACGTTTGGAAGTGTTTTCATTGCTGCATGTAGTACATGTATCTGTAAATTTACATGCGCACTGAATAAAATGAAGATCATTATAATCACGCCATGCCTTAATATCATCCTCACGCACCAGATACAATGGACGGATCAGCTCCATTCCCTCAAAGTTGGTGCTGTGAAGCTTGGGCATCATCGTCTGTACCTGAGCACCATAAAGCATTCCCATAAGAATGGTTTCGATCACATCATCATAGTGATGACCCAGCGCAATCTTATTGCACCCCATCTCCTTTGCAAAAGCATAGAGATGACCACGGCGCATTCTTGCACAAAGATAACAGGGAGATTTCTCTATGTTAAATACGGATTCGAAAATGTCAGACTCAAAAATACGAACCGGAATATTCAGCTTCCTGGCATTCTCCTCAATCACCTGACGGTTGGCCGGACTGTAGCCCGGATCCATCACAAGAAATTTCACTTCGAAATCAAACTTATTATGAAGCTTCAGCTCCTGGAAACATTTCGCCATGAGCATGGAGTCCTTGCCGCCTGAAATACAGACTGCAATCTTATCTCCCGGCTTCACAAGCTCATAGGTATTAATAGCCTTGGTAAACCTGGACCATATCTTTTTCTTAAATTTCTTACGAAGACTAATCTCCACATTTTTCGCAAAATCTTCGTCCTGGGAACTCTTCATGGCATCCATAAGCCAGGCAATATAGCCCTTCTCCAGGCTGACTGCATCTAGTCCCTCTTCTGCCAGATTCTCTGCAATCTCCTGGCTCTTGATTCCACGGCTGCAGCAGATAACCAGTTTCCTGGTCTTATCCACTTCCGGATCCACCAGAATATCCTCCGGCTTACAGGCCACAGCCCCCTTTACTGCGCCATGTGAAATCTCAATCTCATCGCGGATATCTATGATCTGATAGGAATCCGCCGGTAACCTTTTTAATTCTTCTATTGTTATACTACTCATTTAAAAACCTTTCCACCAAAAATGTAATCTGTCATATCAGCTGCGATTTTTAATCAATGACACAATAAACAGGATCACTGCAAGCACAGCAAAAAACGGGATCACAGCCACCAGGATATGAAACAGCAAAAAGACAACAATCAGCAGGAGCACAACTCCCAGCAGCTTGCTGTACCAGGTATCAAAACGCCATACATGTACGTGCTCTTTGCCAAAATCCTGAGGATTCCCGGAATCTTCAGAATATGTGCTGTACTCTTCGTAATCCAGCTGTCCATTATCAACATCTGTATCCAGCAGAGTCCTTGCGATCAGCCTGGGATCTCCAAGTTCAGCAAGAACATCCTGCTCATTGCGCCCGCTGCGCACCTGTGACTGAATATAATCCTCGTAATAACGAACATGCGCCGCTACTTTTCCCTCATGCATCTGTCCTGCCAGCTGGCTTCTCAGCGTATTCAGAAATTCAGTTCTGTCCATTCAACAATTCAACCTTTCCAGTTTAGCGGATATTCAAAACCCGCTACTTGCTTTTTAATATACTCAGGATCAATGCTCAAAGCATATGAACATTTTCTATTCTAACAATACTTGCCATTATACGCAACTATCCAGCCCATAAAATTTTTATGAAGCCTTTCTGAACCGATTATAAACTGTTTTCTTATTCTTTCCATTCAGAAATATATTTTATGTCCCAAAAGCATTTGTTATTTTCAACAAATATTCGTACTTTTTTTTGACAATAATGCCACCTGTTAATTTCTTGACAAAATATTTTATCAGTGTTACAATGAGCACATCAATTGAAAAGCTTCTGAATACTGACGGATCGTGGAGTTAACCACAGGGACTTCAGGAGCAGATCATGAGGATTACTGTTTACAGTAGCTGCACCATATTTTGCAGACAGCATAGACAGTAATTTCCAGCCGACCGTCTGGGCAGTATTTGAATCATCAGATACTGCCCTTTTTTTACCGGGAGGTACCTCTGACATGAGGGAAATACCGTTGTCTTTTTAAGAAGCGGTCATATAAAAACCATTTAATCTTACACAACGAAAGGAGCTTTTATTATGGGGTTTAAAAGTGACATCGAAATTGCACAGGAATGTGAAATGAAACCAATCACTGAGATTGCGGCTAAAGCAGGTATTGATGACAAATATCTTGAGCAGTATGGTAAATACAAAGCAAAAATCGACTACAATCTTTTGAAAGAAACAGATAAGAATGATGGCAAACTGATTCTGGTTACTGCTATCAACCCGACTCCTGCCGGAGAAGGAAAAACCACTACTACAGTTGGTCTGGCAGATGCTATGCAGAAGCTTGGCAAGAACGTTATGGTAGCTCTTCGTGAGCCATCCCTTGGACCGGTATTCGGTGTAAAAGGCGGTGCAGCAGGCGGTGGATATGCGCAGGTAGTTCCGATGGAAGATATCAACCTTCACTTCACAGGTGACTTCCACGCAATCGGCGCAGCAAACAACCTTCTTGCAGCAATGATCGATAACCATATTTTCCAGGGCAATGCTCTTAACATCGATCCACGTAAGATCACATGGAGAAGATGTGTGGATATGAATGACCGTCAGCTTCGTAATGTAGTAGACGGACTTGGCGGAAGAACAAACGGTATGCCTCGTGAAGACGGCTATGACATCACTGTAGCTTCCGAGATCATGGCTGTTCTCTGTCTTGCAAGTGATATCAAAGACCTGAAAGAAAGACTTTCCAGAATCATCATCGGTTATACATATGGCAAACCGTCAGAGCAGAAACCGGTAACAGCTGGTGACCTTCACGCAGAGGGTGCTATGACTGCACTTCTGAAAGATGCTCTGAAACCAAACCTTGTTCAGACACTGGAGCATGTACCTGCAATCGTTCACGGCGGACCATTCGCAAACATCGCTCACGGATGCAACTCCGTAACCGCTACCAAGATGTCCCTGAAGCTTGCTGATTACACCATCACAGAGGCTGGATTCGGTGCTGACCTTGGTGCTGAGAAATTCCTTGATATCAAGTGCCGTATGGCTGGTCTGAAACCAAATGCAGTTGTTATCGTTGCTACTGTCCGTGCACTGAAATACAATGGCGGTGTTCCGAAGGCTGATCTTAACAATGAGAACCTTGAGGCTCTTGAAAAAGGTCTTCCAAACCTTCTGAAACACGTAAGCAACATCAAAAATGTTTACAAGCTTCCATGTGTTGTTGCAATCAATGCATTCCCGACAGATACCAAGGCAGAGCTTGACCTGGTAGAAGCAAAATGTAAAGAGCTTGGCGTTAATGTTGCACTTTCTGAAGTATGGGCAAAAGGCGGCGAAGGCGGCATTAAATTAGCTGAGGAAGTAATCCGTCTTGTTGAAGAGCCAAACGACTTCACATATTCCTATGAGCTTGAAGGCTCTATCGAGGATAAGCTGAACCAGATCGTTCAGAAGATCTATGGCGGTAAGAGAGTTGTTCTCACAGCAAACGCTCAGAAACAGGCAAAACAGCTTGAGGAACTGGGATTCGGAAACTGCCCGATCTGTGTAGCAAAAACACAGTACAGCTTAACAGATGACCAGACCAAGCTTGGTGCTCCTACAGACTTCGAAGTAACCGTTCGTAACCTGAAGATTTCCGCAGGTGCAGGCTTCATCGTAGCCCTCACAGGAGAGATCATGACCATGCCAGGTCTTCCGAAGGTTCCGGCTGCTGAGAAGATCGATGTAGACGAAACAGGTAAGATCACAGGACTGTTCTGATTTTTACAGTGTCAGCCAGGTTCTGGTGTAAACCCAGACCTTAAAACGTGTTTGAAAAAATCAACGCCCGGGAGACCCAAACTCCCGGGCGCTTTTACATATAAACCAAGTGTACCCTTTGAAAAGAAAATAAAGGATGTTTGGGAAAATAAAAGGATTATTATTTTAGAATCAATCAAAGATCAGATAAAAGAAAATAAAAGATTTTATCAGCCTGCCAGGGACAGACGCCCTGGCAGTATTATGTATATTGCTTATTTCAGTTTCTCCCCTGTAAGCATCTCATATGCCTGGAGATATTTATCGATTGTCTTGTCCACAATTTCCTGCGGAAGAGTCCAGTCATTGTCCGGGTTTGCTTTCAGCCAGTCACGGGCAAACTGCTTGTCAAAGGATGGCTGACCATGACCTGGCTCATATCCATCTGCCGGCCAGAATCTGGAGCTGTCTGGTGTAAGCATCTCATCACCAATAACAATATTACCATTTTCATCCAGTCCAAACTCAAATTTGGTATCTGCAATAATAATACCCTTGCTTAAAGCATATTCGGCACATTTTTTATATAATGCGATGGTGTAATCACGAATCTTCTCAGCATACTCCTGACCATGTCCCGGATAATATTTCTCAAGATGGGCAACACTCTGCTCAAAGGAAATATTCTCATCGTGGTCACCGATCTCAGCCTTGGTAGAAGGTGTGTAAATAGGCTCAGGCAGCTTGTCAGACTCTTTCAGACCTTCCGGAAGAGTAATTCCGCAAACTGTACCATTCTCCTGGTAGCTTGCCCAGCCGCTTCCAGTGATATATCCACGAACGATACACTCAACCGGAATCATATCCAGTTTACGGCACATCATACTGTTTCCGTCAAATCTGTCCTGCTGGAAAAACTCCGGCATATCTTTCACATCAACAGAAAGCATGTGGTTCGGCAGGATGTCCTGTGTCATATCAAACCAGAACTTGGACATCTGGGTGAGGACAGTGCCCTTCTTAGTCACTTCGTTTTTCAGGATCACGTCAAAACAGCTGATACGGTCTGTAGCAACCATGATCAGGCTATCTCCGTTATCGTAAATCTCGCGTACTTTGCCTTCTTTAACTGGCTTCATTTCCTGCATAGCTTTACACCTCGTCATTTTTCTTTTTAATTTTCGACTGTAAAATAATCCTTTCTGCAAACAGCACTGCTGCACAGATTTTCTTATTTACAGCACCTGATTATTTTACCATTATATGGGGCAAAAAACAATTCTTCTAAATGCCGAAAACACAGGCAGTTTTCCTCAAATACAAGTGAATGTTCACAGAATTACACTCTTGATGCAGCGCCTGTTTACGCTTATAATAAACAGTATCTATAAGAACCGTTTTTGTTTATAAGTAAGCGTTATTTTTATTTATAAGCAGGAATTAAAGGAGAACTTATGCAGTATAAATTCACAGCCGCAGACATGGACGGCACTTTATTAAATGACGCAAACGAAATTACGAAACACACTGTGGAAACCATCCGCCTGGCAGTCTCCCAGGGACTGATTTTCTCTATATGTACCGGGCGGCCCATTCAGGGAGTAGAGCGTTATCTGAGGCAGCTTGGAATCCAGGGACCTGTAATCACCTATAATGGGGCTATGATTCTGGATTCCGCTACAGGACGTGTTCTGTACAGGCAGGAGTTGAATCGTGAAGATGGACGCCGCATCCTGGAGACCGGGCTGAACTATAACACCACCATGTGCATCTGGTCTGACAACAAACTGTATGGAAATCAATTGAATGAACGAATTCACAAGTACAGTCAGGCTGCTAATGTGACACCCCTTCTTATGCCTTCCATAGATGAACTTCTGTCACAGGGAATTACAAAAATCCTCTGGTATGATGATACTTCAAAAATTCAGCAAATAGAAAAAGAGCTGCAGGAAACAGCTCCTTTTCAAAACGTAACCTTCTGCACCTCCAAGCCTTTCTATCTGGAATTCTTCAGCAGCAAGGTTTCCAAGGCCGCTGCCATAGACCGGATTAGTGAACTTTATGGTTTCACCAAGACCGAAACCATCGCCATAGGCGACGGCTTCAATGATCTGTCTATGATCCGGCATGCCGCACTTGGCGCCGCCATGGCAAACGCGCCGGAGGGTGTGAAAGAATGCGCGGATTATATAACCACTCGGACAAATAATCAAGATGGCGTTGCAGAAGTTCTGGAGAAATTCATTTTATAAGGTCACAAATATATAAAAATGGTGATTATGTTAATATATTCACGATTAACACAATCACCATTTTTTAACCAGTTTTCACCAATAACGCACAGAAAACACTTCTTATAAATTCTTAAACAGCGGCTTCATAGCCGGATACAGTTCTTTGAACTTCTGGTATCTCTCCTCATATTTCGCTGCAAGTTCCGGAGCAGGCTCTACAGTATCCACTACTTTTGCAAGCTTCTTGCCAGCAGTCTCAACATCCGGATAAACACCGCAGCCTACTGCTGCCAGCATAGCTCCGCCAAGGGATGGTCCCTCTTCCACTTCCAGAACGTCAACCTTAATATTCATAACATTTGCAATAATCTGTTTCCACAGCGGGCTCTTTGCACCACCACCACAGATCTTGGTACGCTCAATCTTAATTCCAAGACTCTTTGCAACCTCCAGAGAATCACGGAGTGCGAAAGCGACGCCCTCCAGAACAGCCTGTGTCATATCTGCTCTTGAAGTATCCATGGACATGCCGAAGAATACACCTCTTGCATCCGGATCATTGTGCGGGGAACGCTCACCCATCAGATACGGCAGGAAAAATACATGATTCTCGCCAAGCTTCTGAATTGGAGCCTGCTCAGCTGCGAAGTCCTTCGTTCCAAGAATCTCCTCAGCCCACCATTTGTTACAGGAAGCAGCGCTGAGCATGCAGCCCATAAGATGATAGCTTCCATCTGCATGACAGAAGGAATGAAGTGCATTGTGCTCATCCACACCGAAATTCTTGCTGGAAATAAATACAGTTCCGGAAGTGCCAAGAGAAATATTACACTGTCCGTCACCAACAGTTCCTGTACCAACAGCAGCTGCTGCATTGTCACCGGCACCAGCAATAACCTTTACATTTTCAGAGAAGCCAAGCTCTTTTGCCACTTCTGGTTTCAGAGTTCCCACAACTTCCCAGCTCTCGTAAACCTTCGGAAGCTGCTCTTCCTTTACGCCGCAGATCTCCAGCATTTCTTTTGACCAGCAGCGGTTCTTTACATCAAGAAGAAGCATACCAGAAGCGTCGGATACATCTGTGCAGAAGGAACCGCTTAACCGATAAGCCAGATAGTCCTTTGGAAGCATGATCTTCACTACTTTTGCAAATTTCTCCGGTTCGTTTTTCTTCATCCAAAGAATCTTCGGAGCAGTAAATCCGGCAAAGGCAATATTTGCAGTATACTTGGAAAGCTTATCCTTTCCGATTACATTATTCAGATAATCTGTCTCCTCAGAAGTACGTCCGTCATTCCAGAGAATTGCAGGACGGATTACCTGATCCTGATCGTCTAAGGTTACCAGACCATGCATCTGTCCGCCAAAACTGATTCCAGCCACCTGTGAACGGTCAATTTCCTCTGTCAGTTCTTTCATTCCAGCCATACTCTGGGTGTACCAGTCTTCCGGATTCTGCTCAGACCAGCCCGGATGCGGGAAAAATAATGGATATTCTTTTGATACAATATTACAGATTTTTCCGGATTCTTCCATAAGAAGAAGCTTTACTGCGGAAGTACCAAGATCAACACCGATAAAATACATTTTTATCCTCCTTACGTCCGGCGTCCTATTAAAAACAGCCGTACCGCATAAAGTGGTACGGCCGTCAAATATACGCCTATAAATTATTTCGCGTTCTTATTAGCCCCATGGATTCTCTGTAGGATATCTTACACCAGCTGGCTGGTTGTAACCGATTTTCTTAACATCAAGTCCAAGGAATTTTACTACTTCGTAGAATGCTTTTCCATAATGTCCGAACATAACTGCACCATGATGTGGGAAGTTACCCTCAATCAGTACGTGACGGTAGAATCTGCCCATCTCTTTGATTGCGAAGATACCGATACCACCGAAGGATCTTGTAGGTACATCAAGAACTTCACCTTCTGCAACATAGGAAACCAGTTCTCCCTCAGAGTTGCACTGCAGACGATAGAATGTAATATCGGAAGCAGCAATATCACCCTCAAGAGTTCCTCTTGTAAAGTCTGGCTCAGATCCTGCCGGCTCAAGAAGTCTGTGCTGGATCAGCTGATATTTAACAGCTCTGGACTCGCACATCTTGCATGCCGGAGTATTTCCGCAATGGAAGCCCATGAATGTATCTGTAAGCTTGTAGTCATATTTACCCTTAATGTCCTCATCATAGATGTACTGCGGAACAGAGTTGTTAATGTCAAGCAGTGTAACAGCATCATTGGAAATGCAAAGTCCGATGTACTCGCTGAGTGCTCCGTAAATATCAACCTCACAGGATACCGGGATTCCTCTTGCAGCAAGACGGCTGTTTACATAGCATGGCTCAAATCCAAACTGTGACGGGAATGCAGGCCAGCATTTGTCAGCAAATGCAACGTATTTTCTTGCTCCCTTGTGAGCCTCTGCCCAGTCAAGAAGAGTAAGCTCGAACTGTGCCATTCTCTCACTAAGGTCAGCATAGTATCTGCCTTCGCCCATCTCCTTCGCCATATCTGCACAAACTTCCGGGATACGAGGATCGTTCTCATGCTCTTTGTATGCAACCAAAAGGTCAAGCTCAGAATTCTCTTCAATCTCAACACCCAGCTCATAGAGTCCCTTAATTGGTGCATTACAAGCGAAGAAATCCTGTGGACGCGGTCCGAAGGTAATGATCTTCAGGTTACGAACACCGATAACGGCACGTGCAACCGGTACGAAGTCAGCGATCATAGTAGCAATGTCAGTTGCAGTTCCAACCGGATATTCTGGAATATAAGCCTCAAGATGACGCATCTTTAAGTTGTAGGAGCAGTTCAGCATACCACAGTAAGCATCACCTCTGCCGTTGATCATGTCGCCATCGCCCTCAGCAGCAGCTACATACATGCAAGGTCCGTCAAATCTCTCTGCGATCAGTGTCTCAGGAGTCTCCGGTCCGAAGTTTCCAAGGAAAACAACAAGTGCATTACATTCTGCCTTATTTACATCCTCAAGAGCCTTCTCCATGTCTTTCTCATTCTCAACAGTTACCGGACATTCGTAAAGCTCACCTTTGTAAGCGTCCATGATAGCTGCGCGTCTTTTCTCAGAAAGCTGAATCGGGAAACAGTCACGGCTTACTGCGATCAGTCCAAGTTTTACTACTGGTATATTGTTCATAATATGTATTCCTCCATTTTTAATTTTCTTATTTAAAATTTCTTATTATCTTACTCAGTCGATTGTGATATTCTCACCCTTAAGTCCATTAAATGCGCCCTCGATCTTCGCATCCTCATGTGCGATCAGCCATTTATTCTTAGCTGTCATCAGGCTGTCCTCTCCTGTCTTCTCAGTCTGGAAAGTAAGGTCTGTGTTGGTTCCCTTCGGAAGTACAACCACGCACTGGAAACCGCCCTCATTCACATGACATGGTGCATAGTGAAGTGTAGTAGCATAAACCTCAATTCCGGTTCCTGCCGGTACAAGGAATGCCTCAATCTTTGATGTGTCATAGGTATGATCCGGCTCAATGTCCTGCTGATGTCCAATCAGAAGAATAAGGTCTGTAACAGCTACATTGATCTCGGAATTACGATGATACTCCACTGCATTCAGCTTCTTGTTATGACCATTGCAGTATCCGATCTGGATCGGCAGGCCACCGTATCCTTTATTCTGCAGATCTTTCATAACATCCAGTGCCTCCAGCTCCTCAACAGATGGAACATAGATTACATCCTCCGGAACCGGTGTGTGCTTCATCTCTTTAATAAGGCCTGTAAAATCGTATCCCTCCAGCACCTGTCCGTATCTGCCAAATGCCGGATCTGTTACTTTCTGAATCTTCACGTTTAACCTCCTTTTTGCTTGCCAAAGCGAAGCTAACTCTTTTTTTGCATGAAAAAAGCATACCATATCCTGGTATGCTTTACGACTTTTTTCTTGTCTAATCCATAGCACTTTTTTGACATTTTATTATCTGCCGCAGATCACTTGGGAGCTGGCCATACTTTTTCTGAAACTCCCTTGAGAAAGCTCTGCTGCTTGCAAAACCATTATCCAACGCAATCTGACTGATGGTTTTCTCCGTGTTTACCAACTCCCTATACGCATAAGACATGCGGATTTCCTGCAAATATGCCTTAAAATTGATTTTTGCATATTTTTTGAACATTCGTGACAAATAGGCATCCGAATACCCAAACAAAGTTGCCATATCTGAAAGCTTCAGTTCTTCTGTATAATGCTCTCTCATATAGGTGGTAATTTTTGACAATGCGTCCAAGCGGCGGCTGTCCTGAATTTCTTCCTGGGCAGCCTCTGTCTCACGGTAATCCTTTATCAGCAGGTACAAAATATTGTAGTACAAAGCCATGGTCCTGTATTCCCAGCCCTCTTCCTTTGCCCTGTATACCTTATAAAGCTCTTCAATAAAAAATGCCAGCTTTCGATTGTCCGGTGCCTTGGAATTCCTGTCTCTGGCCACACGGGCAGCACTTGTGAAACGAATAAAACGTTGGGCAGTAAAATATTTTTCGAATTGTTTCAACGGAATCTGCAAAATCACTGTCTCATTTTTCTCCGGCGCATGAATAGAATGAATTTCATTGGAATTAATAATGATCAGCTCTCCTGCCTCCAGTGGATATTCCACCTCATTAAGAAAAAAAGTGAGTCTGCCCTTTAGCACTGCAAAAATCTCAATGGACGTATGCCAGTGTTTTTCCCGCTCATAATTACCATGTCCTCCTTCAAATAAAAATATCTTAAAAGGAAGCCCTTCGTTTGGTATGATCAATTCATGCTGAAATTCCAAATTCTCACCTCCGGCAGAAAAATTCTTTCCTGTTGTAAGAATATCATTTCCATCTGCGTTTGACAATCCTGTTTATTCCCGTTCTTATCTTGTATTTCCACACTTAAACGCTTATAATGGTTCTGAAAATGGCTTTAAACAGCATAGTAAATTTTTCAGGAGGTTTATCATGAAATTTATATATCCTGCAGTTTTTAAGAAAACCGAAGATGGTCGTTACAGGGGAACTTTTCCTGATCTGGAAGACTGCTTTGGCGAAGGCGATACTCTGGATGAGGCTATTGAAAATGCAAATGCAGCCGCATTTGACTGGATCTCTCTGGAGCTCACAGAAGAAGTTCCGGAGCTTCCACCGATCACAGACCCTGATGATATGGATCTGGAGGATGGAGATGTGGTAAGAAATATTCAGGTGAATATCCGTTTATACGACGGGTGGGATGAATGAAGTTTACCGTGAAAACGTTGATTGGCTCATTTCGTTAAAATATTATCAGTCAATTGCTAAGCATGGCAGCCAAGCGGATATTCCAGGTCCGCTTCGCTGCCATGCTTATAACCTTGCTCTGCAAGAGACCGGCTTCCATGTGTTAACCAGTTTTTTATTTACTTTCTTCGTACTGGTTTGATTTCCAGATCACACTTACAAGTCTTGCAATGCAGGCTTTCAAATCTTCCAGCTTCAGAGTTCCCTCTTCCAGCTCTTTTTTCATATTGTCGTGGTCACCAAAGCAGCCCGGCATTACCAGATCATTTCCGGCACGCATGCATCCGGAGGCTGTGCAGCTGTCGTCACGTTCGGTGGTAGTCCAGTCAGTCATGATCATACCTTCAAATCCCCACTCATTTCGTGCAACATCTGTACAAAGGTCATGGTTGTTTGCGGCATGCACACCATTAATCAGGTTGTAGCTTGTCATAATGGAAAGTGGCTGAGCCTCCTTCACTGCGATTTCAAAACCCTTCAGATACAATTCGCGAAGGGTTCTCTCTGAAACAATACTGTCTGAGCCCATACGGTTGTCTTCCTGATTGTTGCATGCAAAATGCTTAATGGTAGTTCCACAGCCATAATTGGACTGAACACCTTTTGTCATTGCAGCAGCAATTGTTCCTGCTACATACGGGTCTTCGGAATAATACTCAAAATTCCTTCCGCAAAGAGGATTTCTATGAATATTCATTCCCGGAGCCAGCCATAACGTAACCCCAAAATGCTCCATCTCTTTTCCAATCATGGTACCCACTTGCTGAATGAGTTCGGTATTCCAGGTCTGTGCCAGCATAGTTCCTACCGGAATTGCAGTACAGTACTGATAATAACGTTCCCCTGGCAATTCTTCAGGACCTTCATAGAAAAGACCACCCTCCAGACTGAATTCAAATGGCATGGAAATAATTTTTCCACCATCCACATTATAATATTTCATAAGCCGAAGACCAGCCGGTCCATCTGCAAGGACAATACTTGCAAGACCTTTGTCTATTGCACATCTGTGAGTCTCACCAGCAGATCCGGGTACAGAAATTCCAGCTACACCGAGATTGCCTCCCTGGGCTTTTCCAGGATCACCTGCAGCAAGGTTGATCAGTTCCTCTACAGACAGTGTGTTTACAAAATCCATAGCTTCAGAATCTGCAAGTTCACAGTTTTCTTTATAGGTGATTTTTTTTGTGGTAAAATCAGCCGTTTTCAATTCCAGAACAGGAAGAGCCTTTTCCGCTGCCTCAACCGCAAGTGCTCTTTCCCTTGAAACACTTGCGCCATTTTTCTGCGTCAGCTCTTTTAATTCATTTCTTTCCTCTGACAGAAAAAGATTCTTCACCTTCTCAGTCACTACATCCTGATCCAGTTTTGCCCCACCGATC
The DNA here is from genome assembly GCF_934371575.1 of uncultured Blautia sp. Classification (GTDB taxonomy): domain Bacteria; phylum Bacillota; class Clostridia; order Lachnospirales; family Lachnospiraceae; genus Blautia_A. Next base: position 47,339 of record NZ_CAKRNY010000014.1, on the reverse strand, counting down.
AACTCTGCGCTTTCCAGGCTGTTTCCCAGAAAAATGCCATAGAAGCCTTTTTCCAGAATCCAGGCAGCTTTCTCCTCGTCATAAGAAGTCAGGCGTTCTACAGGAATTTCCAGCGTCATTTCCTGGATCTGACCTGGCTGAAGCAGATCTGTTTTAGCATAAGCCACAAGACGATGGGCTTCTTTTTCCAGAATGCCTCCTGGCAGGGATGTATATACCTGTACCACTTCTTTACCAGCTGCGGAACCTGTATTTTTCACAGATACCGTCACTGTGATTATAGCATTATTGTTATTATTTTTATCTTTAAATTGAGTTTTTACATTCTCAAATGCAAATGTAGTATATGAAATTCCATATCCAAATCCATAACGCACCGGAATCTGGAAGGTATCAAAGTAACGATAGCCCACATAAATTCCCTCTGTATAGAATTCCTTTTCCACATTTCCGTTATTATGGGAAAAAGTGGCGGCGCTTGGATAGTCTTCGTATTTATAAGCCCAGGAATCAACCAGCTTGCCGGAAGGATTTACTTTACCGGAAATCACATCTGCAAAAGCATTTCCCCCTTCCATTCCTGGCTGTACGATCACAAGGAGAGCTTTGATATTTGTAAACTCATCCATAAAAGACAGGTCTACCTGACCACCTGCATTGACTGCTACGATCACATTCTTGTAATATGTACAAAGGTCAGATAACATCTGATGCTCGTCATCCTTCAGATAATAGTCCCCCTTTGCAGCATTACGGTCAGCACCTTCCCCTGCCACACGACTGAGCGCATAAATGGCTGTGTCAGTATTCTCACCATCTGCCGGCTTTTTCACAGAATCACCTGTTGGCATGATAAACGGTGTGGTACTGTAGATGGTGAAGAAATCCATTACGTCGCCGCCATTTCCGCCAGATCTTGCAACGATATCGTTTTTCCAGTCCTGACGAGCTTTTTCGTAAATTTTGTCATAGCCCCGAATCCAGTCTTCATTGGTAATCTTATATCCGGCATTCTTCATTCCCTGCCAGATGGAAATGTTCTCACGCTCGTTTACATCTCCGGAACCAGTTCCACCTTTGATGGTTCTGCCTGCCCCGGCACCATAAATTGCCACAGCGCTATCGGCTTTTAATGGCAGCAGATTATCTTCATTTTTTAACAATACAATTCCTTCAGCTGCCGCTTCGCGGGCAATCTGTCTATGCGCAAGCTCCCAAAGCTCTGCTTGTGGATTTGTAGTTCCGGAAAAAGTTCTTTCTTTCAAAACACGCTTCATTGCAATCCCTCTCAGTTTCCATAGTTTGTTTTCTCTGCTGTTTATGCCTTCTGCGCAAATTCGGCAAATGCATCTTTTACTTTCTGCTCATCATCCGTATCAGCATTAAGCACAAGTGATTGACTTAAATCCAGGCTGAAAATTCCCATAATAGATTTAGCATCCACATAATATTTTCCACTCTGCAGATCCATATCACAATCAAATTTACTACAAATCTTATTAAATTTATCAGCATCCTGCATAGATACGATTTTTACTGCTAATTTTACCATAATCTAAATTCTCCTTACAAGCCGCTTTCTATACTTTTCTTACTTTTCAGTGAAATACTTTCTTAACAGATACGTAGGTGTACAACTCCATGCGTGACAGTAGCTGTTTACAATACTACTGCCATATGGTGATTCCGCAGGATTCTCCGGATTATAAAGCTCCCAGAAAGTGTCTGCACCAAGACTGACCATACCGCCCCAGTAATATTTCATGTAATCCATTGCAGCCTTTTTTTGACCACACAGTAGTAATGCTTCTACATAATGATGATTCATGTATGGGGAAACCATACCTTTTTCCGGTTTCAGGGCAGTTACTTTTTCCAGAATCTCTGCCCCTTCCTCTGTATTAACAACGCCGGAAAGAACCATCCATACCTGGCTTGCATAGTTGATCTGTTTTTCATCACCGCTTACAAATAAACCACTTGCAGGATCCAGCAGATATTTTCTTGCAGCTTCAGTCTTTTCCTTAGCCTCACTGGAGAGCTCCGCTTCTTTCTCTTTGTTTCCCAGGATCTTTGCAATCTCCAGAACCTTTTTCGCACAATAAACATACACACCCTGCATAGCAGCCTGCTTATCCAGACCTTCTGTCCAGTCAATGAAAGCCCAGAAGCCTTCCCCGCTTTTCAACAGACTGTTTTCATCAAACTGCTGCTTTGCCAGCTCCATCTGACGATATGCACACTCACTTAAATCCTGCAGAGTCTTCATATCCCCTGAAGCCTGATAATAGTCCAGAAGTGCAGCTCCGAAAAACATGGAATAATCCAGAAGGAATGTATCATCTACAATAAATTTTGGCTCTGTAAACAGGCAGGCACTTACCAGGCCATCCTCCCTTGTCTGGGCAGCAAATAAATAGAGACATCTTTTTACCAGGTCAAAATTTCGGAATGTATCATAGTTTGCCAGAGCCTGCAATCTTAAATCACCAAGCCACAGACGTCTGTCACGTTTCGGGCCATCCTCGAACACAGACTGCATACAATTCATTAAAGTACGTAAACTCACTTTATCCAGCGCACGAACCATTTCGTCATCACTCTCAAAAGGCTTTACCTGATCCATGCTTACAGAAGAAACGCTTACGCAGGTTACATCCTCTACCACCAGCTGCCATTTCAGGGAAGTGTCAATGGCTTCAATTTCCATGTAACGGAAAGCATAACGTCTTGGAAGCTTCAGTTCTACCGGAAGAACATCCACATGAAGGAATTCCTCCTGGATCCAGCCACGACTGATCCATCCATCATAGTCCCTGGAATCCTCGGTCATCTCCTTTGCAATCTCCCCAAATTTCAGGCGAAAAAAGGCAGGTGCATCCTGAGGGCTTCCCACAGAAGCCAGCTTTAAGGTTACATATCCAACCTGGTGATCTCCGAAATCCAGACACAGCTTATCTCCTTTTGCAAGGTGATATTGAGAAAGATTTTCCACAGAATCTTTCTGTTTTACATCCGGATATACACCGTCTGTTTTCACAATATCCACAATAGACACCGGTTTTACCACGGTCTCAAGAAGCTTCGGCGCACAGGCCTCTGCTTTTTTTACAAACTCCTCATTTGTTACACGGACCATATTCAGATCAATGCTTACCTCAGGCATTATGCAGCTCTCCTTTCATCCAGTTCTTTGATGATCTGCGGATAAATTTTATCCAGGTTATAGAACATCATTGTGATAATAGTTGCAATATTCATAACGATCGGAACCCAGATATACATGGTTGTAATATAGCTCTGTGCAGTTGTGCTCTGTACGGAAAGGGCAGCGTCAAATCCGCCAAACTGAAGAAGAGCTGCACCGATACTGCTGGCAATCGCCATACCAACTTTTCCGATAAATCCGTTTACTGCGGAAAGAGTTCCGGCTGTGTTTACACCACTTTTCCACTCGCCATAATCAACCGGGTCAGGCTGCATTGCAAAGTGCATGCTTCCCTTCAGACCATATCCGGCGGCTGCGATCACTGCACCACCAATCAGTACCGGTACATTTGTTCCGCCAAAGAAGATGATAAGAAGGCCTCCTGCATGTACTACGCTTCCACCGATCATCAGATTTCGTTTGCTTGTAAGCTTTACAAAGAATGGAGCCAGAAGGTTGGTTACGATTGGAACCAAAGTTGTAATGGTAGCTACGATCTGTACCATGGCTGTATTCTGAACAACGTATGTAAAATAATAAATAACTGCACTTGCCTGGATCACATATCCACCGAAAAACCATACGATATTCAGTGCAAACAATTTCCAGGGACCATTATGGAGCAGGCAGGAAATGTTTGCTTTCAGGCTGACCTTTTCTGACTGTACCATAACTCGCTCTTTGGTGTTAAAGAAGCAGAAGAAAAATACCAGACATCCAATCACACCGAAGATGATCATTACAATACGGAAACCAAGTGCTTCATTTCCATTTCCGAACTTGTCTACAAGAGTTAATGCAAAAGCACTTACCACAGTGGAGCCAACAGATGAAAAGAAGGTTCTGCAGGATGCAAGAACGGTTCTCTCATGAGGATTTTCGCTCAATGCCGGAAGGATAGATGCCATCGGAATATTTACAATTGTATAAGATGTTGACAGTAAAATATAAGTTACATATGCGTAGATCAGCATTCCGGTCTGTCCGATATCAGGTACAGAAAAAGCAAGAACCGCAGTCACACCAAATGGGATTGCACCAAACAGGATCCATGGTCTTGATTTTCCCCATCTTGTGTTTGTCTTGTCGATGAGGAATCCTACGATCAGATCAGAAACACCATCAATAAATTTGGTTACCAGGAACATGATGCTGATTGCACCTGCATTTAAATGCATTACATTTGTGTAGAAATACAGCAGATACAGGGAAATCATCTGCCAGATCAGGTTACAGGCAAAATCGGATGAACCGTAGCCGATTCTCTGACGCCAGAGACCGATTTTTACCTTTTTTTCAACTTCGTTCATTTTCATTACCTCCGTTTTTTTATGACTTTACTTTATCTCTTTTCGGAGGATTCTCCAATTGTGCTTTTTTTTGTAAAACACTGACTTTTTTTACGATTATAGTTTGAAAAATGTGATCTTTTTTGTGATGCAAATTTTGTAGATTATAGCTTTTCTTGTGAAATTATACATGGTATACTCAGTTTACAGCATTGTTACTTCTGCTTCATTAAAGGGAATCTACTTTTAAAAACTTTATCAAAGGGGGCAAAAAACCTTTTGACCCCAACATCATAATAATGAGGATCTTGCTATGAAATTAACCAGAAGTGAATTTCAGAATTACATACATTCTTATGAACCAGACGAAATTTTTTACCGGGATCTGTATTTTGCAGAGAAAGAGCATCCTGAAACTTTTCGGGAATATTGCCAGGGATTGGATAAAGAACTGATTGCCAGTCACAATCTTTATGTTCCTGTTCTTTTTAATGAGGCATGGTTTCCTTATGTTGAAGAAAGTGATGTATTCAAGAACTTCAATGGAAATATTATGCTCAGTAAGCATTACCGTTATTCTCCCATTTATGTTCATGAGCATGAATTTTTTGAGATTCTGTGTATCTATGATGGTATTGCGAATACCGAAATTCAGGGAATTTCCCATACGCTGCATACCGGGGATATTTGTATTATTCCACCTCACACCAAACATAGTGTGAGTATTTTCGATGACAGTGTTGCCTTCAATATTCTGGTTCGAAGTTCCACTTTCCAGAGTTCCTTCTTCCAGACCCTTACTGCTGACAGTGCATTGGCACAGTTTTTCGCCCATGTGTTATATCATAAAACAGAGGGGAATTTCCTGATTTTCCATACAGGAAATGATAATATTGTTATGGAATCCATGGAAAATCTTTATATTGAATATTTGGGGCATGAGAAATATAACTATACGTTTCTCAATTCCATGCTGGTACTTTTCTGGGCGCAGCTCCTAAGATATCATGAAAATGATATTGAATCCATCCTCACAAAGGATACTGCCGGAAGTTCTATGACAGAGATTCTGAATTACCTGAACCACAATTATCAAACGATTACATTAAGTGACACAGCTGAACATTTCGGTTACAGCGTTTCCCATTTCAGTACCCTGATCAAAGAAGGTACCGGGCGAACCTTCCTTCAGATCATCCGTGATATCAAACTGAATCAGGCATGCCGTGCCCTTAAAGAAACCACTTTAAGCATTCCGGCAATCTGTGAACTGGTAGGATATGAAACCCCAGAACATTTTATGAGGACATTTAAGAAGGCATATGGAATGACGCCGGGAGAATACCGGAAAAAGCCTTCCAATTAGGAAGGCTTCCCGCAATTTTCGCTATATTGATCAAATAACCAGCCTTGCAAAAAATCATTTATCAGTACATAGTTTTTGGATGTCGTCAACAGCCCACCCTGTGTACTTCTGGATCTTTTCAATCGGTTCTCCGGCGTCCAACATGCGTTTAACAAAAATTATGGACTGCGCTTTTTCGCCTTCTGATTTACCATATTCAAATTCTGCTTCCCGCAATTTTCGCTCCTCAACCTCTTTATCATATTCAAATATACTCATTCTAATCACCTCCGCACGGTTCTTTGAAAGAAATTCTGTTAAAATTCCTTCCGAAATACACTCATCAACAGCTCTCCTTACAGCATCATCTAAATTCATAAATTTACTGTATTTTCTAACTCTGGCAACATACTGTGAGTATTCTTTTAATATCTTGCACTGTTCCATCAATTTTTGATTACATCCATCATTTATATTGAACACCATTACTTTTAGTTCCAGAGCAGGTTCCCCTATAAGATTCTCATATGCTTCCGACAAACGATGCTCCATATACTCTCCAATTTCCCGTATTCCATTATAAAACACAACAAATCTTGGTGCTGGGATTTTCAACAATTTAGATGAATATAAAGATTTCGAATCAACTAACTTATGATATTCGCTTGCTATGTACAATAAATCCCGCAATGGAATATTAGGGTTATATGTAGACTGATGTTCAAAAAGGAACAAATTAAGATCCAAAACAAACGCCAGATCATTCTTCATGCCCATATATATTGCACTCTCTAAAGTTACAATTTCCAATTCATCTGGGTTTTTATAGGATTTTTCATTTAGGGCATTATACAAAGATAATAAATTTTTCTTATCAGAAAACAATAATCTAAAAATAGTGTCCTTGTACTTCCGATTTATTTTTACTTTTTTTATTCACCATATTCATACCTCCGTTCTCAGGAGACTCTGAATATAGTTTCTTACATTTCAGTTATCTCCCGCTCTTAAAAATAATTGAATTTAAAGCATAGATTTCTGAAATGATTTAAGAATATCAGATGATACAAGCGTATCTGGAATTAATAGAAATATGCTTTGGTAACAGTTTAACATACGCTTCTATTTACTGCAATGTTTTTTCTATATTTTATTTATTTTTAATATTTTAGAGAGGAACAGACTATTTGTAAAAAAATTTGTGATCTGTAACCTTCTTCACTGCCACCGCAATAGACAAACCTGGATCACAATATGGGATCAGCATAGCCTGTAGTGCGTGATAAATATCAGACTTGCCAGGCCATACAGTCTCCAAAAGGTTGTTCTCTCTATCCAGCTGGTGGAACCAGGAACCGTTTACATGATCCAGAACCTTCTCATCCAGATATTTCATAAATTCAGCATAATCTGCAGCATATTTCTCATTTCCCGTCACTCGGTGAAGCACTGCTGATGTATTAATTGCCTCTGCAAGTGTCCAGTGCATTCTGTCGTGAACCACCGGCTTGCCGTTCCAGTCTGTGGTATAGCAGATTCCCGGTGCCCCATCTGCATTCCATGCATCGGTAACTGCGCGGTTATACAGATTCTCTGCTGCTTCAATATAAGGTGCTGCACCAGACTTGTCAGCTTTATATGTAGAAAGCGCCCACTGTGTGATCAGTCTTGCCCACTCAATTCCATGTCCCGGAGTTGCACCATACGGCTTGAACTGATCGTCCGGACGGTCTTTATTGCATTCCAGATCCGGCACCCACTCACTGGTAAAATGCTCCGGAATACGCCAGTTATTGTCCTTCGCCCATACCAGAACATGATCGATGATCCTACCCGCACGTACACGGTATTTCTCATCCTCTGTCACATCCGCAGCTGCAAGAAATGCCTCAACGGTATGCATGTTTGCATTCAAACCACGATAGGAATCCAGCTCTGTAAATTCTGTGTTCCAGGTATCACAGGAAAGCCCTTCTTCCTCATTCCAGAATCTCAGATCATAAAGTGCAAGAGCATCCTTCATAAGCTCTGCTGCCCCCTCTTGGCCTACCAGTACTCCGGAAGAAGCTGCCAGAATTACAAAAGCATGGGCGTAACACTGCTTGGTCGGAACAATTTCATTGTCCTTTGTAAGACCGGCATACCAGCCACCATTTTTGTCATCGTGAAGCTCACCTCTTATTCCTTTCAGCGCCGCATCCACCAATGCCTCACTGCCTTCATGTCCAAGCATTGCACCAATACTGTATACATGTGCCATACGACAGGTGATCCATGTCTCACGATTGCGATCTTTCCAAGGAGTACCATCATCTCCAAGGTAATAGGAGCTTCCTCCCGGTGACGGAAACTGATGTCCGAAGCTTAATAATTCATCTCTTATTTTCTGCAGAAATTCCTGGTTTTCAGCTGTTCCAAGCTGATATTTCTTTTCTGTAACTGCCATTTTTATTCTCCTTTACGCGATATTTGCACAGCATTCCCTCTTTGTTGTCTTCATTTTACCTTATCCAAAAGACTTTGAACAGAGTGGAAAACTTTGGATTTTATGGGGATTTTTTCTGCTTCAGTTCTGTGGCACAATTATACTCCCTGACAGAATTTCGGTCAATTTATTTGAGTTTCAGCAAAACAACCGCCATTAGTACGTTTATTCGCACCAATAGCGGTTATAAATGTTATTATTGTTATAATAATCTATATTCTATTTTTTCAAAAGCAGACCCAATCAGCAGATTGCCTTACCAAGCTCAATGCAGGCTGCCTGAGCTTCATCATCCGGCTCTTCATTGCAGATCACACTGTCAGCTGCAAGAGCTACTCCATCGTTTTTACACTTTTCTTCCCAGCTGCGCATCCATTCGCCATCTCCCCATCCATAGGAGCCGAAAAGAACTACTTTTTTGCCGGAAAGTTTAGGCTCACACGCTTCAAATACTGGCTGAAATACGCTGTCCTCAAGCTCTTCATCTCCCATTGCAGGGCATCCAAAAGCTACACCATCGAACCCCTCAATGTCTGTTCCGCCAAAATCATCCGCACTGATCACTTCAACCTCAGCGCCAGCAGCTTTCGCACCTTCTGCTACTTTCTCTGCCATTGCCTCTGTATTACCGCTTCCGCTCCAATATACAACTGCCACTTTACTCATAATTTTATTCTACCTCTTTCTTCTTAATAATCTATTGGTTAAGCAGCCACTGTCAGCTGCAGAACACTCCTGCCTTTTGCCCATAGATTCCGGTAAACCTCCCGGCATTTATGGTACTTCTGAAACATTTTCAATGCTTCACATTCATTACAATATACTTTCCAGCAGCCGGAACATTTATAATTCTGTCCACCATTCTGGATGAATCCAATTACGTCCCCAAGTGGATAATCAAGAAAAATCCCAATCTCATGAGGAAAACCATCTGACTCCTCAAAGCGCTTTTTCAGAAGTGCCAGACACTGTTCCGGTTCTGTATTTTCATATCCATAGTTCTTCAGGAATCTTGCAACTCCGGGACGATTCAGATTCTTCGCCAGCTGTTTTTCCCGGTATACATAAATCAAAGAACGACTGCCACGGCTGCGAAGCGCCACCAGCTTCACCCCCTTTGGATTCATCAGCCGATTCCAGAGTTCAAGCTGGAGATCTATGTTTTCTCCCTCGCCACAGCAGTCGTTAAAAAGATTGGCAGCTTTCAGTGAAGCAAGGGTAGGAGCACAGTGCTCAATGAGACATTTCTCGATCATGATAAACTCCTCATCTTTTTATGCCATCACCGCATGCTCATCCAGCGCACACTTTAAAGCGCTTGCGCTGCTGGTATGGATGCGCGCTACTGGAATATTGTTTTTCTTTGCTTCCTGGGATGCACTGATGACCATTTTATGGGACACTGTATTGGTAAAAAGCACCATCAGATCCGGGCATCCGATTTTTTTCCGGATGGCGCCGTTCTCTTTTGGAAAAACCTTCGCCTTATATCCATAGTCTTTGCAGATATCGGTATACTGACATACCATTCTCTCATTTCCGCCGATGATTACAATACTCATGTGAATTGTCCTTTCCGGGTTTCCTGAAGCTTCTGTAAAATGAAGAAAACTCTCAACTTTTAAACTCGTTTTTCTTTTCTTATTTTCGTTAGCCTGTTCTAACCCTCAGTAAAAAAAATTAGAAGCTTTCACTTCCAAAATATGTTCTGGTTGCCGCAGCTTCCTATATCTTATACTATACAGGAACCGCTGATTATATGTATTGTTACTTGTTTGCGCTTTAGTTAGCCAGTGCTAACTTTTATGTTGTTAGTTTACCCTAATCATTTATTTCTGTCAAGTACCAAATAAAAAAAAGAGAGCTAATGAAAAACTGTCTCATTAGCTCTCTGAACATATTTAGATTTCCTCTGCTCCCACCAGGTTCTTCATACTGTTCATACCGATCAGCAGTGTAGAAGTATTGTGAAGCAGCGCGGAGGTAGTTGGCTGCAGGATTCCGGCAACCCCCAACAGGATCAGGCCCGTATTAAATCCTACGATAGTTCTGTAATTATTGTGGATACGCTTCATCAGCGCGTCACTGATATGCTTCAGAACTACAATACCTTCCAGGTTATCCGCACCGATGGTAATATCTGCAATCTCTCTTGCAATCTCAGCGCCTTCGCTTACTGCAATACCTGCGTCAGCTGCAGAAAGTGCCGGGGAATCGTTAATTCCATCACCAAGCATCACAACCTTACGCCCTTTTGCCTTCTCTTTTTCTACGAAGCTTGCTTTATCTTCCGGAAGAACCTCAGAATAATATTCGTCAACGCCAACCTTGGCTGCAACAGCCCTGGCTGTACGTTCACTGTCTCCCGTCATCATAACTACCTTACTGAATCCGGCTTTTTTCAGTGCTTTTACAACTGCAGGAGCTTCCTCACGAAGCGGATCCTCAATACAGATAACAGCTGCAAGACTGCCTTCAATTGCAAGATACAGATGGGAATACTCGTTTGGAAGATTTTCAAACTGCTCTTCCATGCCTTCCGGAATAATGCATTTCTCATCCTCAAATACAAAATGAGAACTTCCGATAATAGCTTTTTTCCCCTCAATGTTTGTGGAAATACCATGCGCTACAATGTATTCTACCTTGGAATGCATTTCCTCATGATCCAGTTTTCTCTTCTTCGCAGCGTCTACAACAGCTTTCGCCATGGAATGAGGAAAATGCTCTTCCAGGCATGCTGCAATTCGAAGAAGTTCATCTTCATTCTTTCCATTAAATGGGATAATCTTAGCTACTGTAGGCTCTGCCTTAGTAAGAGTGCCGGTCTTGTCAAATACGATCGTATCAGCGTCAGCAACTGCCTCCAGGAATTTGCCACCTTTCACAGTGATTTTGTATTCTCCCGCCTCACGGATAGCAGAAAGTACGGAAACCGGCATCGCCAGCTTCAATGCACAAGAGAAATCAACCATCAATACGGAAACAGCCTTGGTTACATTTCTGGTAAGCAGATAAGTAAGTGCAGTACCGCCAAGTGTATAAGGAACCAGTCTGTCTGCCAGGTGCTCGGCCTTGCTCTCAAGACCAGACTTCAGTTTCTCAGTATCCTCGATCATAGCTGCAATCTTCTCATATCGGCTGGAACCACCAACTACTTTTACAGTGATGACAGCCTCGCCCTCTTCTACAACCGTACCTGCGTATACAGAATTTCCTTCTGTTTTTCTCACTGGAACAGATTCACCAGTCAGGGAAGCCTGGTTTACCATAGCCTCGCCTTCTGCGATCACACCGTCGAATGGGATCACATTTCCCATATGTACTACAACCATGTCACCAGCCTGGATTTTTTCTGCATCAACCAGTACCTCTGTACCTTCACTGCGCAGCCATACCTTGCCTGTGTTCAGGGACATGGTACGCGCCAGATCATCCACAGATTTCTTGTGCGTCCACTCCTCAAGCAATTCTCCGATTCCGAGAAGGAACATAACAGAACCGGCTGTGGAGAAATCGCCTCTGAAAATAGAAACACCGATTGCAGTTGCGTCAAGAACCGGAACCTCGATCTTGCGCTTCCAGAGTGTCTTAACTCCCAGCCAGATGTATTTCACAGACATTGCAGTGGTATAGATTGCAGACAACGGATATGGTAAAAGCAGTTTACGTCCGTAATGGAAAATAACTTTATTTACCAGTTTCTCCTTATAAGTCTCATTTAATTCTCTTCCGGAATTCTCCAGCACCTGGGCAGGTACGCTGACACGGCTGTAACCAAATGCCTGAATTGCCTTTAACAGTTCATTTCTCTCTCCAGTGTAGTAAATAAGAGCATCACTGGTACGGTTAAAGACCTGAGCCTTCTTTACTCCATCCAGATTTTCCAGGTAATACTGAAGGGTATCTGCCTGGGTAAAGTTCATATATTTCTGAAAAAGATGGACTCTGATACGTCCTTTTTTCTCGTGTTTAATTGTAAATTTCAATTTGTTCACCTACTTTTTCTTCAAAGCAAGAGTCACTGTTCACTAAAGCGTGTTTGAAAAAGGCTCTACGCCACAGCAAGCACTTTGCGTAATTTTCCAAATGAACAGTAACAATTAAGAGGACTGTCGCAAAAACGGCAGTCCCCAATATGTTTGCAGTACATTACACAGTCAGATTACTCAGCTGTTTCCTCTGTCTTAGCTTCTTCAGTTTCTTTAAACTCAGTCTCTCCCTCAGCTGTCTCATCCTCAAACGGCTCCTCAGCTGCTTTTCTGTCCTCGTTGATCTGCTGTGCATCTGCGTAGATATCACCGGCATTCTCCTGAACAGTTGTAACAGTCTTCATCACACAGTCCTTAGCACGCAAAACAGCTGCTGTACACTCTGTGTAGACCTTTTTTGCATCTTTACTGGAAAGGAGCTTGATACCAGCAGTTCCGAATAAAACACCTGCTGCAAAAAGTCCTGTCTTGTCCCATTTAAAACTTGCCATGATTAAATTCCTCCTTATATGTTGAATGATATTTATTATTAGATGTCTTTCGATTTCTCGTATTATATAGCAGCTTTTTTTTAATTTCCAGTACTATTTTACTTATTGAGAAATCTTCTCGATAATTTTTTCTATTACACGCGATTAACACAAAATTTAAACTTCTCTATTACTATACATAGAATCCAGATAACTCTTTATTCCCTGAAAAGTTTCCTCACTGATCACATGCTCCACTTTACAGGCATCTGACTCAGCTGTTTTTTCTGATACATTGGCACATTTTGAAAAAAGCTTTTTGATTACCTGATGTTTCTCATAAACATTCTCTGCAATTTTCTTTCCTGATTCCGTGAGAAGCAGACGCCCCTTTTCGTTTCTTATAATATGCCCGTCTTTTTCCAGTTCCGTCATAGCCCTGGTCACACTTGGCTTGGTGATTCCAAGATGATTTGCCACATCTACAGGCCTTACATCACCTGGGGATTTTTTATTCAGAATCAGAATCGTCTCCAGATAATCCTCTCTTGATTCCTTCATTCCTTCTTTCTTCATACACCACATAACTGCCGCACCTCCGCTTTCTTTTTGCCTCGGTTTCTGGTACTGATGTATCCTGATTTTCTGCAACCATTGCTGCACTTTATGTCATCGTAAAAGCATACATAATATCATAGCATTTTCCTATGCTCCGCACTTTGACATTGTCATCTCAATACTCTCAATATCCTGATCTCCGATATAGCCCATATTTTTCAAACCCTCTCTTACAACCTGTTTCCAGACTTCAGAAGGCAGCTTACAGACAGTATCATCGCTGAGTCTTACAGTGCAGCCATTTTCCTGGCAGCATATTGCACAGCCAGAAATCCGGTACATGTTCTTGCGGTTGATAGCGCCAATTCTTTCCAGCATATTTACCATGCGGTAAATTGTGGCCGGTCCAATATTTCGGTCTTTCTCCTGCACCTTGTAATAAATTTCCTTACAGCAGGAACACTCCTCCTCCAGAATAATATCCAGAATCAGCTGGCGCTGTCTGGTGATCCTGCAGCCCTGTTCGCGTAATCGTTCAAGGATCATATCTTTCTGCATTTGTGTGCGCTGATATGTTTCCTGATTTTCATATGCATTTTCTTCAACTGCGTTTTTCATCATTTTCATCGCCATCCTTTTTTGATTTCTGTATGATTTTATATCAGGGGCTGGAACTTCTATATAAAAATTCCAGCCTGTATCTCTTTAAGGGATACAGGCTGAATTATTTTTAAGAACTTTGCTTAAGCAATACTCTTTGTATTAACCTTTAAGCTGTTGCTCTCTTTATATGGTCTGAAAAGCAGGTACAAAAATGCTGCAACCAGAACAAATGCTACAACAGTTCCGATTCCAAATCCGCCGCCTGTAAGCAGTGTACCAATCTGATAAATGCAAAGGGAAACTACATAAGCAAGACCACACTGATAGCCGATTGCAAACCAGAACCATTTTGCATTGTTCATCTCTCTCTTGATAGCACCCATAGCCGCGAAACACGGAGCGCAAAGAAGGTTGAATACCAGGAATCCGTAAGCTGCAATAGGAGTCATAACCTGTGCAAGATTTCCCCAGATCTCAGCTCCATCCTCTGCAACCTCAGCAAATCCGAAGAGCATACCAAATGTAGCAACAACGTTCTCTTTTGCAATAAGACCTGTTACGGCTGCAACTGCCATCTTCCAGCCTTCTCCTGCTTTTGTCCATCCAAGAGGAGCAAAAATCCAGGCGATAGCAGAACCAATCTTGGCAAGAATACTGTTGTTCAGCTCTTCTACCATTCCGAAGGAACCGCCTTCCCAGCCGAATCCCATGAGGAACCAAAGAACGATTGTGGAAAGAAGAATGATGGTACCAGCTTTCTTGATGAAGGACCAGCCTCTCTCCCACATGCTTCTCAGAATATTACCAACTGTCGGCCAGTGATATGCCGGAAGCTCCATAACGAATGGTGCCGGCTCGCCAGCGAACATTTTTGTTTTCTTAAGGATAATACCGGAGCAGATGATTGCTGCGATACCAACAAAGTAAGAGCTTGTAGCAACCCATCCGCTGTTGTTAAAGAATGCACCTGCGATCATTGCAATGATCGGAAGCTTCGCACCACAAGGAACAAATGTTGTGGTCATAATTGTCATTTTACGGTCACGGTCGTTCTCGATTGTACGGGAAGCCATAACTCCAGGAACACCACATCCGGAACCGATCAGCATTGGGATGAAGGATTTTCCGGAAAGACCGAATTTACGGAAGATTCTGTCCATGATGAATGCAACACGAGCCATGTAACCGCAGGACTCAAGGAATGCAAGGAACAGGAACAGAACTAACATCTGCGGTACGAAACCAAGTACAGCACCAACACCGGCAACAATACCGTCAAGGATCAGTCCCTGCAGCCATGCAGCGCAATTTACTGCTTCCAGAGCAGACTCAATTGCCGGAGGGATAATTTCACCGAAGAGCACATCATTTGTCCAATCTGTTACAATAGTTCCAACAGTAGTTACAGACACATAATAAACAACCCACATTACAACTGCGAAGATCGGAAGAGCCAGCCATCTGTTGGTTACAATTCTGTCGATCTTATCGGATGTTGTAAGCTTCTTTCCTGTAGAGGATTTTGTATAGCACTGTCCAATAATGGAGGAGATGTATACATAACGCTCGTTTGTGATAATGCTCTCTGTATCATCATCGAATTTATCTTCCAGAGCTTTTACTTCGTAAGACACATCCGGAACGCTCTTCATCTGTTCTACAATCTTGTCGTCTTTTTCAAGCAGTTTAATTGCGAAGAAACGCTTCTGAGCTTCTGCTACAATTCCTGTCAGTTTATTTTCTACAGCTTTGATCGAATCCTCAACATCCTGTGCAAACTCATGAACAGGAACAACGTTCTTTTTGCTCTGAGCTGCGCTGATTGCCTTCTCAGCAGCTTTCATAATTCCGGTTCCCTTAAGAGCAGAAATCTCAACTACCTCACAACCAAGCTTTTTGCTTAATTTATCAATGTGGATCTTGTTTCCGGATTTCTGAACCAGGTCCATCATATTGATAGCCATAACTACCGGAATACCAAGCTCCATGATCTGTGTTGACAGATACAGGTTACGCTCAAGGTTTGTACCATCTACGATGTTGATGATGGCATCCGGCATTTCATTGATCAGGTAATTTCTGGCTACCACTTCCTCAAGTGTATATGGGGAAAGGGAATAAATACCAGGAAGGTCCATGATGGTTACATCCTTGTGACCTTTCAGTTTACCTTCTTTTTTTTCTACTGTTACACCAGGCCAGTTACCAACAAACTGGTTTGAACCGGTCAGTGCATTAAATAATGTGGTCTTGCCGCAGTTGGGGTTACCTGCAAGTGCAATCTTAATCGACATTTTCATGCCTCCTCTTTCTTTCCAGATTTTTCAGTTTTTACTACCAAATATTAATTATTTACATCTGTCAGCTGTTTTAATATGCTTGCGATTGTTAGTGTTTTATTTCTTTTATTAGAATTCGCTAACTCACATTGTAAAAAAAATTGCTCATTCTTTTTGAGAACATGCAATTTACTGCTACTCTACCTCGATCATTTCTGCATCAACTTTTCGCAGAGACAGCTCATAATCTCTTACAGTTACCTCAATAGGATCTCCAAGAGGTGCCACCTTACGCACATAGATGGAAACACCTTTTGTAATTCCCATATCCATAATACGTCTCTTTACCGGGCCTTCACCGTGCAGTCTTTTCACAGTGACAGTATGACCTACGCCAACTTGTCGTAATGTTTTCATAATATCAGACTCCTTTTTCTGGATTTCAGACCATGATCCGATTCGCCATATCTTTGCCAATGGCAACTCGGGAATCTTTCACATTCACGATCATATTTCCGCTGATTTCGCTTACAACGGTTACAGTAGCTCCCTGCACAAATCCAAGATTCTCAAGGAATTTACGGGTTTCTTCTTTTCCGCCGACTTTTTTGATCACCTGCGGCTCTCCTTCGTTTACCATTGATAACGGCATCATATCATCCTTCCTTTTTTATGTTTTTTAGAAACAGCTATTTATTATTATGTTTCGCTTACGTCGATTAGTATATTCTAATTTATGTGAGCTGTCAATAATTTATTTGCACTTTTTTCTCATTTTTTTCACCACAATTTTCGTGTATTTTAAACAGAGAATATTTGAAAATGTTTCGGAAATGGTAGGATAGATAGTGGAATTATAGAAATTTATTGTTTATAATAAAAAGAAGAATCGCATGTATATTTCTTTAAGAAAGGGTTATTTTATGAAACAGGGAAGTAAAATCGGAATTGTCTGTTGCTCTGACGGACTGAAACCGGAGCAGACATCTGTAATAGATACATTGGTAAATATTCTGGAAAAATCCGGATTTGAGACAGAGCTTAGTCCTTATCTTTACGGAGATGAAAATGGGCGCGCAGGGACTGCCAGAGAACGTGCAGGTGCATTAATGAAGTTTTATGAAGATGATTCTGTAGAAGGAATTTTTGATGTGTCAGGCGGCGATATGGCAAATGAAATTCTGCCTTATCTTGATTTCCAGACCATATCCTGGAATAAAAAACAATTTTGGGGCTACAGCGATCTGACAACCATTTTAAATGCCATTTATGCACGAACAGGTAAATCCTCTGTACTATATCAGGTACGGAATCTGGCATACAGTCAGTCCCGTATAACGGACTTTCTTGAAACAACACTGGCTGGTTCCTCAGCGCTTTATAAATTTCCCTGCGAATTTATACGCGGAACTCATATGGAGGGAATTGTTGTTGGTGGAAATATCCGTTGTCTTTTGAAATTGGCAGGCACACCTTACTGGCCGGATATGAGGGAAAAGATTCTCCTCCTTGAAGCTTTTGGCGGAAAAGTTCCGCAAATGACTACTTACCTGAGTCAGCTTCAGCAAATGGGAGTTTTCAAAAAAGTGAATGGAATTTTACTGGGAACTTTTACTAAAATGGAAGCTGACAACTGTCAGCCGGATATGTCTCAGCTGATTCTTGATTTTGCAGAAAAAAAGACACCAGTGGCAAAGACTGCATTTATTGGACATGGAACAGATTCAAAAGCAATTCGGATCGGTCATCATCTTAAATTGTACTCTGAGGAAGCAAATAAACGGATATATAAAGATTTATAAAAACAGGAAAGGCGTTTCAACCGGTCAATACAACCAAGTTGAAACACCTTTTTTTGATAACTGCTCCGCAGTTGATTCGGTTATATCCTTGCTACTCCACTCTTAATGGCTGCCTCTGCAGTAGCCTTGGCAACAGCATCTCTCACTCTGGAATCAAAAGCTGCCGGAAGAATATAATCTGCGCACAGCTCTTCATCACTGACAAGACCTGCAATTGCATAAGCAGCTGCGATCTTCATCTCATCGTTAATATCAGATGCACGTACATCCAATGCTCCACGGAAGATTCCTGGGAAACAGAGAACATTATTCACCTGATTCGGATAATCAGAACGTCCGGTAGAAACTACAGCAGCTCCTGCTGCCTTCGCTTCCTCAGGGAAAATCTCCGGTGTCGGGTTTGCGCAGGCAAAGATGATCGGATCCTTTGCCATGGTGCGAACCATGTCTGCTGTAAGCGTTCCCGGTGCAGAAACACCGATAAATACATCAGCACCTTTGATCACTTCACTTAAAGTACCCTTCTCATGGTTAGCATTTGTGATCTTCGCCATCTCTTCCTTAATCGGATTCAGACCCTCACGTCCTTCATAAATAGCACCTTTACGGTCTGTCATAATAACATTCTTAAGTCCCATAGAGATAAGAAGTTTGATGATCGCAATACCGGCAGCTCCTGCTCCGGAGGTAACGATCTTGATATCTTCAATATTTTTTCCAACAAGCTTCAGTGCATTAAGCACACCTGCAAGGGTAATAACAGCTGTACCATGCTGATCATCGTGGAAAATCGGAATATCACAGCATTCTTTCAGCTTCTTTTCGATCTCAAAACATCTTGGTGCGGAAATATCCTCAAGGTTTACACCACCGAAGCTTCCGGCAAGAAGACGTACTGTCTGAACAATTTCATCAACATCTTTACTGCGTACGCAAAGAGGAATAGCATCAACGCCTCCAAACTCTTTAAACAGAACGCATTTTCCTTCCATAACCGGCATACCAGCCTCAGGACCAATATCCCCAAGGCCAAGAACTGCAGTACCATCCGTTACTACAGCGACTGTATTCCAGCGTCTTGTCAGCTCATAACTTTTGTTAACATCCTTCTGGATCTCAAGGCATGGCTGTGCAACACCAGGAGTGTATGCAAGGCTTAAAGCTTCTTTGGAATCAACCTTTGCTCTTGAAACAACTTCAATCTTACCTTTTAACTCATAATGCATTTTTAAGGATTCTTTTGCATAATCCATGTTTTTATCACCTCGTACTTTCTAAAAATACCTTCCTGACCAAGCCGGATTTACCGTGCCGATACTACTTAAAAGTATATACGAAATCACAGGAAATCTCAACCCGAAAACAGGAATTAACCTATTATTCCACGTTTTTCAATGCCACATCCATAGGAATTTTCCTGATCCTTCTAAACTGCAGCAATGCCACCAGCGCATACGCTACCATTCCCATTGCAAACATTTCCGGATAAACTGCAGGCTTCAAATACAACGTCAGCCAGCCGGAAAATGAAGACATAAGATAGCCGTAAATTCCATGTATAGTCCAGGTGGACAGTGCCAGGCTCACAAGAATGGACAGAACAACCACCCATGTGGTGGAGGTAAGGTAAAGGCTGATAATTTCTTTGTCAACATATCCCAAAATTTTCACCATGGAAATGGAAGTGGCATTTTTCTCAATGATCAGTTTGGTCAGAAGATAGATCAACAGCGCAAAAAGTACTATTGCAAACACATTGATCAGCTGGAACATCTCTCCCATAGACACATCAAGCTGACGGCTTACCTTTGTCAGATCATCTTCTGTAATTGTTGCAGCAATCAGGTCTTCGTCCAGATCCGTAATTTTCTCTCTGGAAAAATAACCATTAAAACAATCCTCATCCTTATCAAAGGTCTCTCTGAAAGAAGTAATCGGCATAAATACCGTCAGAGCGCAAGGATAATCATAAATTCCACTGACTGTAAATTCATACTCCGCTTCCCCGTAAGCTTCCTTCAGAACAATAGTATCTCCCTCTTCCAGCTTGTATTTTTCAGAATATCCATCTGAAATAAGCACTCCTTCAGATGGCAAATCCTGACTTACATAAGCACTGTTTTCAGAAATCCCGTAAACTGTGATGGATTCTCCGTCTTTATCCGGCACCACATTTTTCATGGATTCCATACAGAATCGTTCAGCTGATTTTTCACTTGTTTTCAGCGAAGGAGTCAGAAATTTCTGAAGCATTCCCATGACTGTATATTTCTCATCCTCCTCCGGTTCTTCCGGAACATTGAGAATATACTGATATGGCGCTATCATATTTTTCACAGTTTCTTCCTGATAATGATCCAGAAGAGGCTTCATCATCATTCCAAACAGCAACAGCACATTTGCGAAAAATATTCCAATAAACAATGTCAGGTAGCTTGATTTGTTCTGCAAAACAATGCGCAGACGAAAACGGTTAAAAAACTGAAATCCCGGAAGACGCACTGCTTTTTTCCGTTTAGATGCAGACAGATCGTGACGCAGAAATTTCAGCGGTGACAATCTCAGTTTTCGGGAAATCAAAATCATGTTGATTCCCAGCATAAGTACAACCGGCACCAGTGTTGTCCGTATAAAGGCATCGGCATTCCAGCGCGTTTCATAGGTCGGCAGACTGTAGCTTCCATAATACATTCCGGCACATATATCTTTAAAATAAGTATAACCAAACACATTTCCAAGAATTGCGGCAGCTATGGTTACGATCACAGGCATGGAAATATAATGGTTCAGCAGTTCTCTTCTTGAATAGCCGGAAGCTCGAAGTGTTCCGATCACAGATGCTTCTTTTGTAATTGTATTATTCGTTGTAACTGCAAAAACGAAGGCAATAATCACAATGAGAATATACAGTAAAACCTCCATCATGGCCTTATCGCCGCCCATGTCCTCACCTGTAAACGTAATTGCCTGATTGGCATATCCCGGTATAAATCCTGTTACAGTTCCGTATTTCACAACAACCTTCATAAAATCTTCGGACATGTTTTTTGCTTCTGTATCATCCTTTGGCTTTGTTTCATATTGCCAGGAGTAACGATATTCCAGATGTGTGGTACCAAAGCGATCTGCCCCATCCTTTGTCATAATGGCAACACCAAATTTCACAGAATCAAACATCATATCGTTATTATCAGAGAACAGACAGCTGTAATCAGATAATGCCACAAGACCGGTAATATTCAGTTCATTTCCTTCAATTTTAATCTTATCGCCAACCTTCAGGCTGTTATTATCTGCATACATACGGTCGATGGCAATCTCATCTTTTGTCTTTGGCATTTCTCCTTCCATAAGGCATACAAGGTCCATATCTGTACGGTTTTCATAAATACGCATGGTTCCTTCTTCGGTTCCATCCATATCTGAATCAACCGCTTCATCCCGGTAGAAATTCTCACAAACCCGTACTTTTCCGTTTTTTTCTATTTTTTTCAGATCATTTTCGCTGGCTTTCGAGGAAAGAGTAAAATTACCATGTTCAATATTATATTTTTCGAAGCTTTCGTTATAAGCTGCCAGCATACTGTCATCCGCTACCAGAAATCCGGATACGAAACCAATGGTCAGCATCATAAACAGAAAAATAACAATATACTTTCCACAATCACTTTTCAATTCTCTTGGCAAACGTTTCCACAATGGATTTTTCATAATACACCACCTTACCACTCCAGATCATCTGCTGCAATCCTGGATTCATTCATATAATTTTTTCGGATCTGGCCATCACGAAGCTTTACTACCCGGTCTGCCATATTCTTGATCGCATCATTGTGCGTGACCATGATCACCGTGTTCCCATACTTCTGATTCACCTGCTCAATAAGCTTCAAAATCTCCTTGGAAGTATTGTAATCAAGAGCCCCTGTCGGTTCATCACAAAGAAGAATATCCGGATTTTTTACAATTGCCCGTCCTATTGCGGTTCTTTGCTGCTGACCACCTGAAAGCTGATTCGGCAGCTTATGTCTGTGCTCATATAATCCTAACGTATGAAGAAGCTCATCAATATCCAATGCCTTATTACTGAGATATGCGCCTACTTCAATATTCTCCTTCACGTTTAAGTTCGGAATCAGATTATACATCTGAAACACATATCCCAGATGCTTTCGTCTGTAAAGTGTCAGATCTTTCTCCTTCATATCCCCTGTTTTTTCTCCTTCTATGGAAATATAACCTTCATCTGGTTCGTCAATTCCACCAATAATGTTTAAAAGAGTAGATTTCCCAGAACCTGATGGACCCAGCAATACGCAGAATTCTCCTTTTTCCACGGAAAAATCAATTCCACGAAGCACCTCTGTCCTGTTATCCCCAGCACCAAATCCCTTTTTTAAAGCTTTTATTTCAAGAAACATCGCTTTTCCTCCCCTTGACAATTACTTTTCATCTGTTAGTCTGCGCTAACTTTTGTTTATCATACTGCTTTTTTCTCAAAAAATAAAGAATGGAGATTGAGAATAATTCTCAACAGGTTTCAATTTTCCTGATTTTCGTTTTTTCGTAAAAAATTTCAGTATATATTATTATCTTAGCTCTAAAGCGTGTTTGAAAAAGGCTTACTGTAAGAAATGATTTTTCAAACACGCCCTAGTATTTTTTACTAAATTACGTTATAATAATTCCAGTTATTTGTATATAATTATTTTAATCTTGGAGTGTTTTACATGAAGAAAATTGCACTTATTACAGATGGATGGGGACGCTATGTAACTTATACCTGGATTCAGGGATACCGAAGCTACATCGCAGACTATCAGTCAGATATTGATCTGTATATTTTTCACAGCTTTGGAAATTTCAGTAAAGACGAAAAACACAATGCAGGGGAATATAATATAGCACGACTTCCGGATTTTTCGGAATTTGACGGAATTCTTCTGGATCTTGCCACTGTATCACAACCAGGACTGACTGAAGAAATCATAGAAAGAGCAAAAAGTTCCGGTGTACCCACCCTCTCTCTTCTGGAGCGCATTCCGGGACTGTATCATTCAGGTATTGATAATTATGCAGCTGTAACAGAAGTGGTTGAACATCTGATTCGAAATCATGGCTGCAAAAAGCTGAACTTTATTGGCGGTCCTGAAGGAAATAAAGAAAATCAACTCCGTTTCAAGGCTTACAAGGACGCACTTTACCGCCATGGAATTCCTTTCCAGGAGGAACGGACCTATCACCATAATTTTGAAATCGAAACCGGACTCCAGGCTTTTTCCGTATTTCAGGAAAAGGATCTGCTTCCGGATGCTTTTATTTGTGCAAATGATAATATTGCAGTAGGTATCTGTCTGGCAGCAAAGGAAGCCGGCTTTTCAATTCCGGAAGATTTTCTTGTAACAGGATTTGATAACGAAGATAAAGCTTCTTATTGCGATCCACGGATTACTACCGTTGGCTTTTCCAAGGCAGATGTAATGTACAATGCTGTCTCTCTTCTGGAAAAAATATGGCAGGGAGATACCAGCACCGAGTTGATGTATGCGCCCGTCACTCACATTTTCCAGGAAAGCTGCGGCTGCACTCCCTTAAATCCCGCTGACCGCGGCAAGTATGTAATCGCACGCATTGTGGCAGAAGCACGCCAGAGTGATATGCAGAACTGGATGATGGATCTGGACCGTTCGCTTCTGGACTGCTCCTGTTATACACAACTTGCTGAACGTATGCAGACCTGGCTTACCGAACATGACTGCGGAAATATTTATCTGTTCATGAATCCGGACATTTTTGTAAGTGAAAATATAGATGTGCTTCCTGAAATTCCAGATGATGAATTCTGTACCATCGGCTATCCTGATGAAATGGCACTGGTTTACCCTATCCGCGAAGATTCTTGCAGATTCAGTCTGAAGGACAGTGTTTTCCTTCCTCAATCTGAAGCAAAAGACACCCAGAACATCTATCAGTTCTGTCCTCTTCACTTCCGTGAACGTGAAATAGGCTATCTGATTCTGGAAAACTGTGATTATCTTCTGGAGCATCAGTTTCTGTTTGAGACTCTGAATTCTCTCCGAACCTCAATAGAAGCTCTGTACGCAAGGCTTATACTCCGTAAAATTAATAAGCAGCTTTCCCAGCTCTATATACATGACTCACTTACCGGGCTATATAACCGCATGGCTTATGAGAAGCTTGCCCTTCCGCTTTTCCAGAGATGTATGGTCGAAGAGAAACCGGTTGGAATCATGTTTACAGACGCTGATCATCTGAAATATATTAACGACACGTTCGGTCATGATATGGGAAATCTGGCCATCAGCAGTATCGCCTCTATCCTGCGGCAGTACTGCCCACCCCAGGCTGTTTCCATGCGTTACGGCGGCGACGAATTCGTCAGCGTGATTCCAGACTGCGGCAAAGAAGAAATGCAAGAGCTGATCCATACAGTTCAGCAGCAACTCCATATACTGGCTTCCAACAGCAGAGTAAGCTTTCCAATTGAGGCAAGCGTCGGATATGTAATTGCTGACGATCCTGCATTCTCACTGAATGAATATATCAATCTTGCAGATGAGGAAATGTATTCTGCAAAAAAAGCACGAAAAGCAGAGCGGAAGGATTCATGATCACAGCTCATTAAAGAATTTCTTATACCAGATCAGGAACATAAGAACTGTCCATATTTTACGGCTGTTATCCTTTTTGCCCTCTTTATGCTCATTCAGAAGCCTGATTAATTTATCTGTATTAAAGAACCTGTCCGCTTCTTCGGATGTAAATAATTCCATAACCATCTGATACCAGTCATCCTGTCGAAGCCACACACGGATAGGGATAGGAAATCCAAGCTTCTTCCTGCTGTCTGTATCCTGGGGAATATACTTCGATACCGCTTTACGAAAAATATATTTCGTGGTACCAGCTGCAATCTTCGCATCTTTTGGAAGGCCTGCTGCCAGATCAAACACTTTCCGGTCAAGAAACGGCACACGCACTTCCAGAGAATGCGCCATGCTCATTTTATCTGCCTTCTGTAAAATATCACCTACAAGCCAGTAATTTATATCTACAGACTGCATTTTCTCCATATCCTGAAGACGACAGCCAGAAAAATCATCAATTTCTTTATAAAATGGATTCAGGTATTCCTGCGTTGTCTTCCCTGTCACACCGCCTTTCAGAATCTCATTTTTCTCTTTTTCACGATAAATATATGCATTTCCAATAAATCGTTCTTCGACTTTCTTTCCTGCCCGGATCAGAAAATCCCTACCCTTAATATCCGGCATTTTCGCTGCAAAATGGCCTATTGCCCTTCTGATTCCAAAAGGAATCCAGCTGACCTTTTTCAAAGCTTCCGGCTCCCTGTAAATATTATATCCACCGAAAAGCTCATCTGCTCCTTCCCCGGAAAGAACTACCTTCACGTGCTTTGCAGCTTCCTGCGACAGAAAATAAAGCGCAACAGCAGACGCATCTCCCAGAGGCTCATCCATATGGTACATCACATCCGGCAGTGAATTCCAGAATTCTTCCTTTGAAATGACTTTTACATGGTGCTTAAGCCCTGCTGCTTTCGCAACTTCGGCAGCCTTATTCACCTCATTGTATCGGTCACCCTCGTCAAATCCTACTGTAAACGCCTGGTCAGCGCCTGAAGAAGCTGCCAGATAGCCTGAATCCACACCTCCTGACAAAAATGCGCCAACCTCCACATCACTTAGCATGTGGTGCTTCACAGAATCCTCCAGAACCTTTTCAAGCTGAGTCTGGAGCTGCTGCATATCCGGATTTCCGCCTTTTCCCTGATCAGGTGTAAGCCTAGCCGTAAAGTAAGATTTTATTTCGTATTTTCCATCTTTATAAATAAGCATATGCCCTGGCATCAGCTTATAGATTCCTTTAAAAAAGGTCTCCTCCAATGCAGAATACTGAAAAGAGAGATACTGCTCCAATGCCTGCCGGTTCACCTCTCTCTTGTATTCGGGAAACTCCAGGATGCTCTTAATCTCAGAAGCAAATACGAAATGCCCGTTAATCTGCGCATAATATACCGGCTTGATTCCAAAGAAATCCCTTGCCAGCATCAAAGTCTTCTCCTTCTCGTTCCATACAGCAAATCCGAACATTCCACGAAGCTTATCCAATGCCTTCTCCCCATACTGCTGAACGGTATTCACCAGCACTTCTGTGTCCGAATGGGTGCTAAAACAAATGCCGGCTAACTCTAATTCAGCCCGCAGTTCCTTATAATCATAAATCTCTCCGTTAAAAACAATATGCAGATTCCCGTCTGCACTTTCCATGGGCTGCTGTCCGTCCTCCAGATCAATAATACTGAGTCTTCTGAACCCAAGGGTAATCCCATCACCACAAAAAGAGCCTTCACTGTCTGGCCCTCTATGTTCAATGGATTTCATCATTCTCCCGATCACAGCCTTCTGATCATTCCTGTGACCTGTAAATCCACAGATACCGCACATATCTTCCTCCATATTGACCGACTGCACATCCGTGACCGGTCACATCGTATTTTTCTTCTCCCTTTACGCTTCCTCTTCCTCTTGAGTATGTAAATGGCATAGAATATACCCTGAAATGAACTTTAGAATCAAAGCTTCAATTATTATAACACATGGAAAAGCTTCTGTGTATTTATTGTTTTCTCTTCCTGTCTCCTTTATTCGCAAGTAAATTCCAGGCAATCTTAGGGATAATATTTCCCACACGTCCCCGAAGGGTTCCGCTACCCGTCCATTCTCCCAGCTGATCTTTTACTTTGTACTTATACCTGATATTCTGCCTATCCAGAATATCCCGAATCTCATTAAACCGTTTCAGATTTGTGCCAATCCATAGACTTTCTGAATTAAATACTGTAAACATTTTTCACCTTCCCCCTTCCATTCACTCCGTGACCAGTAACTCGCGGAACATTGCCTGTGAACAGTAACTCCATTTTATATACTAAAAAACGGAACCACTGATTTCTCAATGATCCCGCTTCTCAGTTACGTGTGTTAGAGGATTCGAACCCCCGGCCTTTTGGTCCGTAGCCAAACGCTCTATCCAGCTGAGCTAAACACACATTTATTTCTTGTGAAGTATTTGTCCCTCACAACAATGGATATTCTACACGATACCAGTGGTTTTGTCAACACTTTTTTGAAATTTTTTTAAAATATTTTTTTGTAGGTATTTTTTGCACGATTGGTACTATTTTCTGGCATTCTTTGCCTGCCAGTTCAGCACTGCACCAACCATATAAATAGCTGGGAATATCAACATTCGGATCACAGACGCTGGATCAAAATCTCCAAAATTCAGGGTAACAATCACTTCTGCCACAACCTCTGCAATAAGAAGACCTCCCATTCCCACACAAAGACCTGCATTCTCCACATTGCCAGCCTGTTTCACTCCAACCACACCAGCTGCCAGGTAGATCACTCCTGCTGCCAGAACCATCACATTGCTTGCCACCAGCTGGCTGTAAGTCATACCGTTCTGATTCAGATATTCCACAACTGCGCTGTCACTGCTGCCCTTCATAACCAGGGAAAGAGTGTTTCCACTTCCAAATGCCAACAGAACCCCAAGAAAAAGCAGGAGCATTCCTCCCACCTTCAGGATGGTCTCTCCCGGTGCCTGTTTTTTTAACATAATCTATTACTCCTCTAAGAAAACACGGACAGACAAAATGTCTGCCCGCTGATGCTTACCTTAATGCACCTGTTTACGCATCCAGAAGGAATGCCTTATAGGCCTTCTTCGCCTCGTAAACATCTGCCTTGCTGGTAACTTCCCAAGGTGCATGCATACTGAGAACAGAAACACCACTGTCGATTACTTCCATGCCATAAAGAGCTGCAATATAAGCGATTGTTCCACCGCCGCCAACATCAACCTTACCAAGCTCTGCTGTCTGGAAATGAACTTTATGATCATCAAAAATTCTGCGAACTCTTGCAACATATTCCGCATTGGCATCATTGGAGCCGCCTTTTCCACGGGAACCGGTAAATTTGTTCAGTACGATACCTCTTCCAAGATATGCGGAGTTCTTTTTCTCAAATGCTTCTGCAAATGTAGGATCATAACCGGCACTTACATCAGAGGAAAGCATACTGGAATTCTTCAGTGTCTTTCTCAGTCTGAGATCAGAATACTGTCCCATTGCATCCAGTACATCAGCTACACTATTCTCAAAGAAATGAGACTGCATACCGGTAGCTCCAACACTTCCAATCTCCTCTTTATCAACAAGAATACAGCAGCATGTACGCTTCGGTGCTTCCATCTCAAGCATAGCCAGAAGAGAGGTATATGCGCATACTCTGTCATCCTGTCCGTAACCTGCGATCATGCTGCGGTCAAGGCCACAGTCACGAGCCTTTCCAGCCGGAACGATTTCAAGCTCTGCGGAAAGGAAATCTTCCTCTTCCACACCATATTTCTCATTCAGAATGCGAAGAACATTCTCCTTTACAGCCTCTTTCTTCTTATCATCCGGAAGATCCTTCAGCGGCTGGCTTCCAATCAGAATATCAAGCTGCTCGCCCTCAATTACCTCAGAAGCCTTCTTAGCCATCTGCTGTCCTGCAAGATGAACCAGAAGATCTGTAATATAAAGGATCGGATCATCCTCATCCTCTCCAACTGTCACATTTACAACGGTACCATCCTTCTTCACAATTACACCGTGCATTGCCATTGGAAGGGCAACCCACTGATATTTCTTAACGCCGCCATAATAATGGGTATCAAGATAAGCCAGATCTGTATCCTCATATAAAGGATTCTGTTTGATATCCAGTCTTGGGGAATCAATATGGGCACAAAGAATATTCATACCCTCTGCCAGATCATCCTCTCCGATATGATACATGGCAATCACTTTCTTCATGCCAACCTGGTAAACTTTATCTCCTGCTTTCAGAGCTTCGCCATTTTTCACCTTATCTTCAAGGGAAACATAACCAGCTTCCTCAGCCTCTTTCACAATCTGTGTGATACATTCACGTTCTGTCTTTCCTACATCTAAGAAATGACGGTATTTCTTTGCTACCTTCTCCAGATCCTGCATATCAGCGTCTGAATATGTGAGCCATGCGTTTGGACGTTCCATAATCTATATCCACCTTTCTCCATTTTCATTTTGTTTTATCCCAGATCATTACTGCCTGAGATTTTTCCTCACCCGTTCCATTATAACGTATAAAGTTATAAAAAGCTACCGGCAAATGCGGTTTTCTTTGAACTTTATGGTCTTCTGTAACGATTAAAGCACGCATATATTTCCTGTTTTCTGGGCATTGCATACCCGCAGGAAATATATCCTTCTGAAAGAAAAGACAGCCCTTCTTTTTTTAGTTTACTGCTGAGCAGCTCCACAATTTCCGGCAGTGTCCGTTTTCCATCGGTTAATTTTTCCACTGCATATTTCAGCAGTGCCCCAAGTGTCTGTGTCTGCTCACTGTCGATCAGCTGCTCAATGTACCGCAGATCCACCTCCTGCTTTCCAATGGAAAAACCATCTCTTCCATGAACCTTCACTTTCAGTCTTTCCGGCTTATCCTGAGCCTTAAAATGACCGTAATAATCCTTTTTCGTGCCTTGGGAAAGCGTATTTTTTGACATGATACGATGGCTCTCTGGAAGCTTAAATCCGACTATCGCACTGTCATTTAAGGGATAATCCATACAAAGCTCCCTTGCCTTTTGGGTGATGTCCACAGGCATATAATTATCCATCTGGATCACCGTATCAGCAATATGGAAAAAAGCTCCAGAGCTTCCTGCAACTAATATGGTAGATATTCCTGCCTTCTCATACAGATCTCCCGCCCGTTCCAGAAACGGCGTAATAGGCTCCTTTTCCCGGCTGATCACACGCTGCATGAAAGCATCCCGCACCATAAAGTTAGTAGCCGAAGTATCTTCATCTAACAGAAAAACTTTACTTCCTGCTTCTATTCCTTCCACAATTCCGGCTGCCTGGGAAGTGCTTCCACTGGCATCTTCCGTAGAAAAACAGCTTGTATTTTTCTTATTTGGAAGATCATTTATAAAAAGAGAAATATCTACATCCTTTACAAACCTTCCATCCTCAGAACGCAGCTTCTGAGCCGTTGAATCTGTGATCACATATTCCCTTCCATCTCCCTGAATATGATTATAAACACCCAATTCCAGCGCACTTAAAAGGGTAGATTTGCCATGATATCCTCCACCTACAATCAGTGTAATTCCCTTTGGAATTCCCATTCCTGTAATTTTCCCCTTATGAGGAAGTTCCATAGTTATACGAAGGCTGTCTGGAGATGAAAAAACCACACTTTCTTTCATGGGTTTTGAAGAAACTCCACTTTCTCTTGGCAAAATTGCTCCATCATTTACAAACGCAATAAGGGAACGTTTCTGCAGTTCTTCCCTGATATATGCCTGGTCTTCTGCCAGAAAAATAGTTTTTTCCAGCTCTTTTCCACTTAAATTTCGAAATATAAATGCTTTTTCCACACATACTGGCAAAAATTCAAATAAAATTTTCTCCAGTTCACCTGCATTGATCGTACGTCCGTTTGCTGGAAAACCAACGAAAAACCGGGCAATAATTCCCTGATCTGTGATTTCACATGCACTTCTTTCCAACACTTCCTGACCACATCTGGTAACAGAAAGCAATCCACTTTTTCCAGAGCCTTTTGCCCGGAATGTATAACGGTTCACCTGATTCTCAAATTGACGGGTAAGAAAATCTGCCAGAGTGATCCTGGTCAGACTGTCTTTATAATACGTCTCTGGAAATCCAGCTTCTTTATGGGAAATTTTTACACTGATATGAGAAGGGGATGCAAAAGGATCCCCTTGCACGTGATCTACAGATAAAATATATTTTTTAAACTGATATACCCCTTTCAGGGATTTATATGCAGGATAACTCTTCCGGTTAATGGATCGAAGCAGTTCCTGCAGCTCAAATGATGATTGCATAATTACCTCCACAACGTAAAACCACCGCCCAGTCAGCGTTCTTGCCAACAGACGGTGGTTTATTTATACATTTTTAGGGAAAGGAAAGAGTTTTTTTCTTAAGAGCTCTATCTCTTAAGATGTATATATCATACCTCACAAATGTGAGAGATATTTGTCCAAATTCTAATAATTTTATAAAAATTATAAAATGAAAATAACCAATTCGTAACCACAGACAAAGTCATTATCATTCATCTATCAGTCATGTCTCTCGTCCTGGTTTCCATAAGCTTCGCAGAATCTTGCTGCAAATGCCGGTGGCTCATTATTCGCATATAGATGAGAAATATCACCAAAGGAACTCATGCGAAAAGCTGCAATCCCCTGGCGGCGTTCTTCTGTTGTCAAGGTTGTCACGGAAGAAGGCGCTGCTACGCAGCCATGCCATAATACCATAGGCGATATATTCAGCAAATGACTGAGAAGCACACATTCCAGACCGAAATGACAGAAGAAAATGATGGTATCATTATTCTCCTCATTTACTTTATAATAATGGCCGTTCCGCTCATATCCATGCTTCGCCAGAAGCTTGTCAAACTCTCCGATCACACGGTCATACTCTTCCTTCACATGTCCTTCCTGCATGGCATTATTTTCAAACCAGTGATCGTACTGGAAAAATCTCTCATCAGCCATCCAATCCTGAGGCAGCCAGTCCCATGCAATAATCTTCTTATCTTTTACATCCGGGCGCCAGATCTGGCATGGAAACTCCTTCAGCCATTCACACTCTATAGCTGTCCTTCCCATTTTTTTCAAAGTCGGTGCCGCTGTATCCTTAGCTCTTCCAAGCGGAGATACATAAAAAGCTTTCACCTCCAATTTGGAAAGCCTCTGTGAAAGATACTCCACCTCTTTCCAGCCTTTTTCTGTAAGGGAATCTATATCATAATCCGGATCGCCATGGCGTACAATTAATAATTTCATAATTTTGCTCCTTTACTCTACCAGTCAATGCCGTCGCTTTTTGTTTCAAACACGCTCTAACGATTCTATCACATCTTCACAGATAATTCACTATAATTCTTTCCGCCATTTCTTTACATTTTTTGTGAAACAAGTATATAATAAATTTAAGTAAACATTGAACGACTTATAAATGAAAGAATTTCTAACAACAACTTTCTATTTTTGATTCAAGCGAGGTACCCACTATGAAAAAACTTGCCGTCATTTTCCCGGGCGTAGGATATACCTGCTCCAAACCACTTCTCTATTATACGACTTCCATGGCTGCAGAACATGGATATGAGATCATCCGTCTTGACTATGGGCAGGACATCCACACTTTCCACGGGCGAACCCCGGCTGAACTGGAACCGATTATTAAACTTGCAGCAAAAAGAACGCTTTCCCAGCTGGAAAGCGTCCCTTTCACTGAATACGATGATATTATTTTTATTTCAAAAAGTATTGGCACCACCATTGCCTGCCAACTGGAAACAGCTCTGCAGCTGAAAGGAAAAATTCATCAGTTCCTCATAACTCCCATCCCCTCCACGCTGCGCTATCTTTCCGATGTCAACGGCCTTTTCTTTGCCGGAACCGCTGATCCATATCTGCCTGAATCCAAGCTCCGCGCTGCCGCAAGAAATTTCCCGGATAAAACCGGTGGGATTTTTGAAAACTGCAATCATTCTCTGGAGCAAAAGGGTGATACAATAGGTGCACTGAAAAATGTCAGGCTGATTGTGGAATGTCTGGATAAAATGCTGCATTAACAAAATCAGAAACTCTACTGTCTTAAGCAGATACCACCATTCCCATTCCCTGCAGTAAATTTATAGTATCCCTTACCCCTGCCATATAAGACAGATCAGAATACCTTTCATCTCTGGTCTGCAGGCAGGCTATATAATCGTCAATTATGCGCTTCATAGAATGTGATAATTGAAGCTGATCATAACGGCTTTCCAGATATTTCAAATCCTCATTGTCCTGTCTGATATAAGAATCATTTTCATTCACTCTACGCTGCTCCACCATTTTTTCAATGTTCTGAAGCATCATCATCTTTGTTGTCATTTCCATTATCGTTTTCCTCCTGATACGTACTCATAGATCATAATTCATTAGTAACATTTTCCGTCATTATTCTACTTATTATACCTGTATTTTGCAACAAAAATCGTCCGACAACTTCCGCCATAATTCGACAAATAATAGACAGATTATTCTTTTTTGCTATACCAAAGTTGCTTTGACATGTACAAAAAAATGTGCTTTAATGATCATAACAGAGTTCTAAAACACAAACAGAAAGGAGAGTTTAAGTATGGGATTTCTTGCGATCAGCAGCCTTATGCTATTAGGTGGATTTTATATGCTGCTTGCTTTTGGCTGGTGGATTCTTCAGGTTATTGCTAACTGGAGAATTTTTACTAAAGCAGGTGAAGAAGGATGGAAAAGTATCATTCCTATTTATGGCGATTATGTTTCCTACAAGATTGCATGGCAGACAGGATATTTCTGGCTGACTCTGATTCTTGGTTTTGTAGCTTCCTGGATTGAAAATTACGCTAATCCTGCAGGAGACAGCGTAATGCTTCTTCTGATCGTTTCTCTGATTCGAATTATCACAGGAATCATTGGAATTATGTATAGCGTTAAACTTGCTAGAGCCTTCGGAAGAGGAACTGGATTTGCAATTGGTCTGATCTTTTTGCAGCCAATTTTTATACTGATTCTGGGATTTGGAAATGATCTGTACTATGGCGCAGATAAATAGTTTTTATACTATAATTCCTTTCATCAAAGTCCCTGTAGAATTAAAGTTAAAGACCAGAGTGTCAGTCTTACAGCTGACTGCCTCTGGTCTTTATTCTATACGCTTCTATTCGTGTCAAAGTCCGAGCATATCATTTACAAGGATTACATGTATTCTGCCTTCATGACGTGAATATCTTGTAATCAGAAATTGACAGCAAATTGTATCAGGAGATTTACAATCAAAACATTTGCCAGTTTCCTTACAAGGTGTCTTCACTTCAAACCGCTGTGCATTTGCTGGAGCAGCCACATTTCTGGCACGTTTCATTGCCGCATCCAGATCTGAACAGACTTTATTCATTCCAACAATAAAAACTACTTTTCGCGGACCCTGGGCAATACAGGATACTCGATTGGAATTTCCGTCAATATTGACCATAATTCCATCACTTGTAATTGCATTTGCACTTGAAAGAAATACATCCGCATCATAAGCTGCCATAAGCCCATCCCTTGGAGACATATTCGCACGGTTAATATAATTATAATTTCCCTCTTCCAAAGCCTTAATCAGACCAACTTCATGTGCACTTGTACAACCTCCCATAGCTATGCTGCTACCTTCCGGAATCAACTCCAAAGCCTGCTTTACAGCAGCTTCCCTGTCTTCCGCATAATAACCTTTCATATTACGGGATTCAAGGCCTTTGATCACCGTTTGAGCTAATACTTCATTTCGTTTTTTCATGTTGATATCCATGAGTTCATTCTCCCTTCATTTTATTGAAACACTTTGATATGATCGGTACCTCAATATCTGAATTTTCTCTGGTTGTATTTTAATAATAGTTGTCCCCACTATTAGTAATACTTGCCTGCTGCAGAATACGGTGCTACATTCCTGCGATAACTTTTTACATATATATTATTTAAATAATTTGGTGTAATCCGTCTGTGTATCTGCAATATGATAAACGTAGATACATTCATGTATTTTCCTGTATATAACTACATGCTTTTTGCAAATGACCATTTTATAGCCACGCTCATTTAACCAGATATCTGATATGTATGATCCTAAATCAGAGAAATCTTGCAGACGCTCTATGGTATCTAAAATATGGTCGCTCACTTTAAGTGCTGTCTCAACGTCAAAATTTAAAGCATAATAATCTTCAATCTGTTTTAAGTCCTCCCAGGCTGATGGAAGAATCTCAACTCTACAGCTCACTGAGTCGCTCTCTTAATTTTTTTCGTGCTTCAGCTACACTCATAGTCGGGGCACCATCTATTCTTTCCTGCTCAGCCTGCAGTACCTTGGCACGTAACTGAAGTAACTGTTCTCGCTTTTCATATGCGTCAATGCTCATAAGAACCATATCACCCTCGCCATTTTTGGTGATATAAATTGGTTCATTGCTCTCTTTCGCTAAATTGGAAATTGAAGCATAATCATTTCGCAGTGCTGCTGATGCTTTGATAATCATTTTCGTCCTCCTTTCATATCTTTTCTATGATATAATTATACTCTATTTTTGATATATTTTCAATTTATATTTATGTCAAGAAATTTACCCATTATAACCTACAATTGGAAGTTAACACATAGACGGGCAAACAAAAAGATTTCAGAACCGAAGTACCAAAATTTTCCTAGTACAGTTCTGGAATCAATAATTTCGTTCATTCTTTATTGTGTTGACTCTCTTAAAACCACCTGATAACTTAATGATGCTCCTTCTTTTTCTGTCTGTTTGCCCAAAAGCTCCCAAAGCTTTCTGCTGCCCTTCATGAGCATAATGCTTCTCATTTCCTCGCTGGCTCTCTGGTTCTCGTTGTCCACAGAGGGAATTTCTCTATCTTTACACGGTCCGATCACCACAAAAGGTACCTGACAGGATTTCAGATACTTCTGAGTTCTGGAATTCTCCAGAGCACGGCTCAAGATCATCCCATCCACCTTCCTATTTACTTCCGGTCTTTAAAGCCGAGATAAACCATCCTCTTCCACAATACAAATCATGATATCATAATCATAGCTGGATGCAACTTCACAAATCCCATTCCCCCATCCAATATGCACAAACAGCCACTGTATACGGCAGATGACTCAAATGAACCATAGCGTATGGAGGTGACTGTCTGTGAGTTTGCATATTATGATACAAAGTGAGAAAGGAGATGTCTAGTACCCTCAATAATCATTATTTCAAAAGCAGGAACAATTATTCAACTGGAATCCACACTTTCATTTCTCCCTCTCCACGGTTATTCCAAAGGAAATAGGGTATCGCTGTAAGCTTTACATCTTCTTTCATTTCCTGATACACTCCATAAAGTGTATCTCCTGCCAGTTCTCTTCTTCTGGCACCTTTTGCATATATTGTATTAATTTCTTTTCCTGCAATACTGTTTCTCTTTGTTTCAAGATCTCCCTGAGCATATAAGCCCAGTTCTTCTATTTCAGTTCCATTGTCAATAGACTCAAAACAATACAGTAAAGGCCCCATAATAATTGCAGCTTTTCTTGCGTCATAGCTGATTTTTCTATTCGCAGCTATGATAATTGGCTCCATCTGAAAATCCAAATCAATTCTATTACTTTCCTGCGAATCTAAATCAATTAAAATATATCCAGATTCTGATCTCTCACAGAAAATTTCTCGCCCGTTTTTCTTTACCTTGACACCAGTAGACCAGGCAGGATGTCGAATAGCTATTTTACTACAAGCTTTGCCGCTGACTGTTATTGAGATTATTCCGTTTAACGGAAACTGTGTCTCTAATTTTACCTGATACTGTTTTCCATTTCTTTCAACAGTAGCTTCACTATTTATAAACTGGTTCACATACAGTATACTTTCATCCTCTTCTAATCCATATACGTATTTCCCAAGTCCTGCTAATGTACGTGCAATATTGGGTGGACAGCAGGAACAGGCATACCACTGTTGCCGAACGGATTTCAAATGATTCCTCTCCGGATTATCCTTGCTGCGTCTGGGAAGCATCTCCATTGGATTCGCATAAAAGAAATGTTCTCCGTCCAGGCCAAGGCCTGATAATACTGCATTATAAAAAATATATTCAATTGTATCTGCATAACAACTCTGTTCAAAATTCTGCAGCATTTTAAACGTAAAAAAGATCATTCCAAGAGCTGCACAGGTTTCCGAATAGTTCGTATCATTAGGAAGATCATAGTCTTTCGTAAAAGCTTCACCGGAAGGTGTAGAACCAATACTTCCATTTATATAAATCTGCTTATTCGTAATATTATCCCACAATGCTTTACAACTATCCAGCAATTCCCTATCTCCATTATGATAAGCCAGATCTGCCATTGCTGTATACATATATACCGCTCTGACAGCATGCCCCGTTGCTTTCTTTTGCATACGTACCGGTTGGTGGAATTGATTATACTCCTGATATGGAAATTGATTATATCTTCTATTTGGTTCTTCCACTTTACATTTTGTCCAGTGACAAATTCGTTTACGTTTTATAAATTCTTCTTCAAAAAATTGATTTGTTCCACGCATGTCAATAAAATATTCCGCTAATTTTAAATATTTATTTTCATTCGTGAGATCGTACAGTTTCACCAACGCAAGTTCTAACTCCTGATGCCCTGGATATCCATGCATCTTCCACTCTTCCGGTCCAAATTTCTCATTAATACAATCTGCAAACTTGCAGGCAATATTTAATATTTTATCTTTTCCTGTTCCCTTGTAATATGCTATAGCAGCCTCAATTAAATGTCCTGCGCAATATAATTCATGGCACTCTAAAATATTAGACCATTTTTTCTCTGGCTCAACAAGCTGAAAATAGGTATTTAAGTATCCATCTTCTTCCTGAGCTCCTTCCAGAAGGTCAATAACCTCATCTGCCTTTTTTTCCAATTCAATATTATTTTCCACCTGTAGCGCGTTTCCTACAGCTTCTAGCCATTTGTACAAATCACTGTCCTGATATGCTTCTCCGTAAAATTTATCATTTGAAATACCAGCTGCAATTCGGAAGTTATCTATAGCATGGCTTTTTTCGATTCCTTTTACTTTATCATTCAAAATATCCCACTGATAAGGGATTACTTTTTTTAATATCAGTTCCTGATATTCTTTCCAGAACCCACTTGTAATTTTTACATTTCCAATTTCCAGTGCTTTCATTTAAGTTTCCGCTCCTCCATAATCCTATACTCTTTTGGGGTACAGTTTTCCTGCTTTTTGAACACCCGGACAAAATAATTCGCTGTTGCAAATCCTGTCATATTCGCTATTTCATTTATATTTAATTCTGTTTCTCTCAATAAGATCTTGGCCTTTTTCAAGCGAAAATCACTAAGATACTTTGTAAATCCCACGCCCATTTCATTACAGAATAAACTGGATAAATAATTTTTATTCATAAATACCTCTGTAGCGGCGGATTCCAGAGAAATATCCTGATGATAATTTTCTTCAATATAACTTAACACATTTCTGACTGATTTACTGTATTTTTCTGAATCGTAATCACTTTTATAATCGATCTGCTTTTCCTTTTTTAATTTTTTCACTTCACTCTGAAGTAATTTTACTTTTTCCTTTTCATTTCTGTTTTTTTTCCACTCACCTATCACTTTCCCGATAATCTTATATAACTCTTCCTCCTGAATAGGCTTTAAAATATAATCTACAGCTCCATTTTTAATTGCTTCCTGCACATAAGAAAATTCTGTATATGCACTGACAAAAATGCAAAAACAGTTTTTATTCGTTTCCCGTACTTTTCTAAGAAGTTCAAGGCCAGACATTTTGGGCATTCGGATATCAGAAATGATCAGGTCCGGAGATAGTTTCTTGCACAATTCCAAACCTTCTTCTCCGTTATCACAGGTTCCGACAATTTGTAACTCGCTTTCAAACTTTTTCAGAAAATTACATAGCAAAAAACGTATATTTTCCTCATCATCAATTATCAAAACTTTCATCAGGCACCACCTTTTCTCTTTTTATCCTAAATGAAACTTTTGTTCCTTTTCCCTCTTCACTTTCAATAGTGATTCCCGACTCTTTTCCATAATACAGAACAAGACGGTTATTTACATTTACAAGACCAATTCCTGTTCTGGGAGATTCTTCGCTGATAACTTTTGAGGTAATATTAGCTGCAAGAAGTGAGTGGACATATTGTAATTGAGCCGGACTCATTCCGCATCCATTATCACTTACAACAATTCTTAAATTATCATTTTCCTGTATAGCTTCTATGAGCATTATTTTTATTTTCTGCTCATCTTTCAGGCCATGACAATATACATTTTCTACTAATGGTTGTATAGTTAAGCACAAAATCGGGAAATCATACAGATCCTGCTGAATCCTGTAAAATATCTGAACTTTTTTTCCAAACCTGAATTCCTGCATACGTATATAGTTTTTCACATAATTGATTTCATCCTTTAAACAAACTATATGCGTTTTATCATTTAATACATATCTATACATTTTGGCAAGTGCATCTGCTGCTTTTTCAACTTCATAGCTTTCACTTTTAATTGCCAATGCTCTGATCGTTTCAAAAGAATTTGCAAGAAAATGTGGATTTATCTGTGTTTGCAATGCAAGCAGTTTTGCCTTATTTGTTTCTCTTTGTATAGCAGCATTTTTTTTCATCATCTCTTCCAAGGAAACCACCATTGCGTTGTATGTTATTTCAAGGGTGTTTATTTCCTTTAAATTTGAATTCACTTCTATATTTTTAAATTTACCATTGGCTTTCATCAAGCTCATGCTGGCAGTCAATTTTCCCAATGGATTTGAGATAGACCAAGCAAAATAAGATGCACATATCACAGACAGTATCAGAATAACAACAGCTACACCTACAAAGCCTTTCAGATTTCCCTTTAGATTTCTGATAACAGCTTCATTTCCACATCCGATTTCCAAAGTCCAGCCGTTTTCAAATGTGTATGTTTTCTGTATGATATTACTTTTTGAAGTATTTTCATTTTTTAAAATGATTTTATTATCTTTATCTGTTAAAATCGCATTGGAATCTGTTCCACTTGGAATAAAGCTAACATTGTTCTCCAATGCATCACTATAAATATCAAGTTCCAGAAATCCTATTTTCAATTTTGGACAATATATATCATAAATATTCTGTCCCACAGAAAACACCGGGGTGTGATCATCTACCAGCAAGTAAGGAGATCGGTCATAAAAACCGGTATACACGATATTCTCTTTACTTTCACGCAGGTCTTTCATGCACGGATTATCATAATAACTATCTTTTCTTATGATTTCATTTGTGCTGCTTATCCTGCCTGCATTATCGATCCAGCTGATATCTGCAATATATGTCCCAGATCTGCGAAGTGTCTGAAAATTCTTTTCAATTTCCTTGCAGCTATAAAGGTAGCCTTTTTCACCATCTTTTAAGTGCTCATTACTATTTAAAATCACTTCAATGGCCTGACATCGTATGGTATTGATCTGGGAAAGAACAGTCTGAATATTATTTTTTGTCTGTATAAATTCCTTCTCAATCTCGTTCTGCTGTTGGTCTTTCGTATATTTGTATATCTGGCAAAACTGAACGATATTGAGCAGAACTGTAGACAGCAAAATCAAAAATACATAGGATATGGTCAATTGTTTTCGTATCGTATTTTTTCTTCTGTTCATTGCTGTTCTTTCCCTCATATGTAATTTTATTTATTATTCATTCCACAAGTTTTCACGTTTCAGATATGCTACTCCGATTTGTTCCCGAACAATCTCTTCTGAATCCGGAATATACATAGCTCCATTATACCACATAATCCATCCCGTATCATTTTTCATTACATATGGTTTATATACTGCTTTTTCGTCAAATTTTCCTTTATCCGGTGCAATGATCGGATTCTGAGAATATCGCTCCCATCCTGTGAT
This sequence comes from uncultured Blautia sp., assembly GCF_934371575.1. Lineage (GTDB taxonomy): Bacteria > Bacillota > Clostridia > Lachnospirales > Lachnospiraceae > Blautia_A. Next base: position 6,617 of record NZ_CAKRNY010000014.1, on the reverse strand, counting down.
TCCGTCTTTTGATCTGGCTAATCCAATTGCTGCACGATCCACATGGATAAAACCGATATAAAACATATAGTACCAGCCATCCCATTTCAGCACATGGCAGGCTGCTGTTTTATTTCTCTCCCAATCAATGTTAACATCACTGGAAAAAATAGGATTTCCTTCGTATTTTTTCCAATTCATGCCGTCCTTACTCCATGCATACCCAATAGCATCCGGTTCATGATTACCTCCTCCGGAATACCACATCTTATATATTTTTTCTGTTTCATCATATATAACATGAGGGCACATGATAGCTTTTAATTCCCAATCCTGGTCAGGTACAAGTACCGGCGCATCAAATCTTTCCCAGTTAATACCATCTACACTTTGGGCATAACCAATGTAGGATTTACCTTCATTTGTATAAGGTGCCATCTGTCCGGAATACCACATTTTATATATTCCATTTACTTTTATTACAGATGGACGGTTTAATTCATCTTTATCCCACCATGAATCATCTCTTGGTTTTAACACCTCCATCGGCTCTTTCCAATGCACACCATCCGGACTTTCGGAATAAGCAATGCATTCTTTTGGGCGCCAGGAAAACCACATTTTATACATATTTTCATCTTTCATAACGGATAGATCAAAACATGTACCAAATTTTCCTCCTAAAACCGGGTTCGCTTCTTCTTTTTCCCATCCATCTTTTGTACCCCAGGGATATTTACTCAGATTTTCCGGAGTATCCCAAAAAAAGCGATCTTCATATCTCTGCACAAAAAAGCCTTGTTCTTCTAATTCTTTACTATATTTAATCATTCCTTATCCTTTCACGCTTCCAGCTGTCATTCCTTTTATAACCTGCTTCTGAAATACCACAAAGAGCACGATTACCGGAAGGACCAAAATTATAATTGCTGCTGAGATCAATCCATAATCTGCCACATATTGGGCTTTCATGTTATAGCATACCTGATTCAATGTTATTAAAGACTGTTTTGATATGATCAACAGACTTAAAAATAAATCATTCCAGCTGTTAATTAAAACAAAAGTTGCAACAGTTGCCAAACCACTTTTTGATATCGGCAAAATTATTTTCCAGAAAATCTGCACGCGATTACATCCATCTATCTTTGCAGCTTCCTCCAGTTCTTTTGGAATTGACTCCATAAAGGGCGTTAAGATAAAAATGCTAAATGCAAGATTCGTTACAACAAAAGCCAATATAATTCCAATCCTTGTGTTCAATATTCCTATTTTACGAAATATAAGAATAAATGGGATTATAATTGCATTTATAGGTATCATAATTCCCAAAGAATAATAGTGATAAATCTTTCTTCCTTTTTCAATTCGTGCAATGACATAAGATGTCATTGCACTTGCAATCGTAACTCCTGCCACACTGCAAATTGCATAAATAACAGTATTTAACATATGCAGCGGTACATCAGCAGCTTCCCATGCCGTAGAGTAATTATCCCACTTGGGATTCAGCGGAAATGAAAAAGGTCTGGAAAATATTTCATTATTCTCTTTTAAGGAAGACAGGAAAACCCAAAAAAGTGGATACAGCATTATAAGCGCAACACTACACAGAACAATGTATTTAATCAATACAGATATTTTTACTTTACTGCGCATATTCCTTCTCCTTTAATCATTTCTGTTAATATAGGCAAATACTTTGTTCACCACTGCCGTAGCCAGAACAGCCATTATAAGCATACAAACCGCAATAGCACTTCCACGTCCGATGCTGGAATCCACAAATGCTTCTTTGTACATATAAATAGCCAGAAATGTACTGGATGCACCAGGTCCGCCTTGCGTCATCATGTATGGAATATCAAATGTTTTAATTGCTCCGGATAAATTTATGATAATGCAAACCTGAATCATACTCTTCACATTTGGTATTACAATCTTTGAAAAAATATCTACCGTATTTGCACCATCTATCCTTGCACTTTCTATTATCTCACTTGGAATAGACTGCATTCCTGCCAAGAGGATAACAAAATGATACCCCAGATATTGCCATATACCAGGTAAAATTACAGAAAATAATACAACACCAGGATCAGATAACCAATTCTTTATATACTTCTCCATACCAACAGCTTTCAGAAACGTATTGATTGGTCCAAATGTAGGATTAAAGAACAATGAAAACATTAAACCTATTACAGTTGCTGAAATAACCACCGGTACGAAATACGATGTCTGAAAAAATCTGAACCCCTTTTTCACACGATAGACCATGTAAGCCAGAATCAAAGCCAGAGGAAGCTGGATAAAAACTCCAGCTCCCATACTGATTAAAGTATTGGCAATTATTTTTTTAAAGTATCGATCACGTACAAAAATATCCAGAAAATTATCTAATCCTACAAATACACTGTCTCCAACACCATTCCATTTTAATAATGCAATAAAGAAAGAAGCTACAAGAGGAAGAATCAAAAAAATAGTGTAGAGACAAAATGACGGAAAATGAAATAATATAGCGAATATTTTATCATGGATTTTTCCTTTTCTCATAAGCAGCTCCGTTTAATTCTTTGCAGACTCCAGTGATTCATCAATATGTTCAATCACCTCATCAGGAGTTGAAATACCAGCTAATAATTCATCAAATCCATCTGCAAAATCAGTCCAGCATTCTGTCTTCGGACAAGTCTGTGGGAAGTTCGGGCAAGATTCTTTTCCCTTTCCATAGGCAATAATATCTGCCAGAAGCGGAACAGTAACCTTCGCATCGTCAATTTCTACATCATTTCTGGCCGGAATGTCTCCTGCATTATACAGTGCAATTTCCTGCATCTCAGTTGAATATAAATAGTCTACAATGTCAATAATTGCCTGTTTTTTAGTATCATCTTCCCATGCTTTTTTAGAAATCATATATCCCATATCACCGCCTGCGCGTGTGAAGTTTGAGGTATCTCTTGTACCGCCAGGCATAACAGGGGCATCAATAATAACTGAATTTTCTGCTGTCTCTTCTGTAATGTTAGGAATCTGCCATGTCCATGCATAGATCATTGCAGCTTTTCCTTCATTATACAGTGCAAACTGCTGATTCCAGTCTCCAATAGAAATGGTATCTGCCGGGAACAGGTTGTTTTCTCTCATTGTGTCGACAATTTCCAGTGTATTATGAATGTTAGGGGTGTCAATGGTATAATTTTGTGTAAGATTTTCAAAGTCTTTCTCACAGTCTGGCATCTGTCCTAAAATTTCAGCTACGAATTCATGTGCTGGATTTCCGCCCTTTGATCCCATTGCAAATGGAGTAATTCCATTCTCATTGAACACTTTTCCTGCTTCAAGCATATCATCTAAAGTTTTTGGATATTCCACACCATATTCTTCAAACAGCGCTTTATTGCACAGCCATACTCCGTACTGAAGAGATGTTGTGATAGTGGTCAACGTCCCATTTGATGATGTTCTGCTAAATGATTCCTCCGGGAATAAATCTCTGCTAACCAATTCTGACGCATCCAGATATTCATCAAATGGAATAATAACATCTGCATCCAACAACATAGTAGAGTTTCCGCCGCTTCCCCAATAAATAAAAATATCCGGTACTGTATCTCCTGCGATATCTGTTTTAATCTTAGCTTTCAGCTCATCTCCAACAATATTTTCGTGTTCCAGGGTAAATTCATCTGCATGATCGTCTGCAAAGCTTTCAATTGCATCATATGATGGTTTCTGTGCAGGATTTGAAGGTGTTAACCAAGTTATTAAACGAATTGTCGGCGCATCATCTGCCATAACAGGAATCGCTGTTCCGGTTACCATTGTTGCTGCTACAGTTACCATTGCCATAATTTTCTTTGTATACTTTTTCATAATTTATTTTTCCTTTCTATCAGAATGCTGTATAGCCTCCATCTACTACAAAATCAGAACCTGTTACGAAACTGCTTTCTTCACTAGCCAGGTATACGATAATCCCTGCTATTTCACTTGCAGCTCCAAAACGTTTTAATGGTGTCCACTGCTCAAAATTGGACTGTCCGACTTCTTCTGGTTTTAACGGTTCATCACTCCATGTTCGAATGTAACCAGGACTGACTGTATTTACCCGAATACCATGTTTTGCCCATTCAATAGCCAGGCTCTTTCCCAATAAGATAACGCCTGCTTTCGAAGAGTTATATGCACATTGACATTGTGGGATATTTACTATATGTCCTGACATAGATGCAGTAAGGATGATGCTTCCGCTTTTTTGTTTTATCATTGCTTTTCCTGCTGCACGTGAAGAGATAAATGCACCGGTCAGATTTACTTTTATAACTCTTTCAAATTCTTCCAGCGGCATATCTTCTGCCGGAATATCCTGAAATGTGCCGGCATTACAGTAAGCAATATCCAGTTTTCCCCATTTATCCACTATTGTATTAATAGTCTCTTCAATTTCATTTTCTTTCGTGATGTCAGCTGGCAGGACCAGCGCTTTTCTACCAAGCTTTCTAATATACTCAGCAGTCTCTTCCAGCCCCTTTTCATTAATATCTGAAATTGCCACATCAGCTCCTGCCTCAGCTAATGCCCACGCACTGGCTCTTCCAATTCCATGCGCAGCGCCAGTTACCCACGCTTTTTTTCCAATTACCCTTTCACTTAGCATTCTATTCCTCCTCAAATTGTGTTTTAATATATTCAATTCCCTTTGCTGCAATCCGTAATCGGTTTTCCATTGAAAGATCCTTATCCAGATCTCTCCACATTCTCATATTATGTCCCTGTTCCCCACCAAACTTATAGAAGGGTTCCAGTACAACGGCACCATCATAACCTGTTTTTTTCAGCGCATTTCCTATTGCTTTCCAATTTATATGTGCACAGGTATTTGGGACTTTACGATTAGGTTCACTGACATGAAAATATCCAATGTAATCAGCAGCTTTCTCTATTGACTGTTCTATATCGTCTTCTTCTATATTCATATGAAAACAATCAAGCAGAAGCTTACAATTTGGACTGTCAATCTCTTTACAGAATTCCAGGCCTTCGTCAACTGTATTGATCAGATAATGTTCAAAACGATTAACAATTTCCAGATTTACAGTTACACCAAAATCTTCAGCCGTCTTCATTACAGCTTTCATACACGCTATACTTCTTTCCCTGTGCAGCGCTTTCATCTCCGGCTCAATAATTTGTACACTATAGTCTGCGGGCCAGGAGCCATATACGATTCCGCCTACTGATTTTCCCCCAAGTAAGGAAATTCCCTCTATCCCACGTTTTAGGAATTCTACTGCACCATTTCTGCTTTCTTCTTGATCTGATGTAATGCAATACTCTTTTGGATAGCCAAATGTAAAAGTAGGTTCTATATCCAAATCTTTTATTACATCTTTCAACAAATCAATTTCTTTCTGATTCTTCTGAAACATCGCATCAGTTGGAAAAAATTCAAAAACTTCTGCTCCAACGCTTTTGGCTTGCTGTAAACATTTTATCACTCCCTGGCTTTCGTAAAAGCTGCCCCAATGATTAAAATGTATCCCAAATTTCATCCATCAATCCTCCCTTCTAACATTTTGCGCAAATATGTTTTTGTTATGTTTAGATTTTATTATATAATGCACAATCATTCAATTTCACATTCTTCACTTATATGTCATTTTCTACACTTTCATTTGTTTCTCGTGCTATTTTATTTGAAATATATCTAAATATATCTGAGCATCAAAAAGGAGCTGTCCATTTCCGACAGCCCCTTAACACATTTTAGTATCTCCACGCTCTTATAGTATTTTGACAACACTGCAGTTAAAATCATTCAGTAATCTAAGTATTTTATAGCCTTTTCTGAATAGGAAGATTTTTACATTACCTGGAATTTGAAATTCGCCCCATTCATTGGTAAACTCTTAATATTTCTTAACCACACAGTAATATGTTACAGCTTTGATTGCATAAAATACAGCATAATAAGAATGGTTAATTGAATCCTTATACAAACCTTCTTTTGAAAGAGGTGTTAATATCATAACATCAATATCCGAATTTTCCTTATAATCTCCACGGGCATAAGAACCATAGACAATAAGCTTGGATAGATTATTTTTTAATATTCTTTTAGTCCCCTGTGCCAAGACCATTAATACTTCCTGTCTAGTCATCTTGCTACCTCCCGTCAGATTATTTTCATCTCCTGTTGTATTTTAATAATATTGCAACTGGCTTAACAAATCAAGCTATCATTTTAATTTTATTCTATTTTCATAACCTCTACCTTTAGGCTGCTGGACAATTTGTAATGTCTGGTAATCCTTAATTTCTCACCTTCAATTATGGTTAATATGCCATCTTTCCTGTTCTTGCTGAGACGATCCAGGCTCACCATGTATAAAACATCCCCTGGGCGCAAACCAAATATTCATTATCGCTCTACGAATTTTAGTCAAAAAAATATCTGCTGTCAAATCTGCTGTCAAAATCCATTTTGGGGGTAAATAAGAGGTGATCCAGAAGGGTATAAATATATCCAGACATCAAAAAAACCCTTGATTTTCAAGGGTTTCAAGTCATGCCGCAGACCGGAATCGAACCGGTACGGGTATCACTACCCACGGGATTTTAAGTCCCGG
>NZ_CAKRNY010000013.1 GCF_934371575.1 uncultured Blautia sp. | reverse complement strand
AACAAGCGTCCCCCGGACGCTTAACGCCCTGTCATGGGTACTTTCCTTAGATAGTATCCTAACATAAGAACTAATGCCTCTGCAAGGGAAAAAATTATTGGTTATCAAGAATACGGTCTATCATATCTTGCTTTCCATTAGTGTATGCTACTCTATCATCTGCATACTTACTTTCCAGTTCTTCCTTTACCTTCTGATACTGCAAAGCCATATTCTCATTATCATTTAGATAATCTCTGAAATGAATATAATTTTTCCACTCAGTTCCGTTCCATTTCACAATATGAATATGGTGCGTTCTTGTATCATTTTCCATATCGCCCATTACATAAAGAAGCTGACGTTCCACATCCGAACCACGATAAAAGATTCCTTCCTTCTGTAACTGCTCATTATATGACATTATTTTCTCAAAATCAGTTACCCCAACAGCAATATCAATAATCGGTTTTGCTTTAATTGCTGGTATTGCTGTACTTCCAATATGTTGTATATCAACAGCATCATCACCTAATATAGATTTAAGTTTTTTGATTGTTTGAATGGCAGCCTCATCCCACTGTTTATCATGTGGTTCAAGCTGCACTGTTCCTCTTTTTAATCCTAATGACATAGCAATCTCCTTAATATTACATCACAATTTCACTATCAAAATATTGCTCCTGAAAATAAATCTGCTGCCTAATCTCATCTTTTGAAAACATCATTCCGTCAGGTACAACTACCCACTTTTCTTCTATATCATCTTTTCTATGAACAATAGCCATAATTTTACCTGTAAACTTGTCTGCTGGCTCATTTACACCTAATATATAAGCGTCCTGCTCTTCTCCATCTGGTGCCATAACTCCTTCAATGTAACCACAATTTATAGGATAATACATATCTTTATATTCTGGATGATAACTTCCTAATGGTCTATCGACTGTGCAGTTACTGTTGCTCCGATTATAGAATTACTTTTAACCCGTAAATACTTTTCTATCAATTTCGGCTGTATCAACGGATATGTCCAGTTCTCAGGCAACTCATCCATAAGCACAACTTTCTCCATTTCGCTATGTAATTCTTTCGCAAACTCTGTTATCTCTGCAAAACAAAGCAGTCCAAATGTTTCTTCACCGGTATCATTTACTCTGGTCTTACCTGTCACCGAATATACGCATATTGGTTTTATCTCAAATTTGATAGCTCCAGTCTCTTCCTGCAACTCCCTTTTAGCTGTTTCAAAAATATCCTCCCCAGCTTCTCTATGCCCTCCCGGCACTTCATATGTATCTCTTTCTTTATGCTTGCAAAATACCCACTTGCCGTTACTCTGTGAGATAATTACTGCAAATTTCAATAGTTCATCATTAACTGTATCATAAAATTTTACTTCCAGACTATCCATTACTATACCTCCAACTCATTACTCTCCCCACAAATAGAGCCAAACAAGAGCCATTTGATAAAACGAATGCCGGAAACCCGTATAAATACAGGCTTTCGGCATTTTAGTCCGTTATTCGAATTCAATCGTTCCCGGTGGCTTACTTGTCAGATCATAGAATACGCGGTTAACTCCTTTAACCTCGTTAATAACCCGACTCATCACCTTATTCAGTACTTCATACGGAACCTCAGATGATTCTGCTGTCATGAAATCGACAGTCTTGACTGCACGAAGTGCAACTGCATAATCGTAGGTTCTGAAATCACCCATAACGCCTACGCTTCGCATATTGGTAAGGGCTGCAAAATACTGATTCGGCAGCCAGGATGGCTCTTTACCATGTTCTGCTTTGTAAGCTTCCACAGCTTTATCAATTTCTTCACGATAAATGAAATCTGCATCCTGTACGATTCTGACCTTCTCAGCGGTAACTTCACCGATGATACGAACACCAAGTCCCGGGCCCGGGAATGGCTGACGGAATACCAGTTTCTCCGGAATTCCAAGCTCCAGACCAGCTTTACGAACCTCATCCTTGAAAAGATCACGAAGGGGCTCGATGATCTCTTTGAAATCTACGAAATCAGGAAGTCCTCCTACATTATGATGGGATTTGATCACAGCAGATTCTCCGCCCAGTCCGCTTTCTACGACGTCTGGATAGATGGTTCCCTGTGCAAGGAAATCCACAGCACCGATTTTCTTCGCTTCTTCCTCGAAAATCCGGATAAATTCCTCCCCAATGATCTTACGTTTTGCTTCCGGTTCTGTAACTCCGGCAAGCTTATCATAATATCGCTGCTGCGCATTCACACGGACAAAGTTCAGGTCAAACTGACCGGAAGAACCAAATACGCTCTCAACTTCATCTCCCTCGTCTTTACGAAGAAGACCATGATCTACAAAAACACAGGTCAGCTGCTTACCAATAGCTTTGGAAAGAAGTCCTGCTGCCACGGAAGAATCAACACCACCGGACAATGCCAGAAGGACTTTGCCATCACCGACTTTTTCCCGGATTTCTTTAACTGTATGCTCAACAAATGCATCCATCTTCCAGTCTCCGGTACACTCGCATACGCCCAGTACAAAATTGGACAGCATGGTCTTACCCTCTACAGAATGAAGCACTTCCGGATGAAACTGGATTGCATACAGTTTCTTCTTTTCATTCTCAGCTGTAGCGACCGGACAGTCCGCTGTATGTGCGGAAATCTCAAATCCAGGTGCCGGCTTGGAAATATAATCTGTATGACTCATCCAGACAATTGTTTTCTCAGATACATCTTTAAAAATTCTGGATTCCTTTTTGTCAACAAGCAATTCCGTCTTGCCATACTCACTTACATCTGCTTTTTCAACTTTGCCGCCAAGGACATGCATCATAAGCTGTGCACCGTAGCAAAGTCCAAGTACCGGTATGCCAAGCTCAAACAGTTCTTTCTGGTAAGTCGGTGAATTTTCCTCATAACAGCTGTTCGGTCCACCGGTAAGAATGATTCCCTTGGGATTCATTGCTTTTATTTTCTCAAGATCGGTCTTATAAGAATAAATTTCACAATATACATTGCATTCTCTGACACGTCTTGCAACCAGCTGATTGTACTGACCACCAAAATCAATTACAATAACTAATTCTTTCTTCAAGGTCTTCCTCCTGTTTTTCCTCTATAGTCTCTTTGGAATCGTTACTGCTCACGATGGAACAATTCTGTTTTGCAAAATTCTTCTATATTAAGCAGTAACCTTGAATCTGTTTCCCATTATAAATGAGTATGACAACTTTTACAACGAAAAATTTCTTTTTTATAGTCTCCGAACAGCCGCTTTATTTAATTTTCTCTCTTTTTCTCATCCCAGTAAACACAGTCATCTCTTCCTATTACACTGGAATCAAATGGTGTTCCATCATTTTTCTTATAGTGCTTTGTGGCTTTGAAAACACACTTTGCACCAACATAAATAATAGGAACGTTGAAATACACGATCAGAATATTCCCCAGATCTGAAAACGCCCAGAGATTTCCAAGCTCCAGACCGGCAATGTTGCAGAGGATTCCAAATGCAGCAACAAACAGCGCGATACAACGTACAATATTGATGCACACCATATCTTTTCGAATGCGGTTTGCTGCTATTTCGGAAAAACTGATCATTCCAAGAAGACAGGTAAATGCAAATAAACAAAAACACAACGTTACCAGAAATGTAATAACTGCATTCATAGCCGTACCAGGTGTAAGCACTGCAATAGATTCTGTAAATTTCGGAAGCTTATCCAGTGCTGCCCATGCCTTTGCACCTTCTCCAGTCCAGCAGTGAGCCATAACTACAACAAATCCTGTAAGCGTACAGATTACAATTGTATCCAGAAAAACACCGAGGGAAGCAAGAATTCCCTGCTCGCAAGGGTGTTTTGCATCTGCTGCAGCTGCAGACATAGTAATAGTTCCCTGTCCTGCTTCATTTGACATCAGGCCTCGCTTTACCCCTTGTGCCAGCACGGTTCCCATTGCTCCGCCAAAGAATGCCTGTGGCTTAAATGCTCCGCCAAAAACGGATGCAAAGAAATATGGAATTTGTCCAATATTCAGAATAATCAGCACAAATACTACAAGCACATACAATACCGCCATCACCGGCACCATCATATCGGTCCATTTGGATACTTTTTTGATTCCGCCAAAAGCGATCACTGCAGTCAGAATCATGATCACCGCACCTGCAACATAGTAAAACATAGAATCTGCTGCAATTGTTTTTCCCGTAAGGATCTCTGCCATTCTTCCCACAGAGGAAACAACATTAAAGCCCTGGGCAGGCAGACAACACAGCGCATAAAGAATATAAAGAACAGATAAAAACACACCAATTCCTACGCTGTTTCCAAGCAGTTTTCTTCCATAAAACGGAAGACCGCCTACAAATTCATCTTCTTTTTTCTCTTTGAAAATCTGTGCCAGAACTGCTTCCATGTAGGCCACTGCCATTCCGAAAAACGCAGAGATCCACATCCAGAAAAGTGCTCCCGGGCCACCTACCGCAATAGCACCTGTAACACCGATAATATTTCCCGGACCGACACGCATAGCTGCGCTTAACAGAAACGCCGCCAATGGCGTGATTCCGGTCTTAACAGAGCGTTTTTCCGTAAGAAGGCGTACGCCCTTTTTAAAATGCGTTACCTGAATAAACCCAAGCTTAATCGTGAAAAAAATACCGGATCCCAGCAGCACGATAATCGCCAATGAAATATTTCCCAGAAGGGGAATATTCCGATACCATTCAAGATTTGTGGGAAAATCCCACAACAGATCCGAAAGAGGACCTATAAACCCAAATACACTATTGATTGCTTCAAAAACACCTTGCATATTCTACCTCCCCAATTTATCTGCTATATGCATTGTTACTTTCTATTATACGAAATTTTACGATATAGTCTATTGTATTTTATGGGAAATATATTGCAAAAAGTGTTATATTGATTTTCCAACATACAGACAAGTTTATAAGTTCTTTAGATTTTAATCATAGTTTTTTCAAATCCTTCTCACAGATTCATCACAAATTCCGCGTATATTAATAAACAAATAAAGCGAAAGCTTTTTTACATAGATTAACAATTAACTTTTTCTTTTTCATACTTGCCGGGCCAATTGGTCCGGCCCTCCTTCTTTTTAGAAGGATTTTTTTATGTGTAAAACTTTAGCGCGTGCAAACAGCCACATTCCTATTCAGTCTCGATAGAAATGTGGCTGCCGCACAATAAATATATCACACTATTTTATTAAAGCTGCTCCGGTTTCTCAACCGCATAAGCACTCTGATCCTGAATTGCTGTCACTCCGGACAAATCTGCGGAATCACTATAAGAACCAGTTGTAATCGTATACTCACTGTCTCCTTCTACATAAACAGTTCCGTCTGTTCCCTGAATTGTCACAGTTTTTCCTTCACTGTCAACAATGGTTCCCTCATTTTCCAGAGAAGAAACCGTACTGTCACCAGTTACCGTCCAGGTGGAATCTGCACTTACATAAACATTACAATAGCCATCTCCGCCTTCACCGGCATAGGTTTCATCGTCTACAACTGCACCTGTCAAGCTGCTGCCTTCTGTGAGATAAAAGTCCAGATCACTGATAGAATCCCAGATCACATCTCCCTGCATATCCTGACTGATTCCTGTAAAGTGACAGTCAGCTCCGTTAGCCCCAGACTGTCCCCAGCCTCTCTGGTTGGTGTTACCTGTGCACTGCAGGAAAAATTCATTATCATCGTTATAGTTAACATCTACATTATTTAAAGTAATCGTACTCTCTGTATTGGTTGTATAGAACACACCACCGTTCTCAGAAGTCAGGCTGCCGCCATCCATCTGGAAGGTACTGTTACCAACCTCAGAATCACCAGACATGCTCTGGTAAAGAATTACAGTCCAGGTATTGTCGTTCTGATCCAGATCACTCATATTTCCAGTGAGATCACAGTCATAAAGATGAATAGAATTCAGACCTTCAATGCAAACTGCCTCAGAACCATTTGCTGTAAGGCTGGCATTGCTTACTGCAATGTCTGCTGTACTGTAAATAGCAGGAGAACCAACACCGTTGGAAACATAATTTCCACCATCGATCACCATGGTTCCGCCGCCTCTGTCACTCCGGATTGCAGCAGAAGACTCACCGTTCGTCTCTACATCCAAGTCCCATCCGTAAAGAGTACCACCACCGGCTACATGAACACCGCCAGATGTATCCTGGGCAGTTTTTACAGTTGTACCAGATGCATATACAGTTCCATCTCCATATGCAAAAAGTCCTGCACCACCGGCTGCATCTGTAGTCACACTGCCATCTTTCACATAAGCAGTACCGTCTGTTGCCAGAACTGCTGCGCCTACGCCATAGAAGCTGGAATTGTCTCCGCCCTGGCTGTCTGAAGAAGTTCTTGTAATGGTATCATTATCAAGTGTTACGTTTGCTCCGGAAGAAATCAGTGCTGCATTCTCGTCAGTTCCTGTTGACTCAATTGTCTCATTTGATACAGTTGCATCTTCTATATACTCATTTACCGCAGTATAACTGTCCACTCCCTGAGACTGTCCACCAGGACCTCCCTGACCCGGAGCACCCTGACCATCACCACCAGGACCTCCCTGGCTACCCATTTCCATGGACATTACCGTAATGGAAGCTGCATTTCCATCTTCATCTAACGTGACAGAAACGGTATCTCCTTCCTGAATATCAGAAAGTGAAATCTCCTCAGCCTCTGCAGACTGTCCGTTACCGTCTGGTTTTTCCGGCTCTTCTCCGTCCTGGCTATCTGTATTCTCACTTTCCTGGTTATCATCAGCTGCGTCCTGACTGTCACTTGCTCCATCAGAAGAATCTGTGCTCTGGTCATCGCCTTCCGGCTTCTCCGGTGCTTCTCCACCCTGACCATTCGGTTCTCCGCCGTTCTGTCCATCTCCGCCAGGCTGCATGCCGCCCGCCTGTTTTGTGATCACAGTATCTGCAGTAACTGTAATCGTCTGCTCCTCACCAGTCAGATCCAACATAGACGGCGCCTCGCCATCCTGTCCATTATTATCTGATGCTTCGCCACTCTGGTCATCACCCTCCGGCTTCTCTGGTGCTTCTCCACCCTGTCCATTCGGTTCTCCGCCGTTCTGTCCATCTCCACCAGGCTGTCCCATCTCCTTCATAGTCCCAACTGCAATGGTAATCTCAGAATCGGAAACCGACTTAACTTCACCAAGTACCACATTCTCCTGACTCTCGTCACTACGCTCACCCGAAGCAGCCGCCTCACCACTCTCATCTGCTGTATCTGCTACAGCTGCCTCGGTCTTACTGTCCTCAGCATAAACCATCGCCGGTACAGAAGTAGTTGCTACCATAATTCCCATTAAAATTGCCACATATTTACGTTTCATACCTATTTATTTCCTTTCTGTATTTGCCTTGTTTTGTGTTCCTTATGGTTAATAATATACAGACAAAATGTGTTCAACAAATGGGCATTATGTGTTCATTCTATGGGGAATCTCGCAAGAAACTGTGAACTCAGCCCAAAAGGAGGTCAAGCGGATATTCCAGGTCCGCTTCGCTACTTGCTTATTGCTTTGCGCAACCCCGGCAGGGGACTTGCTTGATTCGTAAAAAAAACAGGGTGCCTCATGCACCCTGCTTCATCCTCTTAATAACTTTTAATCGCGTAAATTCCTCACGCTCTTTCTCCTCCAAAGCATTGGAAATATCTTTGGTCAGAGCCTCGAACTTCGGAATCGTAATATTCTTCAGCGCATTCGCCCTCTTCTGAGTCTTCTTAATATTACTAGCCAGGCGAATCGCCGAATTCTCAATCATAGACAGCTTAATGGAAAGCTCCTTCACCCTCTCAAAAGCCGCCTTCGCCTCATCCAGAGACATCTTCGTACTATAATAAGCATATGTCGGCACATTTCCCGACTTATCATACTCCACCAGCGGAATCTCCGTACCCATAACACTACGTGTCTTAATACGGATAGAATTCTCCACCGGCACCGTATGGGAAATCTGATCCACAAACGCGATACCCATCTCCATATTCGCTTTCTGCAAAGCTTCATACGCAGTCCGGAACGTCTCATCAATCTGTCCCTGGATATCCTTCGCCTGATCAACCAGATTCATCATCTCACGAATCAGAATATTACGCTTCTTATCCATCAGTTCATAACCCTGACGGGAAAGAGCAAGTGAATTCTTAGCCAGAATTAAATTACCCTTGGTAGGAAAGGTATTCGGATCCATTCAAGTCACCTCACTCTTTATTTGGTAGTCTCGTGATAATACTGATCCAGAATCTTAGTATCAATACGGTCAAGCTCATCCTTCGGAAGCATGCCAAGAAGCTCCCAGCCCTTATTCAGGGTATCGATAATACTTCTGTTCTCTGTATCTGTCTGACCGACAAACTCAGCCTCAAAAGCCTTACCAAACTGCAGATACTTCTTATCCAGAGGAGAAAGCTCATCCTCACCGATAACAGAAGCAAGGGCTCTTGCATCTCCAACCTTCGCGTAACAGGAAAACAGCTGGTTGGCAACATCCTGGTGATCCGCTCTTGTGAAGCCCTCACCAATACCATCCTTCATCAGACGGGAAAGAGACGGCAGAACGTTGATCGGCGGGTAAATACCCTGTCCATGAAGCTGTCTGTCCAGAACGATCTGACCCTCAGTAATATAACCGGTAAGGTCAGGGATCGGATGGGTAATATCATCATTAGGCATGGTCAGAATCGGGATCTGTGTAACGGAACCTGTACCACCGGAAACAATACCTGCGCGCTCATATAAAGTAGCAAGCTCACTGTAAAGGTATCCAGGATAACCCTTACGGGAAGGAATCTCACCTTTTGAAGAAGAAACCTCACGCATTGCCTCACAGAAAGAAGTAATATCTGTAAGGATAACCAGAATATGCATACCTTTTTCAAAAGCAAGATACTCTGCTGCAGTCAGGGCGATCTTCGGAGTCAGAAGACGCTCAACAGTAGGGTCATTTGCCAGGTTCAGGAACATGACAACGTGGTCGGAAGCACCACTCTCCTCAAATGTTCTGCGGAAAAACTCCGCAACATCATACTTAACACCCATTGCAGCAAATACAATAGCGAAATTCTCATCAGAATCAGCCCCCAGAGAAGCCTGACGCACGATCTGTGCAGCCAGCTTATCATGAGGAAGACCATTTCCAGAGAAAATCGGAAGCTTCTGTCCACGAATCAGAGTGGTCAGGCCATCAATTGCGGAAATACCGGTATTGATGTAGTTACGCGGATACTCACGGGTAACCGGATTCAGAGGTAAGCCATTGATGTTCAGGCTCACCTCTGGTGTGATCTCGCCAAGACCATCAATTGGCTGTCCAATACCGTTAAAGGTACGTCCCAGGATTTCCGGGGAAAGTCCGATTTCCATTGGATGACCGCTAAGACGTGTATGTGTGTTTCCAAGGGACATATTATCAGTACCCTCGAAAACCTGGATAACTGCTTTATCTTCGTATATTTCGATGATACGGCCAAGCTTTTCGGTACCGTCATCCATACGGAAGGAGACGATTTCCTCGTAGGAAGCGTTCTTAACGCCTTCCAGAACTACAAGAGGGCCGTTTATTTCACTAAGGCCTAAATATTCGATTGCCATAAAAAACTTACCTCCCTATCAGCCGTTTCTCTCTAATACGTTATCGTAGAATCTGTCGATGTCAGCCTTATACTGGTCAAACATCTCAGGTTTGTTATTCGGAACATCATATTTGATAGCAATAACACGCTCAAAAATGTTGTCCTCCTTCAGTACGGAAACCGGCATTCCCTGATTAACAAGGGAACGGCACTTCTCGTACAGATAAAGGATGATCTCCATCATATTGAACTGCTTGCTCATCGGTACACAGGTATCCTCTGCATGGAACGCATTCTGCTGAAGGAATCCAAGACGGATAACCCTTGCAATCTCCAGAGTCAGCTTCTGGTCATCTGGAAGAACATCACTACCGATCAGCTTAACGATTTCCATCAGGGAGCTCTCCTGGTTCAGGATCGCCATCAGCTGATTACGGTCGCTTACAAATTTAGCAGAAACATTATCTCTGTACCATGGGGTTAAATCCTCCAGATACTCACTATAACTTGTGAGCCAGTGGATAGCCGGGAAATGACGGGCATAAGCCAGAGATTTATCCAGTCCCCAGAAGCAGCGGACGAAACGCTTTGTATTCTGTGTAACAGGCTCAGAGAAGTCACCACCCTGTGGGGAAACCGCACCGATAATAGATACGGAACCTTCGGTTCCATTTAAGTTCTGCATCATACCAGCTCTCTCATAGAAAGCGGAAAGCTTGGAAGCCAGATAAGCCGGGAAACCTTCCTCTGCAGGCATTTCCTCCAGACGTCCGGATAACTCACGAAGAGCCTCAGCCCAACGGGAAGTGGAGTCTGCCATGATGGCAACGTCATAACCCATATCACGATAATACTCAGCCAGTGTAACACCTGTATAAATAGAAGCCTCACGGGCTGCAACAGGCATGTTTGATGTATTGGCGATCAGAGTGGTACGGTCCATCATCAGGTTTCCGGATTTCGGGTCGATCAGTTTGCTGAAGTCCTCCAGAACCTGTGTCATCTCGTTTCCACGCTCACCACATCCAATATAGATAATGATATCTGCGTCAGACCACTTTGCGATCTGGTGCTGTGTCATGGTTTTTCCAGTACCGAAACCTCCAGGAATCGCTGCTGTACCACCCTTTGCAATTGGGAAAAGGGTATCCAGAATACGCTGTCCGGTTACAAGCGGCACACTTGCAGGGAAACGCTTGTAGGTAGGTCTTGGCACACGGATCGGCCATTTCTGTGCAAGAGCAATGTCGCGCTCACTGCCGTCAGAAAGACGAACCGTTACAATCGGGTCAAGGATGGTATATGCTCCGTCCGGAACTGCCTTGATAACCTCAGCCTCTCCGATTGTTGGCGGAACCATGGATTTATGAAGAATGGAAGCTGTTTCCTGAGTTTCAGCAATGATGGTACCTGCGCTTACCATATCTCCAACTTTAACAGTTACATGAACATCCCATTTCTTAGCAGTATCAAGGGAATCAACACTTACACCACGGGAAATATATTTTCCGGAGGATTTCGCGATTTCCTCCAGAGGACGCTGGATACCATCGAAAATATTATGAATGATTCCAGGTCCCAGAAGAACGGAAATGGCATCGCCTGTTCCCATTACTGTATCGCCTGGCTTCAGTCCTGTTGTCTCCTCGAAAACCTGTACGGTGGTCATGCCCTTTTTCAGACCAATGACCTCACCAACCAGCTTCTCAGGTCCAACATAAACCATCTCGGAAATCTTAAATCCCGGGTCACCTTTCAGATAAATAACAGGACCGTTAACGCCGTAGATAATACCTGTTTTATTCATGGCTCAGCCCTCCGTCAAATTTGAATTCTTTTTTCAGCTTCTCATAAGCGCTCATGAAAGAATTATCGATCAGGATATTTTTCGCCGGGATTGTTGCTTTGATGCCGCCCATAAACGGCTCACCTGAAATCTCAACTGTAAATCCTGTCTTTGCTACAATAGAACGCTGTAATGCTGTATCTTCCGGGGAAAGATAGATGAAGATTTCATCATTTCCCGCAAATTCTCTTGCCTTCTGGATTCTTGTACAAAGATAATCCTGATATTCAGGGCTCTCCATAAAGTCCTCCAGATGATTCTTAACCTCTACAAAAAGCTCATTTCTAAGCTCATTCTGTTTGGCTGTCCAGTCACGTCTTAAAGTCAGCTGCTCAGCAGAAAGTGCCTTGTTTACCTCGCGGGTAGCATTTTCTGTCTCTGCCTTGATCTGTGCCTCGGCATCCATTTTTCTTGATTCTTTATGCTTTTCAAGCATTTCTTCCAGACTCTTCTTATGTGCTTCCAGTGTATTCTCAGCCTCTGTCTGGGCTTCCGCAACGGAAGTGTCATAGAAATGCTGCAGTTTTTCTTCAATTGTCATGCTTGGTCTTCTCCTGCCTATAACTTTAAGCCAATGGCTTCGTTAACATATCCGGTAATAAAATCAGGTTTGCGGCCTGTACCATGCCTGTCAGGGATTTCGATGATCAAAGGCGTTTTATGGTTCAGCTTTACATCGTCCACGATCTGGGGAAACTCCCTGCCGAATTTCTCGGTCAGGAGGAGAATCCCGATTTCCTTGTTGGCGATTGCTTTTTCCAGAGCGTCCTTCAGTTCGTCACGCTCATGGACTACCACGCCTTCCACACCTGCCAGTCTCATCCCTGTGCAGGTATCGATGTTGTCACTGATCAAAAACATTTTCATAATTATAATTTACCGATGATCATGAAGGAAATGATCAGACCGTAAAGAGCAACACCTTCGGCAAGACCTACGAAGATAAGAGATTTACCAAGAATGCTCTGATCCTCGCTGATTGCACCAAGAGCTGCACTTGCCGCACTGGCTACGGCAATACCACCACCGATACAGGAAAGACCTGTAACAAGAGCTGCTGCAATATATCCAAGACCTGTTGCAATACCTGCATCAGCGCCTGTTGCAGCCTGTACAGAAGAGCTTCCTGCAAACATAACCATTGCTGCTACTAACATGGTACCAAAGAAGAAAAATGCGTTTGTTGCGATTGTTGTTTTGTAACGTCCACGGCTCTTCTCGCCGATGAAATAATAACCAAATGGAACGATAATGCTTAATACAAGCGCTACTGCTAAAATAATCTGTGTCATAACTGTCATGATAATTGACCTCCTCGTGTTTTAACATTTGATAAATATGATATGAGTGTCAAAAGGTCTTTTGCCACTCATTTGATACCCGGATTGCTACGCAGCTACGCTGCTCCCACAATCCTCCAAATATTCGAAATCCGCTGATTTACTGCGTAAATCGCTACTTTCTCATATTTGGCGTGTCCCAAGTTCAAAAGCCTTATCGTGCAAGCACGAACAGCTTTTTGACCTTTTGACACTGGTATCATAAATATTTCACTACCAGCGGCAGTTTATTTTGCCTCCGCGTCAGAACGGAACGGCTCGAATTTTCTTCCGCTTCCTTTATAGAAACGGCTGAACATCTCGTAATACTCAAGTCTCAGTACCTGGATACCAACGATCAGTCCCTCAAGAGCACATACGAAAATATTTCCAAGAACGATTGCTACCCAGTTCGGGTTTCCATTCTCTGCACCTGCCAGCATCAGTACAACCTGCATCATAGCTGCATGGCTGACTGCATAAGCTCCGATACGCACAAAGGAAAGTGTGTTGGAGAAGTAGCTCAGAAGAACCTCGAACATTTCGAAGAATCCCTGGACAATAAACATTCCCACACCGCCGTCAAAAGCTGCCGGCTTCTTTTCCACAAGGTTTGTAAGAGGCTCTTTTAAGAACATTACAAGCAGCGGAAGGATAAACATAATGCAAAGAACGATGCCGCCAGGAAGCTTATGCCCTGTCATGAACAATGCAATTACAATAACTGCGGATCCATAAAATACAAGACCGGCAACTGAGTTTGTATCAAACCATGTCTTTTCCGTATCCTTTGCTTTCAGGGAATTCATAATATTAAAAATCATACACAGAAGAATGATTCCCATACCAAAGCCAATAGCGATAATAAATACGGTATTCAGTTTTCCGATAAAAGGCACATCCATCATAGCATCCATAGGCCGCAGCCACACAGGCTCTATAATATCCTCAAATCCGAAGACGCTGCCGAACATAAAGCCAAAGAATGTGGAAAAGATACCTGCGCAGCTGATGATTCCCGCAAGATCAATATGCTTGAATTTATAAAGAAGGAATCCTCCAATCAGTAAAACCAGTCCCTGGCCGGCATCTCCGAACATTGCGCCGAAAATAAAGGAATAAGTAAGGGCGATAAACCAGGTTGGATCCATTTCTCCGTAAGCCGGAAGGCCATACATTTTGGTGTACATTTCGAATGGCTTGAAAAGCTTTGGATTCTTCAGCTTGGTAGGCGGTGTCTTGTGGGCATCCTCCTGCTCATTCTCATCAATCAGACAGAAAATACGGGAATCTCCTGAAATATCATTCTGGAAATTCTTGGCATCCTTCTCTGTCATCCATCCGCAAAGGATGTAGAACGGTTCCTTCGGCTTATAATCAGCTGCTGCCTCTTCTTTATTATCTCCATGTGTGCAGGCTGCCAGCTTACGGATATCAAAATTCCGTGAAAACTGGGAAAGTGTCAGCTTTGTGGAAACAATATCAGATGCATATTTCTTAAAGAAAGCTTTTCTTGCCGCTTTATTTGCGTCCAGGTCAGCAATCGTATTCTTGTACTGTGTCTCAAGTGCTGCAAAAGCAGCTTTGGCAGTTCCGTCATACTGATCCGGTACAAAAATCTTTTCAAAGTGCATAGCAGAATATACGGCATGGATCCGCTGTGCTTCATGAACAGGGACAAAATAAATTCCCCAGATATAACGGTCATCCTCATCACATTTAATGAAAATCGTGTCCAGATTGTCATAAATGTAGGTTTTAAATTTTTCGAAATAATCTTTCTCGATCCGTCCAAAACGATAATGGATATAACGCATTTTCAGGATTGACTGCACATCAAAGTTTACATTTCGGAACGGATAAATAATTCGAAGTGATTCTGACAGAGAATCACGTTTCTCTTCCAGTTCCTGGCGTGTCTTATTAAGAACATCTGCCTCAGCTTTGATCTGCTGTACGAAAGAGAGAGCTTTTTCGATTGGAAGCTTCTTCGCAGAAGCCTGCTCCGGGTTCTCAACCTCTTCATAGAAGCTTCCGATTGTGCTTAAAGCCTCTTTATAAGGATTGATCTCAAGGTAAGGAGAAAGATTCTTCACATCTGTGAGCTCAGTAAGAGCATTCTCCAGATGAATCTCATACCGGCTGAGATAATTATTTACAACTCGGTCGATATCCTCTCTTGGCCCGGTAATGCTGACAAATTTCATTTTCTCAATCACATTGCTACCTCCGGGTTACTAATTGTTGTGAACATAACGCATTGCCTCGTCCGGATCCACCTGGTAACGAACACACTCCAGTGCGATGGTCAGACGATTTACCTCATGTTCCTTGTGATAAAGATAAGAATACAAAACAGCTACGGAATAAGGATCCTTGCGAGCCTCCTTCTCCAGCACGGTACGGAGCAGATTATTATAAAGCTCCTCCATGGAAATCAGGTTCAGCTGCTGATATTTCCTGCCGTACCAGGTACGGGAAAAGATCTGCTCACCTTCTTCTTTACTGGTAGCTTCCACCATGGCTGTGATTTCTTCTTTCTTCAGTTTATAATTCACGGGAATCAGCTGGGCATAGATGGCTGCAGGCTCCATTTTGTAATAACGTTTGGAACGCACAATAAACTGTAGGTTTACCATGTCAAACTTCTCACCGTAAGCCTTGGTGATTTCATCTAAGTCATTTCCCTTGAATAACTTTTTGCGGACACTCCAGATCTGATTAAAATAGTAAAGATCAAGAGCCATTCCATAATCAAATAAAAGCCCATTGCCGTTCTCATATACACTCTGAAGAGGAGCGTAGAATTCATTGCCCTTCAGGGCTGTCATGAACTCATCCATATTTCCGGCACCTGCCACTCTGTCAATATCCAGCTTGGAATGGTGCAGGAAAAAGTCGCGGTAAGGACTCATATCCACAGGATTTGTGCTTCTGTGATCGAAAAGATTCGTTAAAATCTCTTTCAGAACACGGATTTCGTAGCGCTTGGAATAAAGTGCCAGGAATTTGCGCTGTTCTTTGTTTGCAAAATTATAAATACGGGAGAAATTTCCGAAAATAGATTTCTTCAGAAGCTTCTCGATCTCGCCTCGGTGAAGGTTATTCTCATCAAGGTCCGACCATTTGCTGGCATATTCCGGCGTTTTTTTCAAATAGGAAACTACCTGTGGAACGTCCGAAAAACGGACGATTTCCTGAAGCTGTTCATCTGTCACCAGATGACTGCTCATAGCGCGTATTTTCGTGGAAATTCCGCTGTAGGAAAGAACGCTTCCCATTACATCACTTCCTCCTGAATGATCTTTTCAAAAATTTCTCTGGAAAGGCGTTCGTGATTCTTCGCATAGTAAGCGTCCAGCTGACTTAAGGAAGCCTGAGTGTCTTCTCGAAGGGATGACAGGCGCTTATCCTTCTCACCTTCAAGATTACGGCGAATTTCCTTAATCTGCTCTTCCGTCTGTTTCTCCAGCTGGGTGTCGAATTCCTTGGACTGCCTTTCCATCTCAGCTGAAAGAGCTTTCTTCTTCTGCAGGGCATCCTTCATAATGGTCTCTGCAGTGGTCTCTATCTCGGATAACTTACCGATTATCTGTTCCATTTTTCCCCTCCTTTTTCAAGTTTTAAGTATCTTACACCCATTTTAATGAAAATACCAGTCAAACATTGCCTAAAATTTTCACAAAAATTCAATACAATTCCAGATGATTTGACTAAAAATTAACAAGCTTATCAAATTCTGTCATATCGAAATTTTATAATAGGTACACGTATTAATTATAATAGGAAGAAAATGCATATTTATACAGAGTTTTCTCACATTGTTTCCGCTTACTCCTCTTGCCAACAGGATTCATATTCAGTCAAAATTGGTCAGGTAGCAGAGAAAATCACGATATCAATATTATTGCGGAAAACCATGAAATCATGTATAGTAGTTTTATTAAGAGCCGAAATCAGTTTCAGCCAGCTATAAATTTAATTACAGGAGGAACCCATGCGACTTAGAAATATACCAGGCGCCAAAGACGCAATTGAAGAAAGTATCTACGTGATCCAGAATCCCCAGGAGAATAAGGGAAACTGGGACAAGGTTTTCCCACAGAATCAGCCTGTCCATCTGGAGGTTGGCATGGGAAAAGGCCGCTTTCTTATGGATATGGCGAAACTCCATCCGGAGATCAACTATATCGGAATCGAAATGTATGACAGCGTACTCCTTCGTGCCATCCAGAAGAAAGAAGCCCTTGCAGAAGAAGGACAGGAGCTTTCTAATTTAAAATTCATGCGCATGGACGCAAGACTTCTTCCCGAAGTTTTTGAAAAAGGCGAGGTTTCCAGGATCTATCTGAATTTCTCTGATCCCTGGCCTAAGGCCCGCCACGCTTCCCGCCGCCTTACCTCCCGGGAATTTCTTGCCCGCTACGACAAGATTCTGAAAGAAGACGGAACCATCGAGTTCAAAACTGACAACCGCGGCCTGTTCGACTTTTCCCTGGAAGAAGTCCCTGAAGCCGGATGGAAGCTGGAGGCACACACCTTTGA
This sequence comes from uncultured Blautia sp., assembly GCF_934371575.1. Classification (GTDB taxonomy): domain Bacteria; phylum Bacillota; class Clostridia; order Lachnospirales; family Lachnospiraceae; genus Blautia_A. The sequence goes on along the minus strand of NZ_CAKRNY010000013.1, from coordinate 63,432 downwards.
CCTCCACCATAACGAAGAAATGATGATTGGAAATGTAATGACCGAATATGAAGAAAAATTTTCCTCTATGGGAAATCCGATCTGTAAGATGATCATTCGTCGTTAAATGTTTCACCTTGCTGTATTTCTTTTCATATTATAAGGAAGAAATATCCGGCAGGAGTTTTTTATATGAAGCGAACCAGATCTTTGCAAAAATTTGCTGCTCAATTTGGCTATGAACATAAAAACAGAATCAATCCCTTCTCTGGCATAAAGAAACATGCCAACGAACTGTCCAAACTGCTGGACAGCATGTTTCCCAAAGATAAAAACAACAAAGAAAAATCATAAAAAGGAAGCCAAACAAATGAAAGATTCTCCGACAGAAGTGAAAAAGAAAGAAATGGAAGAGCGCAAACGTCAGGAAGAGCTTGAAAAACAAAAGCGTAACGAAACGTACCAGCTTCTTGGCGGTTCCCAGAATGACAGTGACACAGACGACGATTCCTCATTAGAAGGAAATATCCAACAGCTGGAAAATTACAGCTACTTTGACGGCGACAAAATTCTTGAATCCTTAAAGCTTGCCCCCAAAGACAGAAAAAACGGGGAAGCCATCTATCGCCAGCAGAAAATGAATGTCACAGATATTTCCTGCGGCTACGACAGGATGAACGGTCAGCGCCTTGGTCAGGTTGAAGCAACATTCCAGACTGGCAGAGATATCTTCGGCGCCACACTCCTTTTCTCCCACGAGGAAGTTACTTATGCAAGATGTGAATGCCCGGAATGCCGCAGAAAATACTGGGGCTGGTACTCAGACAATTCCAGATGCCAGTATACAGCTGCACTTGCCTTCTATATTCGTGATTATGTAAACCACAGCAACTTTTCGGATGCCACCGACATGAACGGAGACTATCTGCTGAACTCCTATCGCAGAGGGCAGCTCAAAAATGGCCAGAAAGAAACACCGGCCCAGATTTCTCCAAGTGTTTCCCTGGTTCCAAGGCTGACTCAGAATGGCAATAAGCTTTCCGTTTCTTTTAAAGTGGGAACTTCCAAAATGTTCGTGGTAAAAAAACTGGACGACTTCTGCCGCCAGGTTCGCAACGGTGAGACCGTTCAGTATGGCTCCAGCACCCAGATCAGCCACAAAACGCAGGATTTCACAGAGGAGAGCCGCAAATGGATCCGCTATATTGACCGGATCGTACGTGAGGAAGAGCAGTTCGTAGACAAAATCCAGAATTCCGGCATCTATTTGCCAAAGAAGTTTAATGTAGGCAATTCTCTGGATCTTTTTGGCTGGCGTCTGGACAGTTTTTATGACAATATATGCAATGATAAAATAGATTTTGAAGATAAAACTCCGGATGCAGCCCGTAAAAAAGCCCAGCTTCACTGCAAAACAGGGAATCCACGGATTTCCATACGAATTCTGGATGCCTCTAAGGATAAAAAGCAGTTTGATGGTGTCACAGTAAAAGGGTACATCCCAGAGCTTTTTCAGGGCATGGACTCTGCATACTTTATCCAGGATGACAGCTTCTGCAAAACCGAACCGGCCTTTATGGAGAAGGTCCGTCCATTGACAGAGCTTTCCAGAAATGGAGAATTCCACTTCCAGATGGGGCGTAATACATTGTCCAATTTTTATCACAATGTGCTGCCTCAGCTTCAGGAAGTGGCAGATATTACGGAGGAAAATCCGGAGAAATTCAGACAGTACCTCACTCCTGAAGCACACTTTGTATTTTATCTGGACATGGAAAATGATAACGTTATCTGCAAAGTAAGCGCCTTTTATGGAAAAAGGGAATTCTCTGTAGGAAAGCTTTTACTTCATGAGAACATCTCCCCGGACCAGCAGTTCCGTGATTTTCCCCTGGAAAACAGTGTTCTGGATCAGACAATGGAATGGCTGCCTTACTATGATCCCGACTTTGACGTACTTCACTGCAACCATGACGAAGAACTGATTTACCAGATCATGGAGTCGGGAACTGCCGCCCTCATGGAACTTGGCGAAGTACGCTGCACCAACCGTTTCCGCAGCAGACACACCTTAAAGACCGTAAAGGTTTCCGTTGGAGTGTCCGTATCCGGCGGACTCCTGGATCTGAATATTTCCACCGAAGATATTTCCAGCCAGGAGCTTCTGGACATCCTGAAAAGCTATCAGCTGAAGAAAAAATATTACAAGCTGAAAAGCGGCGAATTTGTCAATCTCCAGGAGCAGAACCTGGAAATGCTGGCAGAACTGATGAAAACCCTTCATCTCACCCCGAAGGAATTTGTTAAAGGAAAAATGCATATTCCGGCATACCGCACCTTATATCTGGATCAGATGCTGGAGAGCAACGAAAACATATATGCCAACCGTGACCGTCATTTCCGTGAAATCGTAAAAGGCTTCAAAACCATTAACGATGCCGATTTTGAAGAGCCGGAAAGTCTTTCCAAGATCATGCGAAAATATCAGAAGAACGGTTACAAATGGCTGCGCACCCTGGAAGCATGGAAATTTGGCGGAATTCTCGCTGATGATATGGGACTTGGAAAAACCTTACAGGTAATCGCAGTTCTTCTCGCAGCGAAGCTTGAAGGCAAAACCGGCACATCCCTGGTAGTGGCCCCTGCTGCCCTTGTTTTTAACTGGGGTGAAGAGCTTGCCCGATTTGCCCCGCAGCTGAAGTTTTCCCTGATCGCAGGAAGTCAGTCCGAGCGTCAGGCGAAGCTCCAGACATACACGGATTTCGATGTTCTGGTCACCTCTTACGACCTTTTAAAAAGAGATATTGACCAGTATGAGAAAAAAGAATTTTTATACCAGATTATTGACGAGGCACAGTATATCAAGAATCACACAACAGCAGCAGCCAAGTCTGTAAAGGTGATCCACAGCCAGACCCGCTATGCACTCACAGGTACACCAATTGAGAACCGCCTCAGTGAGCTTTGGAGTATCTTTGATTATTTAATGCCGGGATTCCTCTACGGTTACGACACCTTTAAAAAGGAATTTGAAACTCCGATCGTAAAGAACGACGATGAGTCTGCCATGACCCGCCTTCAGAAAATGGTGTCCCCATTTATCCTTCGCCGTCTGAAAGAGGATGTGCTGAAGGATCTTCCGGAAAAACTGGAAGAAGTCCGCTACGTGAAGTTTGATGACACCCAGCAGAAGCTGTATGACGCCCAGGTTGTACATATGAAGGAAAAAATTGCCCAACAGGACGAGGGCGAATTTAATAAGAGCAAATTGTGGATTCTGGCTGAATTAACAAAGCTGCGACAGATCTGCTGCTCTCCTTCTCTTTGCTTTGAAAATTACCGGGGTGAATCTGCCAAAGCTGACAGCTGTATGCAGCTGATCCAGAGTGCTATTGATGGCGGACACCGTATGCTTTTATTTTCCCAGTTTACTTCCATGCTGGCTCTTCTTCAGGCAGCACTGGAAAAAGAGGGAATCCCTTATTACATCATCACTGGTGAAACCTCCAAGCAGAAACGCCAGGAGCTTGTGAAGCAGTTTAATTCTGATACCACTCCTGTATTTCTCATTTCCCTGAAGGCAGGTGGCGTTGGACTGAACCTGACAGGTGCAGATGTGGTTATCCACTATGATCCCTGGTGGAACCAGGCCGTCCAGAACCAGGCCACTGACCGCGCCCACCGCATCGGTCAGACGAAGAAGGTTACCGTGTACAAGCTCATCGCCCGCAATACCATCGAAGAAAAGATCCAGAAGCTCCAGGAAGCAAAGCAGGACCTGGCAGAGCAGATCATCAGCGGCGATATGGGACAGCTGAGTGGTATGAGCAGGGAAGATATTTTGGAATTGTTGTAAGAAAGAAAGGAGATTGGTTGGTCGTTATCCCTATACCTTATTGTTGCCAAGAAAGTATAGGGAAACCAATCCCCCTCCTAACCCACAAAATAGCAATCGTAAAAGTTTTCGAAAAAATTTAAAAAAATTATAAAATTCCTATTGACTTTTGGTGCACACCTGATATATAATACATCTTGCGTTGAGGAAATAACAACTCAGCGAAATAAGAGATGCGCCTTTAGCTCAGTTGGTAGAGCACCTGACTCTTAATCAGGGTGTCCAGGGTTCGAACCCCTGAAGGCGCACTGAAAGCACTGTTTTTGCGGACAAAGCGATTGCCGCGGGGACGGTGTTTTTTTGTGCTCTAAAAGCCAGTAAAATATTTTCACTCACCTTCTCGAAACGTAAGCACATCATTCAGTGTACATTGTTTTGATAGGATTGACTATACCGATTATTAGCGATACAATAATAAAAAATATACGTTAAAATTCATCAGAAAGGAGAAGAAAATTTACAACCATTAAACAAAAATGTAGGGAGGAAAATGAAATGAAGAAAATGAAAAAGACACTTTGCGGCTTTCTTACATGCCTGCTGTTAGTCGCCGTCACCCCATTATTGGCAAATGCAGCTGCCAAAGCACCTGCTTGTCCCAAAACTCAGACCCTTTATTTTGAAAAATTAACCCCTGTCAAAAACGTAAATCAGACATCTGTAAATGGCTATATTTACATCAAAAATCTTTCATCCACAGCAACTATCACCAACGTAAAATCATCCAACAAATACTACACAGCTTACACTCGCCAGGGATTAAATGCCATCCAGATTAGTGCAAGCAATAAGTTCTACATGAAAAATCACAAGGTTAAGGCCGGAGAAAAATCCACTTTCAGCTTTGTGGTTAACCAAAATGGTAAAAGCTATAAGTTATCCTGCAAGGTAACCTTCAAGCAGCATCCCGTAGTTTTTAAATCCTTTAAGGTCGGCTCCAAAAATTATGCTTCTGCAATCAAAGGTTACTGGCAGTATGGTGCCAAAGTTTCCCGCTCTGGAAAAACACAGATAAAAGTTACTGCTGCTAAAAATTACAAAATAGATTTTATCGAAATTGCTTATAGAAAGGGTAACAAAGCTTTCACCCAAAAGATTAAAAACGGACAGAAGGCTTCTCTAAAAAACGCTACTGCAATCACTGTTACCTACCATACAACGAAAAAGCCACAATATTACAAAGCACCTGGTTCTGACTACCACTACTATTACGAAGGACAGCCAACTCCACTTTATTCCGATTTCCAGTTTATGTTATGGTAATACAGACTCTAGGGACTGTCAAAAGACAGTCCCTTTTTTACACTGAAAATTCACTTTATTATAGAAGAATATGAATAAAAAACTATTTTAGCAACTCTTGTACTCTCTGTTTCTATTATTGTAACCACCCAACGGCCAGTCTATTTAAAGCTTTTGAATTATCAGATAATTTTCCATCCAATTCCTAAATTGTAATTTTTTCTGTGAATATTCTATAATATTTTGATTTTGTAAAAGTCAATACCTTTTTGCCAATTTCTGTCGAATTTTACATTTTCATAACAATAACCAAAACATTTGTTTCGATTCCCATTATGTAAATCAACTCATCCACATGCTTTTCCATGTGGATAATGTGGATAACTTTGTGCATAACTTGATTTTTCAACGTTTTTTCGTTTTTGGAGAAGTGGATAACTTTCTCTACACTAATTCACCTATCCACATTTTCATAAACGCTTTGTGCAATCTGCTAATTTCAACATTTTTCGACATTTACTCTTGAAAAATATCGTCTTTACAATACCCTACAAAATACACACAAATCAATTTTGTTCGTTCACTATCCAACATAAGTCCCCACTCCAACCGGAGCTTCATAATCATATGCAGAAACCTTGATCCCGGAAGCGGATGTACTGGCATGAATAATCTGTCCATCGCCAATATAAAGCGCCACATGACTGATTCCACTTCCATAGAATACCAGATCTCCCGGTTCCAGATCCGCCACAGACTTCTGAATAGACTGATAATACTGATCCGCTGCCACTCTTGGCAGAGAATATCCAAACTGTGCAAATACAGACATCACGAAGCCGGAACAGTCTGCCCCGTTTGTCAGGCTTGTTCCACCGTAAACATAAGGATTTCCCTCAAACTGTAATGCGAAATCCACAATCTGCTGGCGAAGCTCTTCCTCAGAGATCACATCTGTTTCTGCTTCTGCATCTTCCATCTCTGCCACAAACGCCTCTCCCGCTTTTTCCACCGCTTTTTCGGTTGCCGCAAAAGCATTCTGTGGAAAAGCCATCTGGGCACAGACAGTTATACACATAAGCGCACCACAAACCAGTTTTTTTACTTTATTTTCAAACATTTATACACCTCTCAAATTTCTTCCTGTTATTACGCGGAAATCTTCCCCGCTTCATTTGTTACATTTTTATTAAATATATGTAACATTCACGTATAATATCACACCAGACTTTCTCCGTCAATTTTCCACATCCGAACAAAAGTCTGTTATTTTCCGTAAAATCACACAACTTTTTTCTTCATTCCAGGCTTTTTTTGTAGTTCATGCCAGTCCTGTACACATATTCCTCATACTTACAAAGCCATGGGACCAAATATCTTGCATACTTAACCGAAAATCTCAATAATATAGTAGAAATCCCCAGGCTCCGGAGGGTTTCCCTATGTCAAATCTCCCCAACATTCAGGCCTTTCACCCCCATAACCGCACCTGTATTTCAACATCCAACCTGAAAAAAATCCGAAAAATAATCCTTATACTGGCTGTTATTCTGCTCACAGCCTTTTCTGTTTTCTGGTTTTTCAGCCCCTTTTTTTCGGAAAATGCACGATTTGAAGCCTTTGCGGAGTCTATATTTGAAAAAGAAGTCTCCGGAAACGCCCTGAACCTCCACTATTCTCTGGCTTACCCGGAAAAGCAGGGAATTTCCCGTTCCCATGCCACTCTGGGCACCATTCCTGTAAATAACCAAAAAACAATTGCCCAGTGTCAGGACTATGAGAAAACTCTGAAAACTTTTTCCACCTCCGAACTTTCCACAGTCAACCGTCTGACCCTGGATCAGCTGCTTCTTTACTATCACACCGAAGCATCTCTCGGAAATCATTATCTGCTGGAAGAACCACTCGGTCCCAGCCTTGGCATACAGGCCCAGCTTCCTGTACTTCTTGCAGAGTACACATTCTATGACAATCAGGATATTACCGATTATCTGAATCTTCTGTGCAGTACAGAACGCTACTTCCAGAGTATTCTCACATTCGAGCAGGCAAAATCAGATGCCGGCTTTTTCATGTGCGACGAAACCCTTGACCGCATTCTGGCTCAATGCCGCGCTTTTCTTCAGAATCCGGATTCCAATTACATGCAGGAAATTTTCTCCCGGAAACTGAAGGATTACGGCAGACTCTCCGCCCAGGATCAGACACAGCTTCTCATTTCCCACAAACAGATTCTCCGGGAAAAGATTTTTCCGGCTTATCAGAAGCTGATGGAAGGTCTGGAACAGCTTCGGGGAACAGGAAAAAACACTGGCGGTCTTGCCCGTTTTTCCGGCGGAAAAGAATATTATCAGTATCTTCTTCAAAGCCAGGTTGGAATCTACATGCCTGTGGAAAAGCTGGAAGACCGCCTTGCCCAGCAGCTTTTGGCAGACTCCCGGGAGCTTTCACAGCTTTTAAATAAATATCCGCAGCTTCTCTCCTTTCTGGAAGCGAAAACCGATTTGCCAGATATGGAGCCCAAGCAGATTCTGACTACTCTGGAAGCAGATATTCAGCAGGATTTTCCATTCACTGATTCTGTAAGCTTTGAGCTTCGGACTGTACATAAATCTATGGAGGATTTTCTAAGCCCCGCATTTTACCTGACACCTCCAATGGACACTGGTACGCCAAATGTGATCTACATCAATCAGGGACGTAACATTTCCAACCTGGAACTGTTTACCACTCTTGCACACGAAGGTTTTCCCGGCCATCTTTATCAGACTGTTTATTTCGGACGGCAAAAGCCTTCACACATCCGCTATCTGATCGACTGCAGCGGTTATGTGGAAGGCTGGGCCACTTACGCAGAAAGCCTTGCATACCAGTACGCGGCAAAATATCTCTCCGGAAGAACTGCAGGGAACTCAGCCGCCCCATTATCCGCAGAAGAGGCAGCTGCCTACACACGCCTTTCCTGGCTGAACCGCAGCATCAACCTGTGCATCTACTCCCTTCTGGACATAGGAATTCACTACCAAAGTTGGACTTCTGCACAGGCAGCCCGTTTTCTGAATCGTTTTGGGATCCGCGATGCCCACGTTACAGCTGAAATCTACCGTTATATCACAGAAACACCAGCCAACTATCTGAAATATTATGCAGGTTATCTGAATTTTCTTGATCTAAAGGAAGAACAACAGATTCTTCTCGGAGAAAAATTTGACTTGAATGCTTTTCACCAGCAGATTCTTACCATCGGTCCCGTACAGTTTCCGGTTCTTCGAAAATACATGAACGAAAATGTAAAATTTATGTAATAACTTCTTTCTTTGCCTGCAATAATTTGCTATAATAAACCAAGATTATGTTTTGGCTCCGCCATGGTCCGAAATATACTGTTTTTAGCTTTCCTACATCTATGAAAAGGGAATTAAATCATGAAAAAAAGAGAGAATCTTCCATTAAATTACAAAGAACGACTAAATTCCAGAACCAGTTTTCTGGTTTCCATTGCAGTCCTGATAGTTCTGTGTCTGGTTTTTAACCAGATGGACTACTCCATGATCCGTCAGCCTGCTGCCCAGGCGAAAAAAGCCGCCGAAGCACAGAAACAGAAGGAGGAAGAAGCTGCTGTCGCAGCTCCGGAAGTCACCACTGCCACTGTAGTTGCAGTCGGAGACAATCTGGTTCAGCCAAGTCTCCTTTCTTCCGGGCAGTCAGATAACAGTACCTGGAATTATGACAGCGTTTACACCAATCTGAAATCTGATATCCAGGCAGCGGATGTTGCGATTGTCAATCAGGAGACGCCGTTTACCGCCGACCATGACGCGGTCAGCGGAACTGCACCTTACGCTACTCCCACAGAGATCGGGGATGCCCTTGTAAACGCAGGATTTAATGTGATCACATCTGCCACCTCACTTATTGATGGCAATGGCACCTCCATGATCACAGAAACCCTGAATTACTGGAAAACCAGCCATCCGGACGTTACCCTGGCAGGAATCCACGAAGACCAGTCCGGTACAGATGCTCCGAAGATCATAGATGCCAACGGAATCCGGATTGCCATCCTTAACTACACCTTCCCTGTATATGAAGACCAGTCCGCAGGCTCTATGGTGGACACCTTCAATACCACAGCTGTTGCCGCCGCCATCAAACAGGCGAAAGCATCTGCCGACTGCACTGTTTTCTGTGCAAACTGGGGAAAAACCGAAGAACCCATGCCTACCGAGTATGAGAAGGAATGGGCAAACTTCCTTATGGAACAGGGTGTTGATGTTGTGATTGGCACCAATCCCAATGTGCTTCAGCCGTATGGATATCTTACAGATGATTCCGGTCACAATATGCTGATTTACTATTCTCTTGGCAATTTTGTTACCGGTCAGGAAACACTGAAACAGCTTCTCGGAGGAATGGCTTCTTTTACCATTCAGAAGACCGTAGATGGGGACCAGACCAGCATTGAGATTCAGAGCGCATCACTTACCCCTCTGGTAATGCACTACAGCTATGATAACCAGGAATATGCGCCATATAAGCTTTCCGATTATACAGATACCCTTGCTTCCGCGCACAGCGTACGGGAATCTATTGGAGATGAATTTTCTCTTGAAAACCTCCAGACCAAATACGACGAGATCATGTCTATGAATGTAACGCCATCTACTAAGACAGATCTTATGGACGTTTCCTTTGATTCCGATGGAAATATGATGGATTCCGATGGAAATTATGTAGAAGATCATGATTCCATCACCTCTTCCGGATATTACCAGTCACTGGAAGGTTCGGATGACTCAGAAGAATAACCCAATGATGCCAGAAATCCGCAGTACTTTATGAAAATACTGCGGATTTTTTGTACTTATTATCACGAAAACCTGTCTTTTTTCACATGTTGCTTGTTTTTTCAGACAAAATCATGTAAAATTCAGATAAGAAAATATTTATACGACCTTGGGACGTTTTTAAAGAAAGGAGTTTTTATTATGGGACTTATTAAAGCAGGCCTTGGAGCCGTAGGTGGTACACTTGCAGACCAGTGGAAAGAATTTTTTTACTGCGAATCTATCGACAATGACGTTCTGGCAGTAAAGGGTCAGAAACGAACCTCCAAACGCTCCTCCAACACAAAAGGAAGTGACAATATTATCACAAGCGGGTCCGGAATTGCAGTTGCAGACGGACAGTGTATGATGATCGTAGAACAGGGAAAGATCGTAGATATCTGTGCAGAGCCTGGCGAATATACATATGATGCATCCACTGAGCCAAGTATTTTTTCCGGAAATCTGGGTGATGCCATTTCAAAGACATTCCAGACTATTGGCAAACGCTTCACCTTCGGTGGAGACACGGGCAAAGACCAGCGTGTTTACTACTTCAATACCAAAGAGCTGATTGATAATAAATTTGGTACTCCTAACCCGATTCCGTTCCGTGTAGTAGACCAGAATATCGGTCTGGACATTGATGTTTCCGTACGCTGCAGCGGTGTTTATTCTTACAGAATCGCCGATCCCCTTCTTTTCTATGCAAATGTCTGCGGAAACTTTGAACAGCAGTATGACAGAAATCAGATTGAAGGTCAGCTGAAAACAGAGTTTGTTTCTGCTCTCCAGCCGGCGTTTGCAAGCATTTCCCAGCAGGGAATCCGTCCAAGCGCACTTCCGGCTCATGCAATGGAGCTTTGCGATGCCATGAACCAGGCACTTACCCAGAAGTGGAGCCAGCTTCGTGGTCTTGTGATCGTATCTGTAGCCATGAATCCGATCACTCTTCCAGAGGAAGACGCACAGATGATCAAAGAAGCTCAGCGTATGGCTATGCTTCGCAATCCTGCCATGGCAGCTGCCACACTTGCAGGTGCACAGGCTGACGCTATGAAAACAGCAGCAGGCAATGCAGGCGGCGCTATGACCGGCTTCATGGGAATGAACATGGCAAATATGGCTGGCGGCCTGAACGCGCAGAATCTTTACGCTATGGGCCAGCAGCAGGCAGCACAGGCTCCTCAGATGCCGAATCAGCCTCAGCCGATGGCACAGCCGGCAGCAGCTCCGGCTTCCGCAGATCAATGGAAATGCTCCTGTGGTGCTCTGGTTTCCGGAAATTTCTGCCCGGAATGCGGTTCCAAAAAGCCTCAGGCTCCTGCAGCAGATGCAGGCTGGACCTGTTCCTGCGGCGCCGTAAACACCGGCAAATTCTGCAGTAACTGCGGATCACCAAGACCTGCCATGAAACCGCGCTATCGCTGCGACAAATGCGGCTGGGAACCGGAAGACCCTACCAATCCGCCGAAATTCTGTCCAAACTGCGGAGACTCTTTTAACGAGAATGACATCCAGTAACTTCATATATCCCCACATTTTCCTTACACGGCGAAAGGAGATGAACTATGTCCGATTTACTTGAATATAAATGCCCTTGTTGTGGTGGAGCCATTGAATTCAACAGTGCGCTCCAGAAAATGAAATGTCCTTACTGCGACACAGAGTTTGATCTGGAAACAGTCAAGGAATTTAATGAAGCATCTGCCGGTCAGCAGGCTGATGATATGAAATGGGAGAATGCTACCACTGCCGACTGGAATGAAGGCGAAACCAACGGAATGTCTGTTTACACTTGTAAATCCTGCGGCGGTGAAATCGTAGCTGATGAAAGCACAGGTGCATCTGCCTGCCCATTCTGCGGTAATCCGGTTGTAATGTCCGGTAAGTTCTCCGGCGCTCTGCGCCCTGACTTTATTATCCCGTTCAAGCTGGATAAAAAAGCTGCCAAAGAAGGGCTCAGCAAACACCTTCATGGCAAAACCCTTCTTCCAAAGGTATTTAAAAAAGAGAACCACATTGATGAAATAAAAGGTGTCTATGTACCATTCTGGCTTTTTGACACAGACGCCGCTGCTGATATCCGCTATCACGCAACCAAAGTCCGCTGCTGGAGCGACAGCGATTATGATTACACAGAGACTAGCCATTATTCAGTTTTCCGTTCCGGAAATATTGGTTTTGACCAGATTCCGGTAGATGGCTCTTCAAAAATTGACAATGATCTGACAGAATCACTGGAGCCTTATGTAATTTCCGAGGCAGTGGATTTCGCCACACCTTACCTGGCTGGCTATGTTGCTGATAAATATGACGTATCTGCCGAGGAATCTGTTGAGCGCGCCAACCAGCGTGTAAAAAAAGCTGCTGAAAATGCTTTCCGTGACACTGTGGTCGGATATGACAGCGTTACACCTGAAGATACACGTATCCAGCTCAGAGGCGGCAAAACCCATTATGCCCTGTTTCCGGTATGGCTTCTTTCCACCACCTGGAAAGGCGATCATTATCTATTTGGCATGAATGGCCAGACAGGCAAGTTTGTCGGAAACCTGCCGGTTGACAAAGGTATTTTCACCAAATGGTTCGTTGGACTTACCATCGGATTTTCCGCAGCTGCCTATGCCATAGCATGGCTGGTTCACACATTTTTCTAAGGAGGAACATGCCATGAAAAAACAAACTTTTGGAATCATTCTGGCAGCGGCAATTGGAGCAGGAAGCCTGTTCGGTACAGCTACAGGCGCAGGAAATATCTGTGGATTTCAGCCTGTTGCGATCCAGGCCGCAGACACCAACAGCTTCGGAGATTCTTCCCGGAGTCCTGAGTTTTCTCTTGTTTCAGATGCTGCAGACCTTCTGACTGATGATGAAGAGTCCCTGCTTCTGGATAAACTGAACTCCCTCAGTGAGGAATATGATTTTGACGTGGCAGTTGCCACTGTCCAGTCTACAGACGGCGTTCAGATGAACAAATTCTGTGACGATTTCTTCGATGATAACGCTTATGGAACAGGGGATACCTACGATGGTATTCTTTTCATGATCAGCATCGGAGACCGTGAATGGCACATTACCACTCACGGATATGCAAGAACTGTATTTAACCAGGACGGACTGGATTACATGAAGGGAAAAGTCCAGCCTCTGTTAAAAGAAGAAGATTACTACAGTGCATTTGATACTTATGCCGACCTTAGCAGACTTTTCCTGGAACAGGCGGCCACAGGAGAGCCTTATGACTCTTCCACGCTTCCACGTGACCCCCTTCCTTTCAAATGGATTCCTATTTCTATTGGAATCGGACTTGTACTTGCATTTTTACGTACCTCAAGCATGAAATCCCAGCTTAAGAGCGTACGGGCAAAGGACAGCGCTGTTGATTACGTACGACAGGGAAGTATGGATCTTGTCAGATCAAATGACATTTTCCTTTATACTACCGTCACCAAAACAGCGAAGCCGAAAGATGACAGTTCCTCCACAGGAGGCTCCGACAGTGACCACGGCGGTACCGGCGGAAGCTTCTGAAAAATAAAAGAACCTGATTCAGAACTGGCAGATGAACATGTTTACCGTTCAAATGCCCCTGAATCAGGTTCTTTTTTCAAAAAATCAGTCTTTCAAAATCAATCGTCTTCCAGTTCTTCCTTCTTTTTGGAAGTTTCAAATACATAGTCATTTCCCGGAAGAATAGCGTTCAGCAGGATTCCCACAATTGCTGCAAGTGCAAGACCTGTAAGGGTAATATGTGCACCTGCGATTGTAAATGTAAGACCATCTGAAACACCAAGACCGCATACCAGAATAACTGCGGTAATAACCAGGTTACGGGAACGTGTCAGATCCACTTTATTCTCAACTACGTTACGAACACCAACAGCAGAGATCATTCCGTAAAGAATAAAGCTGATACCACCAATAATCGCAGACGGAAGGGAACTGATCACTTCTGCCATCTTCGGAATAAAGCTGAGAATTACCGCATAAACAGCCGCAAGACGTATTACCTTCGGATCATAAACACGGCTCAGCGCAAGGACACTTGTATTCTCACCGTAGGTTGTATTTGCCGGTCCACCGATCAGGGCAGACAGGGATGTGGCAAGTCCGTCACCAAGAAGCGTACGGTGAAGTCCCGGATCCTCAATAAAGTTACGGTCAACAGTGGCAGAGATAGCGGAAATATCACCGATATGCTCCATCATGGAAGCGATAGCGATAGGTGCCATTGCAAGAATGGCTGTGATATTAAATTTGCAGAGGAAGAATTTCGGAACACCAATAACCGGTGCGCTTGCTACGCCTGCAAAGCTGAGGATAGCACTTCCATCTGCGTTTGTCATGCCCGCTGCATTCATGATCAGGGCTACTACATAAGACACTACAATACCCATCAGAATCGGAATAATACGGAACATGCCGACTCCCCAGATATTGAAGAAAATAACAGTTCCAAGTGCCACCAGGGCAAGCAGCCAGTTCTGGGATGCATTGCTGATAGCAGATGGTGCAAGGCTGAGACCAATGCAGATAATGATCGGACCGGTTACAACCGGCGGCAGATAACGCATAACTCTTTTTACACCGATTGCCTTTACGATCAGGGCAAGAACCAGATACAAAAGTCCTGCCACAAATACACCGCCGCATGCATATGGAAGCTTCTCTCCATAGGACATATCCGCAAAGATTCCTGTGTCCAGCTCTGCAACTGTGGCAAATCCGCCCAGAAATGCAAATGATGAACCAAGAAATGCCGGTACCTTCATCTTGGTAAGTACATGAAACAAAAGTGTGCCAAATCCGGCACAGAACAAGGTCACCTGAATGGATAACCCCTCACCGTGAAAATAATTGTTTACCAGAATCGGCACCAGAATCGTAGCACCAAACATGGCAAACATGTGCTGGAGTCCCAGAATCAGCATCTGCGGAATTCCCAGCTTTTTGGCATCGTAAATACCTTCAACTCTGAATTTCATAAAAAAGTCCTCCTTTTTTCCCTTGTACTAGTATAAAGTAATCAACAACTTTTTACAATTATTGACTTTCCCCGGAAAGTGCGGTATGATTTCATCAGTATTCTTACACTACGGAGGTTTTTACCATGTCAGATTTCGCAGATATTGACAATATTTTTATTATGGATCACCCGCTGATCCAGCATAAGATTTCCATTCTTCGTAATAAAGAGACCGGAACGAACGAATTCCGTAAACTCATTGAAGAGATTGCAGTTCTTATGGGTTTTGAAGCGCTTCGCGATCTTCCACTGGAGGATGTTGAAGTTGAGACTCCTATTGAGACCTGTCAGACACCTATGATTTCCGGTAAAAAGCTGGCAGTTGTCCCGGTACTTCGTGCAGGTCTTGGTATGGTGAATGGTATCACCACTTTAGTTCCATCTGCCAAGATTGGACACATCGGACTTTACCGTGATCCTGTTACCCATGAGCCACACGAATATTACTGCAAGCTTCCGGATCCTATTGACCAGCGTCTCATCGTTATGGTTGACCCCATGCTTGCTACAGGCGGATCCGCTATTTCTGCCGTTAATTTCATCAAGGAACATGGCGGAAAGAGCATTAAATGCATGTTCGTGATCGCAGCTCCGGAGGGACTGAAGCGTCTCCATGAGGCACATCCGGATGTGCAGATCTATGTAGGTCATCTGGACAGAGAGCTGAATGACCGTGCTTATATCTGCCCGGGACTTGGTGATGCCGGAGACAGAATTTTCGGTACGAAATAATTTACTATGAAAGTCCCGGACCGCAGCCATGAATGAGCCATGCTTGCATGAGCGAATTCATGGATATGGTCCGGGCTAGACCGTATGAGTAAGTAGGGCGATAGCCCGGATTACGAATACGGGCGGCAACTGTGGGAGCGCCATAGCGCGGAACAGCTGACTTTCATATATGATGATGTCGCCAGACGGCAGCTGTCTGGTTAAAAGCAAAGGACTGTGAATCAGAAGAGAAGTAAGAAAACCTCAATCTCTTCCGGAATCACAGTCCTTTTTTATGTATAAAATTTTATCTTATTTATTACTCTGCCTGATCCGGCTTCATTCTGTTTTTATACTCCAGACAAAGCATGGTAATGTCGTCAAACTGCGGCGCGGCTCCGGCAAATGTATCAATATCTTTTTTTACTTCATGAAGGATTTCCGATGGCGTTCTGTCTTTTACACGGTTCAGAACCTTTTCAAGACGTTCCATTCCATAAAGCTTATTCTCCTCATTAACAGCCTCTGTAACACCGTCTGTGTACTGGAAAACCATATCCCCCACATCCAGCATCATGCAGCCGGACTGATAATCCATATCCTCAATTCCGGCTAGAACAAACCCCGGCCGTATTTTGTACGGTTCAAAATTACCGCCGGCCTTACAGATAAACGGCAGCTCATGACCTGCATTTGCAAAGCGGAATTCTCCTGTAACAAGATCCAGCACACCTTCAAAAGCGGTAATAAACAGACCTTCACTATTCGCTTCGCAAAGAAGATTATTCACAGTAGAAAAGACCTCGCCTAAATCCCTTTCTGCAGTAGTGTGATCCTTGATCAGTGTTTTTCCAATGACCATGAAAAGCGCAGCGGGAACTCCTTTCCCTGACACATCAGCCATAACAATTGCAAGGTGTGTCTGGTCTACCATAAAGAAATCATAAAAGTCACCGCCCACTTCCTTTGCAGGTGTCATGGTTGCGTAAATATCAAATTCCTTTCTGTCCGGAAAAGCCGGGAAAATACAGGGAAGCATAGATGCCTGAATGTTTCGGGCAATATCAAGCTCCGTGCCAATTCTCTCCTTCTCAGCTGTGACCTTCGACAAGTTTGCAATGTAATTTTCAAGCTCTTCCAGCATAAAATTGAAGGAATCGCTCAGCGCTTCAATTTCATCACCGGTTTTCATGGTGATTCTCTGATTTTCAAACTTTCCGCTGTCTGTGATCTCTTTGGTGAAAGCTGCCAGCTTACTGATCGGTCTGGTAATCGTCTTTCGTACAAACACAATATAAACTACTACAGTCACGCAGATAATAAGAAAAGAAATCAGCAGCATATTGCTGAGAAATGAATTCAGATAATTTCTGACCTCTTTCATATCCAGAATATACTGGATCTCTGCAATTGCCGTTCCATTCTCGTCCAGAATCGCTGAAATGCCTGTATAGTTATACCCATAGCTGTTATCCGTCACAAGTGGATAATCTACGCCTTTATCCTGCTGATACTGATTCCATATGGTAATGTATTTCTCCATATCAGACGGATCATCCGGATTGGCAGCATCTGTGTACAAAATATCGCTGTCGTAGGCAATCTGATTCGCCGGGTCATCTCCCATTTCCTCTACCAGAGCATCAATGTAGAAATGAACACTGTCCTCATCCGGAACAACCAGAGACAGATATGTAACATTGCCATCCTTTTTCAGTTTATTAAAGAGGGCAGACATTTTCTCATATTCTTCTGTCTTGTCCCCACCTTCTGCCAGGATTTTCTTCACATCCGAAACTGAGATCATATCTGCAATGCTGTTACAGTTGGTCATTACTCGCTGTGCGTACATATCCTCCAGTGAATCTTTGGAGCTTTCGTAGCTGAAAAGAGAAATTGCGATTGTCAGAATGACTCCCATCACACCAAGGGAAATAATAAATTTGGGAAGAAGTCTGATTTTCATTTGTATTTCCTTTCGTGATCATTAGTCGGGGCTTTTGAACCCGACACCTTTTTACCTTTTACCACTTACACCAAGTTTCTTATAAACACTTCTGCGTCGCATTTGCAGCGTCCTTTACAATAAGGGCAATAAAGCGCCTTTTTGTCATACCATATCATTTTCGCCGTAGCCAAATGGGTAAAATGACACTCCCTGAGCACTTTTCCCAGAGGAATCTGGCCTCTTATATTCCAGCAGATAATAAATGTTTCAGATGCACCTTTCTCTGCCAGCTGTGTCAATGCAAAACGCACCAGCTGTCCCGCCAGCCCCAGGCTCCGGAACTCTTCTTTTATGCCTATTGACTGTATTTTGCCAACAGGCATCTGATTTCCACAGGCACAGACTTCGCTGATTCTCTCTGTCTGCAGTCTGGAATCCCGGGCAATCTGCTCCACATCTGTAAGATAATAATAAATATACCCGGCTATCTGTCCTTCTTTTGTTTTCAGGAGCAGGAACGTACTGTTCTCAGCCTCAATTGCCTGCGTCAGATCTTCCCGGGTGTACAGATTTTTTCCCACACACCTGTCACACAGCCAAAGAGTTTCCTCAAAATCTTCCAAACCAAGCCAGGCAAAAGAGAATGTCTGCCCGCCTGCCTTAATTTCATGCGTCATATTTTATCCTTCACACATTCTTTCTTCGCAAAGCTCTTTTGCATGATATGATCTGCATTCCCATGGTGATCTCAGAATTTTTCTGCAAAATCAACTGCCGCAGATCCTCATAATTCTGTTCCAGCCATTCCTGCCATAGCTGATATTTCCTGTTATCCGGTTCTTCAGAAAGCAAAATTTTCACATCTTCCGGCAAATAGGAAAAAAAGGTCTGAAAAATTTCTTTTTTCCGTTCATCCTCTTCTTTCCCTGCAGAAATCCCGTCACACCACACCTGAATATGGTCATATCCGCAATTCGTCAGCCAGCCAAAGAGCCTGGCACCGGTTTCTCTTTTCCCAGCATATTTATCCTGCCTCAGGATATCCAGAAATGCTCCCAGAAGCCCTTTCTCATCGGGAAGCAGACAAGAAGAACTGTCATTGCTTTCTATAATAAAAATCACTCCGTCCTTTTTCAGGAAACGCCTTAAGTGGCGAAGCAGCTTCTCTCCCTCCTGCAAATGCATCAGTACATATGACAGACAGATCAGATCAAATTTACACCGTCCCGCTCTGCCCGGCAGGTTATGAAGATTTCCTGAAAGCAGGCCTTTCTCCACATCCATCTGATAAAAGGAAAATCTGGAGTCTCCATATTGCTGTTTTGCTTTTTCCACAAGCTCCTGATTATATTCAAGACCGACCACCCTGGATATTCTGTCATCTGAAAAACGGCTGAAGGTCCTGCTTCCATCATTGCAGCCAATATCCAGAACGGAAAGTTCTGTTTTCCCTGCAAAAAAATGCTCCAGCGCAGGCTTCTCCTCCTGCGACAAAAGACGATTCTGTATAAGGAGACGTTCCCTCTCCTTTTCTTCCTGAAAAACAACTTGATTTTGCAATCTGATTCTCCTTATAGTGTTTGCTGTAAACCCTTCTGAAACAGAAGCTTCTTCGCATTCTCTTGTGTAACTGCAATTACTTCTTCTGCTGTAATTCCCTTTATTTGTGCCAGCGCTTCTGCTACGTAAGGCAGATTCAGGGAAGAATTTCGCTTTCCTCTGTGGGGTTCCGGAGACATGTATGGACAGTCTGTTTCCAGAACGATCTGAGACAACGGTGCCAGAGCTGCTACCTCTTTCAGCTTCTTCGCATTTTTGAAAGTAAGCACACCGCCGATTCCAAGATAAAGTCCCATTTTCAGATACTCTGCCGCAATCTCCTTACTGTAGGAAAAGCAATGGATGATTCCGCCGGACATATCCTTTTTCATATATTCCCTTACAATCTCCAGCGTGTCCTCGGCTGCATCCCGGCTATGGATCATAAATGGCAGCTTCTCCTCCCTAGCAATGTCCATCTGGGCACGGAACATTTCCTGCTGACGCTTATGCTCAGCCTCTTCCTTATGCCAGTAATAGTCCAATCCAATCTCTCCGATAGCGACCATTTTCTCCATATGGGAAAGGCTGCGGATCTCATCCAATGTATCCTGCGTCATAAGCTCCGCGTCATCAGGATGAACTCCCACTGCGCCATACACAAACGGATACGCCTTCATAAGCTTCAGCGTTCCGCCAAATCCACCCACAGATGCGCATACATTTACAATACAGCCCACACCGCCGTCCTCCATAGAAGAAAGGAGCTGATCTCTGTCGTCGTCAAAAGCTTCATCATCATAATGTGCATGTGTATCAAATATCATTTTAATGCCTCGTTAATTATATCATAGTCAAAAGAAGTTAATAAAGCGTTATAAAATCGTTTGTAAAACTTTTATTTCCAGCGTCAGCTCCGATTATCCTGCGCAGTTTCCTGCCTCTCCGGTCATAATCTCAATGCCATGTCCCAGTGCACCGATTATAAATTCCAGACTCTCCTTCACCGCTTTTGGACTTCCCGGAAGATTGATGATCAGGGTTTTTTTCCGGATTCCGGCAGTGGCGCGGCTGAGCATGGCACGATTTGTAATGGTCATGCTGTAGGCGCGGATAGCTTCCGGGATTCCCGGAACTTTACGTTCTGTAATATCTTCCGTAGCCTCCGGCATAACATCCCGTGGGGAAAAACCGGTTCCACCAGTCGTCAGGATCAGTTCTGCCTGATTTTCATCTGCGATTTCCGCCATTCTCCTGGAAAGCATAGCACGGTCATCTGGAAGAATGTCCATGGACACCACCTGATATCCCTCTCTCTCCACAATTTCCTTAATAGCCGGACCGCTTAAATCTTCTCGTTTGCCTTCATATCCCATATCACTGGATGTGACAATTGCTACCCGCTTCATTTCCATTCTTCTTTTCTCCTTTAAACAGAAAATCTCCACTCTTACCACCGGTTTTTTCTACCAAATGGATATCGGTCATTACCATGTGCTTGTCAATTGCCTTGCACATATCATAAATGGTAAGAAGTGTCACCTGCACACCGGTAAGAGCTTCCATCTCCACGCCGGTTTTACCATCTGTCTTCACAGTGCAAAAGGTGCGGATAATCCCCTGCTCTTTTTCCAGTTCAAAATCAATGGTACACTTGGTTACCGGCAAAGGGTGACACATAGGTACCAGATCGGAGGTGTGCTTCACAGACATGATTCCCGCAACTCTTGCCACCCCGAGAACATCTCCTTTTGCCACAGTTCCGGAGGTAAGACGCCCCATAATTTCTGCGCCCACCGAAATAGCACCTGTTGCAATTGCAGTTCTGTGAGTGATTGGTTTGTCCGAAACATCTACCATAACAGCATTACCATTTTCATCAAAATGGCTTAATTTATTTCCCATAATTCATTCCTTTTATAACAATATTGACAAAAAGCAAGTTTCATCCTGTTTTTATCATTCCCAGCAGACTGCGCAGGGAACATAACTGATAATAGTATAATACCAGGAGCGAAATCAATCCAACTCCTGGCATTCTCATTTTATTTATCAAAAAAACTCAGTCTGATATCAGCAGATCTCAGATCCTGCCGGCATATTTTTCTCAGGGCTGACTACACATACGTTTCCTTCAGCGTCCTCTGCACAAAGGATCATTCCCTCACTGAGGATTCCGGCAAGCTTAGCCGGCTTTAAGTTGGTCACTACCATAACCTTTTTGCCAACCATTTCTTCCGGTGTATAGTAAGCTTTGATACCGGATACGATCTGGCGAACCTGGCTTCCGATCTTAACCTGAGAGCAGAGAAGCTTTTTGGATTTCTTCACTGCCTCACAGGCGATAACCTCACCTACCTGGAACTGAAGCTTCTCAAAATCCTCAAATGTGATTTCCGGCTTCGCTTCAACATCTACAACCTTCTCCTCTGGCTTCTCTTCCTTCGGCTCTTCTTTCGGTGGATGAAGCTCGTTTACTTTTTCCATAACCTCTTTGATATCCATACGGGCAAAAAGGATCTCCGGTTTCTCTGTTACTTTGTTTCCGGACGGATAAAGACCAAATGTCTTCAGATCTTCAAGGGTTCTCGCAGATGCATTAAGCTGTGCAAGGATTCTCTTAGTTGTATCCGGCATAAAGGACTCAAGAAGAGTGGTTCCAATGCAGATACCCTCAACCAGATTGTAAAGAACGGTTGCAAGACGATCCTGTTTGGACTCATCCTTCGCAAGTGCCCATGGCATTGTCTCGTCAATATATTTATTACAACGTTTAAAAATAGTAAATACCTCTGTGATCGCATCTGCCACACGAAGCTTCTCCATCTTCGCCTCTACCTTTGCAGGTACGGAAAGAATGAAATTCTTCATATCATCATCAACCGGATCTGTTACACCTTTATTCTCTACTACTCCGCCAAAATATTTGTTGGACATGGAGATGGTACGGTTTACAAGGTTTCCAAGGGTATTTGCCAGCTCGGAATTCATACGCTCTACCATCAGCTCCCAGGTGATCACACCATCGTTATCAAATGGCATTTCGTGAAGTACAAAATAACGGACAGCATCAACGCCAAAGAAATCAACCAGTTCATCTGCGTAGATAACGTTTCCTTTGGATTTACTCATTTTACCATCACCCTGAAGCAGCCACGGATGACCAAATACCTGCTTCGGAAGCGGGAGATCCAGTGACATCAGGAAGATCGGCCAGTAAATAGTATGGAAACGGATGATATCTTTTCCAATAAGATGAAGGTCTGCAGGCCACATCTTATTAAACAGTTCAGAATTGTCTCCATCGCAATCATAACCGATTCCGGTAATATAGTTGGTCAGAGCATCCAGCCATACATATACAACATGCTTTGGATCAAAGTCTACCGGAATTCCCCATTTGAAAGAGGTTCTGGATACGCACAGATCCTGAAGTCCCGGAAGAAGGAAGTTATTCATCATCTCGTTTTTACGTGATTCAGGCTGAATAAATTCCGGATGTGTCTTAATATGCTCAATAAGACGGTCTGCGTATTTGCTCATTTTGAAGAAATAAGCCTCTTCTTTTGCCGGAATACAAGGGCGTCCACAGTCCGGACATTTGCCGTCTACAAGCTGGGACTCTGTGAAGAAGGACTCACATGGAGTACAGTACATTCCCTCGTACTCTCCCTTGTAGATATCCCCTTTGGCATACATTTTTTTGAAAATCTTCTGAACCTGTTTCTCATGATCTGCATCTGTGGTACGGATAAATTTGTCATAAGATGTATTCATCATATCCCAGATACCCTTGATCTGTCCGGATACATTATCAACAAATTCCTTCGGTGTAACACCAGCTTCTTCTGCTTTCAGCTCGATTTTCTGACCATGCTCATCAGTTCCTGTCTGGAAAAATACGTCATAGCCCTGCTGTCTTTTATAACGTGCGATTGCATCTGCCAGAACTGCCTCATAGGTATTTCCAATATGCGGCTTACCGGATGTATAAGCAATAGCTGTGGTGATATAATATTTTGGTTTACTCATTATTGTATTTCCTCCTTCTATTTACACAAAAAAACGCCCTCTCAAATTTCTGTTCTGAGAAGACGAGTTATTCCCGTGTTACCACTTCTATTTATTCCCTCCTCACGGTACAGATAATATTCTTCCAAATTATCAGGGAACTTTATCTTCGGGAACCTTACCGGGTACTTCCATACCCTTCCGCTATAACAGGCGGTCCTGTCGCAGCCTACATCCATTACCGATCACTGTTCGCAGCACTCCCGGCAATATCCTTCGACTGTGCCCCTCCAAAGCCATCTTCCATCTGTTCCATGCACACCCCTCTCAGCCTGTGGAAAACCTTGCTGCAGTGCGCAGATCCGCTCTGACACGCTCTGTCTTCCCGGGGGGATTCTCTGTAATGCGGTACACAAATATACTCTCTTTTTCTAAGGGTTTGAACTATAACGAGGACTGAAAACCTCGTGTTTCATAGGTAAAAGCGTATCATATTTTACAGGTTTTGTAAACCCATTTCAATTTATATTTTTTGATATATTAGTTAATAATACTATTGACAAATTGCGATTTATCGTTTATATTAGTATCAGTAACAATTACTATTATTGAGAGAAAGGAGGAAACCGATGGCCACATTGAAATACAGTCGCCAGAGAGAATCTATTAAGGAATTTCTTACCGGCAGAACCGACCATCCCACCGCTGATTTTGTTTATGAGAATATGAAGCAGATTTATCCAAACATCAGCCTTGGAACTGTATACCGAAATCTCTCTCTTCTCGCTGATCTGGGTGAAATACAGAAGCTTTCCAGCTTTGGCGGGGCAGATCGTTTTGATGCCCGTACGGCTCCTCACTGCCACTTTATGTGCACCCGCTGCGGCAAAGTGATGGATGTGTTCAGCGAACATATTGACAAGAGCCTGGAGAGTATTGCCGCCGATTTCAAGGATGGACAGATTTCTGATTATAAAGCACGATTTTTCGGAATCTGCAATGACTGTCTAAAAGAAGAATCTCACTAAACGGACATTAGAGCCTGTTTGAAAAAAGTTTCAATAACTCTTGACAAGCAAGAAATGATATGTTACTATAAAACAGTAATGATTACTATTATTAAAAAACTAAATAAAATTTCATATAAGAAAAGGAGATATTAATTATGGCTAAATGGGTATGTAGTGTATGTGGTTATGTTCATGAAGGTGACACAGCTCCGGAAGTATGTCCAATCTGCAAGGCTCCGGCTGAGAAATTTACGAAACAGGATGATGAAATGGCATGGGCAGCTGAGCATGTTGTAGGCGTTGCTAAAGGTGTCAGCGAAGACATCCTTGCTGATTTAAGAGCAAACTTCGAGGGCGAGTGCTCTGAGGTTGGTATGTATCTTGCTATGGCACGTGTTGCTCACAGAGAAGGATATCCGGAAGTTGGTATGTATTATGAGAAAGCTGCTTATGAAGAAGCAGAGCACGCAGCTAAATTTGCTGAGTTATTAGGTGAAGTTGTTACAGACAGCACCAAGAAGAACCTTGAGATGCGTGTAGCAGCTGAGAACGGCGCTACAGCTGGTAAGACTGACCTTGCGAAACGTGCTAAAGCAGCTAACCTTGATGCAATCCATGACACAGTTCATGAGATGGCAAGAGACGAAGCTAGACACGGAAAAGCATTCGCTGGTCTGCTTAAGAGATATTTCGGCTAATCTACAAGCCGCATAAAATAAGGATTTTTGTAAGAGAGAATAGAGAAATCTGTTCTCTCTTTTTTGCTGCTTCTGCTGATTTTTTATATTTCCTGTGTCCTTTGCGTGTCCTGCTGCCTTTTTGAAAATCCTAAAAGCAAGAAAATGTGTCTTTTAAAAATGTGTCCCGCATTTTAGTTATTCTCTGTCATATTTACAGGCTGTAAAAGTGTCCCTTGCGTGTCCCACTGCCTTTTGAAAAGTCCAAAAGTAAGAAAATGTGTCCTTGAAAAATGTGTCCCGAAATTTAATTGTTTTCAGTCATGTTTACAAGCTTATAAAAGCTTGTTCTTTTGGTATTTGTCTGTTCCATTGCGGTCTTTGCAGTAATCTCTCCCGCTTTCCAAGAGGAATAGACTTCATTCCAGTTTTCGGGAAATGTGAGTGCGGGACGTCCAAGACGTTTTCCGTTCTGTTTGGCTGCTGCAATCCCCTCTGCTTGACGCTGTTTGATTGTTGTGCGTTCTTGTTCTGCGATTGTTCCTAATACTTCAATCAGAATGTTGTTCACCATCTCAAAAACCCACTCTTGCCCCTCTGGTAAGTCCATCATAGTAGTTGGCAAGTCAATCACTTTCAAACGAATGCCGTTGTCTTTGAAATACTGCAATTCGTTGTGAATATCGCTTTTGTTTCTGCTCAATCTGTCAAGGGATTTTACAACAAGTGTATCGCCGCGGCGCAACATAGCATTTTTTAATGCTTGATAACCTTTTCTGTCTAAATCTTTTCCGCTTTCCTTATCTGTGATAATATCTCTTTCATCTGCTCCAAGAGCCTTAAAAGCTGCTATCTGACGGTCAAGGTTCTGTTCTTTACTTGATACTCTTGCATAATAGTATGTGCGGCTGTTCATGTTTGCGCCCTCCCATTTCCTTATGTTCGTATTATATCAAAAGTGTTCGTAAATGTCAATATATTTTGTGAATATGTTTGTAAATATAAAAACAACTTTCTCGAACATAAAAATACACGCTATTTTGCGTGTTTGTAAAGGTGTACTCTTACGAACACCAAGAGACACAAAAAAATAGCGTGGAGTACGCGCCCCACGCTATTTTTACATTTAACAAACAAGATATCATTGTTTGCATTTACTAAATTCTTTAATTCCAGCTATAACTGACAGAACAGCTATTATAATATAAGCAACTTTCAATATAATAGAACTATTTGTCCAATTACCAGCAAGAATAAAAAGCCATAGTATTCCTTGTATAAGTTGCATTGTACCCTCTATTTTAGGATTACTCATTTTCTTATATTTTATAATTACTAAACCAAGGTAAACAACTAACATAATCAATAAAATTCCTGTTACCATATGTACCTCCTACAAAGGGAGGAATAATTTCCCACCCCTATCTTTATACATTTTGCATTAAATTATTGACCGCAAGTCTTACATTCAGCGGCACGCCTTTCATTTGTATGTACTTTGATACTGTACTTGCACTACGCCCCATAGCGCGCCCTACGGCGGCATAATTACCAAGCTGTGCATATAACTGATACATTTGAACGATTTCCTGCGGCGTTACACGCGGCGCGCCCATTATTCCTCATCGGCAGCAGCTTTTTCTGCTTTCACTTTCTTTTCCGCGGATTCCTTTTCAAAATTTTTCTTCTTTTCCTCTATTCTTTTTTCAGTTTCTTTAACATTAACCGTTTTCTTTTTACGAGTAGAAGTCTTTGCATTGGTCTGTGTTAAAAGACGATTGTTTGTATCATCCATAGCCGTTAAAAAAGAATGCCAGATACGGACAAGTGGGTCTACTGCGGTTGCACCATATTTTTCAAGTTTTTCATTTTCTTCTCCAATTTTTTTGAAAAAATTGTCTGGAATGATGATAATGTCTCTGTCAAGGTCAATAGTCACACGCATTTTGGTTTCCTCCTCAGAATTGAAAAATGTAATTTCTTGTGTATTTTTCATAAATTTATATATCTGATTATATAGATACATGTATATTATGTCAATAGTTTATGTTGTCGTTATTTGCTTTTATGTGAAAATATCACATTTTCATCTAATATACTTTAATTTATGTTATTTTATTAAAATAATGCTTATTTCAATGAAATAGTTCTTATTTTTATATATTAGTGCTTATTTCGTTAAAATAAGATTTAATATACAGTTTTTAACGATAACGGTAAATAAAAAAGTGATTTCGTGTCGAAATTGCTCACGCATAAGCCGCGCTACGCGTAAAAATAATATTTTTCCCGAAATAGGGACGGGGGTGGCAGCAGGTTTATTATATTCTCCTGTCAAGTTAAAACGCCCTTTATTTTATTCACATAAAAAATTTTGTTATAATATATTCATAAGAAAAAGAAATTTCTTAAATCTAAAAGAAAGGGGGATACCGTATGTTTGGTGACAACGGATTTACTTATCAATTTGCTGAATTTCTGAGAAAAGCAGGAGATGTAAATTTATCATATACATTCCAAAAGGAAATGATGAATCAACAGCTTTATAAGCAAATGGAACATGAACAAATTGTCCATGAAGTAACCGAAGAAGTTTTATCACGTTTAAATACAGCGGTTGACGTGCAAGAGATATTTAACAAAATAGATGGACTAAACGACAAAATAGACAGTTTAGAACGTAAATAAGAATACACTGGCGGGCGGTTCTACCGCCCTGCCATTCCAATAGAGAAGAGGTTTATATATGCCTTATACAGTACCTAATCAGCGTACCGTATTCATTCATAGAAACATGCTTTTAAATGATTTCTTAGGAATACAAAACGCAAACTGGCAAGCTGCGGCGCGCGACTTAGGCGCACACGCGCTCATGCTTTATTTATATCTTGCGTCTAATGCTAATAATTATGAGTTTGCGCTCTCACCTGCTGCCATAAGGCAGGCAATAGGAATGCCTGCGTCTACTTATCGCGACCAATTTGTAAAACTGGTAGATAAAGGGTATCTTGTGCGGCGCAAGGAAAGTAATATTTATGATTTCTACGAAACACCACAACGCGTCACGCATACAGAGCCAATAGAAACGATTGACGGCTTAGACTTTACGGCTGACGCTTATGGAACGCCGCAAACCGTAAATAACGAAGCGGGAAAGGATATAGAAATAAATATAAATAAAACAGATACTATAAATATTAGCGGCGTGGAGAAACAAGTTTCTCCTACGCCGATGCAATTCAATTTTTAAAGGGGAGAACTCACTATGACAGAAAAAGAAATGTTAGGAACTTTACAACTTGTTTGGGATAATATGGGCTTACAAATGCAAGATAGAGAAGTATGCGGGGAAATGCTTGTACTTCTGGATAATATGTATCATCTTTTGCATGACGATTTACAGTGTCCTTATCCTGTGCGTAAATATGAGATAAATGAGGGTGGAGTATTTGATTTCTAATAGCTTTAAAATAAGCGGGAAGCCTTGCGCGTCCCGCTTTTCTTTTGTATAGATAAAATATCCGTCTGCTGCTGCCGCGTGCCGTAAATAGCCGTTTCATGCGTCACACGCTTATTTTATATAGCGTTTAAATTTCTTACAAGAATATCAATTCCAGACTTTGAAACTGCAAGATAATAACGCTCTGTGACTTTTCCGCTTGCGTGTCCCATCTGATTACAAAGAATGTGTGTAGGTGTATTTAACTCTGCAAGCCGCGTGCCGTATGTATGGCGCAGATAGTGATATTTAAAGTCTATTTTTAATGCTGTTTTGATTGTTCGGCTGTGATATTTCATAGAATTTACAGTCTGTATTTTTCCGTTCGATAAACTGTTTACTAATTCTAAAGATGAAATTTTGTTACCGTCAACATCATAAATATAAGTGCAATTTTGCGCCCGCTGCGCCTTTAAATCAACCTCATGCGCTTTTGTTTCTGCCGCAAGTCTTACAAAATAGTCTTTTAGCTTCTGGCTCATATAGATTACACGCCGCGCGTTGCGCGTTTTCAGCGGTACAAGTTTAATCAAGCCATCTTGATACTGCATTTGTCGGTCTATAGTTATTCTGCCGTTCTCAATATCAACATTTTCCCATTTTAAGCCGTAACACTCATTGATACGCAAGCCGCAGCACTTTCCCAACAGATAAGCGGTTTCTGCATTTGTGCCTTGAAAATAAGTGTCAAGGCGTTCTGTTTCTTCTTTGCTGAATGCTACAATTTCGGTATCTTCATCAATCTTCATTTTCGGCATACGAATCCGAACATCTTTGTTTACGCATAATTTGTTATATACATCTACATCTAAATAATTGCGAGAATACGCCTGTCCGAATATCAGATAGAACATTTTCAAAAAACCCTCTACATACTTATAAGCGCGTCCCTCGTTGTAATACAGAAAAGAAAGATAGTCATTTACTTCCGCAACAGAAATGCTGTCAACATAGCGCGAACCAAATTTTTCTTCAAGATGATTTTTCCATAAGCTGTTTTGTTTCTTTATCGTGGAATATGCTTTTCCGCTGCGCCCCTGTTCGCAATATTCCATGTAAACCTCTCCAAAAGTCATGCGGTGTTCTGGCTTCTGGTTCAGACTTGCTTCAAAACGCATTTCTGCAATCGCTTTTGCCTGTGCTGCTGCCCGCTTTGTTTTCAAAGGGGTTCCCGCTTCATCTTTTGAGCCTTTGCGGTTTACTCTTTTCCCATCTACTGTTTTTGTGAAACGATAGCACCAGTTTCCGTTTGGTAATTGAGATATTCCTAAATCCTGTGTTTTTGTCATTTTTGTCACCCTTTCCTGTGTTCTGGGGACACATTTTTTAGGATTTTTCTTTTACTTTTGGAGACACCTGTGTTTCTTATAAAAGATAAGAAATCCTTTATAATACAGAGGTTTTGAAGTCACGAGCGAAGCGAAGTGACTTATGAAATGGCTCGCGACGAAGCTAGACACGGAAAAGCATTCGCTGGTCTGCTTAAGAGATACTTCGGCTAATCTGCAAGCCATGCAAAATGATTAAAATAATGCCCTGCAAGTTTACTTGCAAGGGCATTTATTTTTGCTATTTTATTGGGCGACAGCCTCTTTCAGATTGATTTTATTCGAATTCAATTTTCTTATAAAACCGCGATTTTTTAACGACCAGAAGGGCAAAGATCAAAAATATCGGAAACAGATATCCGATCAGATTCCATCTGCCTTTTGCTGTGATCAGTATATTATAAATCCCATGAAAAACCACACAGGCCCCAAGTGCACCGATGGTCCCGGTAACCATAATCCACTTCTTTCGAAATACATAAGCAATTCCACAACTGAGTGCAATTCCGCACAGAAGATGAAGGGAACCAGCCGATACTCCGCGGATCAGAATATCGTAAAAATCAGCTGCACCGTTTTCTGTAAGATAACATACGTTTTCAAATGTAGCAAATCCAACTGCGATTCCGATTGCCGGGGATATCACCTCCTGTTTATCCGGTTCAAATACCAGCAGATAAAACAAAAGCGGAAGAAACTTCATCACTTCCTCGCACACAGGAGTAATTTCCATTACAGCGGCGGCAGTGCCTGCATGGTAATATCCGGCAAAAAAGCTGCTCACATAGGCTGATAAGAGGCAGCATCCCATTCCAAGAATCACAAATGTGGTAAATGTCCGTTGCTTCCCTTTTCGGAATAGCATGCTTAAGATAAGCGGAACTGCCAAACACAGGAAAATATTCTCAATATAGTAACTCATTCACGCTCAACCTCTCTTAGAAGGGCAAAATACATGGACGCCATCGTAAGTGTCAGCACCATATCTACCACAAAATAAAAATTAAATCGGGTATAATCTGATAAAAATTCAGATACGATGTATAAGGCAACCTGAAGCCAGGATACAAGCAACAGGATTGAGTCCAGCAGATGCTTCTTTCGTTCTCTTCTGATCACTTCCATACATCTAAGAACAATTGTCCCTTCTGTAACGGCAAAGCAAAGAGAAAAAAGCAACGCTGGCCCGAATATCTGAAAAACAAAAATCAAACACATAATCAACACCGCACAGAAAATGGAAATAACGCCTGGAAAATTTCCCTTTGTGCTTCTTCTGGATAAAGAAAGAGATAGAAAGAACAGATATGCCGCCAGCCAGGAGATTTCCGCCACATAAAAGATCTGTGGGATATCCCCGGTAATGATGAGATGCAGTACATAGTAAAGTGTCCCCATCATAAAGCAGCCATAGCCGCCTGCAAGGAGCAGAAAATCTCTGCTTTTCCTCTTACAGGCGGTTACGGCAGAGGCTGCCATTGCGCTAAACAATACCAGAACCTGAAACAGGTTATCAATAATTTCAAAATTCATCGAAATGATCCCTTTCTGCTTTTCTATGTAACCGATATAAAAGGACTGTTACGCAGACTCCTATGAAAAAGCAGATTATTCCCATCACGATATACCCCTGTGCACTGTTTGCGCCAAAAATGCTGGCAGCTCCCCCAAAGACACCATCCATCCTTGTACCCTCTGTCTGAGCAGTTATCTGAGGCATTAACATGCCCAGACAGATGATTAGGAGCACACAGGCAGCTGCACATCCCATATCAATGATCCACTGTCTGCGCTTTTTCTCTTTTTTTCGTATTTCCAATGTTCTTTTACGAATCAGTTCCATCCGTTCCTGTTCTGTTCGCATTTCCATTCTCCTTATTTCACTTTTACCTTCACTTTTTTGTACACCCCGTTGTTTGCCAGTACGTATATACTGCAAGTGCCTTTGCCTTTTGCCTTGATTACTCCCGCTTTACTTACTGTTGCTACTTTGCTGTTGGTGGTGTAATAGCGGTAGAAACTGGTATGGGAAATCAGATCTTTTCTGCTGTTTTCAGATTTTATTCTGCATTTCAATTCGAAGGTTTTCCCAACTGATAACGTAACCTTCGTCTTATTCACTTTAATGGAAGCCGCGTTTGTTGTTGCAGCCTTTTTCATGGCAACATGCACGCCATTGGATTTGGCAATATAGATCTTTCTTCCTTCCACCATTTTATAAGCAGCAATAAAGTACTTATATTCACGGTCTTTCTTCAGCTTCTTATGGGTTATGGAAAGTTTTCCATTTTTGACAGTTCCAACTTTTTTATAATTTATACTGCCATCACAGTAGCGCCAGTAAACATCGTAGCCTGTTGCACCAGTATATTTCTTCCAGGAAAGAACTATGCTGTTCTTCTTTGCTTTTCCTTTTGCCAAAAATATCGGGAGTTTCAGACGATAAACATCTTTTCCTTTCAGTTTTGACTGGTCAGCCTGCTGGATTGTGAAAGTACCTTTCTTAAATGTAATCCTGTAATTCGGGTTGGCGCCTGCCTTCTGGGAAACTGTGACCGCATAGGTTCCCACTTTTTCACCAGCTTTTCGTTTCACGGTAATTCCGGACAGGGTGTCTTCTCCTACCAGACCGTCTGCTGTATAGGTAAGGACAGGATCTGCCCCGCCAACGATCTTCTTCAGATTATCAGCTGTTACCGTTATCGCCTTTGGAGCAACGGTTACAATCACTTCTTTGGAAACCGCAGTGTAATTCTGGCTTTCATCCATGGAAACTGTAATCTTTGCAGTTCCTGCATTTTTGATGGTTACGTTTCCGTCTTCGCTTACTGTGGCAACATTTTCGTTGTCACTTGTAAAATAGATGTCAGACTCCGTGTCGCCTGCATTTGCTGCAATCTTAAAAGCTGAATCCCCGTATGTTACTTCATAATCAATTCTATCTACCACAAAGCTATGATTGATCTTTTTAACAGTAACGGTAACTTCTTTCTGGTCTGATTTATAGTTTGCAGTCTCTGCAAGGGAAACTGTCAGGGTTGCGGTTCCAGCTCCAACAATTGTTACCGTTCCAGTTTCATCAACCTTTACAATCTTGTCATTACTGCTTGTGTAAGTCTTCACACCATCGCCTTTATGGCTTACCTCCAGCTTAAAAGCTTCCCCGCCATAATTCCGATCTGCTACAGCCGATACACTAAGCCCTGGAGACGCTTTCGCAACAGTAAACTCAGCCGTTGTGCCTTCTGCTTTCAGGTTATAATTGCTGTCTGTAATAGACGCGGTTACCGTATAAGTTCCTGCAAGAACCGGTGTCTTAGTTCCATTTACCTCTGTTCCGTCGTTTGCCTTGCCTGCATAGGTCAAAATAATCTCTGGCTTATCCTCTCCTACCAGACCATTTAAAACAGCAGCTGCTGAGATAATGTTTCCCTCATAGGTTCCGCCGTTTGGTGTGATCGTAACCGTGATCTCTTTCGGATTGATCGTAAATGTTCCTTTGTTAAATTTCACACTATAATTCGGGTTCGCATCTTTTTTCTGGACTGCTGTAATCTCATAGGTTCCAACGTTGTCGCCCTTTGCTCTTGACAGTGTGATATCGGAAAGGGTATCTTCTCCTACCAGGCCGCTTGGAGTGTAAGTAAATTCCTTATCACTTTCCCCATAAACCTTGGAAGCATTGTCTGGGGTTACGGTTATTTCTTTCGGAGCAACAGTTACAGTCACTTCTTTGGAAACTGCAAGGAAATTCTGGCTCTCATCCATGGAAACTGTAATCTTAGCGGTTCCTGCATTTTTGATGGTTACACTTCCGTCTTTGCTTACTGTGGCAACATTTTCGTTATCACTTGTAAAACGGATGTCAGACTCCGTGTCGCCTGCATTTGCTGCTATCTTAAAAGCTGGGTCTCCATATGTTACTTCATAATCAATTCTATCTACCACAAAGTTATGATTGATTTTTTTAACAGTAAGGGTAATTTCTTTCTGGTCTGATGTATAGTTTGCAGTCTCCGCAATAGAAACTGTTAATGTTGCTGTTCCAGCTCCAACAATCGTTACGGTTCCAGCTTCATCTACCGTAACAACCTTGTCATCACTGCTTGTATAAGCCTTCACACCATCACCTTTATGGCTTACCTCCAGCTTAAAAGCTTCCCCGCCATAATTCCGATCTGCTACTGCCGATACACTAAGCCCTGGAGACGCTTTCGCAACAGTAAACTCAGCCGTTGTTCCCTCTGCTTTCAAACGATAATTGCTGTCTGTAATAGAAGCTGTTACCGTATAAGTTCCTGCAAGAACTGGTATCTCAGTTCCATTTACTTCTGTTCCGTCGTTTGCTTTGCCAGTATAAGTCAAAGTAATCTCCGGCTTATCCTCTCCAACCAGTCCGTTCAGGGCTGCGTTTGCAGGGATAATGGCACCTTCATAGGTTCCGCCGTTTGGTGTGATCGTAACGGTGATCTCTTTCGGACTGATCGTAAAGGTTCCCTTATTAAATTTCACATTATAATTCGGGTTCGCACCTTTTTTCTGGGCTGCTGTAATCTCATAAGTTCCAACGTTCTCGCCCTCTGCTCTTGACAGTGTGATATCGGAAAGGGTATCTTCTCCTACCGGGCCGCTTGGCGTGTAAGTAAATTCCTTATCACTTTCCCCATAAACCTTGGAAGCATTGTCTGGGGTTACGGTTATTTCTTTCGGAGCAACGGTTACAACCACTTCTTTGGAAACTGCAAGGAAATTCTGGCTCTCATCCATGGAAACTGTAATCTTAGCGGTTCCTGCATTTTTAATGGTTACTGTTCCATCCGCGCTTACTGTGGCAACATATTCATTATCACTTGTAAAATGAATACCGGACTCTGTATCTTCTGCATTTGCTGCAATTTTGAACACTGGATCTCCGTAAGTTACTTCATAAGTAAGCTTCGTTACCACAAGGCTATGATTAATCTTTTTAACAGTTACGGTAACTTCTTTCTGATCTTTAGTATAGTTCGCGCACTCCGCAAGGGAAACTGTTAATGTTGCTGTCCCAGCCCCGACAATGGTTACGGTTCCATTTTCATCGACCTTTACAACCTTGTCATTACTGCTCGCATAAGATTTAGAACCGTCACCTTTATTGCTTACTCCCAGCTTAAAGGCTTCTTCTCCATAATTCTTGTCTGTCACAGCGGAAATGCTTAACTGTGGATATGCCTTTTCTACTATAAATTTAGCAGAACGTCCCTCTTCTTTCAGGCTGTAGTTGCTGTCGTTGATGGAAGCAGTCACCGTATAAGTTCCTGCCTTAGAAGGTACTTTTCCATCCGCTGGTGTACCATCATTTGCTGTACCAGTATAAGTCAGGATGATTGCAGGATCATCTTTTCCTACCAGTCCGTTTAATTTGGCTGTTGCCGGGGTAATGGTTCCTTCGTAGATTCCACCGTTTGGTGTGATGGTAACGGTAATCTCTTTCGGATTGATAGCAGCTGTGGTACTTGTCTGCTGTCCGTTAGCAGCCAGGACATAGTTATCTGCTGAAACGCCGCTCAGTATCAGATTTGTGATCGTAACTGTTTTTCCTTTGGCTGCATTACTGTCAGCAAATGTGCCTTCCGCACTTACCGTAAGGGTGTCTCCCTTAACCAAGCCTGTAAATACCGCTTTGCTGTAATCCAGTTCTGCATTCGCAGTTCCATCATATACCTTTTCATTTGCGACAATTCCAGAGATTACCACCTCTCTTGGCTTAATGGTATAGGTCTTCGTATCTGAAGCAGCGGTAAAATCACCGTTTTCAGGTACACTTACCTTTACTTCATAAGTACCAGCATGTGTCGGAGCTTCTGTCTGCCAGGTTCCATTTACGTTGTACTCAACTTTTACTTTGGCATTGCTGTTTGTTGTATATGCCAGATCTGCAGGCTGTCCGTCATACTCTTTATCCAGAACACTTGTGATTTTTATATTAGCAGTCCGACGTTTCACATTTACTGCAATCTGGCTGTCGGCAGGTTTGTCACCGCCTTTATACTCCGTTACTCCCTGGAGATTATATGCAACAGTCATTGTATAAGATCCAACTGCCAAAGTATCAAGATAGTCTCCACTGAATGTAATTTTATCTGCAGAAACTGTATATTCCTTTCCTGCAGTTAAAGTGGTTTCTCCATTTTTTACAGACGCTACTGTATTTCCATTCAGCATTACTTCCGCGTCCACGGAAGTCTTAGTTGTTCTTGTGTAGTCGATAGAAGAATCCACTACTACGGAATCTTTAAATACAACTACCCCATCCGAATTGACGATCGTCTGGTTTCCTGCCTTGTCTGTAACACGGGCATAGATCACATACCTGCCGCCTTCTGTCAGAGAAAGTTTCTCCGCTGCATTCCATGGCAGCCATGTACCGTTTACATCATAGGATTCCTCTGCGCTGACCGCCTGGTATTCTACAGAAGCAATTCCACTGGCAGCATCTGTTCCTGTGATGTCAACAGAAGCATTATCTTTGAACCAGTAACCATAGGTAATATCCTTCAGGGCACTGTCAAATGTATTTTCTCTGATCTGGATACTGCCTGATGGCATTTCAGTATCAATTTTGAAGGTTACTGTTTTTTTATCGGTAACAGCACCTGTTGCAGTTTCTTTCAGATAATATCCTGCAGACTGTTCTCCCTGATCTGTGTAATCCCCAATCGAATCCTTCCAGTCTGTTTTATCTGTCGATATCTGGTATCCACTGTCCGGTACAAGTTTCACAGGGCTTACGTACCAGTCATTGTTACCTTTCGTTCCGGAAACCTGTGCAGCTGCTGAACTCTGCAGATAGCTGATGCTCCAGTTCTGGGAAACACCCGTAGCACCGGTAAGTGTATAGTTATCATTTCCAAGGTCTGTTACCGTTGCAGTATAGTTGTCGCCTGCTTCTGTCTGTGTATTGCCTTCATAGACAATTACAAACGAATCGCCCTCTACTGCATTCGCAACTGTCGCCAATACACGCTGCTCACTTCCTGTATAAATCAGATCTGTTTTCGACCAGATCAGATCTGCCGGAAGTGGTGCGACCGTGAAGGAAGCTTCCGCTTCTGCCCCTGCATAATTTCCATTCTCTGCCACAATCGCCTTCACATAGTAAGTACCTGCGTTCTTTGGTACTCCTCCATTTGTGGCTGCGCCATCTGCTGTGGTCGTCATATTTGTACAGCCGGCATCTGTGTAGTATGTACAGGTATAGCTGGAGGCATCATAAGAAGCTGTAATGTCACTTTCACCTGACTTAACTGTTATGCTTGGTGTGTTCGCCTTCTGTCCATAGGTCCAGTCATCCATGGTCACTGTCGGATTAATTTTCGCTTTTTTAATCTCAAAATCATCACTTATTGTCTGGCCGCCAGCTGTAGCTTTTACCGTATATTGTCCCAAATTTACCGGTGCGGCACCTTCACTCGCAGCACCGCTGTTGCTGCTGGTTGTCTTCGTGCCATCTTTCAGATAATATACGATATTCGCTTCATCACCTGTCTGACAGGTAATGTCATTTGTCACGGTTGCTCCGGTATAAGCTTTGCCGGAATAGTATGCATCGACTGCTGCCAGGGTTAAATTTAATTTACCGGGATTAAATTCACAATCTGTCTTCGCCGTACATGTTGCAATGATTTTATCAGTACTTGTTGAATAACTCCATGAATGAACATGATCACTTGCATACAGATACTTTTCAGTTGTATCATAATTTACTGAATGAGGATTACCCCCTGCACCCGTATAAGTAATCCTTGTGCGCATCTCCGGAGATGTTCCTGGCATTGTAATTATATATGGGTATTCAACAAAATGACCTTGACTAACACTTGCAGTTCCTTTGAAGTCATCTTGTATGATAAGTTTTTTTCCCCCCAACACAATATCGCTATTATTATTTTCAAAGGTTACATTTCCAATCGTAGTTGATGAATTTTCAACAGCACTATTATCGATTGCATAATAAAAATTTGAGATTTTTCCGCCAACAACTTTAATTTTTAGTGCCATTATTCCTCTAAAACCTTTTCCCGCTGACGATGTAATGGTTCCGCCATACATATTGACAGTTCCTAGGTAAATACAAGGATAGTTTGGCAGATTTCCATTTCTATTATTATTATCCAATATCGTTCCATCCTGAATATTTATCGTTCCTTCAAGATCGGACCAAAAATTGTATACAATATTTCCATAATCGTCAGAACCAGTTACATTAAATTTAACATTCTTAAGGTTGACAACCCCTCCGTTTTCAATTATGGAAATTCCATCATCCGTTAAACCCTCATAAGTACCGCCCTCAAAAGTAACTGTTGCATCTTTATTTTTATTGATCAGAAAAGAATTATTATCAACATTCACCGTATCCTTATTAATAATCGTTAACTCTTTACAAGCATTTTCTATACTAATAAAACGGCCATTATCCTTCCCTGGCATATTAATGTTTCCAGTAATCTCCAGAGTAACTTTCTCTGTAGTATCAATAGTAATGACTCCACTCTTACTAGGCTGATATGTTCCTCCCTGTACCGTATACGTTCCTCCAGAAGTGATCGTTACATTATTTCCAGGCGAAATTGTGTTGGTATCCGCTAACTCTTCCGTCATCCCATTAAAATACTCAAACAGCTCTTCCAGCCTACTTACATCCACCATTCCCTGCTCGTCTTCCGAAAGCAGATCCAGTTTCTCTGCAATATCCTGGGCTTCTGCATACACATCTGTTTGTGCCTGATTTAAGGTGCTTCCTTCTACTGTAGTACCATCCGCCAGGTTCTGAAATTCTTCCACAGTTGGAAGGGCATTGATTCGCTCCTGCAGTTCTTCTGCAGACGCCAGGCTCTGGAAGCCAGATTCTACAGGGGTATCGCTGCCGTTGCTACCAAAAGAAGCAATCTCGTCTGTAAAGCCTTCTTCCATCTCCACCATAGCATTTCCATTTTGAATATCTGAAGCACCCTGAAAATCTGAAATCTCCTGATTTTCCCCAGCTTCACCATCCCCAGTCACAGGATCTGGTGTGGATTCAAAGCCCATGCTCTCACTGTCTCCAAATCCCTGTACTTCCTCTGCCTCAGACGCCCAGACAAAAGATTCCGGTATCATAGATGTGGTGAGCATTGCTCCTGCCAGGATCGCGGAAAATAGTTTCCGGCTCTTTTTTGCTAATTCGATTTTCTTCATTTTGTTTCTCCCTCCATATTCCTGCTTTCTAATCCGTTCCTATGTTTTTCCCACTATTCTATACTATATAAAAGGCACCAAATCCAAAATCCTCTCACTAAAAATGAAAAAATTTAAAATATTTTATTTTTTCCATAGAAAAAACCGCCACATTTCATCTATGACGGTTTCTAATACTCAAATCCATTTTTCCCCAGAAGCTCTTTCAGACTCTTTTTCCCTCTGTGAACCAGATTTTTAACCTGGCTTTCTGACCTGCACATGACTTCTGCAGTGCCCTGGTAGCTCATGTCCTCGAAGTAAACCAGGTACAGAGCTTCCTGGTATTCCGGTTTTAGTTCTTCCATAGCTTCATAAAGCTGCTTCTTCCGTTCATTTTCAAACAGGCTTGTCTCAGCCAGAGCCTCCCCCGGCAGCTCGAAAGGAAGTTCTTCCAATCCAATATATACTCTGTGTTTTTTTATCGCATTTCCTGCAAGACGCCTTGCTGTCTTATATAAATAGGCGCGGAAACTGCCATCCTCCGATATCGACCGCCGCCTCACAAACATCTGCGCAAAGGCCTCGATCATCAGATCCTCCGCCTCATGGATATCCTTCACATAACTGTTCAAAAACAGTACCAGCATATCCCCATGCCTATGCACCAACTCATCTGCCGCTGTTTTCTCCCCATTCCAGAAGCGCTCATACAGGACTTCATCTATAATCATATGTTCTCACCCGAATCCCGTAATTTTTCCCAAGCATAAATAATAAACGACTGTTTAATCAAAATTTATCATACCATATTTTACCACGATTGTCCTGTTTATTTCCAGATATTTCATTTTTCTGAATAGTCCAAAAGCCAGAGAGGGTGTGACCAAATGGATCACACCCTCCCTGGTTTGGGATCTATCTATTTTTTTGACAGTCCTCTCTTTTCAGAGGCTTTTTAAGACTTTTTAGTGACTCTTCAG
Organism: uncultured Blautia sp.; assembly: GCF_934371575.1. Taxonomy (GTDB): domain Bacteria; phylum Bacillota; class Clostridia; order Lachnospirales; family Lachnospiraceae; genus Blautia_A. The sequence goes on along the minus strand of NZ_CAKRNY010000013.1, from coordinate 23,557 downwards.
GAACGTTTTTCTCTCTTACGTTTTCCGATGATCAGTGCTATGCATGCTACTGAGCATATGAGGAGGAATCCAAACTGATTGATTGGAGTATCATCACCAGTCTTAACACCTGTTTTCTGAGTTCCATTGCCTTCTGATGCCGGAGCCGGAGCTGTATCGTCCTCCTGTGCCGGAGCCGGAGTTGTGTCATCCTCCTGTGTAGGAGTCGGAGTTACCTGTTCCGGCTCAATTTCTGTGTTAACAATCGTTACTGCTGCATTCTGATTTTCGGCATTGAGAGTAATTTCTTCACTATCTACGCTTACATCATATGCAAAGTTTTCATCATCGTCTACCAGATTTCCTTCTGCATCAACCTCTGCAATATATAGAGTTGCGGATTCTGTCTTAAGAATGGAAAGCTCAACCTCAACACTCGTTTCTGAACCGCCAGCCATTTCCAGTGGAACAATATTCTGTGATACATTTGCTGCCAAGGTAGTAAAATCTGCATCTGTAAAAATTCCTGCATAGAATGTCTCATTAGTATTCTTTGCATTTCCATTTGCATCAACTACATTCTTTGTGATTTTGATCTTGTGTACGTAGTAGAATCCATCTGGAATCTCAGGATCAATAAGATCTTCTCTCTTACCTGGGGTTACCGGTACATCCGGATCTTCAACAGTTAGATAATTTATCATAAAACCAATTCTTTACAAAAACAATTACCTGCCAGCATAGTCCTCCCAAATTATTCAAAAACCGCCTTCGCGGTATCTACCGAATGATCTGCCTTATTATCAATATCCACATCATTTCCCGAGAATATGCTGCCTGCAAAATCAAGTACTTCATTTCCAGGCAGATTCTCAATGCAAACCGCCGTTCCATTTCCGGTAAATGTATTATTCAGATAGTTTGGCGCTGTACCATAAGCCATGCTGCTGTTGAATTTCAGTGCAATTTTATTATTGGTAAAAGTACAGTCCATTGCATTTATCCAGGCTCCATTATTGGCGATTGCCGCCGTATCCCAACCATCAAAACCGCACCGGGAAAATAAAGCAAGACAGTACGCGTTCACCCCGATTCCGGAATCCCCCTTAAACTGGATTCCTGACATTTCCGCATAATTTCCATTCAGGCCCCGCATACTGACAGTTCCTGTGAAAGTAGTCACATCATCCCCGTCTGAGCTTCCATAAATTCCCCACACATGATTTCCAAAAATGATATCACCATCATAAGTTACTGCTGGAAGATGGAGGTAAACCGGCGTTTCCGATGGCACCTCTTCCTCAATGGAAGCCAGCAATGCATTCAATTCCTCTGTGGTCTCCATAGGCGTATCCTCTGAAAAATAGGCAACTGCTGCCTGCTTTTCAATGGTAAGCCGTGTGCTGAGAGAAATCGTATCTCCATTTTTCATAGTCAGGTTCCACAAGATATCGTTAATACCGCTATCAGCAGAATAATAAATATCTGAAACGTAAGCCGCATTGGGGAAGCTCTCGTTATGAACCGGTTCCACATATTCTGCTTTCTTTGAATTTTCGCCAGGTTTTGTGTTCACCTTACAGGAATCCACCTTTTTTGTAAATTCTTCCCACGCCAGTCCCCCAGTTTCCTGATCCAGAACATACAGCTGACAGGGAAGGGCACTTTCCATTCCCTGCGCCAGTGTATCAGTACGTTCTCCCTGGGCATGTCCTGTTACTCCATCATCTTCGGAAAAATTCAACAGCAGTTTATAAGCTTTTCCTTTGTCTGTATAAACCACCTGCGCACCACCCTCATAGGATTTAGGGCGATGATGCAGGGAAAAAGCAGTCACAACTACCGCCAGCAGCACCGCCACAGCTGTCACACAGAAAGCCGTTTTTCTCCACCGTTTTGGCGCTTTTATCTCCTGTTTTTCAGTCTGAACCGCTGTACAATGTGGACAAAAAGAAGCATTGTCCGGAAGGGGCCGTCCGCATTTTATACATTTGTTATTCATTCTCTTCTCCTTTATAAAACCTCCATCAAATGAAGAATATTCTTATATCTTTTTGCCGGATTTACCATAGTGCAGCGTTGGACAATTCTGCCCATTCTGCCGCCGGCCAGCTTTCTGGAAGGATGTTCTCCTGTCAGCATAATGTTCAGCAGAACTCCCAGCGCATAAATATCCGCACGCCCGTCAGACTGGGAAAGCCCGTACTGCTCTGGTGCTGCAAAGCCTGTAGTTCCCAGAATCTGCGTATCTTCCCTGTTTTCGTTTTTATAGATCCTGGCTGCATCAAAATCGATGAGAACAGCTTCTTTTCCACATATGATCACATTGTCTGGCTTTACATCTCTATGTACCATTCCCATGGAATGAAGCACCCATAAGGCCATGCAAAGCTGGCGGGTAATCTGTCGGGCCTGTGCCGCTGTCAAAAGTCCCCCCTGCAAAATCTCTCCAAGAGTATCCCCCTGCACATATTCTTCCAGCAGAACTGTTTTCCCCTCCTTTTCCCCTACTTCCATAATCTGGGGAAGATTTGGACAGGAAATAGAAAGAAGCTTCCGGTATACTTCACTGTTGCCTGAAAAATGTCTGAAAATATAACACTTTCCACTTGCTCTATGACGTACCAGGGACACTTCACCCCGTTCACTTTTTTTGATCAACCGGATTCTGTCATATTCGTCATGAACTGTACTCAAAAGACTGTCATAAATGTCCATTTGCCTCCTTGTCTTAAGCTACGGCTCACGCCCTCCCCGGTAACGCAATTCACGAAATATATCCGATGAGCAGTAGCTAACACTATGCTGTCTGCATATTGTTTTTCAGAATTATTTATAGTATATTTTTATTTGAGTATACTGTTAAGAATATTTTAACTTATTGACAAATTAATGTAAAGGCGCGAAATATGAAAAAGAAAAATACAGATGGTTTGCATCAGGAGCTTATGGATTCCCCGAATCTGAGTCAGTTTCTTTCCCAGAACCAGGAACAATTTGAAAATAAAAGTGTGGCAGAATTATTAAACCGTCTGTTCGAAGAGAAAAATATTTCAAAGGCAGCGCTTGCCAAACAGGCTGGAATGAGTGAAATTTACCTGCATCAGATTTTTGCCGGCCGCAGAAATCCTTCCCGTAACCGTTTGCTGTGCCTGTGTTATGGACTGGAAGCAAGTATTGAAGAAACCCAGGAGCTGCTGAAGCTTTGTGGAATAGCGCAGCTATACCCGAAATTAAAGAGAGATGCCATTATCTATTATGGGCTGCTGCATGGACTTGAGCTGTTTGAAATTAATGATAAACTCTTTGAGGAAAACGAAGAAACTTTATTTTGATTTTTATTGCTATAATCTTTCTTGCTATAATCTTTCTAATATGTTATTATACCTTCAGAAATTTACAAAAGGGGAATGAATGTCTCCCTGGGATCATCCCGAACCGCTTATTAAGCTGATGACTTCTGTGATAACAATTGTCGCAGGAGGCATCAGCTTTTCTGCGTAAAAAGGAGGAACTTATAACAATGTTAACATCTTTGGCTTTTATTTTTCTTGCTGGACTTTCCCTGGCGGCAATCTGCCAGGCACTGAAGCTTCCCCGTATTATCGGAATGCTGATTACTGGCATTCTTCTGGGACCTTATGTACTGAATGCACTGGATCCATCCATTCTTTCCATCTCATCGGAGCTGCGGCAGATCGCTCTGATCATTATTTTATTGAAAGCAGGACTTTCCCTGAATCTGGCTGATCTGAAAAAAGTAGGACGGCCTGCGATCATGATGGCCTGCATCCCAGCGACCTTTGAAATTCTGGCATACTTTTTACTGGCTCCTTATTTTCTGGGAATCAACAGACTGGAAGCTGCTGTTATGGGTGCCGTAATGGGTGCTGTTTCCCCAGCAGTTGTTGTCCCGAGAATGGTACAGTTGATGGAGGAAAAATACGGCACAGCCAAAAGCATTCCCCAGATGATCCTGGCTGGCGCTTCCTGTGACGATATTTATGTGATCGTGCTGTTTTCCACATTTTCTGCTATGGCACAGGGAGGTAGTGCACATGTACGGGATTTTATCAACATTCCGGTTTCTATTGTGCTTGGAATCCTGCTTGGAAGTGTCGCAGGGTATCTGCTTTCCCTGTTTTTCGAAACTGCTTACGCCCACAGCCACATGGTACGGAACAGTATGAAGGTGATCGTGGTAATGGGCGTCTCTTTCCTGCTTATGTCTGTTGAAACATGGCTGAAACCGATGGTCTCTGTGTCCGGGCTTCTGGCTGTGGTAAGTATGGCATGCATTTTGAAACTGAAATGCACACCTTCCGTTTCCGCACGTCTTTCCCAGAAATTCGGAAAGCTGTGGCTGGCTGCTGAAGTCCTGCTTTTTGTACTTGTAGGTGCATCCGTAGATATCCGCTACACCTTGAAAGCTGGTCCAACAGCTCTGGCCATGATTTTCGCCGCACTGCTGATCCGTACCCTCGGTGTCTCCCTCTGCGTAGCCGGAACCAGCCTTACCGCAAAAGAAAAACTGTTCTGCTCCATTGCCTACCTTCCCAAAGCAACTGTCCAGGCTGCCATCGGCTCTGTACCAATGGCCATGGGTCTCCCCTGCGGACAGGTTGTGCTTTCTGTGGCCGTACTTGGCATTCTCATCACCGCACCGCTGGGAGCGATTGGAATGGATTGCAGTTATAAGCGGCTGCTGACGCGGGAATCCTGTAAATAAAAAGTGCCCCAAAGGCACCCGGGAAAGTAATGGATATTTTCCGAATCCTGCTATATAATGGGCTCAGAAAAAGAATTTATTAATTGCACATTTCAACGGAGGAATTTTCTTATGATAAATTTTGATTTTTTCACTCCCACTAAGATTCTTTTCGGTGCTGGCCGTGAGAGTGAGGTTGGAAAACAGGTTGCAGCGTTTGGTGGACACAAGGTTATGATCGTTTATGGAAAAAAGGGCGGACATATTGAAACTTCCGGGCTTTTGGATCTGGTTCACAAGAGTTTAAGTGATGCAGGACTTTCCTATGTGGATTTGAACGGCGTTGTACCAAATCCCCGTCTTTCCCTGGTAAAAGAGGGAATCCGCATTGGACGGACGGAAGGTGTTGACTTCCTTCTGCCAATTGGAGGCGGCAGTGTAATTGATACAGCAAAGGGAATTGGTTACGGAATTGCCAATGATTTTGAAATGGAAGACCTGCTTTACGGACGTGTAAAAACAGATAAAAACCTGCCCATTGGCGTTATTCTTACAATCGCTGCCGCAGGCTCTGAAATGTCTTCTTCTATGGTTCTCACAATTGAAGATGGCATGATGAAGCGTTCTTATGGACATGACTGCGCACGCCCCAGATTTGCCATTATGAATCCCAAGCTGACTTACAGCCTTTCGGCATATCAGACAGCCAGCGGCGCAGCCGATATTATGATGCACACTATGGAGCGTTATTTTACCCCTACAGACACAGATACCAGCCTTACTGACCGGATTGCAGAGGGACTGATGATTTCCGTTCGTGATGCCGCACAGGTTGCTGTAAAAGAGCCTGAGAACTATGACGCCCGGGCTACTCTTATGTGGGCCGGAAGCCTTTCCCATAACGGTCTGACCGGTGCCGGACGTGTATCTGATTTTGCCACACACAAAATTGAACATGAGCTTGGCGGTATGTTTGATGTGGCTCACGGAGCCGGACTTGCAGCTGTCTGGGGAAGCTGGGCGAGATATGTGTATAAGACAAATCCGGGAAGGTTTGCACAGTTTGGCGAGAAAGTTTTCGGGGATAGTGATTCTATCACTGCCTGGGAGACCTGGTGCCACTCCATAGGCATGCCAACCACCCTCACTGAACTTGGCGTTCATCCAACGGATGCCCAGATTGAGGAAATGGCTGAGAAATGTGTTTTCGGCAGAAATGGGCATATCGGTTTCTTCCAACAGTTGACGAAAGAAGATATTGTGGCAATCCTGCAAATGGCGAAATAACACCATCCTGACTCAAAACACAGCATAGAAAAAGAGCATTCACTTCTTTCACAATCCTTCATATGAATTGTGATATGTATCATTGCGTGAATGCTCTTTTATTTTGTTTATTTAATTCCTCACTGGATTTGTCATTTCTTATTTCTGTGCCACCGCTTCACCTAGCCGGTTATATATCGTCTTGGCATCTAATAAATGCGGCACTCCCGTAGCATCTGCAGCTGCGCCTGCAGTTACCAGAATGTACTCCCTGCCATAAATCTGTGCAAAGCTTGCCAGACAATGACCTGCCTCAGAGGTATACCCGGTTTTGCCGCCCAGAATTTCTCCGCCGGTTACCGATGTATCCGACATGTTTTTAAACATGGTACTGTAATAAGTAATTCCCTCAGGATGTACATTGGTCGCCGGTGTTGAGTGAAAATAACTCCCGATCACATCACGAAACGCATCATTATGTAAAGCATATTTCAAAAGCAGCGCCATATCATATGCTGTACTGTAATGCTCCGAATCATGAAGCCCTGTAGAATTCATAAAATTAGTATTCTTCATGCCAATAGATTTCGCCTTCTGATTCATTTTTGCCACAAAAGCTTCTTCTGAACCTGACACTTCATCTGCCAAAGCCAGACAACATTCTGCTCCGGAAGGCAGCATTACGCCGTAGACCAGATCACGCACTCTCACGCTCTCCCCTGGCTGAAAGCCTGCCTGTGTGGCATCCTGTCCGTCCAGAGCATAAAAAATATTCTCACTTAACGTAATCTCATGATCCAGATCTGAAAATGCTTCCAGCGCCACAATTGCAGTCATGATCTTCGTCATGGACGCCGGATAAATCCGCTCTTCCCCATTCAGATTTCCAATGACCTTTCCGCTTTTTACATCCATTAAAAGCACATTTGAGCTGTTCACTCCCGACACATCCAGTTCCGTCACAGGCGGTCTGTCGAAAACTCCAAGGAGCCCGGATACTCTGGCGCTCAGGCCTCTGTTCCAGCAAAAAGCCCCCGCCAGAAGCAGCAGAATCAAAAGCTCTATCAAGGCACTGATTACCATCCGCCGCCGCTCTTTCTTTCGTCTGTTTCTATTCTTCGCCATCGATTGCACCACCTTAACATTTAATTCTTATATTATATACTATCTCATCTTACCACACCAGTCTTTAATTTTCCTGTAAGTTTTATAACGCAAAAAGCACCCACCTCGCGGTGAGTGCTCTTCATCTCATCTATTAAGCTAATTTGATCGGGTTGATCTTCACTCCAGGACCCATTGTCGGAGCGATAACAACGCTCTTTAAATACTGTCCTTTCAGTGTGCTAGGTCTAGCCTTTACAATAGCTCCAATCAGCGTCTGGAAGTTGTCGCTTAACTGCTCCTCAGTAAAGGAAGCTTTACCGATCGGCACATGGATAATGTTTGATTTGTCAAGACGATACTCAATCTTACCAGCTTTGATATCATTAACAGCTTTAGTAACATCCATAGTTACTGTACCAGCCTTCGGGTTAGGCATTAAACCTTTCGGTCCAAGTACACGACCAAGACGTCCAACAACACCCATCATATCTGGAGTTGCAACAACAACGTCGAAGTCAAGCCATCCTTCGTTCTGGATCTTCGGAATAAGGTCCTCAGCGCCAACGAAATCAGCACCTGCAGCCTTAGCTTCCTCAGCTTTTGCATCCTTAGCGAATACAAGAACACGGACAGTTTTACCTGTACCGTGTGGCAGAACTACTGCACCACGGATCTGCTGATCTGCATGACGTCCATCGCAGCCTGTGCGGATATGAACTTCGATAGTCTCGTCAAATTTGGCAACAGCAGCTTTTTTAACTAAGCTGATAGCTTCATCAGTATCGTATAATGTTGCGCGGTCTACTGCCTTAGCAGCTTCCACGTATTTCTTTCCTCGTTTCATTTCTATAACCTCCTGTGGTATTTGCGGGGAAAAGCCCTCCCACTTACTATTTGTGATTAATCAACTACTTCAATTCCCATACTTCTTGCAGTACCAGCAATCATGCTTGCTGCTGCTTCGATGGATGCTGCATTTAAGTCTTTCATCTTAAGCTGAGCGATCTCCTCAACCTGAGCCTTTGTAACTTTAGCAACTTTTGTTTTGTTCGGTACGCCGGAACCGGATTTGATGTTTGCAGCTTTCTTAAGAAGAACTGCAGCCGGCGGAGTTTTGGTTATGAAGCTGAAACTTCTATCTGCATAAACAGTGATTACTACAGGAATGATCATACCATCCTGGTCTGCTGTTCTTGCATTGAACTCTTTTGTAAACTGAACGATATTTACACCGTGCTGTCCAAGAGCCGGACCTACAGGTGGTGCTGGAGTTGCTTTACCAGCGGGAATCTGTAATTTGATATATCCTGTTACTTTCTTTGCCATTTTCGGCACCTCCTATGTGGTATTGGCGGGGGTATGTCCCTCCCACGATATTGTGTTACCTTTGTCTGTTACATTTTCTGAACTTCTGCGAAACTGATTACAACCGGTGTTTCGCGTCCAAACATCTCTACATTGATCGTTACAAGCTGTTTCTGCGGATTGATGGCAGTCACAACGCCTGTAGTGTCTTTCCAGGCTCCGCCTGTTACTACTACGGTATCGCCCTCAGCGAAATCAACGTGGACAGTCTCATCTTTGATGCCCAGCGGCTTCATTTCCTCTTCTGTGAGCGGTACAGGCTTGGATCCCGGACCAACAAACCCAGTCACTCCACGGGTATTCCGGACAACATACCAGGTATCGTCGTTCATGACCATGTTGATAAGAACATAGCTTGGGAACATTTTTCTCTGAACCTGCTTGGAAACACCATTACGCATCTCCACAACGTCTTCCAGAGGAACCCGTACTTCCAGAATCTGATCCTCAAGATGTCGGTTTTCAATTGTCTTCTCAATGTTGGCCTTTACCTTGTTCTCATAACCGGAATAGGTATGGACAACGTACCATTTTGCTTCTGACATACAATCACCTTTGTCCTTATTTGATTAAAAGATTAATGCATTCCAGAATGCCTGCATCCATCACACTGATGATCACACCGAGAATTACGGTTATGACAATAACAACAACTGACTGTTTCATCAGTGTTTCGCGGTCTGTCCAGACAATTTTGTTGAACTCTGCCTTCAGCCCCTGGAACCAGGATTTCTTCGGCTCCTTAGCCTTGGCGGTCTTGCCTGCAGATTTTTCTTTTTCTTGCATAGCCTAACCTCACAATCTAAAGTGACTATTTTGTTTCCTTGTGCATTGTGTGTCTCTGGCAGAACTTACAATATTTCTTGGTTTCCATTCTCTCAGGATGGTTCTTTTTCTCCTTAGTCATATTGTAGTTACGCTGCTTGCACTCTGTACATGCTAATGTAATCCTAACGCGCACAACTTCCACCTCCAGTGTTTTCATTTGCATGGTCTTTCTGTACCTGTTCGATGTATCCGCCATCGTTTTCAGGCATAAAAAAAAGACCTAACTTCCATGTCGCTTGTACAGTTTACCACAATGCAAACATATCCGTCAAGTCTTTTGCATATAATTTCTTAATGAATTTTTGCTGAATTTTTGTTGGTTTTTCGCCCCTGGGCTTCCGTCCGGCTGTCACATAATATCATGGAAATCACCGGGCCCAAATGCAAACTCAGTTTCATTGCATACTGAAAAAACATGGTCATCAAATTCCATGGTTTTAAGGAAACAGGGCTTTCCATAAGATTCCTTCAAGGCATATCCATTTGCCTTCCGGATAATTTCAAAGGAATCCAATGGAATGCTCAGTCCCCGTCCTGTCATTTTCATATAACTTTCCTTTAATGTCCATAGTGTAAAAAATGCCCTGTTTTTATCCTTCGCAGATTTTATATACTCACATTCCGCGGGACGAAAATAATGCTCCGCAATTTCCAGCGGTGCCGCATCTATTTTTTCGATGTCACATCCCACCTCACAGTCTGACTGCACTCCCACAACATAAGCACCGGAATGGGTTATGTTAAAGAAAAGATTATCCGCCGTGGGTTTTTCGTTTTCGGAATATTTCAGACTGCTTTCCGAAAGTCCGTTTTCGTTAAGAATGGTTTTAATCACAATACCTGCGCCCAGGCTTCTTTTCCGGTCATCCGGCTGGCAATACCGGATGACCTTTTTTCTTCTTTCTGGACCAACCAGTTCCAGAAGACTTTCATTTTGCAGAGGATCCTCAAAATTATTAATATTGATTCTGTATAATTTCATCGTTCTTTTACACTGCAAATTCCAGACTGAGGATATTTGCCCCCCGAATGTTACTGTAATTGATACAGGAGCATAATTTTTTCACAAGACTGATCCCCATTCCACCCAGATCGAAATCTTCAAAATCCATTTCCACCTTGCTTTCAAGCGGATTGAAGGATATTCCATTATCTGTAAAGGTAACCGTCACTTTATCTGCACTCTTAATACAGCAAAGCTGTACCCACTCTGCTCCGGAATAGCTTGTGATATTGGAAAAAATTTCGTCACATGCAAGAAAAATTTTCTTTTTTATTCCGTTATCGATCTGAAGCTCAAAGATGCATTTTTTTATTTTTTCAAGTTCTGATAGATCACAGGACAATTCCAGACATTTCTCAAACTGTTCTGCTTTATCTTCCACATAGCTTTTCAGAAAATCACCCCGCCTGACGTAAATAATAATTCCATTTCCTGTTTTTATCTTTTCTCAATATTGATCTTCTGGTCAAATCCGGTAAGGCTGAAAACATCGTACACTTCATCAGAAACATTTACAATCCTGAAGCCTTCCTTGCCTGCCATCTTCTTATAAGCGGCGATTACCAGACGAAGTCCGGCGGAAGAGATATATTCCAGGTTTGCAAAGTCAAATACCAGGCTTGTTGTGCCAGGATCAAGTGCTGACAGCTCCTTTTCCAGCTGCGGTGCAGTCTGGGTGTCAAGCCATCCTGTGATCTCCATAGTTACCTTGCTGCCCTCTGTCTTACTTACAATTTCCATTACAATTTCCTCCTTTAAGTTGCGTAAATCAATCAAAGAATGCAAGTCTGTCAAGTGCCTCAATAGCGCTTTCCAGATATCTGTCATCTGTAACCGGCCATTTGTAATCCAGTCTGTAAAGAACCTGTGCTGTAAACCGGTTGCTGTAATCCAGGGTATAGATCTCATTTTCATTATGAGCCGTATACGCGATCAGTCCGGAAACAACATCCGAGTCATCACTGTTCTTTGCAAATTCTTTTACCGCAGCCTCAAACGCTTCATCACTTACAATGTCAATGTCAAATCCATGGCTCCGCATTGCATAGATCAGATCCGCCATATAGATATGGTGGCTGTTGCAGGCGTGGAATACGGTAAATCTCCGGTCTGTCTGCACCAGTCTCAATACTGCAAGTGCAGTAGAATCAATTGGTGAAAATTCTGTAACTTCGTGCATAGCCCCAATTGGGAATTTACCAACTGCCTCATATCCTCGCAGACTTCGCAGGAATCCGTTTGTAATAAAGTTGATCTGGAATTCACCATCTGAATTTCGGCTCATCAGATTTCCTACACGGATAACCTTTCCGTCAAGCCCACTGGAAACCGCTTCCAGTACCGCTCTCTCTGCAAGGAATTTTGTGCGGATGTATTCATTTGTGATGTTCTGTCCAATATACAGATCGTTTTCATTAAAGACTCTGGACATTGGCGGAACACCATCGGAACCTTCCCCGGCAACAGAAACAGTAGAAATCTGGATCAGTCTGCGTCCGTTATTTTTACAGAATTCAATCAGATTTTCCACTCCGTGTACATTTATCTTCTCCAGTACATCACCAGCAGCAAAATGCTTTACGCAGGCTGCACAGTTAATGATGGTGTTAAATTTGTAATCTGCAAATTTCTCCACCTGTTCTTTCGAAGTAATATCGCCGTCCACACAGATAATACGCTCGCCAAACAGTTCCTGGCATGGATTATCGAAGTAATACATCAGCATATGCATCATCCGCTTCTCCATGGACTCATATTTACCTTTGCGTACCAGGCAGTAAACCTTGCCGTCATAATTATCCAGGTAGGCCTTCAGAACATGAATTCCCAGGAAGCCGGTTGCACCTGTGATCATGATATCACCAATTTCTTCCTTTGTCACCTGGTTTACGTTTTCTTCCACATTTCCACTGATCACGCTCTGGATCCGGTTATAATTGTAGCTGGAGAATTCGTTCTCACTCTGTGGATTTTCAAATGCCTCACTATTATCCACAATTGCAGAAAGCTCACGGATAGTCGGATATTTGAAAATGTCCGCATATACAATGGAAATATTCTTGGAAAGGCACATAACAGCAACCTTCGATGCAGTAAGTGAGGAGCCTCCAAGTTCAAAGAAGTTGTCCTCAATTCCCACTTTTTCAATGCCAAGTGCTTTTTCAAATATTTCACAAAGTGCAATCTGGACAGTCGTGACAGGCTCTACATAGTCTGTGCTGGCTGTGGTGGTTACTTCTGGTACCGGAAGCGCCTTTTTGTCGATCTTGCCGCCTGGGGTTACCGGCATTTCCTCAAGATGAACAAAGAAAGACGGCATCATGTAATCCGGGATCAATGGGTTCAGGAATGGCTTCAGCTCATCTTCCGGGATTGTTTCACCAGTATAATAAGCAGTAATATATTTATTTCCACCTTTTTCAATTACGGTAACTGCTGCGTTCTTTACCAGATCATGCTTCAGAAGGGCTCCTTCGATCTCCCCAAGCTCAATACGGTAACCTCTGATCTTGACCTGGGAGTCAATTCTGCCAATATACTCAATGTTTCCGTCACCCTTCATGCGGACCATATCACCGGTTCTGTAAAGACGTTTGTCCTCGTTGCATACGGAGAATGGATTTTCCACAAATACGGAGGCCGTCTTCTCAGGAAGATTGTGATATCCTCTTGCGATCTGACGTCCGGCATGGCAAAGCTCGCCAGAAGCGCCCACCGGAAGCCGGTTCATATTTTCGTCCACAATGTAGCTGCGGATATTCCGCTGTGACTTACCGATCGGGATGTTGTCGTACTGTTTATCAACCAGGAACTCTGTAGAGGAAACGGTATTCTCTGTGGGGCCATAGCCATTGATCATCTGGTAGGTTCTATCCCGGTAATATTTGAACTTCTCACCACCCAGGGTAACGAATTTCAGGCTCGGAGCGTCGTCAAGAAGCTCTGCAACCAGCTCGCCCATCTGGGTAGGGAAGGTAGCTGTGGTAATTTTTTCTTCTTTTATGAATTTTCCAACAGCAACTGCATCTTTTCGTATGCTCTCTGGCAAAATGTACAGTACCGCACCTGCAGTAAGCGGGGCAAACAGGTCGATCACGGATGCATCGAAGCAGAAGCTTGCAAACTCTGCCACAATATCATCTGGTGTCAGTTTCCTTGTCATAAGGATATACTCGATCAGGTTCAGCAGGTTCCGCTGTTCAAGCATAACACCTTTTGGTTTTCCGGTGGAACCGGATGTGTAGATCATATAAGCCAGGTTCTCTGGTTTCGGAGCTGTGAGCTCTACAGAAAGCGCAAAGTCTTTGGATTCTGCTGCCACGTCATCCAGGCTGATCACATTCTGGTCGTAGAAGCCTACCAGACTGCGGTAACGGTCGATTACAAGCAGGTTTTCTGCTTCGGAATCCTTCAGCATGTACTCGATCCTGCTCTGCGGATATTCTGGATCCAGTGGAACATATGCGCCGCCAGCTTTCATAACACCGATATAAGCTACGGCATATTCCTTTGTTCTTCCGCACAAAATACCGGCTACTTTCTCTCTTCCGAATCCGTTTTCGGTCAGCTTCTGGGCAACATAATCTGACATATGATCCAGTTCTTTATAGGTAAGCTCGCCCATTCCGTCCCTTACCGCAGGTCTGTCCGGATATTTTGCAACAGCTTCCCTGAACAGGTCTACAAAGGTCTTTCCAGCATGGGAAGGATCATCTTCCATTTTGGTCTCTTCCTCAAACATCAGCCTGATCTCTTCTGGCTGGTATTCTCTCAGGATTCCATCTGCCGTTGTTTCCAGGTTGTCTGCAAGGTATTTGATGGTCTCCTCGTTGTACATATCGCCTCTGTACTCAATCTCAAAGACGAACTTGTTTCTCTCAATTGAAATACTGATGGAAACAGGGGCCTTCGCCGCATTCAGCTGAACAGGCTCTTCCTGTGCATATTCACCGCCGATATTATCAAAGGCGAAGTTGTCGCCCTGATAGATCACCATGGCATCTGCCTTAATGTTAAATTCATGGCTGATCTGGGAGAACGGATAAATATCATTGTTCATGGAATTAATCAGCTGCTGCTGGACAGCATTCATGCAATCTGTAGTGCTTCCTGAGAAGTCACAGTAAACAGGAAGTGTTTTTACCAGCATACCCACGGTATCGGAAAGCCTGGAATCGTTTCTGCCGTGGTAAATAGTGGTAAACACAGCATTCTTCCTGAAATTGTATTTTCCAAGAGTGATACCAAAGGCAGAGATAAAGAATACGTTCTCCGTAATCCCGTGCTTTTTACAGAATGCCTTCACATCCTGTACGGAGAACTCACTGGTCTCACGGTGATACATCTCTGCGGTTGGAACGGCTCCGCTCTTGTCCGGATAGAAGTTGATGCTTCCGCCCACATTTTCAAAAATGGATTTATAGTAGCTCTCTGCATTCTTATAAGCATCACCTGCCAGCGCATCCCTGTTATCAAGAGCCAGGTCATAGGAAGTATACGCTTCCACTTCCAGCTTTTCACCGCTGTAAGCCCGGTTGATATCGTTCAGGATAATGCCCAGGGAGGTACCGTCGGCAATAATATGGTGAATGTCAAGGAACAGGTAATTTCCATCACAGGTTCTGTGGATTTCAAAGCGGAAAAGCTGCTCATTAAACAGCATGTACGGGCGAACCAGTGTCTCCCGGTTCATTCCATTTATAATCTGTGTCTTATAGGTTAAAGCATCATCACGTTTCTGAAGAACCTCTCCCTCATCGCTCATAAAGAGGCGGGTTTTCAGATAAGGATGGGCTGCAACGGTGCAGTCAATTGCTTCTGCCAGCTTGTCCAGATCAATCTTCTTATCAAGCTTCAGAAGATATGGGATGTTGTAAATGGTGGATCCCATATTGGCTGTACACTCAATGAAAATTCCCTCCTGGGTATTGGTAAGAGGATAATTTTCCTGGATTTCCCTCCTGGTTTCTTTTCCGGCAGTCTTCACAAAGCCCTCTAACATCTGAATGGTGGGGTGATCCTTGATGTCAGATGTTTTTATCACAATGTCAAAAGCTTTGGAAATCAGGATATTCAGCTTGATCGCAGTGATGGAGGTCAATCCTGCCTCGTAAATATCTGTGGTAATACCAAATTCGGTATAGCCAAGAACCTCCGCAATACAGTCAAACAGCTTCTGCTGGGTTTCATTCTCCGGTTTCACGATCTCTTCTACTTTCCGCTCTGGAAGTGGAAGGGCTTTTTTATTTACCTTCTGGTTCTGGTTCAGCGGGATCTCGTCGATCTGCATGGTAACTGCAGGAACCATATATGGAGGCTTGGTTTCTTTGATGAAATCATTTAACTTATTTATGTCAACCTGGCTGTCGGATACCACGTAAGCTGCAATATATTTTCCACCGCCATTTGGATCATCAAAAGCAACTACGGTCGCATCCTTTATGCCTTCGTATCTTCTGATCACTTCCTCAACCTCGGAAAGCTCAATTCGAAAGCCTCTGACCTTAACCTGGGAGTCTTTTCTTCCAATGATCTGGATATTTCCATCCGGAAGATATCTGGCAACGTCACCGGAATGATACAGGACTTCATAGCCTTCGGTGTCATCATAAATATTTCTGGTATAAACTTCCGCGGTTTTCTCCGGTTTATTCAGATAGCCTCTGGAAACCTGCCATCCGGAGATCATCAACTCACCGCAGGCTCCATATGGAAGCAGGTGGCCGAACTTATCGGTTATATAAAGTTTGAAATTATCAAGCGCTTTTCCGATCGGAATGTTTGGATAATATTTATCCACTTCAAATACAGTTGTAAAAATAGTACACTCTGTAGGGCCATAAGCATTAAAGAATCTGTAATCCTTGGGTGGTTCCATAGGAACAAGCTTCTCTCCACCTATGGAAAGATATTGCAGGCTCTCGCAGCTCATTTCCATCGCAAACTGTCTTCCCACCTGTGTAGTCATAAAGGAATGGGTAACGCCATTCTCTTCAAAATAACGCTGAAGTGCAATGAAATCAAGGCGGATCTCTTCAGGAATGATATGAAGCTCTGCGCCGTTTGCAATTGCACCATAAATATCCATCATAGAAGCATCAAAACCAAAGGATGCATAAGCTGCTACTTTGGAGCTGTCATCTACATGGTAATACTTTTTGTACCAGTGGCAGAATGCAGTGATATTTCCATATTCCAGCATACAGCCTTTCGGCACACCGGTGGAACCGGAGGTGTACAGTAAAATAAACAGATCATGAAGCTCTGGCTTCCTAAGTTCCACATCACGCTCTTCCAGCTGTGGGATCTCATCTGTAAACAATACAGGTCCCTGGTATCCGTCTACCAGCGGCAGAAGCTCTCTGTCTGCGATCAGCAGCTTGGCAGAGGAATCTCCCAGCATGTACATCAGACGGTCTTTCGGGTATGTAGGATCAAGAGGCTGGTATGCTGCACCGGCTTTGATCACGCCCATTGGCGCGATTGCCATATATTCGCAACGTGGGATCAGGATGGAGACAACATCTTCCCTGCCGATTCCCTGGGATGCAATGTATTTTCCAAGTCTGTCGCTGATCTCGTCCAGCTCTTTATAAGTGTATTTTCTGTCTTTATATACAACAGCAGTATGGTCCGGAATGGTTTCCACCAGTTCATCAAACATATCAGAAATTGTTTTGTTTCTGTCGTATTCACTTTCTGTATGGTTGAATTCTGCAATCTTATCCACTCCATGCTGGGAAATCACGGAGATTTCGGAAACAAGTTTTGTCTTCAACGCGGAGCTCATCGCAGCCTCATAGGAATCCAGGATTCCGTCAATAAAGGCCTGGCTGTACATGTCGCTGCGGTATTCTGCAGTGAGCACATAGGTGTGATTGTACTCTCTTACCTGGATCAGCAGAGGCATTTTTGCCATATCCAGGGAAAGGTCATGGCCTCTGGCAATGGTGTCTCCGATTGGGTAATCGTCGCTTAACTCTGCCTGGTATGCAAAGGTAAGATCTGAATTCAGGCCATATTTGGCACAGATATCGGAAAATGGGAAAATATCATTTGCCATGGAAGACAGCATCTGCTCGGAAAGCTCTGCCATATATGCCTGTACAGTGGTTTTCGGGTCGAATTTGCAATATACAGGAAGAGTTTTTACCAGCATGCAGACTGTATTCTCAAGTCTGGAATCATTTCGTCCATTATAAATAGTGGAAAACAGACTGTCCTCTGCATTGGAGTATTTCGCCATAAGGATGCCGAACAGACCTGTAAATAAAATATTCGGGGTAACACCCAGCTTCTCGCAATAGGAAAGAATGGCCTCTTCTTTCATACCCATGGTCTTCTCCAGATAACCTTTTTCAGGAGCTTTTCCATTCAGGTCTGGCATAGGGAGGGATTCCGTTTCAATTCCTTCAAAAATGCTGTCATAGTATTTCTCAGCTTTTTTATATTTACCCTCTTTCATCTGCTGCTCTTCGTCAAGGGCCGCATCAAATCCGGTATAGGTCTCTTTCTCCAGCTTTTCGCCCATATAAGCCTTGTTGATATCCTCGAAAATGATATCATAGGAGTTGCCGTCAGCAATAATATGGTGGAAATCTGTAAAGAGGTATTTTTTATCTTCTGTCACATAAATTGCCACACGAAGAAGACATCCTTTTTCCAGCTTAAACGGACGTACAAGTTTTTCCTTCTGGCTGGCAAATTTCTCATTTGTGGTCTCGATCACTTCCGGCACAAAAGTCCCATTGCCTGGGCGCTGTACCATCTCCCCATTATCGTCAAGATATACCTGTGTGAGCAGGTAGGAATGGGCGCTTACCATTCTGGCAACTGCATCGGATAATTTCCGGGTATCCACTGCAGGATCCAGTTCAAAAAGGAATGGGATATTGTATACGGTACTCTCAGGATTTTTGCTGCATTCTGCAAAAATACCCTTCTGGGAACCGGTAAGAGGATAAACCTCTCTCTTTTCGTAGGTTCTGAGCTTCGGCGCCAGCATGACATATTTTTCCAGCTTCTCCACGGTATTGTTCTCGTGGATATCGCTTGTTTTTACAGTGACACCGAATTCATCTGAAATGAGAACACAGAGCTTCATTGCGCTTATGGAAGACAAACCTGCTTTATAGAAGCTTGTATCCACTCCGAAAAAGTCATTTTCCACAACCTGGGCAACGATTTGGAAAATCTTCTTCTGCATTGGTGTTTCCGGCTCTTTCAGATTCTTTGGCTCTGAAACAGGCTTTGGCAATGCTTTTTTATCGATTTTGCCATTCTGTGTCAAAGGCATTTTTTCCAGCTGGATAAAAACATCCGGAACCATATAATGTGCCAGTGATTCTGACGCATAAGCGGTAATTTCTCCGCAATCAATGTTACGGTCTGCCATATAGTAACAGCAAAGATACTTATTATCCACAGGAACGGTAATACTGGTCACAATTCCAGGGAAGCTGTTAATTACCTCTTCAATCTCACCAAGCTCAATTCTCAGACCGCGCAGCTTGATCTGATTATCGATTCTTCCGAAAAATTCGATTTCGCCCTCTGGATTTATTTTCGCAAGATCACCAGTCTTATAGGCCCGTTCTCCATTCAGTTCTATGAAAACATCAGCTGTTTTTTCCGGCAGATTGATATAACCGCGACCAACGCCAAGACCTGCGATTACAAGCTCACCGGTCTCTCCGTCCGGAAGGATCCGGTTTTCCTTATCCACAACATATACCTTAACATTCCCGTTTGGTGTTCCGATGGTAATATTTTTGCCTTCCGTGATCACCTTCATGGTGCAGCTTATGGTGGTTTCTGTAGGACCATAACCGTTCATAATATATGCGTCCGGATTCACAGAACGGATCTTATCGTAAAGAGCCGGCGGGAATGCTTCTGCTCCTACGTCAAAGACCTTAATTCCGAAAACAGCTTCCTGAAGCTGAGGAAGATCGATCATATTGGACAGATAGGTCGGTGTAGTGGTCATGATATCAACTTTGTTTTTTATGATCAGTTCACCAAGCATAAGCGGATTCAGGATCTCTTCATCACTTGCGATCACTGCAGTCATTCCATTCGTAAGAGGGAGAAATTCCTCCAGTACCGAAACATCAAATGTCATGGCTGCCATGGAAAGGGAAACGCTTCCACGGCTTACATAGCCATAGGTTTCTGCATTTCTTGGATCCGGGTTTACGAAATTCGCAAGATTGATATGTTCGATCATAACACCTTTTGGTTTTCCGGTTGAGCCGGAGGTATAAATGCAATAGCAAAGATCGTGTTCACCGATTACAGTATCCGGATTTTCCGTATTCCCGCTGGCAAGCAATTCCTCCAAAAGAAGTACCGTGCAGGAAAGCTTTGAAAACAGTTCCCGGCGTTCATCTGCAATCTGCTTTGTTGTGATAACAAACGGTGCACCGGAATCTTCGAAAATAAACTGGATTCTGTCATCAGGATAATCCGGTGCTGCCACGGCAAATGCGCCTCCGGACTTCAGAACACCCTGCCGCACTGCATAAAAATCACAGCAGCGTTCCAGTACAATGCCTACGATTGTTTCCCGTCCCACACCTTTTTCTATGAGGGAATTTGCTACTCTGTTTGCCTTCTCATTCAGCTGGACATACGTGAAGCTTTCCCTGGCTGAAGCAACAGCACATTTGTCAGGATGAAGCCGTACCTGCTCTTCAAACAGCTTTGTTACCGGTTGAAACGCAAAAGCAAAATTGCTTTTTTCATTGATCACAGACATTTCCTGCACCTCCTAAAAAGATATTATAGTGTTATTCATATCAATCGCGCGGATATAATCCATTGATTTTGAAACCTTTTTCACAAGCTCTATTCCATGAATATCAAACTCCTCATGGTCATAGCTGTATTCTAGCGGATTAAAATTCACTCCGTTGTCTCTTATCCTTAACCGGCAAATGTCATCCTCCAGGCAAAGGTTGATGTCGATCCAGTTGGAAGTTTTTCCACCAAATTTAATGATATTCACAGTCATTTCTTCTGCACACACAGCAGCAAGATTGGCTCTGTTTCCAGATACACCGTTTTCTTTGCAGAACTCCAGGATTTTTCTGTTAACTGCACCTGCTTCTTCCATGGTGCTCTTAATGGAAAAATCAAGATTGGTTCCGGGATTTTGATCAGGAACAATATAAAAAGTAGAATTTTTGTGTTTGATCTTTCGGAAAATCCAGGCTGCGATCAGAGTTATAATCTCTGTGGCAACGAATGCAACACCAATTCCATTTGTACCGATTCCATCAATCTGTTTCCAGATAGAAATTCCTATAAATGTTGCAGGAAGAACTGCCACTGCGTTTTCAAGGAAAGTAACAAAGCTTGCAATTGCAGTCTCTTCAATAGATTCATAATAGCTTACGGTAAATTTATTCCAAAGATAAGGCACTACACACAGAGCAAAAATACGCAGTGCATGAACCATCTCCCGTCCCAGCTCTCCACCGCCTCCGAACATAATGGTGATCTGTTCTGTAAACAGCATGATCAGAACGAATATGACTGCCAGCACGATGTAGCTGTATTTCAGCATTTTTTTGCACAGGACGCGGATTCCCACATAGTCTTTTTCTCCAAAAAGAATTCCTGCAACATTAGGAATTACACCAATGATTCCGCCTGTAAGCATTTCCACGATCAGCAAAACATTGTCGCAGACCGTAAATACTGCCATTCCGTCTTCCCCGATCTGATTCATGATGATGGTGTTCAGGCCAAGGGCTTTTACAAAATTGGTTGCCATGAAAACAAGCATGGGCACACCTGTAACCACCGCTTCCTTCACGATTCCGAAATCCTTTGCATTCAGCCGCACGAAACTGATATTCCTCTTATCTGAGCGAATATAGAAAATGAAAACCACCATGGCAAAAAGGAAGCCAAGTACCGTTGATAAGGATGCACCTGTGACTCCAAGTGGTGTAAATCTAAGAAATATGTAATCCAGCACAAGATTTATCACATTGGCTGCGATCAGATAAACAGAAGCAAGCTCCGGATGATTTTCCACCCCAAGGTAATTTACCATCATCAGACCAATTCCGATTACCGGTGCACCTAACATGCTGATGCGGATATAGTCTCTTGTATAAGTTGTCAAAACTCCGTCTCCGGATACCAGAAATCTGGCAATAGGTCCTGCGGCAGGAAATGCAATGAGTGAAAACAGCAGTCCCACCACGAGTGTGACGATGAAAGTGGCTGAAAACAATCTGGAAGCCCCTTCTTTGTCACGTTTACCAAGCATATTTCCTGCGGCTATGGAACCTCCCACACCTAGACAGTAACCGGTAAGCTGAACTATCGTTTCAACCGGAAGACTCATTGTGACTGCGGACATTGCTTCTACACCAATTAAATTACTTACAAAGATAGTGTCCACAATGTTTCCAAGCTGAAGTGCCAGCGACATCATAATACCTGGAACGATATACTTGTTTAATTTCGCATTCAGCAATCTGTTATTTCTGTTTTCCACCATTCCATCCCCTTTAATTTTGTAGAATATTGCCAAATAATATTGGACTTTTTTCACGTCTATTTATAATTTAGCAAAAGTTCTGATATATTTCAACAAAATAAAGAAAATAACCGTATATTTATCAAAAAACAGTCAATCTCCTTTACATAAAAAGAGCCCGTGTTCGAATACATGAAACGAATCACGGGCATAAACAATCATTTGCAGTTCAGGTACTATTTTGCTGTCTGCGGATTCCAGGTGTTATCCTCCAGCTTTTTCAGCATGTCCTCCAGACTGACCGTATAGGCAACTTTTACATCACTGTCCTGTTTGACGATAAACTCAGACAAACCGTATTTTGTTCCGTTATCAGCCCAGTCGTAAGTATAGCCCAGTCTTGTCCACGGATATTCTCCGTCAAAATAACTGGAAATAATATTTGCATCAAACCACTCTTTATAGTCAGCATCAACATCCTCGGAAAAAGAGTCTGCCATTTCGACTGTTCCAATATCTGAAACATATGCCGGGCGGAACACATCTTCCGGCTTCGCCCACATGGCTGTAAAGCAGTTTGCCTCATTATCCGGTCGAAGACCGATCAGCTCTCTCAGTCTTGCAGGCCAGTCTGTTACACCGTCCTTGTTCTTCTGGTACCAATCCTCCAGTTCCCCGCCGGTAAAGGTCCAGACATTTCCCCATTCCAGCTTCACATCCGCTCCGTCAGGATAGCTGTCCGGATATTTATGAAATGTGTAAAGAAGGATTCTGCCTTCCTCATCGTATACGGCATAGGGCTGTCCTTCATCCAGACTTACCACAGGAAGTATTTCATTATGATCAATGATCATTGCATCCTCTACTGACTGGTCAAAAAGAACTTGTAAATCTTCCTCGCCATCAGCAGAAGCAGTTGTCTCTTCCTCTGCGAAAACACTTACCGGTGTTCCGGCTGATATTGCCATTGAAGAAGCCAGGATTCCATTTAAAAGCAACAGTTTCCATAATTTGTTTTTCATATAGTAATCCTCCCTGCTTATTTTTTCAAACCATTCAACGCCTTATGACAGGCCACCTGATGTCCCTTTTCCACCTCCTGCAGCGCAGGAACCTCTGATCTGCAGCGCTCTTTGGCATATGGACAGCGGGTGTGGAATTTACATCCGGATGGTGGATTGTAGGCGCTTGGCACATCCCCCTCCAGAATGATGCGCTGGCGTTTCTTCTTCACATCAGGAAGCGGAATGGCAGAAAGAAGCGCCTTTGTATATGGATGCATGGGATTGGAATAGAGCTGATCCTTTTCAGCAACCTCAGCTACACTTCCAAGATACATAACCGCAATACGGTCACTGATGTGGCGGACCACGCTCAGGTCATGGGAAATAAACAGATAGGTCAGATTTTTCTTCTGCTGCATATTTCTCATAAGATTCAGAACCTGGGCCCGGACCGATACATCCAGCGCAGAAACCGCTTCATCACAGACGACAAATTCCGGATTCAGGATCAGCGCCCTTGCAATTCCGATTCTCTGTCTCTGGCCACCCGAAAACTCGTGAGGAAAACGATTCAGATACTGCTTGTCCAGGCCAACCTCCTGAAGGATTTCTTCTACCATCTCCCGGCGTTCTGCCCTGGTACCAACCTTGTACACCTCAAGAGGTGCACTGATCAGATCATATACTGTCATTCTCGGGTTCAGAGAGCTATACGGATCCTGAAAAATAATCTGCAGCTTCCGGCGCATTTCCCACATTTTCTTCTTATCATATGTAAGAATATCTTCTCCGTTATAGAG
>NZ_CAKRNY010000012.1 GCF_934371575.1 uncultured Blautia sp. | reverse complement strand
ATTTTACAGATTGATTTCATGATTAGTTTTTCTAGTGCTAATGTATTATTTTCATGATTTCAATTATGTGAAGAAGAGGGTATCACCGATTTACCCACATTTGCATCGTTCCATCAAGATACAATCTTGCATATTCAAGTGGTTCATCAATGGCAAGTGCGTTTAATGAACAGACTGATCCGGGTGTGGTTTTTAAATCCGTTTCGGCTTCCCAACAGTCAATGCGGAGCATATAACCAGCAGAAGTATAAATATCAATGCTGTTTCTGTGTGGATTGTATTCTGTAAATATTGTTCTCATCGTATAGAATCTCCTTATCATTCAATCAGTCATTTGTTACAAAAATCAGAAGCATTTCAATCAGTTCGCCATGTCGCTTTTATTTTGTGTTATACTGTTTTATAGATTTTTCTTTCCCTTGTATTTGCCCTTATCATAGTTCGTAAATACTCATGGGATAATATAATACAAGGGAAACAATAAGGGAAAGCTCACCTGCGACAAATCCAGTGTTTTCAATGGTTTGCGGAGAATTTAATAACAAAATATAACAGTTATTAAATTTCTTAAAACAGGTGAAATCTCAATCGGCAGTTGCAGTGGTGCCATGGTATGGGTAAAACTTGGACGGCTGGTCTACGGAGCAAGCAATATTGATCTTGAAAATATCCTTGGAAACGAAGGCTGCAACTGCTCCAAAATGGTATTTGATAACTCTTTCTGGCGCCCACAGGTTACAAAAGGTGTTCTAAGAGAAGAAGCATTGACTGTTCTGAAAAAATACTTTGGTACTCATAAGAAAGGCTGATATACCTCCGGTTCGCAGGAAAATCCAAGGCTTTGTAACTAACGAACGGAAACACTCGATGGTATAAGCTAATGATTTTTGTCAAGAGGTAAATTGAAAAAAATCTCCACAAACTTATTATTTTTTCTTGGAGAACACATGAAGGGCTTCTTACAGTGCTTGGCTGCCGCTAATCTCTACCGGAGGATTTTATTTCCTCCAGGGTGTTGTAAACCCTGTATGGATTGTTTCTCCTGTTTTTTTATTTACTTGTATAGTTGGAAGTTCTTCTGGAGCCACTTCATTTTCAACCCAGTTCATTAATGCACGTATTCCTGTGCTTTCTGTTAATCCCGGACCGTTTGTAAAACAATTACCATGACCATCCCCAGGGTTAATATAAAGCCGGCAAAACTGATCTGTGGCTGCTTGTCCGCCACAAATATCCCGCATTCGGTTATAATAATTTATAGTACCTTCTACAGGAATAAGCGGATCATCCATTCCATGATCTATAATCAGTTTGCCACCATAATTACAAAACGGACGTAAATCTGCATTATCGCAGGATAGCCATCCCAGTTTTTTTACACATACATCAAAAATCTCTTCAAAGTCTTTTAACTTAATATTTCGAAAATCTTTATCTGCTGAATCAAAGGCAAGACTTGCGAATTGCTCAACAAGAGAAAAGCATTTTGGTTTTTTACTGATTAAAGGATAATAAAATGCACCAATTGGTATGATCTTATTCCAGAATGTTCCCCCGGGAAGAAATCCATACCATAAAAATCTTCCATCCGAGGTATGTGCACCTTTCCAGATTTCATTCATTATATTGCAATCTTTTCTCGAAATAACTCCATCTTTTGTTTTTTTTCCAAGAATTGTATAAGGATCAAAGGCAACCTTCTCTCTCTTCTGATAATAGCTCTCTTTTCCCCCAACGCTATTGTGCACTTCATCACGGAATGCGTTCATTTTATGAAATGACAGGATATGATTATACTCATTCATAACAGCAATTGGCCATAAGCCAGAAACAATGCACTGCGTCCAGTTAACTGCCGGACAGCTGGCCCAGATTCCGTTGTAGTCTTCTGGAAAATTCTGGGCTTCTGTAAGTGCCTGACGGCCACCACCGGAACCACCGCTCATGTAAGAGTATTTTACAGGCCTTCCATGAAGAATTTCGGCGACTGCTTTTCCAAAAATCGTCATATTATGAGTTCCTCTGTAACTCCAATTCTCCAGATTTTCACGTTCATGGCCCCATTTCGTACAGTTCCCTTTATTTCCCGAGTCTGTAGTGGCACAAGTAAATCCATTGAGCAGAGCGTATCCCATATTCCATCCACGCTGGGTATTGTCAGGCGTATTAATCTGTGTTCTGCCTCCGGTACAGGTTCCTCCGCCCGCCGTTCCCGCAAAACGGTCATTCCAGCGTTTGGGTGACCAGACAATGATTGTCTGGTAATGATTGCCAGTACACACATCAATAGTTACCTCACAATATCCCGGAAGATTGCGGATCCGATTATCTCCACCAAATAATCTGATCCAGGCAGATTCCTTTGCAACATATATGCCAGTATTGTTAATGGTGGCGGATGTAACTCGAAACTTCATATCTGGAAATCTTTTTTCTAATTCAGATTGCAGATAAGCCAGATTGCATCTGGCTGGAAAAGCAGCTGTCTCTATAAGGTGTGGCGTATCAAAAAACTGAATGTTCTCTTTTTCGATCATATTGTATTCCCTTCATTAATAGTATGAATTCTGAAATATCCATATGGAATTTCAGAAATTATATGCTAAGAAAAATTATAATCCATCAAGAATATAATAAAATCATAGGATATTGACAAAACGTCATACTATATTGAGGAAAGCCCTAACTATTGTTTAAAGGATCTCTTTATTGCAGTGTCGATATTGAATAGGAGTTAGTCCGGTTTTCTTCTTAAAGAGATTTGTAAAATTATTAATATCATGAATTCCAATTTCATGAGCAATTTTGGATGCTGGCAACGTGGTTCCTTCCAGAAGCTGTTTTGCTCTGTTGATACGAAGCGAGATAAGATAATCATTTGGAGAAAATCCTGTATACTTTTTAAATTCTTTAGAAAGATAATATTTATTCATACAGGCAAATTCAGCCAGGTAATCAAGTGTCAGTTTTTGTGTATAATTATTTTCCATGTATTTGATAAGATACATAATAGAATCTGATGCAGCACCTTTTGCCTTTTCTTTAGGGGATGTGAGGAGTAATAAATGATTCAGCATATTATCAATACAGGTGGAAGCCTGCCAATCTCGATAAAGATGAGGCCGACTATAAAGCTTTAGAAGATTTTCCAGATACTTCTGAAATCCGCCTGTTGTTTCTTCATGAAAAACAGGAGAACCAT
This sequence comes from uncultured Blautia sp., assembly GCF_934371575.1. Classification (GTDB taxonomy): domain Bacteria; phylum Bacillota; class Clostridia; order Lachnospirales; family Lachnospiraceae; genus Blautia_A. Next base: position 82,564 of record NZ_CAKRNY010000012.1, on the reverse strand, counting down.
TTTGCATATATTGCATATGAAATGGCTGAAGAAGCGGTCCGTTTAAATGAAGAATTGCGGTATCCCATTTAGTTCTATCAGCTTTATAAAGATGATAATCCATGCAATTGATAAAAGCACCGTCTCCTTGCTTTAATGTATAGGTTTTACCTTGATAAGTAAGACTTCCCTGACCGGAATATGTATACATGATCAGAAATGAATGGAAATTTTTTCGTTCAGTAAAAGAATCAAATCCATAATGAAAAATCATAAAGCTTTCTATATGGAAAAGATTCTGAAGCGCAAACTCAGTAATTGGTGGAAGAGAGAAGGAATCTGCACTTCCGCTAATAATAAATTTGGAATTTAAAAGATTTTCTTTATTATATACTGGATTTTCCAAATCCTCCTTTGTAACGTTTCTGGATAAAAGACGTTCTGAAGCAACAATCGTATTAAATGGTATCTTTTCAAACATTTTTCACTCTCCATAAAATTAATAAGCCACTGATATCATTATAAATTAGTTGTTTTAAAAAAACAAGATTATATGATATATGACCAATATAAAGGGATTTCATATGGATATTTCTACGTTAAAATACAATCATCAAATGCAGAACATCCATAAAAGGAGGAAATGTGAAATGAAAAAAACAGCGTTGTTTTTATCGGCAGCACTTATGACAGGAATGCTTTCCGGCGTAACAGTGAAAGCAGAAGAGTGGAGTGGAGATGTAGACCATATTGTCATGACTTATATGACACTTGGCACGACACCAACAGATTTGCAGATGGTTCAGGATGCATTAAATGAGCGTAGTACAAAGGAAATTGGAGTGGAGGTAGAGTTAAAACCAGTTTCCGCATATGACGCAATGTCTCAGTTTACTACATGGCTTGGAACAGGAGAGAGATTTGATCTGATGTTCCCGTTACTTCAGGATCTGAACAGCTATATTGATCAGGGATTGATTGAACCAATTACGGATCTGATTAAGGAGAATGCACCTTATATTCAACAGATGACAGATGAAGGATGGACATTTGCAAGCAATAATACAGTAGATGGCGAAATATGGTCTGTTCTGCAGATTCCAAACGTTACCGGTTCAGGCGGTGGCTTCAAAGTAAAAAAAGAACTTGTAGATGAAACAGACTGGGAATTTGATCCTGAAAAAATATACACATTAGATGAGTTGGGAGAACTTTTTGCCGCTATCAAAGAGAACCATCCGGATATGTATCCATGCGGAGAAGTCGGTTCCGGTGCCAGCTATGACTACGTAGGTATTGTTGATAATATGGGAAATAAAAGCTATACAGGCGGATTGATCGGAACCGACAGTACAACAGTTGTAAATGTTATGGAATCTGACGGGTACAAGGATTATATTGACCATATGCGGGAATGGAACCAGAAAGGATATGTATATCCAGATGCAGCAACAACAGATTCCAGCCTGGATGATCTGAAAAATTCCGGCGTAAGTGCAGGATATTTCATGATGAGTGCACCTGTTCAGAAAGATAAAACAGAATACATGATCCGTCTTACGGATGTTTACCAGAATACACAGGGTATGGGAGGCTGGGTAGTACCTTTAACAGCAGAAGAGCCGGAAGCAGCTATCCGTTTTCTTGACTATATGTATAAGGATCCAAGCATTGCAAACCTGCTTCAGTGGGGGATTGAAGGCAAACATTATGTTGTTCTGGATAAGGAAAAGAATCTGATCGGATTCCCTGAAGGTGTGGATGCAAACAACAGTGGATATTATAATACACTTGGTCTTTATGGGGATACAAGATACATATATACCTGGAGTGAAGATCAGTCACAGGAAGAAAACGATGCGTACACACAGGAGGCTATGTCAAATAAGACAAAAGCAATTGGCATGATCTACAGTCCTTCTCCGGAAGCCCAGACCAAGATTGCTGCACTTGCTTCTGTATACCAGCAATATGCGCCGGCGCTTGAAACTGGAAGTGTTGACGTTGACCAGTATTATGAAGAATTCATTTCTGCCATGAAAGCAGCTGGTATTGACGATGTTATTGCAGAAAAGCAGGAGCAGTTAGATGACTTTCTCGCTTCAAAATAAATAGCAGTGGTTTGGAAGGAGCTGTGCATATTGCATGGCTTCTTCTAAAAAATCACCTAAAAGATAAAACCGTGAGGAACACATTATGAAGAAGAAAACAAGAGTGAAAATACAATGGAAACAACTTTTTCCCTATTACCTGATGATGCTTCCGGGTATTATATATTTTATCATTAACAATTATTTACCCATGGCTGGAATTACAGTAGCATTTCGAAAAGTTAATTACCGTCTTGGGATTTTCAAAAGTCCATGGTGTGGTTTTGATAATTTCAAATTTCTGTTTGCATCTGGTCAGTTTGGAACAATGATCCGAAATACAATTCTGTATAATCTTTGCTTTATTATCATAGGAACAGTATGTGCAATAGCTGTTGCGATTCTTTTAAATGAAATCCGCTCTAAAATAGCAAGCCGATTTTATCAGACAATTATTTTACTTCCATATTTGATGAGCTGGGTTATTGTAAGCTATCTTGTTTATGCCTTTTTAAGCGGTGAAACCGGATTTATAAATAACAGTATTCTGAAACCACTTGGTCTTCAGACTATAAATTTTTATCAGGAACAAAAATACTGGCCTCTGATCATTATTTTCATTAATTTATGGAAAAACGTAGGCTTCAGCATGATCATATATTTTTCAGCTATAGTAGGAATCAGCAATGACCTGTATGAAAGCGCAAGAGTCGATGGTGCTTCCAGATGGCAGCAGATTGTGAAAATTACACTGCCCTGCCTGAAGCCAACTGTAATTACGATGTTTATCATCAGCATCAGCAAAATGTTTTATTCGGATTTTGGCTTATTCTATCAGGTTCCAAAGAATTCCGGTATTCTTTACCCTGTTACTCAGACCATTGATACTTATGTTTATAATGCTCTTATGAACCAGAATAATCCGGGAATGTCCGCAGCAGCAGGGTTTTTACAGGCAATTATAGGATTTATACTGGTTGTAGCTGCAAATCTGCTGATACGGAAAATCAGTAAAGAGGATGCAATTTTTTAGGGAGGTTAATATGGGCGGAATTTTATCTAAACAGGAAAAACTGATGCAGCTGTTCGCACATCTTATATTAATAGTATTTTCAGTATGCATAATTATTCCATTCTGGTTATTAATTGCTGCATCATTTTCAGATTCATCATATGCGATTGCAAAGGGATATCAGTTCTTTCCTAAGGAATTAAGCGTTGATGCGTACAGCTATATCTTAAGACAATGGACACAGATTGGACGTGCATATGGTGTTACGATTTTAGTAACAGTTGTTGGAACAATTGGATCCTTGATCATTGTTTCCATGCTTGCCTATGGACTTGCGCAGAAAAACCTTCCTGGTGGAAAAATTATTTTTCTTTTAATTTTGATCACAATGCTGTTTAATGGGGGAATCGTACCACAATATATGATCTACAATAACTATTTTCATTTAAAAAACACTATATGGGGGCTGATCATCCCTAATCTCTTATTAAATGGTTTTACTGTAATGCTGGTAAAAAATTACTTTCAGAGTACTATTCCACCGGAATTGTCAGAGGCTATGAAAATAGATGGAGCCGGTCCATTTTATATTTATCAAAAACTGATGATTCCGCTTTCAAAGCCCATTTTGGCAACTGTGGGTCTTATGTCTGCTGTATCCTACTGGAATGACTGGAACAACGGTTTATATTACATCACAGACAGCAATTTATTCAGCATACAGCAATTGCTGAACGAAATGAATAATAATGTAAATTTTCTTGCAAATAATTCTTCTGTACTGGTAGGAGCAGATGCCGGAAACTTGCCCACTGCTACGGTCCGCTTGGCGATTGCTGTAGTCGCAGTCCTTCCAATCCTTCTGGTATATCCATATTTTCAAAAATTTTTTGCAAAGGGAATTACTATGGGGGCAGTAAAAGGGTGATTTACAGAAGGAGGACAATATGAATCTTTATGCAATAAAAATTAATGGGCTTAATAATCCTGTGGGGTTTGACTATGAACAGCTTCTTTGTTCATGGAAAGTAAAAAACAGCTGCGGGCATAGTCAAAAATGGACTAGAATTGCAGTATCTCTGGATAAAACCATGACTTCTATAATATATGAAAAAAAAGGTGTACTGAATTCAGCGGGAGAGGTTTTAGAAATCTCTTTGGAACCCTATACCCGCTATTATTACCAGATTACCGTTCACAGCGATGCTGACGAAGAATGCTCAAGTGATATCTGCTATTTTGAAACAGCAAAATTACAGGATCCATGGAGTGCTGACTGGCTGGGCGTACAGGATGGCGATGTGCATCCGGAATTCCGGAAAACATTTTCAATTAATAAAAAGGTTAAAAGCGCTAAAATCTATATCTGCGGATTAGGTGTTTTTGAAACTTATTTAGGGGATAAGAAAATCGGAAATGATTTACTTGCACCGTTTATTAATGATTATGAAGAACATTATCAATACTGTACTTACGATGTAACAGAATTACTGCAAACGAAGAATACCTGGACAGTACTTCTTGGAGATGGATGGTACCGGGGACATTTTGGCCTTGGTGAACCAACTCATTATGAACGCCCACTTGCATTAATTGCTGAATTGCGCATTTGTTATGAGGATGAGACTGTTGAAGTCATTACCACCGATGAAAGCTGGAAATATAGAACCAGCTTTACTACTTTATCTGATATTTACAATGGAGAGATACAGGACTATTATAACTGGAAAGAGCCTCTCTGGAAAAAGCCGGTATTAATTGATCCACCGGGAAAGTTATGTGCCAGATATTCTCCGGCAGTTCATTATATGGAGCATTTTCCTGTTAAGGAATTAATTCATACGCCTGCTGGTGAAATTGTACTTGATTTCGGGCAGAATTTTGCGGGGCATGTAATCTGTACACAGGAAATTCCGAAAGGAGTTACACTGAAAATGGAATTTGGGGAAATTTTGCAAAATGGTAATTTCTTTCATGATAATTACCGAAATGCAAAATCCCAGTTTATATACAAATCAGATGGTATTTACAGAGAAATTCGACCACGCTTTACCTTTTTTGGATTCCGTTATGTAAAAATCAGTGGACTTTCCAATGTGGATGCTTCTTGTTTTGAAGGAAGAGCAATCTATTCTGAAATGGATCAGACTGGTTTTATAAAAACAGGAAATGATAAAATCAACCAATTATTTTCCAATTCGCTTTGGGGATTGAAATCGAACTTTTTAGATATGCCTACGGATTGTCCGCAACGAGATGAACGTCTTGGCTGGACCGGAGATGCACAGGTCTTTTGTACAACAGCAGGCTTTCATATGGATACCCGGGCTTTTTATCACAAATTCCTTCGTGACCTGCGTACTGACCAGGTTCGCAATCATGGCGGTACAGCAATTTATTTACCTAATGCCTTTCCAGGAATGACAGCGGGAATATGGAGCGATATTGCTACATTTTTACCTAAAATGCTCTATGACTATTATGGAAGTAAAGAAGAGCTGGCTGCTCACTATCCTCTTATGAAAGATTGGGTTGATTATGTTTATAAACAGGACTGTAGTCGAGGAAAGAAAAATCTTTATGACTTTGGTTTTCAGTTTGGTGATTGGCTTGCACTTGACGGATCGACAGAGCAGAGCAAATTTGGAAGAACGGATAATGGCTACGTCTGCAGTCTTTATTATTATGCTTCAACTAAATATGTTGCAGATGCGGCAAAAGTTCTGGGATTTGAAGATGCTGCTGAATATAGTAAAAGAGCAGAGGATATAAAAAATGCGATTCTGGAAGAATATTTTACGGCAACAGGACGTTTGTCTGTAGATACTCAGACAGGTTACCTGACTGCATTAAAATTTGAAGTTTATAAAGATAAACAAAAACTTATCAATGGATTAAAAAACAGGATCAAACAGGATTTAAACCGATTAAAAGGTGGTTTTGTAGGATCTACTATTATGAATTGTGTTCTGGCTGAAAATGGTATGATTGAGGAAGCATATGATTTCTTGTTCTACGAGGGATTTCCCGGATGGCTGTATGCGGTAAACCTTGGTGCTACCACTATATGGGAACGCTGGAACAGTGTGCTTCCAGATGGCTTATTAAGCGGTACAGAAATGAACAGTCTGAATCACTATTCTTACGGAAGTATAGCAGAGTTTTTGTACCGTTATGCTGCAGGAATTACTCCGCTGGAGCCCGGCTTTAAAAAAGTGCGAATCGCACCATATCCTGAAATACGTCTGGGACATATGGAATGCAGCTATGACAGTGTGAACGGTACTTATGTATCTAATTGGGAAATCCAAAAAGATGGAACCTTGTATTTCCATTTTGAGATTCCATTTGGATGTAATGCAGAAGTGCTTCTTCCTGAACAGGAAACAAAATTACTTACAGCAGGAAGCTATGATTATAGGATTCATACCCAAAAGGATTACCGGACATTATATTCGGCTGATACACCATATGAACGATTATTTCAAGACCCAAAAGCAGTAGAAATAATTAAAAAATATGTACCGGAGATTTATTCGGATACTGATCGCCAAGATGCGGAAGCAATGTCAAAAGGTTTGAATAATTCCAGATTCCGTGCCGCTTTATTTCAACAGCCTACAGAAGATTATGATAAAGCAATTGAAGAAATCAGTCGGATTCGATAACTATCCTGCAAATTTTTAGCATGTACAGGATGGCTGCACAATTTAAATAAAAAAGGTGGGAAAGCAAATGAAAAAAACAAAAACACAACCAGATTACAAGAATGTCAGTAAACTTGGTATAAATCAGAAAATTGGTATTATGTTTTGCGCCATGGTCAGTGCAGTAGCCACTGGATATGTGCCAAATTACATTAATCTTTACTACACAGATGCAGTAGGTATTTCTATGGGTGCTGTTGCCATGATTCTGATGATAACCAAAATCACAGATGGAATCACAGATATTATCATGGGCATGATCATTGACAGGACTCATACAAAGCTTGGAAAGGCAAGGCCCTGGGTACTTGCCGGAGGAATTGGCATTGCAATTTCCATCATGCTTTTATTCAATTGTCCACAAGGACTGTCCTATACAGGGAAAGTTGCTTTCTGCGCAGGGTGTTATTTCCTTGCGAATCCTTTTTTTGGAACCATGGTTTCCGTTGCTTGTGGAACAATGAACAATCTGCTTACCGCTGATTCTAAACAGCGAGGTGTTTTAGGAGTTTTTTCTGCTTACGGATCATTGGTTCCGGTACTTCTTATAGGCCTGGTCGTTCCTAAGATACTTTCTGCAATGAACGAAAGCCAGGCTGCATATACTGTAGCGACTCTCGTTTTTGCTGTTATATCAATAGCAGCCTGTATCATTGGTGTTCTATGTACCAGAGAAACCGTAACAGAACATTCCAAAGATAAACTGACAAAAAATCAGACTGTGGGAGAATCAGTTAAAGCATTACTAAAAAATAAATATTTTATTTATCTTGCAGTCGGAACAGTTCTTTACAATCTTTCTGCTGCACCAGTAGCCAATTACTATGCAAAATATGTATTTAATGATGTTGGGGTGGCAACCATTATGAACCTTCCCGGAATGCTTTCCCTTTTTCTTCTTCCCTTTGCCATTCCAATGATCAACCGTCTTGGTAAAAGAAATTGCGTCGTATTTGGCATGGTTACAGCTGCGATCAGTCATCTGATCATCTTATTTGCAAATAATAATCTTGCACTGTTTATGATTGGAAAAACTATCGGTGGTATTGCAGTTATTCCGTTTACAGTTGCACTGATTCCAATGACAGGTGAAATATGCGATTATGCCTTATATAAAACCGGAAAACCAATGGATGGTACAATTTCCTCAGCGGCAACCATGGGAGGAAAAATAGGAATTGGACTGGCTGCAGGTATCTCAGGTGTTATGCTGGCGGTTAGCGGATACATCAGCAGTCAGGCAGATGTGGCAGTTTCACAGCCTGCCAGTGCAGTTTGGATGATCCGTATTTTAGCAAGTATCTATCCTGCCGTATTGTATCTGTTAGCAGCATTTTGTTTTTCAAAAATTGACCTTGAAAAAAATGGTATTGCAGACATTCAGAAAGAATTAAGGGAAAAGGGGATGAGATAATGATCAGCGAAAATTCTACTATCAAAGAAATCAAAAACGATTCCATATTAACTAAATTTGCACCGTATCTGATCTATAATACAGCAATGGATGGTACAGAAAATCTTTCTGATGATAGCATTACTCTCCGGGATATTCAGAAAAAAACACCAACCTGGAGTGCCACAGATATGGCCTATGGGCTTAACCGCATTATTGAAAATGGAAAACGGGGAAATCAATTGTTGTTTCAGGTATATGACCTTCAGGAAATCACTTTATGTCCGGAAAAACAGCATGTAAAATTAATCTATTTTCCACCCAGTGAAACTGCAGAAAAACAGAAAAAATTTGTTATTCTGGCAGCAGGCGGTGGCTATGGAGCTGTATGCTCACTGGCAGAAGCTTTTCCTGTTGCTGCTAAATTAAGTGAACTTGGGTTCTCCGTTTTTTGTTTGAATTACAGGGTAGCGGGTACAGAACCGCTGTTTCCAAAGCCAATGGAAGATCTGGCAGCTGCATATGCTTTTTTGAAAAAACACGAAAATGAATTTGAAATTGATGCAGATCACTACGCTGTCGGTGGTTTTTCAGCTGGCGGGCATCTTGCAGCCAGTTGGGGACTGCCTGAATTAGGCTATAAAAAATATCATTATCCTGCTCCAGAATTATTATTACTTGGTTATCCTTTACTTTCAGTGTGGAGAACCCTTCAGCTATTGCCTGAGAATTACCAGAAAGCAATGCTGAACGCATATTTAGGAACTGATCATTCTGAAAAAACGTGTAAGCCTTATAATATTGATGAAATGGCAGATAATGATTATCCTGCAGTTTTTATGATCCAGGCTGAAAATGATGATGTGGTTCCAATCTGGAATACTTCTGAATTTTTCGAAAAATTGAAAGAACGCAAGGTTTCCTGTGAATATGAACACCCAAAAACCGGAGGACACGGATTCGGACTTGGAAGCGAGACGGAAGCAAATGGCTGGATTGAACGGGCTGTAACATTCTGGGAAAAACTATGCAGTGAAAATTGAGACAAGTGGAGGAAACTACCATATGAAATTATACGATCTGCAGACTCTGCACATGGACCATCCTGTAATTGATCAAGTCCCCTGTTTTTCATGGAAAATATCCAGCAACCAGCAAAATGTAATCCAGGAACGTTATCGGATTACAGTATCACAGAAAGAAAAAGTATTATGGGATACGGGTGAGATATACTCTTCAAAGCAATCTTTTATTGAATATCACGGAAAATGTTTTTCTTCAAAAGAAAACTATCGCTGGACAGTGACCGTCTGGAATCAATATGGCGAAAGTGCCACTGCCACTGATGTATTTGAAACTGCATTTTTATGTTCTTCGGATTGGAAAGCAAAATGGATTGAATGTCCCTTCACTCGAGAAAATGCAAGTGAATACCCTTATGGAAAAACATACCCACCTGTACTATTTGAGAAAAAATTTGTATTAAAAAAGGCAGTAAAAAAAGCAAGAATCTATGCCACTGCACATGGAATATACAGACTTACAGTAAATGGAGAGCGTATAGATCAAAGAGAATTGGCACCGGAATTTACCTCTTACGAAAAATGCTTATATTATCAGGTATACGATGCATCTGCATTTTTGCATAAAGGATCTAACACATTACATATGTATGTGGGGGATGGATGGTATTTCAATAGTCAGGCATCACCTGTTATGAATGAAATTAACCGTCATCCGGAGCCATCTGTAGTATTTCAATTGGAATTAACTTATGAAGATGGCTCATCAGAGAGGATTATCTCAGACGGAAGCGAATTGTGCAGAACGGATTTCATTGCATATTCAGACCTTTATCTGGGAGAAAAACAGGATTATACATATTCGCCTCAAAAAGGCATGCCTGTTCTTGTAAAAGAATACGGATATGATTTCTTGCGGGCGCAGCCTATGAATCCTGTCTTTCCTATAAAAGAAATTCCGGCAGTTAAGATTTTTACATCCTCCGCAAATGAAATGATAGTAGACTTTGGACAAATTCTGGCTGGTAGAGCACGAATTAATATCAATGTTCCAAAAGGGCAAAAAGTAACCTTTGAGTATTTCGAAATACTGGATGATAAAGGCAATTATATAAATACAATGTTTGCACCTCAGAAGGATACTGTAATATCATCAGGTAAGCCTATTATACATGAAGCCTTTTTTACCTTTCACGGTTTTCGTTATATCCGTGTTACCGGTATGGAAAATGCAAAAAAAGAAGACTTTACGGCTGTTCTGTTAAGCAGTCTGAAGGAGAACGCAGGCTTTTTTTCCTGCTCAAATGAAAAATTAACTCGTCTCTACCAGAACATTCGCTGGTCACAGTACAGCAATATGATGTCCATACCTACTGACTGTCCTACAAGAGAAAAGGGTGGTTATACAGGTGATCTGCTGATTTATGCCAGAACTGCGCTGAAAAATGAAAAGCTCACTCCTTTTTTCAAAAGCTGGCTGAATTCTGTAAGACTGGATCAGGCTGATAATGGAGCAGTTATGATCGTTGCTCCTTTCATGAAGTTATATGAAAATATGATGAAAGAAGTATCTGCAAAGAACGGCGAAAATGCCATATCCGGTGTAGCAGGGTGGAGTGATGCTATTGTTTGGATTCCTTATGAAATGTATCATACGACAGGAGATGAATTGGTCCTTCGGGAGAATTATGATGCAATGGAGAAATGGTGCCGTTATATTGAAGAATGTGCCAAAAAACCAGGAGCATTAGGAATTCCAAAGCAATATGACCAGTATCTGTGGAACACAGGATTTCATTTTGGAGAATGGCTGGTACCTGGGCGTGAAGACCACACAGGAGAACAGTTTGGAATCTGTAAGGAAACTGCATATTATATTGCTCCCTTTTTCGGATATTGTACAATAAAAAAGATGTCTGAAATATCTAATGTGATTGGGAAAGAAGAGAATGCGTTAAGATATGAAAATCTTGCTCAGAAAATGAAAATTTCAATCCAGGAAGGAATTATGCGTCAGAATCTGATGCCTGATGATCTTATGGGAGCTTATGTTCTGGCCTTTGCGTTTCAACTGGTGCCGGAGGATCTTCACGAAAAGTATAAAGAAAAACTGATGCGTCTTATCCAGGAAAAAAACTATTGTATTGGAACAGGCTTTCTGGCCACGCCGTTTATTTTGGATGTTTTATGTGATCTCGGAGAATCCTCTGCTGCCTATCAAATCCTTTTCCAGGAAAATCGTCCATCCTGGCTTTACGAAGTCGATCACGGAGCAACGACCATATGGGAAGCCTGGGATGCAGATGATGCAGCTTTGGGGAATCGCTTTGTAAGCTTTAATCACTATGCGTTTGGATGTGTAGATGACTGGATCTGCAGGCATATTGCAGGTATTGACAGTGATACTCCAGGATTTGGGCATATTTTAATTCAACCGGATACAACAGCACCACTGGATTGGTGTCATAGAGCTTTTGAATGTGAGGCGGGCAAAATAAAAGTATTTTGGAATAAACAAAAACTGACGGTCTCTATACCGCCTAATACTACTGCAACTGTAGTATGGAAAGAGAATACATATCATATTGGCAGTGGAAATTACGAGTGGAATTCATTTTCCGATAGGAGCTGAAATGACAGAAGAAGTTAAAAGAATTTTGAACAAATTATCATTAGAAGAAAAAATTGCATTATGTTCCGGAAAAGATTTCTGGCATACAGAGGCTGTGAACTGCGAAGAATTGCCAGAGGTTATGATGTGCGATGGACCTCATGGACTGCGAAAGCAAGAAGAAGAAAGTGATCATCTTGGAATCAACGAAAGTATCAAGACCGTATGTTACCCATCCGCATCTGCTTTAGCAGCAAGCTTTGATCTGGATGTTCTTTTGGAATTAGGAGATGCTTTAGGCCAGGAGTGCCAGGCCGAAAATATTGGTATGCTTCTAGGCCCTGGATTAAACATGAAAAGAAGTCCGCTTTGTGGCCGAAATTTTGAATATTTCAGTGAAGATCCTTATCTTGCCGGTAAACTGGCTTGTGCATATATTAAAGGTTTACAAAAAAGAGGAGTTGCTGCATGTGTAAAGCATTTTGCTGCAAATAACCAGGAAACACAGAGAATGAACAGTTCTTCAAATGTAGATGAACGAACTTTACGGGAAATTTATCTGCCTGCATTTGAAATGGCTGTCAAAGAAGGAAAAACGCGCAGTGTTATGTGTGCCTATAATGCGATCAATGGTATTTTCTGTTCTGAAAACAAAAAGCTTTTAAATGACATTTTGCGTGATGAATGGGGATTTAAAGGTTTTGTTGTTACTGACTGGGGCGCAAAAAAAGATGCAGCAGCCGGGGTAAAAGCAGGACTAAACCTGGTAATGCCAGGAGGTTATGGTACTCATGAACAAATGCTGAAGGAATCATTGAAAAATCATGAGCTTACGGAAGAACAACTGAATACTGCTGTTGCAGATATTCTGCAATTTATTTTGGATGCATATAGAAACAAACTTCCAAATACTGAAATTGATAGGGAAAAATGTTCAGAAATAAGTGGTGAATTGGCGGCACAGTGCGCAGTCCTTTTAAAAAATGAAGACATCCTTCCATTAAAAAAAGACACCAAAATTGCTGTAATTGGAGATTTTGCAAAGCACCCACGGTATCAGGGAAGTGGCAGCAGCCACATAAATGCTTCAAAAACAATTTGCGCAATAGAAATGTTAAAAGAAAAAGAGGCATGTTTTCTCTTTGCAAAAGGATTTGACGCAGATACAGTTAATCCTGACCAAAAGTTGATTGAGGAAGCTGTCAAAACAGCAGAAGCCTCGGAGGCTGCTGTAATATTTGCCGGACTTCCAGACTCTTTTGAATCTGAAGGATTTGATCGGGAACATTTAGATCTGCCAGAAAATCAAAATGCCTTGATTGAAGCTGTTTGCAAAGTACAGAAAAATGTTATTGTAGTATTACACGGCGGTTCACCTATGCTGCTTCCATGGAAAGATCAGGTGAAAGGAATTTTGTGCATGTATCTGGGTGGTCAGGAAGTAGGGCGTGCTGCAATAGAGTTGCTTTATGGAGAGAAAAATCCTAGTGGAAAATTAGCTGAGACATGGCCCCTTCGATTAGAAGATACGCCATCTTATCTGAATTTCCCAGGTGTAGATGGTATAGTCAATTACAGAGAAGATATTTTTATTGGATACCACTATTACGATAAGAAAAAAATGAATGTACAGTACCCCTTTGGGCATGGTTTATCCTATACTTCCTTTTCATATAGTGATTTAAAAACTGACAAAAGAATAATCACTGATGAAGAAACACTTCATGTAAGCTGTAAAATCAAAAATACCGGCACTTGTGCCGGAAAAGAGATTGTTCAATTATATGTAAAAGACGTAGAGAGTTCTGTGGAAAGACCAGTCAGAGAGTTAAAAGGTTTTGCAAAAATATATCTGAATCCAGGAGAAGAAAAAGAAGTAGAATTTACATTAGACAAAAGAAGCTTTTCTTATTACGAAACTTTAATATCCGATTGGTTCGTTGAAAGTGGTGAGTTTGTCATTGAGATTGGTGCTTCCAGTCGTGACATACGGCTTTCTCAGTCTATCCAGGTAGAAGGAACAGTAGAATTACCATACCATTATACAGAAAATTCACTTTTGTGTTCTTTACAGAGAACCAACAAGGGACAAAAAATGCTTAAAAGAATATTATCAGCAATGACATCCAATACGCAACAAGATTTCACACAAATGGAATCACTTGGTGATGGAGCTGATAAAATGAAATGGAAAATGTTTATGGAAATGCCGCTTGGGACAATAACAGGTCTGGGAATTATGTCTGATTCAGAATTAGAAATACTTTTAAACAATTTAAATTCTTCTGATCGTTCATGAGAGGAATGAAAAGTTTTGGAAGAAAACGGGGTGGATTACTTTTGAAAGTTAAAAATATCTTAACGTTGCTGGTGATAGTAGTTATTGCCATTATATCAGGTTCCATATGTGGCAAATTGTTATTGGATAATATCATATGAAAAAGAAAACAAAATCTATAATATATGTCAGTACTTTTGTTATTATATTTATCATCAGCGCTTTAATAAGGATTAAGTTATTAGGGAGTGCTCCTCAAAAACTGATAAGGGTTAAATGGAACGAAAATATGGGTGAGATATATCATGATCTTAATTATGAGAATGATAATGGAAACCAGTTTGACTTGTATATTCCATCTGGTTTAAATAACTCGAAAAATCAGAACTTGATTTTGTTTATTCATGGAGGCAGCTTCAATTCCGGTTCCAAGGAAGATGGCGAAGACTGGTGTAAATATTACACTGCAAAAGGATACATTACAGCTTCAGTTGACTACACGCTGCAGAATCATGGCAAGGATGCATCCATCTACCTGATGAATACAGAAATTGAAAATGCAGTAAAGGCTATCAAACAAAAGACAGAGGAACTGGGATATCATATTGCAGGTATGGCACCTTGCGGGGTATCTGCTGGTGGAACACTTGCAATGAACCTTGCATATAACGGGAACTCTGTGATACCGGTTAAATTTGTTTTTCAGCTGGCAGCACCTACATACTTTGATCCCTCTGAGTGGTCATTACTTATGAAGGTTGACAAGTTGGATTCGGAAGAAGCTTTCTGTTATATGATGACAGGGAAAGAATTAACAGATTATGAAACTGAAATCCGAAGAATTTCACCGGCCTGCATTGTAAATGAAAAATCTGTACCATCACTAATTGGATATGGTTTAATCGATCATTGCGTACCCCTGTCTCAAAAATTTTATCTTATGGACGCATTTAATAAGTATCAGGTTCATTATGATTATATAGAATTTCCAAAGTCGAATCATGGTATGTACAACGATTTAGACAAACTACAGCAATTTCTAGATAAATCTCTTGAGTACGGAAAAATATATTTTTCAGAATGATTTTCTAATTAAATTTTTTATCAAGGAAGGTGAGCTTATATGTTATTTCATATAGAAATAATAAAAAATGTTTATTTGATTTCTGATTCAGAAAATGGTCCAACTGAGAATGGTCAGTCAATGGCACCAGGAAATCCCACTGGGAATTCTTACTTGATCATAGGTGAAAAAAGTGCTGTACTTTTCGATCTTGCAGTCAATCAGCCTGGTATCCATGAATATGTTAAGACTTTGACAGATAAACCAGTCAAACTTGTTTTAAGTCATGGTCATTATGATCATTGTTACCATCTTGAAAAATTTCAAGATGTCTGGATGCATCCAAATGATGAATTTCTGCTTCGTCAGGGTATGCTTGGAATGCCTCCTGTTGACCCTTGTCCAACGATTCATTATTTAAATAACGGAGACGTAATAGAATTAGGAAATCGTCTTCTTGAAGTAATCCATATTCCGGGCCACACCCCTGGCAGTATTTTGCTTTTGGATAAAAAATATAGGATTCTGTTTTCCGGTGATACCTGTGCACGTAGATTACTGTATGGATTGCATGGCGTGATTCCCTTTAAAGATTTTTGCCAGGCGTTGAAATACCTTCAGGAAAAAGAATTTGATGTATTTTATTCCGCACATGATCGCTGCGCAATTCCGAAATCATATTTAAATTATATGATAAAAGAAATTGAGACTGAAGTGCCAGAGTCATCATCGAATATTGAACTTCCACAAATTGGAACTTTGCATTATTTCACAAAAGGAGATCCATATACGTTTGATTATTTTGATATTGCTTATGTGAAAGAATAAGTAATAAATGAAAGAAGGACAACATGAGAGAAACTGATATTACAGAAGTAATGGAAAACTATGTAAATAAACAGGAAATGTCCGGTGGAGCATTAATGGTCAGAAAGGAAGGGAAGCTTGTCTACAAGAATAAATGGGGGTATTCTGACCTGGAAAGCAATACTCCCATCGAGTATAACAGTATTTATCGTTTCATGTCCATGAGCAAATGTATAACGGGCATTGCAGTACTGAAATTATACGAGGCTGGTAAAATAGATCTGGATGCACCGGTGTCGGTCTATATTCCTGAATTTGCTAATATGCGTGTTGCTGATGATGTGAGATACAAAATGGATGAAAATATGAAAATAAAGCATATGTTTTGGAAGCTGCTTACTTTCCGGATGGATAAAGTCAAAACGGTTGGCTGCAAAAGAGAGATTACAATAAGGGATCTTCTTTCTCATGCTTCCGGTCTTGAACAGGGGGTAGCTGGACTTATGGCTTTTATAAAAATGAAGCCCACGGATCGATCACTGGAAGAACGTGTAATGAGATATTCACGTTATGCTTTGGATTTCCAGCCTGGAACATCAACAAGCTATTCCCCATTGGCTGGATTTGATATTTTGGGATATATCGTTGGGAAAGTAAGCGGTCTTGGATTTGAAAATTATTTACAAAAAGAAATATTTAATCCATTGGAGATGAAAAATACATTTTTCTACCCAAACGCTGAACAAAAAAACAGAATTGTAAAATTATATAAAAGAAAAAATGGAAAGCTTGTTGATGTTACGGATACAAAAGAAGACACACATCAGTTTATGCATCATGGAAATTTTCATATTGAATCTGGAAGTGGTGGATTATATGGAACCATAACCGATTATGAAAAACTGGCAGAAATGCTTTGTAATGAGGGAAAATTTAATGGAAAGCAGTTTCTACAGAGCAAAACAGTACAGTTAATGCATACAGAGGCACAGGAAAAGCATCTGGAAACGGAACCAGGCCAGGTTTGGGGATTAAGTGTAAAAATACGTCAGGATCCTACGGCAGCAGAAAGCTTTGTACATGCCGGAACATATGGTTGGAGCGGAGCGTTCGGTACACATTTTTTTGTATGCCCGGATAAAAAGCTGGAGGCCGTTTTTACCACAAATCGTTCTGATCTTGGTGGTTCAGGCTCTTATATCAGTCGAAAAGTAGAAGAACTGGTATTTAAAATTTGGGGGAATTGATCTGTATTTGCCTCAAAATAATACAAGAGAAAATTACGGTCTGCTGTGCAAGATTATATACAGAAGAGTATATCCGCCTAAAATTTATGATTGCTTTTACAGTATTTTTTAGGCGGAATACCTTCTTTTCGTTTAAAAACAGTTATAAAATAGTTATAATCTTTGAAGCCGCATTGTGAGGCTATTTCTGATAAAGGAAGATTCTTATCTTTGAGAAGAAGCTTTGCTTTTTCTATTCTTAAATTTCTGATATGTTCTGCAATACCAACCCCATAGTTTTGCTTTGATATTTCATATAGCTGTGTTTTTCCAATCTGAAATTCATTGCAGATAGACATAGCATCAATCTGCTCTGTGTAGTGAGACTGGATGTACTCGTCAATCTGGACATGCAGCTCCTGCTGATGCAAAGATACCATACGATCCAGACAGAGAAAAGAGGCAACTGCCTGTAAAATGTGGGATGCGGAAGTGATGTAGTCATCCGAAATAAGCGGTTGCTGCATACAGGTTTCCTCTAACTGCTGCATGTCTATATGATAATTCTGACATAGCTGCTGTATCTGTTCCCAACCTTCTTGCCTGGAGGAATAGGAAAAAACATGTCCGAAAAAAAGATAGCCAATGACAATATTGCCCAGGTGAAGTGGAGCAATGCTTTCCGTAAGCCCGGCATGGCAGCGATAGGTATAGGCTAAGTGTCGTCTTGCAGCAGTTTCATAGGCTTTTTTATCACATAGATGGCATCCTTTTTTCCCTTGTTCATCAGAGCGGATAATCTGACAAAAAGGTGAAATTTGTTCCGGGTATGCAGCTAACTCATGAAATGTTTCATCAAATACAGTAATGCGAATCTGTGTTAAATTGTAGAAATCTTTGAGAAGATGATTTAATTTTGTCAGATTGAAAGTTGATATCATAGCCAGACTCCTTTATATTCAAATGAATAAAATGAATGATGAGTATATTTTACCATATAAACGAACAAATTCAAAGAAAAACGAACAGAGTTCTATATAATATCGGGAAAATAAATTTTATTATGAAATTATCAAATCAAAGAAAGGAAGAGAAAGATGTTAGCTACCTTAAATGAAGTAATGAAAATTGCAGAGGAAAAAAAGATTGCTATTGGCTCATTTAACACACCAAATCTGGAAAGCTTACAGGCAGTCATTGAGGCAGCTGAGGAACTGAAGCTACCGGTTATTATTCAGTTTGCCCAGTGTCATGAACCGTGGATTCCACTGGATGTGATAGGACCGATTATGGTGGAGCATGCGAAGAAATCCAAAGTTCCGGTTTGTGTACATTTGGATCATGGCGAGACACTGGAATATTTACAGAGGGCACTGGATATCGGCTTTACTGCCATTATGTACGATGGATCCACACTTCCCTACGAGGAAAATCTGGCAAATACGAAGCAGGCAGTCGTAATGGCATCAGGAACAGGTGCTTCCGTGGAAGCAGAGCTTGGCTCCATGGGAAGAAGAGAATCTGGAGCCGGGGATGACAGTGGTGCAAACGATGAGACCAAGATTTATACTGACCCGGTACAGGCACAGATTTTTGTAAAGGAAACAGGAATTGATGCTTTGGCATGTTCTTTTGGAACCACGCATGGAATCTATCTGACAAAACCAAAGCTGGATTTTAGTGTTGTAGAGAATGTAAGAAGTCTCACGGATAATATTCCGGTTGTGATGCATGGAGGATCCGGGGTAAGTAAAGAAGACTATAAGAAGGCTATCAAAGCCGGAGTCCGTAAAATCAATTATTTTACCTACATGGACAAGTCAGGTGGCAGTGCTGCAGCAGAGTATTTAAAGACATTAAAGCCGGAGGAACCGATTTTCTTCTCATCCGTGATTATGGCAGGAAGAGAAGCAATGAAGGAAAATGTGAAACAGGCAATGAAGATGTTTGCCTTAATGGATTAAAGGAGAAAGATATGGGAAAGAAAATGACATTTGCACTGGCGTTTTGTAACAGAGGGTTTATGCCGGGAGCATTAATTTACGGCGCAAGGGAAGATATGATAAAAGCTGTAACAGATGCAGGCTATGACTACATAGCAATGGATGCAGAATTAACCAGATATGGCGGTATCGAGACAAGAGACGAAGGATTATTATATGCAAAGTGGTTAAAGGAGCATGAGGGACAGTATGACGGAGTCATTTTCTCCATGCCGATTTTTGCAGATGAAAATGGAGCTATCACTGCCTTGCAGGATGCAGGCGTTCCGATTCTGATGCAAGCCTATCCGGATGAAATCGGAAAAATGGATTTTGCACACAGAAGAGATGCCTATTGCGGAAAATTCTCTGTGACCGATGTGTTTACCCAGTATCAGGTACCATTTACTGTAATGAAGCCGCATGTGGTACATCCCCTGTCAGAAGCTTTTGCGCAGAATTTAAAAGATTTTGCAGCTGTCTGTCGTGTTGTAAACGGAATGAAGCGGTTTAATGTAGGATGCATAGGTGCCAGAACGACCGCATTTAAGACCGTAAGATTTGATGAAATTACTTTACAGAAATATGGTATCAATGTAGAATCCTTTGACTTATCCGAATTAATGTTTAAGGTCAGCAAAAAAGCGGATGACGATGCTGTGGTATTAGATAAAGTGAAAATATTGGAAAATTATACTGACTTCTCTCAGGTGCCGCAGGCAAATAAGCTTATGCTTGCAAAAATCTCCGTAGTCATTGACGAATACATAGAAGAATATCATCTGGATGCCATTACACTTCGCTGTTGGAATGAAATGGAAACCTATTTAAGAGTATGCCCATGTGTACTGCTTAGTGAATTAAATGACAGAGGCATAGTGGCTTCCTGCGAGATTGATATGTGCTCTGCAATTACCATGCGTGCCATGAACCTTGCCAGTGAAGAACCGACAGCCGTATTGGACTGGAACAATAACTATGGCGCTGATGAAAACAAGGTTATTCTGTTCCACTGTGGACCGGTGGCACAGGGACTCATGACAGAAAAGGGCACCGTAACGGAACATAAGATGTTTGCAAAAAATGATCCTGGCTCCGGCTGGGGCTGCAACGAGGGAAGAATCAAGGCTTTTCCAACTACCATTTCCAACTGCCAGACCAAAGATGGCAAGTTGATTGTCTATGCAAGTGAAGCAGCATTTACCGAGGACCCGATTGAAGATGCATTTTTCGGCTGTGGTGGTGTATGCGAAATCCCAGATTTACAGAATAAGCTGATAAGACTGGCAAGAGGTGGCTTTAAGCATCATACATCCGTTGGTGTGGGACATATGAAGGAGATTTTAAAAGAAGCATTTACCACTTATCTTGGATATGAATGGGTTGACATCGATTAATTGGAAGAGGTGTTTCGTATGAAAATAGCTGGACTAGATATTGGCACTACGGGCTGCAAATGTACGGTCTTCGATGAGCTGGGAAATTATCTTGCAAAAACGTATCGTGATTACCCGGTGAAACGAAAGGTGAGTGGACATGAGATTGATGTTACTGCTGTGATGGATGGTGTATACGCTTGCATCCGGGAAATAGCAGGGCAGTATCCGGATATTGCAGGAATCGGAGTCACAAGCTTTGGCGAGACCTTCGTTTGCGTGGATGCGGCTGGAAAGCCGCTTCACCCGGCAATGTTATATACGGACCCAAGGGGAAGTAAGCAGTGCAGAACTCTAGTGGAAAAACTGGGTGAAAAAAAGATTGCCAAGATTACGGGCTTACGCCCACATGAAATGTACAGTATCTCCAAAATGATGTGGATAAAAGAAGAACTGCCTGAAGTCTATAAAAAAACAAAACACATCTTTCTGATGGAAGATTATGTGGTTTATCATTTGACCGGCGTAAAACAAATTGATTATTCGCTGGCGACCCGCACTATGGCATTTGATATTGAAAAGCTTACGTGGAGTAATGAAGTTTTTAAAACGGCAGATATAGATGTTTCCCTTATGGCAAAACCAGTACCAACAGGCACATCTGCCGGGACAATAACAGAAAAGACAGCAGAACAGACGGGGTTAAGAACAGACACAGTGGTTGTTTCTGTGAGTCATGACCAGATAGCTGCTGCGGTCGGAGCAGGTGTGTTTGAGAGCGCCATAGCGGTAGATGGTGCGGGTACGGTAGAATGCCTGACACCGGTCTACGATGGAATACCGGATATGGATGCCATGTGTCAGGGGTATTTTTCCGTAGTCCCTTATGTGATTCCCGGAAAGTATGTGGCCTATGCATTTTCTTATACAGGAGGAGCTCTTTTGCAGTGGTGCAGTGATGTACTTGCAAAAAAGGAAAAAGAACTGGCAGAAAATGATGGTATTTCAGTAAACGAATATCTGGAAAAGGAATATGCCAAAGCATTTGGTGAGAAGCCTTTATCATCCATTCTTGTGCTTCCACACTTTGCAGGCGCAGCAACTCCCTATATGGATACCGGTTCGAAGGGCGCTGTAATAGGACTGACAACGGATACCTCTGTGGCGGAAATTTACAGAGGTTGTATGGAAGGTGTCGTTTATGAGATGTACTTAAATATGCAGGCAATTAAAAAAGCCGGAATTACCTTTCAAAAGCTTCATGCAACCGGAGGAGGAGCACATTCTGCAGTCTGGATGCAGATGAAGGCGGATGTTTTGAACCTGCCAATTACAGCACTTAAAACAGTAGATGCTGGAACGGTCGGCAGTGCAATGCTGACGGGAATTGTAATTGGAGTATTTAAAAACTTACAAGATGCTGCGGTACATATGGTAGAAGAAACCATCACCTATCTGCCGAGACCGGAAATGCATGAGAAATATATGAGGCAGTTTGAACGTTACAGAAGACTTTATGATGCAGTAAGACCGCTGATATAAAAACTAAAGGAGAGACAGGATGAACCCATATATCGGACATGAGAGTCAGTTAAGAGGAGTCGAGGAACACCGTCTGGTGGGCGGTAAAGGTGATGGAATGCGCCTGTATGAAATTCATAATGGGACTGGGCTGGATATGACTATATCACCGGACAGAAACGGAGACATCACAAGACTTCGTTATAAAGGAATCAATCTTTCTTATTTTTCACCCTGCGGTTATGTCGCACCTGCTTATTATGACAAAGTGGGCAGTAACTGGCTACAGTCGTTTACTGCAGGATTCCTTACAACCTGTGGCTTACAGGCAGTGGGAAGCTCCTGTGAGGATGAGGGAGAACTACTTCCACTTCATGGATCTATTGCAAATATTCCGTGTGAAAAATCATACTGGACTGAGGAGGAAGCGACCTTCACCATTCATACAGAAACAAAGGATGAAGTGCTGTTTGGTCGTAAGCTGGTATTAAGCAGGAAGATTGTCATATCCAAAATAAAAAGTGAATTTGAGATAACGGATACCATAACGAATACCGGAGACAGGGTAGAGCCGTTTGAAATTCTGTATCACATGAATATGGGATATCCGCTTTTGGATGAAGACAGTGTTGTTATGATTCCGTCGGTAGAAGTGCTTCCAAGAGATACACATGCGAAGGAAGACATTGCAAATTGGATGCATATGGAGAAGCCGACGGTGGGATATCAGGAAAGCTGTTATTATCACAAGTTTACTGATGAAAAAGGATATGCAAAAATTTACCAGTCAAAGCTTGGAATCGGACTGGAAATCACCTTTGATGCAGAAGAACTTGATGGTTTTGTGGAATGGAAAATGATGGGAGTACGGGATTATGTACTGGGCCTGGAATGTGGCAATTGTTACCCGGACGGAAGAGATGTCATGAGAAAAAACGGAATGCTGAAATTTTTACAGCCAGGAGAAAAGAAAACTTATACAGTAAAAATCAACATAAAAGAAGATTGATACATAATAACCAGTTTGTAATACCATATATCTGTATTTTACAGTACACATGGTATTATCAAGGAGAAGGAGGGGCTTGGTAATATGAAAAAACAAAAGTGGAATCAGAACTGGTATTTTTGGAAGGACGGAAACGAGAATCAGAAGCAGCTTATCAATTTACCCCATGATGCAATGCTGACTGAGGAAAGAGTGCCAGAACTTCCAAGCGGCAATGCATCCGGATTTTATCCGGGTGGTAAATATCTGTATGAGAAAATATTTATGGGAGAGGAGATTCTTGCCGGTAAAGTAGTATTGGTGGAATTTGAAGGAATCTACATGAATTCCAAGGTGTTTTTTAATCATGAGGAAGTTGGTGGCTGGATTTATGGCTATACGAATTTCTATGTGGATTTGACAGATAAAATTCGAATTGGTGAAGAAAATGTGCTCACAGTCATTGCAGATAATTCAAAAACACCAAATTCCCGTTGGTATTCCGGAAGTGGTATTTACAGAGATGTTAATATTTATATTGGTGAGAAAGAATACATCGTGCCGGATGGAATAAAGGTAACAACGGTTTCTGCTTTGCCGGCAGTTGTAGAGTTTCAGATAGAGGCGAAAAAAGAAGAGCATACGCTTATTGAAACTGAAATCTATTTTCTGGGTAAAAAAGTTGCAGAAGGAATGGGAGAAACATTTAGAATTGAAGTTCCGGATGCAAAGCTTTGGGACGCAGAAAATCCCAATTTGTATGAAGCAAAATCGAGATTGGTGAAAAATAGAAAAATAATAGATGAATTTGAAATTTTCTTTGGCATCCGAAAGATAGAATGGAATGCAGAAGAAGGACTTTTAATAAACGGAAACAGTGTGAAGTTGAAGGGAGCATGTATTCATCATGATAACGGTCCTTTGGGAGCATGTTCTGTATACAAAGCGGAATACAGACGTGTAAAAAAACTTAAAGAGCTTGGCTATAACGCTATTCGCTATGCACACAATCCTACAGGAAGACTTTTTTTGGAAATATGTGATGAACTGGGAATGTATGTTTTGGATGAAACATTTGATCAATGGAAAATTCCACAATCAGCTTATGATTATGCGAATTATTTTGATCAGGAATGGAAAAAAGATGTAGAAGCACTTGTCAAAAAAGATTACAGTCATCCATCAGTAATTATGTACTGTGTTGGAAATGAGATTACTGATACAGGACTTCCATATGGTGCAATGCTCTGTGGCCAAATTAATGGATTATTTAAGAAGCTGGATGCAAGTCGCCCGACAACTATAGCAAATAATACATTATTGGCAGTACTTGCGAAAAAGACAGCTGAGAAGAAAGCAGCGGAAGCACAGATGACAGAGGATGAGAAAAAAGCAGCAGAAAATGTAGGCAGTCAGGATGTAAATAATATTGTTACATTGCTTCCAAAGATAATGGCATCAATTACGGCTGAAAATCAGGAGGCGCTTTTAAAGGATGTTTTTGCACAGGTTGATATTGCCGGATATAACTATGGAAGCCATTTATATGAAGCTACTCATGAGCTTGCTCCTGAACGGGTCATTTTAAGCTCAGAAACCTTTCCATGCAAAATAGGAAGTAACTGGAAGCAGATAGAAGAAAAGCCGTATCTTATCGGTGACTTTATGTGGACCGCATGGGATTACCTTGGAGAAGCCGGTGTAGGATTACCATTTTATGGTTCAACACAGGCACCATTTTCAAAGGATTATCCATGTATGACAGCAGGTTGTGGATCTGTTGACCTGACTGGATATGTGGAAAGCCAGGGGTATTACACGGCAGTAGTGTTTGGAAAATACAAAAAACCTTACATCGCGGTCAGACCGGTGGATCATGCAGGTGAAGAATATACAGTAGGAAAGTGGAGACTTACGGATGCTGTAAACAGTTGGAGCTGGTCAAATCAGGAAGGCAAAATGGCAGAAATTGAGGTTTACAGTGTTGGCAGGGAAGTAGAACTGATTCAGGATGGAATATCATTAGGCAAAAAAACATTGGAATTATGCAGAGCGTTTTATCAGACAGAATATAGACCTGGTAAGCTTGAAGCTATCAGTTATGATGAAAATGGTATAGAAATTGCAAGAGAACAATTGATATCTGCAACGGGCAAAGAACAAATTGTATTGCAGCCTGAAGAAATTAAAATTCATGCAGATGGTACAGATCTGGCATATATTAATATCCTGATCGCAGATGAACAAGGTGTGCCATGGCTATTAAGAGATCGTCAACTTACAGTAGAAGTAACCGGTGCAGGAAAATTGGTTGCATTAGCGTCCGGAAACCCGGAAACTACAGAAAAATTCAGTGACAATAGTTATACCACATATCATGGCAGACTGCTGGCGATTGTTCAAAGTACAGGTGATCAAGGCAAAATCAGTATATCTGTTACTGGCAATAATTTAGAAAAAGCAAGTGCTGACATTAATGCTGAATAGACATGGAGGTAGAGATATGCCGACAAAATTAACAGATCATGAATCTGTAGAGAAAATTGTCAGTGAAATGACACCGGATGAAAAAGCAAGAATGGTGATTGGTGGTTCGCCATTTCACACCGAGGCAATACCAGAGTACGGAATACCGGCAATGTATATGATAGACAGCTGTAATGGCCTTAATTCACTAGAATATGCAGGAGAAAAGGTATACCAGAAAATAGCAGCAGATGCGATAGAAGCAGGACAGCCATTGGATCGTGAAAAAAATGGTTATATGGGGGGATTACTGATTGCTCTTGGCACATTAAAGAAAATGGCCATTGAAAAAGCAAAAAGTGGGATAAAAGAATCAGAAAAAAAGTACGGATGTTATCCGCCGGGAATTGCATTGGGATGTACATGGAATCCGGAAGTAATTGAAAGCTGTGGGCAGGCACTGGCAAAAGAATTGAGCAGTTATGGAATTGATATGATTCTTGGACCGAATGTAAATATTCACAGAGATCCTTTGTGTGGACGGCTGGGAGAGAGCTTTACGGAGGATCCTTACCTCATGACACAGTTAGCACCAGCCTTGATAAAAGGCATTCAAAAGGAAGGTGTAATTGCATGTGCAAAGCATTTTGCGGCGAATAATCAGGAAAAAGACCGCATGGGAGTGGAGGAGCATATTTCGGAACGGGCTTTGCGTGAGATTTACTTTCCTGGATTTAAGGCGTGCATTGATGCGGGATGTAAAACGGTAATGTCTGCCTATAACAAGATAAATGGTGTTCCAAGTGCTATGAATGAATGGCTATTAACGGACATTCTTCGTAAGGAATGGGGGTTTAAGGGTTTTGTGGTTTCTGATTGGGGCGCCACTTATGATCAGGTTGCTGCGGTTGCGGCTGGAAATGATCTGACAATGCCCGGCCCTCGCGGTGTTCAGTGTATTCTTCATGCACTGGAAGAAGGCAGCCTAACTATGGAAAAACTGGATAGTTGCGTTAAAAATGTACTTCATGTAATCGTTGATTCTACCGCACAGAGCGGCGAATATAAGGTTTTTGATCAGAAGGAATCTTTAAAAACAATGGAGCATGTGTTAAAAGAGTCAATGATTCTTCTGAAAAATGACGGTGTGCTGCCATTGCCCAAAAATGTGGATGTGGCTTTCTACGGAAAAAGAAGTAAGGCGATCACCATCTGTCCGGCCGGAAGCAGTAATGTTGCTACTAATCTTGCTACGAATCCATATGATTGTACTGCTGCATTGCTTGGAGAGGCGCATGTGACCTATCAGGAAGCAAACGAAAGAACGAAGTATTGGATTGTTGTTGTGGGCGCTGATGGAAGAGAAGGGGCCGACAGAGAACATCTGCGTATGGACGAGGATGACAGAGAGGCATTGGAACAGGCGATTGTGGAAGCAAAAGCGGCAAATGGTAAAGTTATACTTGTAATCAATGCTACCGGTCCGATTGAATTAAATGATTTTTCAGAACGGGTAAATGCGATTCTTTGTCCATTTCTTACCGGAATCCAGGGAGGAAAAATAATAGCAGATGCGATTTTTGGATTATTCAATCCATCCGGTAAACTCCCGCTTACATGGCCAAAGCACGATTATGACTGCCCATCATATAAAAATTTTGGTGGAGAAAATAAAGAGGTTTGGTACAGTGAGGGAATCTATGTGGGATATCGCTGGTATGATTCCAGACACATTGACCCCTTTTATCCATTTGGTTTTGGCTTAAGTTAT
Organism: uncultured Blautia sp.; assembly: GCF_934371575.1. Classification (GTDB taxonomy): domain Bacteria; phylum Bacillota; class Clostridia; order Lachnospirales; family Lachnospiraceae; genus Blautia_A. The sequence goes on along the minus strand of NZ_CAKRNY010000012.1, from coordinate 55,272 downwards.
ACTAACTTTGAAATTGAAGATGCTTTTGTGCCGACAGAAATTAATGTTGATAAAGAAAGTATTACAGTAAATGTAACTATTAAAAACATTGGAAAGTATGCCGGAAGTGAAGTAATCCAGACCTATGTACATGAAGTGAATAGCAAATTCGACCGTCCTGAAAAGGAATTGAAAGGTTTTTGCAAGGTGTTTTTACAGCCAGGAGCGAAGAAAACTGTAACCATTTCTATTTCTAAAGAAGAACTTGCTGGATATTACATGGAGTTTGGTGAGTGGATAACCAAACCGGGAGAATATGAAATAATGGTGGGGACATCCTCGCGTGATATTAAGAGCAGTCACAGGATAACCGTAAAATGTAAGGATCCATTTGGATTATCCGGAAGAACATCAATAGGAGTTCTTGTTAAAGATGAAAAGGCAGTAGAAATAGTAAATAGAATCATGGAGGCAGACATTTATCTGCTTGCTCATGTAGCACTGGAATTTGCTCCGGATAAATCGTTCTGTGAACTATGGAATGGTACGAATATTCAAGGTGCATTGAAAGCAAAAGGTTGGGATGACGAAACAATTGCTGCAAAATATCAGCAAATTATGGATGAATTTGACAAGCGACTATAAATAATAAGGAAGATTAGGAGAAAATGGTTATGACAAAAAAAGAAAGACCATATGGAGTAACCAATGGATGGGAAAAACTCGCATATGCTTTAGGAGATTTAGGATCAAATTTTGTATGGACATTTTGTTCTTCATGGCTGACTCTTTATTACACAGACAGTGTGCTTATGGCAGCCGGGCTGATTGGTACGGTTATGCTGGTATTACGTTTGGCGGACGGTGTCAGTGATATTATTTTTGGGGCGATGATTGAAAAAACACATACGAAAATGGGAAAGGCAAGGCCGTGGTTTGGCGGTAGTATCATTCCATTAGTAATTATTCAGCTTTTAGTATATAATGTGCCATCAGGGCTATCTGATGGTGCAAAGCTGGTGTGGATTATTATTACTTATTTCCTGCTCACGGTTGTTGCATATACAATTAACAACTTATCATATCATGCAATGCTTTCAAGATTCAGTCTAGATCCGGCAGATCGTAATAAGGTTAGTTCGGTACGCGGAATCTTTGCATTCCTTGCTGGTTTACTGTTGTCCATTCTTACACCAATTTTATTAAATAGTAATGGTGGTTCAAAGAGTCAGCATGCATGGACAATCACAGCATTGGTATTTAGTATTGCATGTCTGGTTTTACAGACAATTACCTTTTTTGGAATTAAGGAAAAGATTTCCTGTGTTGATGAAAGGGAAAAAACTGAAGCATCACAGGGTGAATTAAAAAGAGGAATTCAGGCTCTCCTACATACAAAATATTTTTATATATCAATAATAGTATTTGTATGTACTTATATCCTGAATGGTCTTGTTTTAGCTACACACGTATATTACACACGTGATGTCCTTGGAAATGCAGATCTCTATAGTATTGTAGCTGTAGTTAGTGTATTTGCGACAATAATAGGTATTTCTATTGCACCTAAGCTTTTTGAAAAGATGGGAAAACAAAAAACTCTGATTATCAGTTCTGTTATTTATATGATAGGATGTATTGTGGGTATTATGGGGGCAATGCAGCTTACTATGGTTTTGGTTGCTACAGTTATAACTGGTTTGGGACTTGCCCCATATGTTGCAGGTATTTTTACATTTGCTCCTGATATTGTAGATTTACTTGAAAAACAGACGGGCACACGTTATGAAGGTCTTGTTACTTCTGTGAATAGTGTGGGAACAAAGGTGGGTACAGGACTTGCGGCAGCGGCATTAGGCTGGGGACTTCAGATTGGCGGATATAATGGTTCGTTAGATGTACAAAATGCATCTGTGTTGAAGGCTGAAATTGTTTTGGTTTATGGAGTACCGGTTGTAATGTGCATTTTATGTATTATTGCAATGTCCCGTTGGGATATTGATAAGAAATTGAATCGATAAATTATTTCCAACAAAATTTTCTGAAAAAAAATCGCTGTATCCCTTTTGATTGCTGAGATACAGCGATTTTTGCCGTTGTTTGAAGTACAGTATTTCTGATGCTATTTTTAATTCATTTGACATCTTTTCGCTAATAGTATGATAGATTTCCTTTGTCGTTGAACTATTTGCGGGTACAGAGACGTATAACTGTATAATATACTTCTCTGCACTTTTTGGCTTATGAGATATATTTATTTTTCCTTATTTTCTGATGGAACATACTCCAGCAAATCCTCTATCTTACAATCCAGCGCACAGCACAGCCTGGCCAAGACAGCAGTGTCCAGCCGTGTCACCGTCCCTTTACAAAACTGGTTAAGCTGGGTCCGCTGCATTTCTGCACGGTGGGCCAGTTTGTTCTTACTGATGCCTTGTTTTTCTATCATTTCATCCAGTTTGATCCGGATAGTTCCATAATCACGATCTTCCATATACCATTACCCTCAACTACAATATTATTCAGAGATTGTAAGTATAGGATAACTAATATATAATCGAATTATAAGCTGTAGATTCTCTACTGTAATTAATTACACATATTAATTTTATGGGAGGGAGAAATTAATTATGGAAAATCTATTTGAGAACTTGGAATTAGAACAAATGGAACAATTTTTGTCAGTGGCAGTGGAGTTAAAATACTTTTCATTGACACAGTGGAAAGCCATTCATGGACTAAGCCCTATGTCACAGGAACTCTTCGATGGCATTCAGTTGTTACGTCTGAAAGTGGGAGAAGAACTGGAATCTGTTGCGTTGGACATTTTTTTGAAATATCCGGTGTTTGCATCAAATTATAGCGATCGACTTGAAAATGTTGTGAAAGTGCAAGATAGGGATACTGATGATATGGAAATAGATACCGCAGCATTATATGAAAAAATGCGTAATTCCATATATACGGAATTTCAATATGATATAGGAGCATAAAATAACTATTTGGTCAAAAAATATATGCTAAGTTTATTTCTTAATGCAAAATTTTAACTATGAAGGCAGATTATAGAATTAAAGGCGACACATTGTATTCAGAAAGGTGCAATTTGGATTTTCCCTACAAAGAAAGTAGTCTATATGGGAAAGTCGTTAAACGAAAAAAGATTAGGGCTTGGTATTTGTCAACGAAAAGATGGAGCATATTTCGAGGTACATAAGAAGAAAATGAAAAAATAAAATGGTGTAAAAGTGGTGTAAACAAACAAAAATCAGCTGTGAAAACTATTGGAAACTATTGAAAACAATACGCTTCTCATTAAAATATGCAAAAAAAACAGGTTGTTATATTTTTTTGCATATAAAAAGAAATTGTGAAAATTTTATCTTTAAATGTGCGAAAATTATGAAAATCGTGCGTATTCATATACTTATACAGAAGAATTTTCATATAATAAGGCAAAAAAAAGAGGCGTAGCGGTAGAATAAGGATCTGATTTGCACAATAAAATATAAAAAAAACCGAACAAATCAATACGTCATTTAAAAACAAATTCTTAACAAATAATGAATTTTGTATACTTTTAAACGTTTTTCTTGCACTTCTTTTGTCAATTTGCTATACTTGATACAATAAACAGAAAGAAATGGGAGAGGTGAACTATGAATTTAGGTATCATTGCACATAATAGCAAAAAAGTTCTCATTGAAGATTTCTGTATCGCTTATAAGAACATCCTGGCCAAGCATGAAGTATATGCTACCGGCACTACAGGAAGACGAATTGAGGAAGCTACTGGTCTTCATGTCCACAAATTTTTACCGGGCAGTATTGGAGGAGACAAGCAGTTCATGGAAATGGTAGAGCGGCAGGATCTGGATATGGTAATACTTTTCTACAATCCTGTTATGATAGATCCGAAGGAGCCTGATATCACAGCCATTGTAAAGCGTTGTGACCAGTATAATATTCCTGTAGCGACCAATATTGCTACAGCAGAACTTCTTATTCTGGGACTGGCCCGCGGCGATCTGGATTGGAGATTGAATCTGAAATGAGAGTCATCGCAGGAAAAGCAAGACGATTAAACCTTAAGACTGTGCCGGGTATGGATACACGCCCCACCACAGACCGCATCAAAGAAACTCTTTTTAATATTCTTCAGCCTCAACTTCTGGACTGTCGATTTCTGGATCTGTTCAGCGGCAGCGGTGCTATCGGCATTGAAGCATTAAGCCGAGGAGCTGCTCAGGCTGTTTTTGTTGAGAAAAATCCCAAGGCATGTACCTGCATAAGAGAAAATCTTACATTTACAAAACTTGCAGATAGTGGTAAACTGCTGAACATGGACGTGCTGCAAGCCCTTCGTTCCTTAGAAGGAAAGGGCGTTTTTGACTGTATATTTATGGATCCTCCATATAATAATGAGCTGGAACGTCAGGTTTTGGAATACCTTCAGGACAGCAGCATTCTGGATGAGAATACTCTGATCATCATAGAAGCAGATCTTTCAACAGACTTCAGTTATGCAGAAGAGCTTGGATACAGACAGCTGCGTTCCAAAGAATACAAAACAAACAAGCATATCTTTTTATGCCGGGGAAAGTGAGAAAAATACATGGTAATAGCTGTTTATCCAGGAAGTTTTGATCCAGCCACATATGGACATCTGGACATAATCAAACGTGCAAGTGTCTCTTTCGACAAAGTAATCGTTGGTGTTTTGCATAATTCTGCAAAAAGTCCGTTGTTTTCTGTGGAAGAACGTGTTAATATACTAGAAAAGGCAACGAAAGACATGGAGAACGTAGAAATCAAAGCATTCGAAGGTCTTTCTGTGAATTTTGCCAGAGAAAATCATGCACAGGTAATCGTGCGTGGACTCCGGGCTGTTACTGATTTTGAGTTTGAGCTTCAGATGGCTCAGACCAATCGTGTGCTTGCCCCGGATATTGACACCGTGTTTCTGACGACAAGTCTGGAATATGCTTATCTCAGTTCTACTATTATGAAAGAGGTAGCAGGCTATGATGGCGATCTGAGCAAGTTTGCTCCGCCGGAAATCACCGAAGCTGTTAAGAAAAAGATGCACGATTTGAAGAAATAGAATAAGGAGAGTTTACTATGAGCAGCAGAATTGAACAGATTATTGAAGAAATCGAAGAGTATGTAGACAGCTGTAAATATCAGCCACTTTCTACAACTAAGATTGTAGTGAATAAGGAAGAGATTGAAGAACTTCTTCGTGAGCTTCGTCTTAAAACACCAGACGAGATCAAACGTTATCAGAAGATCATCAGCAATAAGGATGCCATCCTTGAGGATGCTCAGACTAAGGCTGATGCACTGATTGCCGATGCACAGAACAAAGCTCAGGAGCTTGTTACCCAGCATGAGATCATGCAGAAGGCATATGCTCAGGCAAATGAGACAATCAATGCTGCTAACCGTCAGGCTCAGGAGATTCTTGATTCTGCCACACAGGATGCAAACAGCATTCGCCTCAGTGCAATCACATATACAGATGACATGATGGCAAATATCGGTTCTGTACTTACACAGACTCTTGAGGATGCCGGCGGTAAATATAAAGGATTTATCGATTCCCTTCAGGCTTGTATGGACGTTGTAAATCATAACCGTCAGGAGCTTGCACCGCAGACTGCTCAGGCAGCTGCTATGTCCGGTTCCTATCAGCCGGCTGATACAGAGCCTTCCAAGGAAGATGAAGCTCTTCTGGACGAGCTTGGTGACAACTAATTCTGCCTCATTTATTGCAGACATAAGTATATAAGTGTGAGTACAGCTGTAATTGCTGTATTCATACATTTTGCAGAAGCGTACCAGCGAAGGGAGAGTTCCTTTCCAAGTACGCTTTTTGTTTGCGCCATAATACATCCCCCTCCGAAAGCGCACATGCACAGGGCTAGCAGCATTCGGACTGAGTACGAGAATCCAGACAGCAATAACCTGTAAAGTCCAGTGGTTATTTCCAGCATTCCAAGAAAAATATATTTCCATGTTTCAGGCAGATACCAGAAATGACCAACTGCTGCGGATAAAACGGAGAACATCAGAATGTAGCCACCTAGTTTTGCCATTGTTTCAAAGCTATTCATAATTACAGAATCAAGAAGTGCCACTGATGGTTTTGAAGTCTGTACACTGCTTTTGGGATAAAAGGAAAGTGTTGAATTTTTGCTGTAAATACAAAAACGAAAAAAGCACATGCAGATCAGATCTGCAAGAAGTAAAATTCCCGCAGGAATCCATGGGTTTATTTTTCCTTCCAAGCAGATCTGACCAACATAGGTAATAAGAAATGCCGGACTTGGATTATTACAGAAGGTCAAGAGATACTCAGCTTCCTGACGACTTATCTTCCCGGAATAATATAAATCAGCTGCTAATTTTGCACCCATAGGATAGCCAGTAAGAACGCCCAAAAGAAAAACGTAAGCGCCACCTGGAGAAAGTCCGAAAACCACTTTGAAAAAAGACGCAGCCGGCTGTAAAACCCTTGTAAGTCCATCTGTATGAACAATAATTCCTGTAAGGATCAGAAACGGAAGAAGTGTGGGAATCAATGTTTCCAACCACAGTTTCATTCCCGCTCTGGATGCGGCAAGAGCTTCTTTTGGATAGAATAGCAGAAAAAGCAACAGTCCCAGAATAACAGGCAGGAAGAATTTTTTTCTCATTTTAACCTCACACTATATTAGCAATCCACAATCATCCAGCACCTTATATAAAATTTTATTATAATTTTTAATTTAAATACCGAAATAAACATTTAAAAATATAAATTCCGGAGGTAATATTCCATGGCTGTTTTAGAAAAATATGAACCACAAAATGTATTTCATTTTTTTGAAGAAATCTGCACTATTCCCCATGGTTCAGGAAATACGAAACAAATCAGCGATTATCTGGTAAATTTTGCAAAGGAACGTTCCTTAAAATATGTGCAGGATGAAATGAATAATGTAGTCATCTATAAACCGGCAACGCCCGGTTACGAAAACGCGCCAACCCTGATTCTTCAGGGACATATGGACATGGTTTGCGAAAAACATCCTGATGTGAAACACGATTTTACCACAGAGGGATTGAAGCTTAAGGTTGAGGACAGCTATTTATCAGCTGAAGGAACTACACTTGGAGGAGACGATGGCATTGCTGTCGCTTATGGTCTTGCAATTCTCGATAGTACGGATTTAAATCACCCGGCACTTGAAGTTCTTTTCACAGTTGACGAAGAAATTGGGCTTCTGGGGGCAGATGGATTTGACTGCAGCGTTTTAAAAGGCAGAAGGATGATCAATCTGGATTCCGAAGAAGAGGGACGCTTATGGGTAAGCTGTGCAGGCGGTGTAAGCGCAAATTCCTATCTTCCTGTAAGGCGCGTGGAAGCTTTCGGGGAAAAAGTAACAGTAAAAATCACCGGGCTTACAGGTGGACATTCCGGTGCGGAAATTCATAAAAACCGCGCAAATGCAAATATTCTTATGGGACAGTTCCTGTATGAGCTTGGCGCAGTCTGTGAGTACGCTTTATTTGATCTGGAAGGTGGTCAGAAAGATAATGCCATCACAAGGGAAAGTACTGCAGTACTTCTTATACAGCCTGAAACAGCTTCCCAGGTTCATTCCCTGGCAGAGAAAATGCAGACGTCTTTCCGTGAAGAATACACCGGATCTGATGAATCAATTTCCATCCAGATAAAAGAAGAGGGAGCGGAATCAGCAGAAGTACTTCATCCTACCAGCCAGGAAAAAGTTATTTTCTTTCTTATGAACCTTCCTTATGGTGTTAAAAAAATGAGCGGAACGATTGAAGGTCTGGTGGAAACTTCCTCAAATCCCGGAATTCTGAAGCTGTACAAGGATGAGCTTTTTGTGCAGACAAGCATTCGAAGCTCCATAGGTTCGGCAAAAAAGGCACTTTCCCATAAGCTTCAGTACCTTACAGAATTTCTCGGCGGCGAATACGACACAGAAGGTGAATATCCAGCCTGGGAATACAGAAAAGATTCCATCCTCCGCGACAAAATGGTAGAGCTTTACAAAGAAATGTACCACAAAGAACTGCAGGTGGTTGCCATCCACGCAGGTCTGGAATGCGGGCTTTTCTATGAAAAAATGGAAGGGCTTGACTGTGTCTCTCTTGGACCTGATATTCTGAATATCCATACCTGTGAAGAACGTCTTGACATGGCGTCTGTAAAACGGGTATGGGAATACTTAACAGAGATTCTGAAAAACTTAAAAGACTGATTTTCTTAAAACATTTCAAATTTATGAATCAGCTGCATATTTTTTTGTGCAGCTGATTTTTGGTTCTAATATCTATATTTTTTCATATATTATCTGAGGGTAAAAAAATCGCCCAGTACTTTCCCGAATATCAGAGAGGAAATGCCATGAAAAGAAAGACCGGAAAATATCTTCTCCTGCTTCTTTTTCTTTTGCTTCTGCTCACTTTGCTTCAGAATTTTATTCAGCAAAGAAGCCAGGCTTCCCTGTTAAATGCGGATACCTGTTTTACAGATTCCTTCCGCCAACAGGCATTGCCCCCTGCGCTATATGCACAGCTGAACGAAAAAGAGTACTCCGACAGAGAATTTGCCGATCTTCTCACTGCAACTATGTTAAATGGAAACTTTTTTCCGGAATATATTTCCAGATTCAATGAGGCTTATCTGTGGTTTAAACCAGAAGCCTATTATAATCTTAGAAGATGCTACCTGGCAGTCTGGAAAGATCTGGAAACATTTCCCATTCCAGCCAGAAATAGCAGAGAAATAAAGGAAGAGATATTTTATGAAAACACTTTTGGAGCTGACCGAAGCTATAATGGAAGCCGGAAGCACGAAGGCTGTGATCTCTTCGGAAAAATTTCCCAATCCGGATTTTATCCTGTGATATCAATGACTTCCGGCTGCATCGAAAACATAGGTTGGCTTCCTCTAGGGGGATATCGAATAGGAATCCGTGCTTCTCATGGTGGATATTTTTATTATGCACATCTTGAGTCCTATGAGAAAATTTTTTATATTGGAGAAAAAGTGGAGGCAGGACAAATTCTTGGATTCATGGGAAACACCGGATATGGCGAAGAAGGAACCTGCGGAAAATTCCCAGTTCATCTTCATCTCGGAATCTATATATCCCTTCCGGGAAAAAAAGAGCTGAGTGTAAATCCCTATTATGTTCTACTGGCTATGGAGAAAAAAGTAAAAAAGTATACATATTGATAACAATTTTCTTGAAATATATGCTATAATAAAAAAATATATGGGCTGTTCTATGATACCTTGCCCATATTCTGTAAGGAGCGATTTATATGGAAATACAATTATGGAGAAGCATTTTGTGCCCCTACGAGCTGGCTGTCAAGGAATTGACTGTCAAATTTGAACACATTATCAGCGAACACAGAGAGAATGATCTGTATTCCCCAATTGAACAGGTAAGCGGACGCGTAAAGAGTGTATCCAGCATTCTTGAAAAAATGCAGCGCAAGCATATTCCTATGGAACGTATGGAAGAAGAAGTAGAAGATATTGCCGGAATTCGTATTATCTGTCAGTTCGAGGAAGATATTGAGACAGTTGCTTCTCTGATTCAGAATCGGTCTGATATGACCATCAAAAGTGAGAAGAATTACCTGAAACACGTAAAACAAAGCGGTTACAGAAGTCTTCATCTGATCATTTATTATACAGTAGAAACCTTAAATGGCCCCCGGAGGCTGCAGGCAGAAATTCAGATCCGTACTATGGCAATGGATTTCTGGGCTACCATTGAGCATTCTCTTCAGTACAAGTATAAAGGAGATATGCCGCCTCATGTAGCAGAACGTTTAACGAATGCAGCTGATGCGATCATTCTGCTGGATCAGGAAATGTCCTCTGTCCGCAATGAAATTATGGATGCTCAGAATTCTTCACAAATGCAGTCTAATCTTGTGAAAGATATTCTCAATAATATAGAAAACCTCTACCGTGTATCCAGCGAACGGGAGGTCATTAAGATTCAGACGGAATTTCTTCGGGTTTTCCATACAAAGGACCTGAAACAGCTGGAGCGTTTTCACAGACAGCTTGATATTATTGCAGAGGGTTATCGTGCCCAGGCTGTTTATCATGATATTGGACATCAGCCCGGCAAGAGCTGTATCTCATAAATTTGTCTGAAAAATACGTTCTGTTTATTTTTTACACAGGAGAATTTAGATGTCACAATTTTTACCAGTTACGAAAAAGGATATGGCAGCACGAGGCTGGGAGCAGCTGGATTTTGTCTATATAACGGGAGATGCCTATGTAGATCATTCATCCTTTGGAAGCGCTATTATCAGCCGCCTTCTGGAAAGCCGCGGTTATAAAGTGGGAATTATCCCACAGCCTGACTGGCGCCATAAAGAAAGCATTACCGTACTTGGAGAACCCCGCCTTGGATTTCTTGTAAGTGCAGGAAATATGGACTCCATGGTAAATCATTACACTGTTGCAAAGAAGCACCGCCAGAAGGATTCTTATTCTCCTGGCGGTAAAATGGGTTTACGGCCGGACCGTGCCGTAATTGTATACAGTAATCTGATTCGTCAGATTTATAAGAAAACTCCCATTATTCTGGGAGGCATCGAGGCCAGCCTCAGACGAATGGCACACTACGATTACTGGGAAAATAAGGTAAAACACAGTGTTCTGATTGATTCCGGTGCAGACCTGATTTCCTACGGAATGGGGGAGCATTCAATTATTGAAATCGCTGAAGCCCTTGACAGCGGCATTCCAGTTGAAGAAATCACTTATATAGCAGGTACCGTTTATAAATGCAAAGATCTGTCCCGCGCCTTTGAACCAGTCATACTTCCTGCTTTTGAAGAAGTAAAAGAAAACAAAACTGCTTATGCAAAAAGCTTTGCAATTCAATATCAGAACACAGATCCCTTTACAGCTGCTGTCATGGCAGAATCCTATGGAAATAAAGGCTATGTGATCCAGAATCCCCCTGCTTTACCCCTGACCCAGGAAGAAATGGACGATGTATATGATCTGCCTTATACAGGTAAATATCATCCTATGTATGAAAAAAGTGGCGGAATTCCGGCGCTGGAAGAGATCCGCTTCAGTCTTACCAGTAACAGAGGCTGTTTCGGAAGCTGCAGCTTCTGTGCACTTACCTTCCATCAGGGAAGAATCCTTCAGACCAGAAGTCATGAATCAATCCTGAAGGAAGCAATTCATATGACCGAGGATAAGTCCTTCAAGGGCTATATTCACGATGTGGGCGGTCCCACTGCGGATTTTCGCCAGCCATCCTGCCAGAAACAGCTGACCCGGGGAGTATGTAAAAACCGACATTGTCTGTTCCCTGAGCCATGCAAGAATCTGACAGCCGATCATAAGGATTACGTTTCTCTTCTTCGAAAGCTGCGGGATTTACCTAAAGTAAAAAAGGTATTTGTCCGCTCCGGCGTACGTTTTGATTATGTACTCGCAGATCCTGATAAAACCTTTTTAAATGAGCTTGCCAGATATCATGTAAGCGGACAGCTGCGCGTGGCGCCGGAGCACGTATCCAATCAGGTTCTGAAGTATATGGGAAAGCCATCCCATGAAGTATATGAGAAATTTTTAAAAGAATTTGACAAGGCTAATAAAAAAGCCGGATTACAGCAGTTTGCAGTTCCTTATTTCATGTCCTCCCACCCGGGATGTACCATGAAGGAAGCCGTAAAGCTGGCTGAATATGTTCGCGATCTTGGTTTTACCCCGGAACAGGTACAGGATTTTTATCCTACACCATCCACCCTTTCCACCTGTATGTATTATACCGGAATCCATCCCCTTACAGGCGAGAAGGTTTATGTTCCAAAAAGCCCTCGTGAAAAATCTATTCAGCGTGCTCTTATGCAGTACAAAAATCCAGCAAACAGGGAACTGGTGCTTGAAGGGCTAAAAATTGCCGGTCGTATGGATCTGGTGGGATATGGGGAAAAATGTCTTATACGACCAATCCGGGAAGGACAGGGTAATGCCCGGTATTCTCCCAAAAATAACAGCCACACTAAAACACCTAAGAAAACCATCCGCAACAATCACACAAGAAAAAAGCAGAAATAGGAGTGTTTTCATGAAATTGATGCAGACAAACAAAGGAGAATTCGGATATCTGAAGCGTGAGCGGAAACGCCGGATCGTGATTGCCGCCATTATGCTTGGTGTTCCTCTTTTTATTTTTATCAGCATGTGGATCTATCTTGGCACAAGAAATTCTATCTGGACCATTATCGCACTGGTAGGATCTCTTCCAGGCTGCAAGGCAGTGGTAGACGTGATCATGGTCTATCTGGCAAAGCCTGTGGATCCGGCTCTTTATCAAAAAATTCATGCCCATCAGGGTGAACTTGTAATGGCATACGAAATGTATATGACCTTTTACGAAAAAAAATGTGCTATAGACGCCATTGCCATATGCGGCAACACAGTAGTGGGCTACACCAGCGATTCAAAAGCCGACACAGGATTTATGGCAGAAAAAGCCCAGAAGCTGGTTCGCAAAAATGGCTACAAAGTAGATGTAAAGATACTGGGCGAGCTTCGTCCGTTTCTGGAGCGCCTTGATTCCATGAATCAACACAAAGAATCACTGGAAGAAGGGCTTCGCTATACTCCAGATCCCAGATATCCTGATTTTACAAGAGATGAAATGATAAAGCATGTGATACTGAATTTATGTATCTGATATCTGTATTTTGAACGACAGGTCGCGAAGCGACTGCGTTCATGAGCAAGTAGCAAAGCGGATTGCGAATGTCCGCTTTACAATACAGAATATATTTCCAGTTTCGTATAATAATCATAAAAACGTATTTGACAGGATATCAGCCATATGAAAGAATTTATAATTAACGAAAATGAAGCAGGGCAGCGCTTTGATAAATATCTCGGAAAGCTTCTCCGCGAAGCTCCCAAAAGTTTTTTCTACAAGATGCTGCGCAAGAAGAACATCACCCTGAACGGAAGCAAGGCCACTGGTAATGAGAAGCTTTCCACAGGTGACCATGTGAAGCTTTTTCTCTCTGACGAGACCTTCACGAAATTTGCAGGCGCGGAGGAATCCCCGGCAAGAGCCCATCAGAAGCTTGACATTATATATGAGGATGATAATATCCTTCTTATCAATAAGCCTGTTGGAATGCTTTCCCAGCCAGCCGATGGCAGAGAACCCTCTCTGGTGGAATATCTCACCGGTTATCTGCTTGAGACAGGAACCGTTACAGAAGATGCCCTCCGCACCTTCCGTCCGTCAGTGTGCAACCGCCTTGACCGGAACACCAGCGGAATTGTGGCTGCCGGAAAATCTCTGACAGGACTTCAGGAGCTTTCCTCACTTTTTCATGACAGAAATCTTCACAAATTTTACCGCTGTCTTGTTAAAGGTGTAATAAAAAACGAAAAACATATCAAAGGATATTTGCATAAAGACGAAAAATGTAATAAAGTAACAATACAGGAAATTGAAACACCGGAAGCACTTCCCATTGAGACCAGATACCGTCCTCTTGGAAACAACGGCAGCATCACCCTTCTTGAGGTAGAACTGATTACCGGTCGAACTCATCAGATCAGGGCACATCTTGCCGGAACGGGACATCCCCTCATTGGAGATTACAAGTATGGGCTTCGCCCCTTTAATGATGAATACCGCAGGAAATATGGCCTGAAATCGCAGCTGCTTCACGCATACAGACTGGAAATTCCGGAAATCTCCGGACGCCTTTCCTATCTGTCAGGCAAAGAATACACAGCACCTTTGCCTTTACTGTTTCAAAATATCCTGAAAGAGGAACATATAGAGGAGAATAAATAATATGAAAATCTGGCATGAAGTATGGGACTATGTAAAAATGATCATCATTGTAGTAGCAGTAGTCCTTGTTATCAACAACATAGTACTGATCAATGCGAAAATCCCTTCCCCATCCATGGAGAAGACTATTATGACTGGTGACCGTATCTTCGGTTTCCGTCTGGCATATGGCATTAACCTGGATCTTTTCGGCCATGAGATTTCCAAAAAAACCAAAGATCCGGAACGATTTGACATTGTGATTTTTAAATATCCTGATGACGAAAGCCAGCTTTTCATTAAACGTGTAATTGGTCTTCCCGGAGAAACCGTTGAGATCAAAAATGGAAAAGTATACATTGACGGCTCTCAGACAGCTATTGACGATTCTTTCATTCCCGAAAAAATGAAGGGAAGCTTCGGACCATATACGGTTCCGGAGAACTGCTACTTCATGCTTGGTGATAACCGAAATAATTCAAAGGATTCCCGTTACTGGAAGAACACTTTCGTCCGCTTCGACCAGATCGTAGGAAAGGCAGTTGTCAGATATTATCCGTCTATCAAGCTTCTCGGCTATGAGGAACCGTAACAATGGCCACATGGAACAGCAGAGGTCTCCGGGGTTCTACCCTGGAGGACCTTGTAAACCGTACAAATGAACAATACAGGGAAAAGGGACTTGCACTGGTACAGAAGATTCCCACTCCCATCACTCCGGTGCGCATGGACAAGGAAAACCGCCATATCACTCTGGCATACTTTGACCAGCGAAGTACCGTTGACTACATAGGGGCAGTACAGGGGATTCCTGTCTGCTTTGACGCAAAGGAATGCGGCGCCCAGACGTTTCCTCTGGCAAATATTCATCCTCATCAGGTGAAATTTATGGAGGACTTTGAAAAACAGAATGGCGTGGCATTTTTTCTTATCTTTTTCAGCCAGGATAACCTGTTTTATTATCTGCCTTTCAGAGAACTTTTTGTCTTTTGGAAACGAATGGAAGAGGGAGGGCGAAAAAGTTTTCGCAGGGAAGAGCTACCTGAAAAATATTTTCTTCCGAAAAAAGGAGGCTTTTTAGTTCCTTATCTGGAAGGACTGAAACTGGATCTGGAATCGAGGGATTGACAATCCGGTAAGATTCTACTATAATCAAATTCAGCTTGTATTATCGTGGTAGCGTAGTAAAGTGTTCTTTGGCAATCCAGCTTCGCATATCCGATCATTCACAGCAAAATACCTGGAAATAATACAGGAATCAGCAGTAATTAACATGGAGGAAATATAACTATGCAGAGAATTTTTCATACGCCAGAAGGTGTACGGGATATTTACAGTCAGGAATGCGGCAGAAAACACAGACTTCAGGAGAAACTTCATCATGTATTCCATCAGTATGGCTTTGAAGATATAGAAACTCCCACATTTGAATATTTTGAGGTATTCAGTAAAGAAGTGGGAACCATTCCCTCCAGGGAGCTTTATAAATTTTTTGACAGAGAAGGTAATACCCTGGTGCTGCGCCCGGACTTTACCCCTTCTGTTTCAAGAGCATGTGCTACCTATTTTAATCCGGAAAAAGAAGTTGTAAATCTGTGCTATACAGGAAATACCTTTATCAATAATTCCAGTTTCCGCGGCAGATTAAAGGAAACTACACAAATGGGCGTGGAACGTATTGGAGATGATTCCGCTGAAGCAGATGCAGAGATCCTCGCCATGACAGTAGAATGTCTTCTTGCTTCAGGTCTCACAGAATTTCAGGTAAGTGTGGGACAGGTAGATTACTATAAAGCTATTTTCGCTCAGACAGGTATGAGCCAGGAAGAGGAAGAAGAGCTTCGGGAACTGATTTCCCAGAAAAATTATTTTGGTGTAGAAGAACTTGTCAAAAGCAAAAAAATGAACGAAGACCTTGCGAAGGTGCTTTCACAGCTTCCGCAGATGTTTGGTTCCTCAGAAATTCTGAAAAAAGCAAAAAAACTTACTGACAATCCTCATGCATTAAAAGCGGTTTCACGTCTGGAAGAAATTTATGAGCTTCTGAAAATTTACGGATACGAGAAATACATTACATTTGATTTTGCCATGTTAAGCAAGTATCATTACTATACCGGAATCATTTTTCAGGCTTACACATACGGTACAGGTGACGCACTGGTTAAAGGAGGCCGTTATAATCAGCTGATGAAGCATTTCGGGAAACCTGCTGCCTCAATTGGATTTGCCATTGTCGTGGACAACCTTCTCATGGCTTTGTCCAGACAGAAAATTGAAACAGAGGAAGAAGAGAAGGTGACGGTGATCACATACCGTAAGGAAAACAGGATCCAGGCAATTCAGAAGGCCAGAGAGCTTCGAGCCCAGGGAAAAAATGTTGCTCTTCGTCCGGAAAAAGTTACTAAGGTTTGTGAGGTGGAATTATGAGATATCTTACTTTTGCCCTGACCAAGGGAAGGCTTGCAGATAAAACACTTGCCATGTTGGAAAAAATCGGAATCACCTGTGAAGAAATGAAGGATAAGGATTCCCGTAAGCTGATCTTTGTGAATGAAGACTTAAAGCTCCGCTTTTTCCTGGCAAAAGGTCCCGATGTACCCACATACGTGGAATATGGAGCAGCAGATATTGGAATTGTAGGAAAAGACACCATTCTGGAAGAAGGACGTAAACTTTATGAAGTGATGAATCTTGGCTTTGGAGCATGCCGCATGTGCGTATGCGGACCGGAAAGTGCAAAACCGCTTCTGAATTCTAATCAGCTGATTCGTGTGGCAACCAAATATCCCAACATTGCCAAAGACTATTTCTACAACAGAAAGCATCAGACTGTGGAGATCATCAAACTGAACGGTTCCATTGAGCTGGCTCCTATTGTAGGGCTTTCCGAAGTGATTGTCGATATTGTGGAGACAGGAAGTACTCTTCGGGAAAACGGACTGAAGGTATTGGAAGAGGTTTGTCCGCTTTCTGCCAGAATGGTGGTAAATCAGGTCAGCATGAAAATGGAAAACCAGCGTATCAGCAAACTGATTGAAGATTTACGAAAAACAATCTGAAAATAAAATGGGAAGGATCGATCATAATGCGTACAGTAAGATTAACAAAGGAATCTACAAAAGATATTCTGGAAAATCTTTTAAAAAGAAGCCCTAATAATTACGGTAAATTTGAAGCTGCAGTAGCAGATATTCTTGCAAATGTAAAAGAAAAAGGTGACGAAGCCCTTTTTTCCTATACCAGAGAGTTTGACAAAGTAGAAATTACTCCTAAGACCATCCGTGTCACAGAAGAAGAAATCGAAGAAGCATATAAAGCAGTTGACGCTTCCCTGTTAGAAGTGATCCGTAAAGCTCTTGTGAACATCCGAAGTTATCACGAAAAGCAGCGTCAGAACAGCTGGTTCACCAGTACAGAGGACGGTACCATGCTTGGTCAGAAGGTAACTCCTTTAAATCGGGTAGGTGTTTATGTCCCAGGCGGGAAAGCAGTTTATCCTTCCTCCGTACTGATGAATATTGTTCCGGCCAAGGTTGCCGGTGTACCCCATATCGTAATGACTACACCTCCTGGCAAAGATGGTAAAGTAAATCCCTCTACCCTGGTTGCAGCAAAAGAAGCAGGAGCAGACGAAATATATAAAGCAGGCGGTGCTCAGGCGATTGGTGCACTTGCATACGGTACGGCAAGCATTCCGAAGGTTGATAAAATTGTAGGTCCTGGTAATATTTTCGTAGCACTTGCCAAAAAGGCTGTTTATGGACATGTCAGCATTGATTCAATTGCCGGGCCAAGCGAGATCCTTGTTCTTGCAGACGAAACTGCAAATGCACACTTTGTAGCTGCAGATCTTCTTTCTCAGGCAGAGCATGACGAAATGGCTTCTGCCATTCTTATTACCACAAGCGAAGAACTGGCGCAAAATGTGGAAAAAGAGATTGCCCAATACCTGAAAGTTCTTTCCAGAAGAGAGATTATCGAAAAATCCCTGGAAAATTTCGGATATATCCTTATTGCAGAAAATATGAATGAAGCTGTTGATGCAGCCAATGAAATTGCATCTGAGCATCTGGAAATTGTAACAAAGAACGCTTTTGAAGTAATGATGAAGATTCGAAATGCAGGTGCAATTTTTATTGGAGAATACAGCTCTGAGCCATTGGGAGATTATTTTGCCGGACCGAACCATGTTCTTCCTACAAATGGAACCGCCAAATTCTTCTCTGCACTTTCAGTAGATGATTTTGTTAAAAAGTCAAGTATTGTATATTATTCCAGACCTGCATTACAAAAGATCCACAAGGACATTATCCAGTTTGCAAATTCCGAACAGCTTACTGCACATGCCAATTCCATTGCAGTCCGTTTCGAAGAGGAAGACAAAAAGGAGCAGTCATGATAAGAGAAGCTACTGTTGAACGAAATACAAAAGAAACCCAGATTTCCCTGAAACTGAATCTGGATGGAACAGGAAAAAGCGTTCTGGACACCGGAATAGGTTTTTTTAATCATATGCTGGACGGCTTTGCCCGCCATGGTCTTTTCAATCTGGATGTTAAGGTAAAAGGAGACCTTCAGGTTGATGATCACCATACGATCGAGGATACCGGAATTGTCCTTGGTACCGCTATCAAAGAAGCTGTGGGAGATAAGAAAGGAATCCGCCGGTATGGAAGCTGCATTCTTCCCATGGATGAATGTCTGGTGCTTTGTGCCATTGATCTTGGCGGACGTCCCTATCTTTCTTTTGATGGGGAATTTACCAGCGAAAAAACGGGAGACATGTCCACTGAAATGGTAAAGGAATTTTTCTATGCCATTTCCTACTCAGCAGCCATGAATCTGCACATCAAAGTACTTACTCCAGGAAACAATCATCATATGGCTGAAGCAATGTTCAAAAGCTTTGCAAAAGCGTTGGATATGGCTGTGGCCTTTGATCCGAGAATTACAGATGTACTTTCTACCAAGGGAAGCTTATAAAGGAGCTTATAAGATATCATGACAAAAGAATTTACAGGTAAAATGTCCTGGTCAGATTTTAAATTAAACAGTGACGGCATGGTTCCGGTCATTGTGCAGGACTATCAGACAAATGAAGTCCTGATGCTTGCTTACATGAATGAAGAAGCTTATGTTACAACTCTGCGGCTTGGAAAAATGACTTACTGGAGCCGCAGCCGCAATGAGCTCTGGACAAAAGGACTGACCTCCGGTCATGTTCAATATGTGAAGTCATTGACTATTGACTGTGATAATGATACAATTTTGGCTAAAGTGGAGCAGATCGGTGCTGCATGTCACACCGGAAACCGTACATGCTTTTTTACCCCGCTGCTCTAAAAAATAGCCAAAGGTAAAATTATTATATGAAAAAACAAATGAAAAACGGCGTGATCAGAGTTCTGATCCTGATTTTGATTCTTATCACTGTGTATGGATTATGGTGCCATTTTCTTACGGATAATGTAATCTGGAAGAAACTGAAGGTAAACGGCATTGCCATTCAGGGTATGACAAAGGAGGAAGCCATTGATGCCATTTCAAAGGACTTTCAGGAGAAGTATAAGGATACTCAGATGACAGTTACCCTGAATGGAAAAAAATTTAAAATCTCCATTTATCCGGTACTTGGTCTGGATATCAAATCCATTGTGGAAAGTGCCTATTCGCTCGGTCATGGATCCTGGTTCACTCATGGAACAGATCGTATTCAGCTTATGAACGATAAGACGAAGGAAGAAGTCACGCTTATGCCGGAAGCCAGAAATAAGGATACATTGGACGATGTTCTGGAGGAAGCGGGAATCACCAGTGGTTCCACTACCGTACAGACTTCCTGTGGGCTTACGGATACCGAACTGATCATTACAAAGGGAAAAACCGGAATCGGTCCAGATATGTCAGCCTTAAAAGAAGATATTTTAAAGGCAATTTCCATTGAAGACTATACCGCGTCTATTGAATGCCCTACAATGGAAACCCCACCGGAAGAACTGGATATGGAAGCTTATTACGAAGAAGTACATACCGATGCACAGGATGCAGCTCTTGGGGAAAACAACGAAATCATCCCCGCAGTTACAGGCATTTCCTTTAATGTGAAATCAGCTGAAAGAAAGCTGAAAAAAGCCGGAGAGGGAGAAGTGATTACAATTCCTCTGGAAATTACTTTGCCAGATGTATCCACAGAAGAAATTGAAGCACTCCCTTACCTGAATCTTCTTGGCACCTATACTACGTATGGCGGCGGAACAGACAATCGTATTGCCAATCTGAAGCTGGCTGTTGAAGCCTGTGACGGAGTGGAGCTTCAGCCAGGGCAGATTTTTTCCTACAATGACACTTTAGGACCAAGGACAGAAGAGAGAGGCTATCGGGAAGCTACTGTAATCGTTGGCGGTGAACACGCACAGGATATCGGAGGAGGAATCTGTCAGATTTCCACTACACTTTATATGGCGTGCCTGCAGGCCGATCTTGCCATTATAGAGCGCCATAACCATGCCGCTCGTATCGACTACGTTGACGATGGCTTAGACGCGGCAGTTGTATGGGGTGGGCAGGATTTCCGTTTCCAGAACAACACCTCATATCCGGTTAAGATTACCGCTTCTTACGATGAAAAAGAAGAAGCAGTAACAGTATCAATTTATGGTACAAAAACAGATAACAATCAGGTGGAGATCACCACTGAACATTCTGATTCAAATACCTGTCGGACATATCGCAGTGTTTATGATGAAGAGGGTACCCTTCTTCGTAAAGAAGAGGTTGGCTACAGCCAATACAAACAATAATTTGAGAATTGCATCTATTGATTTCAATAAAGCAGTCTGTTATAATGAAATGAATTGAATAAATCCGTTTTCAGTGCCTGGGCAGAACATCTGCCGGCTAAGAGGGAATCAGGTGAAATTCCTGAGCGATCCGGTCACTGTAATCAGGGAATGGAATCTGTTTATATACCATTGGCAATTTGCTGATAAGGTTAGATTTCGTAACGATCTGTAAGCCAGGAAACCTGCTGAATACGTTAATGAAAGCTTCCGTAGAAAGCACTTCATTTTCATGATATATCTGACTGCAGAGTATATTAAATTCTAGTGCCTGTTTCCTGATGTGAAGCAGGCATTTTTATGCACAAAATTCTACCCAAATATAAAAAAAGAATCGAGGAAAAAAAATGAAAAGAAATTCAAAACGTTTTCTGGCATTGTTCCTTTCTGTAGCAATGACAATAACTCCTGCTGTATTAACACAGGCAGACGGAAATGAAACAAATGTACAGATAACAGCAACCCCTACACCAGCTGATAAAACTGCAGAAACTGCGGAAACCACAGAGATTTCGGAAACTACAAAGGCTCCGGAAACCCCAAAAGCTCCGGAAACCACAGAAACCCCGGAAATCTCAAAGGCTCCAGAAACCACAGAAGCTCCGGAAATCTCAAAGACTCCGGAAACCACAGAAACTCCGGAAACTACAAAAAAACCAGAAACTACAAAAAAGCCAGAAACTACAAATGCACCTGCAGATAATAAAAAAGATACTTCCGATACAGACGATACAAAGGATGATTCCGATGCTTCTGACTTATTTCAGATTATAAGCTTCCTTACAAAGCACGAAGAAGACAAAACGATTGTTACACTTATAACCTCTACTGACAAATATGATGCTATTTATCTTGGAAGTGTTGAAGATGCTGCAGAAGATCCTGAAAATGTATGTACAGGAATTTCCTCAGGAGAGGGCTATACCTTTGAGTTTGCAGTACCTTCCACAGTCGAAAATCAAAAATATCAGATGGCCATTCGAAACAAAGAGGATGGTGTATGGCATCCTTACTTCCATGAAGGTGAATTTACTATCACAATTCCTGGAAACCCGAATCTTGCCCCAACAGAAACACCAGAGCCTACAGAAGCTCCAGAACCAACCGTTACGCCAAAACCTACAGAAACACCGGATAATTCCACCTGTGACAATGGAATTTATAATGTAGCTGTAACCTCCAGTTCAACCATGTTCCGTGTAGTTGACTGCAAGCTTACTTCTAAGAATGGCAAAATGACAGCGATTCTTACTTTAAGTGGTACCGGCTATGATTATTTATATGTTGGAACGAAAGAAGAGGCCGCAGAAGCAGACGCTTCCATGTGGGTTCCATATGCTGTGAATGCAGAGGGCAAATACACATATGAAATTCCAGTAGAAGCTCTCGACAGAGAAATTTCCATAGCTGCATTTTCACACAGAAAACAGATCTGGTATGACAGAACCCTTACCTTTACCTCAGAATCCCTGAATAAAATCGGAGAGGTGCAGACGGAAAACAACTCACAGTCACCAGAAGAAACTCCCGGTTTAACTCCAACTCCGACACCTTCTGTTACACCGGAAAATACACCAACACCTACTCCCACACCAAAACCGGATAAAAAAACGGATAAAAAGCCGGAAAAAGAGTCCAAATATGAATCTGATCTAAGTGGCGGAACTGCAGCGGTAAACAGCTCCACTGCATTAGCAGACGGAACCTATACTCCAGACAGCTTCTCCTGGTCCGGCGGAACTGGCAAGGTAAGCATTTCCTGCAGCAAGGTGACCGTAACCGGCGGACAGGCTTATGCAACAATCGTATTCAGCAGTGAATACTATGGATATGTAAAAGCAAACGGAAATAAATACTATGGTGCATGCGGTGGCGGTACTTCAACCTTTACAATTCCGGTTGCCTTAAATCAGAATAATACCATCATCGGTATGACAACCAGAATGTCTCAGGCTCATGAGATCACTTATACTATTTACGTTGCTTTAAAGGGTGCTGATACTCCTAAAAAGACAGACAAGGATAATCCGGCATCGGATAACAGTATGCTTTCTACAGGAAACAGGAAACTGGATGAATCTGCACCTGAAATTACAGGCCTTGAATACAAAGACGAGACCAAACTTGAACATGCGAAATACTTTAAGCTGTATCACTATGCAAAAGGAATTACCCTTCTTGAGGTAGATATGACAACAGATACTGCTCGAAAAGCCGAAACTGCTGACGAAAACAAATCGGCTCAGGATTCTCAGGAAGCTTCCAGCACTGAAAATCTATACACCGGAAACGTTGTAAAATACCTTATTGTACCTGACGGAGCTGTTATTCCTGCCGGGCTTGACAAAGATGTGATTCTTATCCAGCAGCCTGTTGAATCTGTTTATATGGCTTCCAAAGATGCACTTAATATTCTGGATAAGCTGAAGCTTACAGAGAAAATCAAATACTTTGAGGCAGATTCTGCAGATTCCACAGATTATAAAACACTTGTAAAGAATCAGTGCGAACTTGCTATTCTTTCTTCTGACATTCTTCCAGTCAAAGAGACAGAAACAGATAATAAAATGGAATTGCTTAAAGATGCTGCTGAGAAATATTCCACTCTGAAGATCCCGTTTATTGTGGATCGTTCCTCTGATGAGAAAGATGAGGCAGCAAAAGCAGAATGGGAAAAAGCTTACGAAGCAATTTTTGTAACAAATGACGAGGCATAATTTACAGGAGAGTACAAAATGTATAACCCAAAGCTGAAATATATCGTTTTTACTTTTTTTGCAGCGGCCGCTTTTATGGCGTTCACCCCAGCTGCTCCAGTATGGGCAGAAGAGATCTCAGGCCTGACTTATGAATCCACCATGGATCTTTCCTTTGCTGAATGCTTTGATGTTTACTATTACAATGACGGCTATAAGCTTCTTGATATCCACGACAGCGCCAGATATCTTGTAGTTCCGGAAGGAAAAGAAGCACCGGACGGTCTGGATGACGATATCCAGGTACTGCAGCAGCCACTTGATACTATTTATATGGCAGCAACTTCTCCAATGGCATTATTCGATGCCATTGGAAGTGTTGACTCAGTGAAATTATCCGGTCTGGATGCTTCCGGCTGGTACATTCAGTCAGCAGCAGACGCAATCAACAATGGAGACATGGCTTTTGCCGGTAAGTATGATGAGCCGGATTATGAACTGCTGGTAGGTGATGACTGTGATCTCGCCATTGAATCTACTATGATTCTTCATGCTCCGAAGGTACAGGAAATGATAGAAACTCTTGGTATTCCTGTTTTTATTGACCGTTCCAGTTATGAGAGCCAGCCTCTTGGCCGTACCGAATGGATCAAGCTTTATGGTGCTATGATGAACAAAGAGGAGGAAGCAAATGCCTTCTTTGACCAGCAGGCACAGATCATAGAGAAATTAAAGAATTTTACCAATACCGAGAAAACTGTGGCGTTCTTCTATATCAATACCAGTGGTGCTCCTGTAGTCCGGAATCCAAAAGATTATATTTCCAGTATGATTGATATTGCAGGAGGAAGAAATGCTTTTGCAGATCTTCAGGATGACAGTGGAAAAACCTCTGTTTCCATCACCATGGAAGAATTTTATAATACAGCAGTAGATGCCGATTATCTCATTTATAACACCAGCATCGACGCTACCGTAAAAAGCCTGGATGACCTTCTTGGAAAAGACAGCCTGCTTGCTGATTTTAAAGCTGTAAAAGAAGGAAATGTATGGGTAACAGATGATTCCATGTACCAGCATACGGATACGATTGGAGAACTGATCAATGATCTCAATCTGATGTTAACAGGCGGAAGCGAAGAGAATATGACTTTCCTGCATAAGCTGAGCTGATACACTGATGAAATGAAAACGGAGTAAATGCATAATGAGTAAACAATCTGACGCAACCAGTTTCCACCTTGAAAATTTTAAAAGAAGATCACGCTATACCATTGTTTTTCTTCTTTTGTTCCTGGCCTTTGGTTTTATTACAGTACTTAATATCAATACCGGAAATGTCCATATTTCTCTTTCTGAGATTCTTGACATTTTGCTGAAAAAAGCCACAGACACTAAAGAATACAGCATTATCTGGAAAATCCGCCTTCCAAGGATCCTGATGGCAGCCATTCTTGGCGGTGCTTTATCCTTATCCGGCTTTCTTCTTCAGACCTTTTTTGAGAATCCGATTGCAGGACCTTTTGTGCTGGGTATTTCCTCTGGTGCAAAGATGGTAGTTGCCTTTACCATGATCTATTATCTTGGAAAAGCCGCAACCGTGACCTCTTATACTCTGATCATCGCTGCTTTTATCGGCTCCCTGATTTCCATCGGCTTTATCCTTCTGATTTCAAAAAGAATAAAGCATATGGCCACACTTCTGGTTGCCGGAATCATGATCGGTTATATTTGTTCCGCAGCAACTGATTTCGTGATAACCTTTGCAGACGATTCAGATATAGTAAACCTCCATGGATGGTCACAGGGAAGCTTTTCCGGCATGAGCTGGAGCAATGTGTATATTTCCTTTATTGTCGTAGGCATAACCCTGATTCTTACCTTTATGCTGTCAAAACCAATCGGAGCTTATCAGCTTGGTGAAGCTTATGCACAGAGTATGGGCGTTAACATCCGTTTTTTTAGGGTTGCCCTGATTCTGCTTTCCAGTATATTGTCTGCAACGGTAACTGCCTTTGCCGGACCTATTTCCTTCGTTGGAATCGCGGTGCCATTCCTGATGAAAAGAAGCTTTGGTACATCCAGACCTCTGATCATCATTCCCGGAACCTTTCTCGGCGGTGCAGTTTTCTGTATGATGTGTGATCTGATCGCCAGAATGGCATTTGCGCCTCTGGAATTAAATATCAGCACCGTTACCTCCATCTTTGGAGCACCAGTTGTAATTTTCATGATGTTACGAAAGAAGAGAGGAAATTAAAAATGGATAATTACTATTTTCACATGGACAACCTTTCTGTGGGATATGACAGAAAGGCACTGATTCATGATATCTGCATCGGAATTGAAAAGGGTGAGATCGTAACTCTGATCGGACCAAATGGTTCCGGTAAATCTACCATCCTGAAAAGTATTACAAGACAGCTGCAGATCATTGGGGGAAAAGTTTATTTTGACAACCAGAATCTGACTTCTTTTTCCTTTCGTGATCTGTCCACCCGGATGGCAGTAGTTCTGACTGAGCGAATGAAACCGGAGCTTATGACCTGCCATGACATTGTGGCCACCGGCCGTTATCCATATACTGGCAGACTTGGTATTCTTACAAGAGAAGATGAGGAAAAAGTAGAAGATGCCATGAGAGCAGTACACGCTGAATCTCTTGGAAGCCGTGATTTCAATAACATCAGTGATGGTCAGCGTCAGAGAGTACTTCTCGCACGTGCTATCTGTCAGGAACCGGATATTATTATTCTGGATGAGCCCACCTCTTTTTTGGATATTAAACATAAACTGGATCTTCTGTCTATTCTTCGTGATATGGCAAAGAAAAAACAGATCACCGTTATCATGTCCCTTCACGAAATTGATCTTGCACAGAAGATTGCAGACAAAATAATCTGTGTAAAGGGAGATACCATTTCCCATTTTGGAAAACCGGAAGATATTTTCGAAGAAAATATGATTCGGGATCTTTATGATATTAACAACGGATTTTTTGACCCACTGTTTGGAAGTATTGAACTTCCCAAACCAGAAGGAGAGGCAAAAACCTTTGTGATCTGCGGAAATGGTACCGGCATCCCCCTGTTCCGCCGGCTGCAGAAGGAACATACGCCTTTTATTGCAGGTATTCTCTATACAAACGATGTTGATTATCGGCTTGCAAGACTGCTGGCTTCTCAGGTAATCACAGCGGACCCCTTTACGGATATCACGGAAGAAGCTTTCCAAAAGGCTCTTAAAGCCATGGAAAGCTGTGAACGGATAATCTGTGCAGATGTGCCAATTGGGAGCTGCAACAGACGATTAGGAGCGCTTATTGAAGCTGCAAAAAAAAGCGGTAAGAAGGAGATATTGTAACTTATGAAAAAGAAAATTTTCACAAAAGACAACCTGATTTTCTTTTTGCTTTTAAATCTTGGATTAATTTTCACTGCAGTTGGAATTTCAATTTTCAAAACCCCGAATCATTTTGCATTTGGTGGTACATCCGGTCTGTCAATCATTCTGGCAACACTTTTTCCCAGATGGGATGTAGGCATATTTATGTGGATTGTCAATGCTGTACTTGTTGTTCTTGGATTTTTCTTTTTGGGAATCCGCTCCATGGGCTGGACGATTTATTCCTCGTTTGCCCTTTCTTTCTATGTAAGCGCCTGTGAATTTCTTTATCCACTCAGTTCCCCGCTTACACAGGATGTATTTCTGGAACTGTGCTTTGCCGTTATTCTTCCCGCAGTAGGAGCTGCCATGGTATTTAACGTAGGTGCGTCTACCGGTGGTACAGACATTGTTGCGATGATATTACACAAATATACCAGTCTGGAAATAGGGCGTGCACTTATGATCAGTGATCTTGGAATTGTACTTGTGGCAGCTTATCTTTACGGTGCCCAGACCGGACTTTACTGTATTCTTGGAATGATCCTGAAATGTACTGTTGTGGACAGTGCTATTGAAAGCCTTAATCTGCGTAAAGTCTGTACTGTTATCTGTAAATATCCTGATCAGGTTGAAGACTTTATTATTAATGATCTGCACCGTTCTGCTACCGAACAGAAAGCGTTCGGTATTTATAGCAAGCAGGAGCAGAAGGTTCTGATGACAGTACTTACAAGAAGTGAAACTAACCGGCTACGTATCCATTTAAGGCAGATTGACCCTCACGCATTTATTACCATCGTAAACAGCAGTGAGATCATCGGTAAAGGATTCCGGTCTATCTGATCTTATTTACCGGAAAGGACTATCAAACATGATTTCCAAAACCATGCGAACAATTCTCCACACACTTTCCTATGGCAATATTGAAGTCGGCTCCTCACGCAGACTGGTGGATATTAAGAAGCTGGACGCCATGAATATTTTTTTGAAAAAAATGGATATCCATGTTTTTAACGGAGATTACGAAATCCCCCTGAGGCTTTATTTTCCCACAGAGGAAGCTATGACAAACGGCATAGAAAAGGGACACAGTTTTCCCATTCTCCTTTTTTTTCATGGAGGAGGATGGGTAACAGAAAGTGTAGATACTTATAACCGGGTATGTGCCAGAATGGCACAGTCTACCGGCCATATTGTAGTATCTGTGGAATACAGACTAGCCCCGGAATATCGTTTTCCAACAGCTCTGCTGGACTGCTATACCGCTGCCAGGGAACTTTATACCAACAATCTGGTTCTGAATACAGATCCCAGAAGGATCACTGTTATGGGAGACAGTGCCGGCGGTAACCTTGCAGCTGCAGTATCTCTCATGGCAAGGGACAAAGGAGAGTTTCAGGTACACAGACAGATTCTTATTTATCCTGCTTTATACAATACGTATACTGCAGCATCTCCTTATGCTTCAGTTCAGGAAAACGGCACGGATTACCTGCTTACAGCTGTAAAAATGCAGGATTATCTGAAGCTGTATGAAAGCTGCCCCAAGGACAGGATCAATCCTTATTTTGCACCTCTTCTGGCAGGGGATTTTTCTAATATGCCAGAAACATTGATCCTTACAGCAGAATTTGATCCCCTCAGAGATGAGGGCGAGGATTATGGAAAAAAACTGGCAGAGGCAGGGAATTACGTGGAAGTGCACCGGATCAGGGATGCGCTTCACGGCTTTTTTGCCCTTGGAATCCGATTTTTCCATGTACAGGAAAGCTTTTCGTATATGAATGAATTTTTAAAGAGGGAAGTGTGAAAATTGAAAAATGGATATTCAAACTGGAGAAAGCTTGATAATGCAGCTCTTGCTTTTCCTCTTGTCACAGGTAAAAATGATACCAGGGTATTCCGCTTTTACTGTGAATTAAAGGAGACTGTGAATCCGGAACAGCTTCAAACTGCTCTTGACAAAACCATGGAAAAATATTCCCTGTTCCAGATGGTTCTGCGTAAAGGACTTTTCTGGTTTTATCTGGAACACAGGGACATCCCACCGATTATAAAAAAAGAGAAAAAGCCGCCTTGCAGCAGGCTTTATATACCAGACAAAAAGAATCTGCTTTTTCAGGTAAGCTATTATGAAAAAAGAATCAATTTTGAAGTTTTCCATGCTTTAACAGACGGTACCGGAGCCATGCATTTTCTTCAGGAGCTTGTTTCAAATTATCTGAAACAAGTTCACCCGGAACAAAATCTGCCTTCCCTGCCAGAAGAAGATACCAGTATCCCCGGTGATCAGGAAGAAGACAGCTTTTCCCAGTATTATTCTTCTGACATTCCCAGAAACACTGAGAAAAAGCCACGTGCGGTACGGATTCCCGGAGAACGGCTGATCCATGAAGACATGCATATTACAGAAGTAGTACTGCCTGTAAAGGAGCTTCATGACAAAGCAAAAGAATACGGTGTTTCCATCACCGTTCTGATAACAGCCATGTTTTTATGCGCTATTCATAAAGAAATTCCAAAGAGCAGACAAAATCGCCCCATTGCCCTTATGGTGCCAGTCAATTTGCGGAACTATTTCCCATCTCAGTCTATGGCGAATTTTTTTGGATGGATAGAAGTAGGGCATGTTTTTTCCGATAATACAACCTTCAAAGAAGTTCTGACGCACGTAAAAGAGCAATTTGTTTCACAGCTCTCTGAAGAGAAGATTGCCGTACATATGAATGGCTATGTTCGTCTGGAGAAAAATCCACTTATCAGGGCCGTTCCGCTGGAAATCAAAAAATATTTTCTTATGGCTGGCGCAAATCTGGGCTCCAGAAGCATTACTGCCGTTTATTCCAACATTGGGATTCTTCGTTTCCCAAAGGAATATAAGGAATTTATTGACCGTTTCGGAATTTTCGCAAGCACCAATTCCATGCAGCTTTGTTCCTGTTCTTACGAAAATCAGATGGTGCTTGGTTTTACCTCAAAATTGCCTAAGGATAACATCCAGCGAAACTTTATGGAGATGCTGAAGAAAGAGGAGATTCCTTATACAGAGAAAACCAATGATTTTCCCGGCTGCTCCCAGAAAGAGAAAAAAGCGGAACAGAGGATTGTACAGATTTTCAACTTTGTCTGTATTGCAGCTGCAATTCTCTGCGGAATGATCAATTATCTTACCAGAGAAAAACTGGACTGGTTCTGGTTCGCCGCAGCAGGCTGCTTTTGCGGATGGCTCATTGTTGCCGTTGCTTATGCAAAGCGACGGAATATATTAAAAAATGAGATCCTGCAGTTGCTTCTGGTAACAATTATTGCCGTTTTATGGGATAAATACAGTGGCTGGCATGGCTGGTCACTGGATTTCGTTCTTCCCTTCGGTGCACTGGCAATCCTTGGTTCCATTCCTATCCTTGTAAAGGTTCAGAAACTGGAAAAAGAAGAATACCTGTTTTATCTGGTTCAGGCAGCCTTTGCAGGCCTCGTACCCCTGATCCTTATGTTCTTTAACCTGATCCGATTCCCATACCCTTCTGTGGTCTGTGCAGGAGTCAGTCTGCTGGTATTTGCAGGAATGTTTATTTTCAACAGCAAGGATACCATCAGGGAATTTCATAAAAAGCTTCGTCTCTAGAGCATGTTTGAAAAAGGCTCTAGAGCATAACGAAGCGTTTTTATTACAAAATAAAACCGGATACAGTCTGCAGCTGTCTCGCTGAAATTTCAGCAATGACACTGTAAACTGTATCCGATTTTAATTTCGTACAGAAATATATTCGGTTAAACCTCTACCAGTATTCCCTTTTCTTTATCATACCTGCAGTACTTGCCATTTCCTGAAATAAACGGCTGGTATGTATCAGTACGGGTGTCTTTCACATAGACAATTCCCGTGGCGATCATCTCCACTAATGAAAATCGTTTACTCAGGCTGGAGATCCAGGAATACGTCTTATTACTGTCCGAATCAGCAGCAACAAGAAGATATCCTTCTTCACAAGGTCTCAGTGAGAAATATATTTTCTCAGGCTTCTCTGACTCCTTAAACACCTGACTTGCTATGTAAGAAGAGAAATTCTTTTCCACAAACTGCTGGAAAGAGTATAGAGTATAAACCTCTCCGCTGACTTCGTCTGTGATCCTGTCTCCGCGCTGCAGCCGTGCCTTGATAAGAGACAATGTCTCAATAGTCCAGTTAATAAAAGAAATACTGCTGTACGTCATGCTCTCCAGAAGCTGATCGATCAGCTTTTTGGTAAGAACATTTGACTTGGTTGCCTCATTAAAAAGTTCTTCATTCATAATCCGCACCCTCCATAATGTGTATATATGGTATTTGATGCTTTTAATTATAGAACGTTATTTAGGCAAAAGCAATAATTCCAGTTCTTTTTTTATATAGTATTTGCCTTTGATGAAAAACCGTGTTATCATCATAAGAGTTGTACTTAAAAAGTAAAAAAATTTTATGGAAGTGGAAAGGAAAACTTATGGAAAAACATCAGCATACGCGAAGTACATTTTCCGGTAAGCTGGGATTTGTATTATCAGCAGCCGGAGCTTCCGTTGGATTGGGAAATATATGGCGTTTCCCCTATCTGGCGGCAAAATACGGCGGTGGAATTTTTTTACTGGTTTATATCATCCTGGCTCTTACCTTCGGCTACTCTATGATCGTAGCTGAGACTGCTCTTGGACGAATGACCAGAAAAAGTCCGGTAGGCGCATTTGGCAAATTTGGAAAATCCAAATGGCTGTCTCTTGGAGGCTGGATCAATGCCATCATTCCGGTTCTTATCGTGCCATACTATTCTGTTATCGGCGGATGGGTAATCAAATATCTTCTTGAGTATATCAAGGGAAACAGTCAAAGACTTGCAGAAGATGGATATTTCTCTGAATTTATCTCAAACGGTACTTCTACGGAGTTCTGTTTCCTTATTTTTGCATTTTTAACAGTTGCGATCATTTACGCAGGAGTCCGTAACGGAGTAGAACGTGTTTCCAAATTTATGATGCCGGTTCTGGTATTTTTATCTGTGCTTATTACCGTCTACTCTGTAACAAGACCAGGTGCACTTGCAGGTGTGAAATATTTCCTTGTACCTAATATTGAGAACTTCTCCTGGATGACAGTTGTTGCTGCCATGGGACAGATGTTCTATTCACTGTCAATTGCAATGGGTATTCTGGTAACCTTTGGTTCCTATATGAAAAAAGACGTGGCAATCGAAAGCTCTACCCAAAATGTAGAAGTTTTTGATACAGCAATTGCGATCATGGCCGGTCTTATGATCATTCCTGCGGTATTCGCATTTTCCGGTGGGGATCCGGATACTTTACAGGCAGGTCCGGCTCTTATGTTCATTACCATTCCAAAGGTATTTGCAAGTATGGGATTTGGAACACCAATCGGAATCCTGTTCTTTGTACTGGTGCTTTGTGCGGCTCTTACCAGTTCCATTGCCCTTACAGAGAGTGCAGTGTCAACCTTCCAGGATGAGCTGAAATGGCACAGAAAGAAGGCCACTATCGTTGTTGGTGTGATCATGATTCTTCTCGGAACACTTTCTTCTCTCGGATATGGACCTCTTGGATTTGTTAAGATCATCGGAATGCAGTTCCTGGATTTCTTTGATTTCCTTACAAACTCCGTAATGATGCCTATCGCTGCATTTGCAACCTGTATTCTGATTTCCAGAAAGGTTGGTGTCGACAAAATTGAAGAGGAAGTTGTTGCCGAGGGCGGAAGCTTCCGCAGAAAAAAAATCTTCAACTTTATGATCAAATATCTTTGCCCGATCTTTGCAGCGATCATTCTGCTTAGTTCCGTAGCAAATGCATTTGGATTGATTTCCATGTAAATAGACCTGCCAAAAAGAACACAGACCGTCAGAAAAAGACAGTTTGTGTTCTTTTTTTCGCTTCGTTACAATCCGGTTACACCATATCTGTAAAAACAATGTATAATAGACCTTAAATCAAGCAAAAAGAAAGGACCCCAAATGAAAGCCAGAATCCTTGTAATAGAAGATGAACCAGCAATCAATGACCTGCTTTGTATGAATCTGGAAGTTACCGGATATGAGACTGTAAGCTACCTGGACGGTGATGAAGCCAGTGCAGGAATTGCAGCGGACCATCATTTCCAGTGCGCCCTTGTAGATATTATGCTGCCTGGAAAAGACGGCTATACACTTTTACCGGAGCTGAAGAACTACGGTATTCCTGTGATTTTTCTCACCGCACGTGCAGATATTTCCAGTAAAGTAAAGGGGCTGAAAGATGGAGCAGAAGACTATATTGTGAAGCCTTTTGAGATGCTGGAAGTTATGGTGCGTCTGGAGAAAGTTCTGGAGCGCCATGGAACCTCCCAGGAACAGATACAGGTTGAAGACATCACCATAGACACCATAAGCCACTCTGTTACCAGAAATGGGGAAGAAATCTATCTGAAGCCAATGGAATACAACTGTCTTATGATGTTCGTCCGCAATCCCAATAAAGTCCTCACAAGGGAACAGCTTCTCACAGGCCTTTGGGGCGTGGAATTTGAAGGTGAGACCAGAACAGTAGACGCACATGTGGGACGTATCCGCAAGAAGCTTGGATGGCAGGACAAGATCAAAACAATTCCCCGTATCGGATATCGACTGGAGGTGGAGATTTGAAGCTTTTTACCAAAATCTTTTTACAGGTATGCTGCGTGATCCTGGTTTTGTCCTCCACCATTTTTTTCTACACTTCATCGCGTTGGAAGGAGCAGGGCATCCGATATATCAACAACTATGAAGACAGTAAATTTCGGAATAATCTTTCTCAGTTTGAAAACAAACGTGGACTTTCCATCAGTCAGTCTGCTGATTCTGACGAGAAACTCCGTAACCGAATCCTTGTCTACAATTTCCGTGAAATTTTTCATGATACTGCTGCCTTATATCTGGATGGTGAGGAACTTTATAATGGAACAAATTATGAATTTGATGCCGTAAATATTAAGAAGCAGATGAAAAATACCAATGAAAAGACTTATGATTACGGCACTTATGGATGCGATCCGGTTATCAGCAAGATTGATGGAAAAACTCTTTTATTATTTTCTTATTCCTCCTCGATAACAAATACCAATATCAATTATCAGATCATTACCTACAAGGATATTTCTGATGTCCTGGCCCGTAACCAAAATCTTTTTTATCAGGCAGGTACACTTACCCTGATTCTGCTTCTGCTTACCGGAACCATCCTTTTTTTCAGTCTGCGAAAAATTATGACTCCTCTTACCAGATTGAAAGAAGCTGCTGCTTCGGTTGCTCATGGAAACTATGAAGTACGGGTGCCGGAAGAAGGATATACTGAGCTTGCCCAGGTGGGAAGAAGCTTTAATCAGATGACCTCCCGGATAAAAGAGCAGATTGATACTCTCTCTACTGTAAACCAATCCCAGCGACAGCTGATGGGCAGTCTGGCCCATGAGCTAAAAACTCCCATGACCTCCATTATCGGATATGCAGATACCATTCTCACAGTTCGCCTTCGCAAAGAACAGCAGGAGCGTGCTCTTACCTATATATCTAATGAATGCCGCAGGCTTTCCAGGCTTTCCGTCAAAATGCTGGAGCTTACCGGATTATATGAAACCGGCGAGAAACAATTTTCGCCCAGGGAAATACTGGTAAAATCTTTTCTGGAAGCTGCAAAACAGCTGAACTTATATCGCCTGAAGGAAAAAAATATAATTTTGGAGCTTCACTGCGAACCTGCAGATCTGAAAAAAACATTTGATAAAGATCTTATGTTAAGTGCTGTGAATAATTTTATTGATAATGCAGTAAAAGCCTCCTGTGAAGATTCCCGGATTCTTTTAACAGCAAACGAGCAAATGCTCATGGTTCAGGATTTTGGAAAGGGAATTCCTGCGGAAGATATTGATAAAGTTACAGAAGCTTTTTACATGGTAGACAAATCCCGTTCCCGGGCCAACGGAAGTGTGGGACTGGGGCTGGCTCTTTGCCGGAAAATTGCAGATTTACACGGATTTTCAATGAAAATTGAAAGTGAGCTTGGAAGAGGAACCCGTATCATTGTGAAATGGTAAATTACAATCCGGTTACAATTTACGGAAGATTCGGTGTAATGCAAAAGACTATAATCAGTCTCAGAACATGAAGGGAGACTTTATATACCAATGAGAAAACACATAGAAAAAATAATCGGACTTACCCTTTGTATGGGAATACTGGCAGGATGTGCCAGAACTCCTGACTCTTCTCTTGTAAAGCAAAAGGGCAGTACATCACTTGACGCTTACAAGGAAGCAGACAGCAGCAATTCTGTCGATAAAGAGAAAAATGATAACACTGCCAGCAGAACAACCATCCGTGACCTGATAAATGCTCCGGCAAGCTACAAGAGCAAGGTAACCGATGATAGCTCCAAGCTTGTTGTAAACACAGATGCCACAATTGAAATACCAGATGTAGAGAAGATTTCCGCAATTTCTGTTACCCCGGCAGAAGTTACCCAGGATTTACTGGATCGTATTACAGATGCTTTTTTCAAAGATGCGAAAATCTATACGGCTGAGAGTTATTATACCAAGACGAAAGAAGAAATTAAGAAAACCATCGACAAACTAAAAGAAGATGTTGCCAATGGAAATCTAGATCCCAATAATTGGGGTACGGATGAAGATGGTAACCTTAACTATAATATTTATGATGATATTGAATACTGGGAAGAGCAGTATCAATCAGCCCCGGAGACGAAGGCCCTAGCAGAAGGAAGACCTATAGCAGGAACCCAGAGCTACAGTGATTCCGGAGAAGTTATGGGAAACAATGAATTCAACGGTGTGGCTCAGATGAAGGACGGATCCGAATTCTATTACAGTACCTCAACCTGGGGACCTGATCCTTTAAACGTAACCATAAAGAAAACAGTAAAAAAAGGCGGAGAAGAAATACCTTCAGACGCTGTCTGGTCTGAGTATTCAAGCCTAAGCCCCTATGAGAAGCCAACTGAAGATTCTGTTGGAATTTCTTTGGATGAAGCCAAGAAGCTGGTTCAGGAAAAAGTAGATGCTATGGGGCTTTCTGATTTGCAGCAGTGCGGATGGGAATATGCTATCCATACAACCATCGGAACAGATGATAACAGCAGTTATCTTGGAAGTGGCTATGTCATTTACTATAATCGCACCATAAATGGTGTCCCGCTTACTTACACCATGGATGCAGGCGGAGCCTTAGAAGACATGGACAGCACAATGGAAACCTGGGCTTATGAGAATCTTTACTTTTACGTAGACGCTGATGGGATTGACAGCATGACCTATGCCAACCCTTATTCCATCGGAGATACGAAAACAGAGAATTTAAGTCTGCTCCCATTTAGTGAGATTATGAAAATTTACGAAAAAATGATGGTTGTCACAAATGCTGACAATATGGAATATGAGAATTCCAGGATTTATGATATCGACCGTATCGTTCTTGGCTATGCCAGAATCTATGAACCCTCCACAGATGCACATACCGGACTTCTGGTTCCGGTATGGGATTTCTTCGGATCCCGTAAGATAGACTCCGAATATG
This sequence comes from uncultured Blautia sp., assembly GCF_934371575.1. Taxonomy (GTDB): domain Bacteria; phylum Bacillota; class Clostridia; order Lachnospirales; family Lachnospiraceae; genus Blautia_A. Next base: position 18,925 of record NZ_CAKRNY010000012.1, on the reverse strand, counting down.
ATGGTGAGGCTTATTCCGATACTACAGATTACCCCACCTGGAGCTTTCTTACTATTAATGCTGTAGATGGCAGTATGATCGATCGCAGTCTGGGCTACTGATATGAGACAGATACTTGGAATTGTACGTTACAATTTCTTTGGTTTTTTTCGCAATCCCAAAGTGATCTTCACTTTTTTGCTGGAATTCGTACTCAGTTTCCTTCTCACAGGAAGAATCATGATTGTTATGGAGAACTATAACACGCCGGTACAGGCAATCGAGCCTTTTTTGTGGACCTTTGGAGATGGAACAGCAGTACTGTTAAGCTCCATACTTTTACTCCTTCTGTTTTCAGATTTGCCCAAAATGACACCTGTCACCCCCTATCAGCTGATTCGCACTACGAAGAAAAAATGGCTTCTTGGCCAGTTTGCCTACGTTACACTGGTAACTGTTCTATACACCATACTTATGCTTATATTTACCTCTGTATTGTGTATGAAGAATAGTTATCCAGGTAATTTGTGGAGTGAAACAGCTGCTATGCTTGGATATTCTGATCTTGGAAAGAACCTACAGGTACCATCGACTGTGCGCGTTATGGAAAGTATTTCTCCTTATGGATGTATGGTTCAGGTTTTTCTTTTACTTTTTTGTTATTCCCTTACTTTAAGTTTTGTGATTCTGGTTGGAAACCTTTATCGCGGAAGAACAAAAGGTATGATATTCGGATTACTCTATAGTGCCTATGGTTTTCTTCTGGAGCCCAATGTACTGAGAGTCCTTCTCCACAAAGAGGAATACCAGTTATATCAGATGAACGTGCTGATCTGCTGGATCAGTCCCCTTAATCAGGCAGTCTACGGGAAGCATAACTTAGGTTATGATCCTTTACTCCCTAAGATCTGGCAGTCCTGTATGTTTTTTCTGATCCTGGTATTCCTGCTGGGGTATCTGGCATTTCGACGCATGAAGAAGTATCCATTTGAATTTCTGGGGGAAAAGGCATGAGAGTAGAAATAAAACGTATGCTCACAGGAAGGAATTTTTTAACAGCCTGGATCATTGCATGTTCAGCCCTGCTGCTTGGCATCACTTATCCGAATCTGAAAAAAAACTTAGCCTGCGGTACTTTTATAGAGCTTCTGGATAATTCTCTAACTGGACAGATTGTATCCTTTGCTCTTCCTGTGGCAGCAGTTCTTCCATGGAGTGATTCCTTTTTACAGGAATACAAAAGTGGTTTTCTGAAAACAGCACTTCCAAGAACCAACCGCAGATGTTATGTAGAGGGAAAAGTATTTTCTGTTCTGATATCTGGATTTCTTGTATGGATACTTGGAATATTCACCATGCTTTTTGTTAATTTTGTTATATTTTATCCTATGGAAATAAAGAATGCTTTTCCATGGTCTACGCTGGCAGCGCTTATTTTAAAAGCTCTGCGAACAGGTATCATCGGCAGTATCTTAAGTACGCTTGGAGGAATCTGCGCAGTTCTCATGGAATCAGCTTACATGGCTTACGGAATTCCATTTGTCAGCTACTACTTTGGAATTATTCTTCACCAGCGTTACTTCAAAGACCAGCTCTGGCTTTATCCTACAGAATGGATAACGGCATCTGGTGACTGGGGAGTGCACCAATCTGGTTTATGGTTATTTTTGTTATTATTCCTGTTTGTACTTATATTGATTCTGGGAGGTGTATTGTATGATAAAATCGAAGAAATCTGAATCATTCCCTTGTGTACAGATCAATAATGTCGCTAAACGATTTGGAGATGAACTCGTTTTAAAAGAAGTAAATCTCAATCTTAAGTACGGTCAGGTTTATGGAATTGCCGGTAATAATGGTTCTGGAAAAACTGTACTGATGAAATGTATCTGTGGTTTTCTTCCGGCAACTACCGGAACCATTCATGTATTTGGCAAAAAAATCGGACGGGATACTGATTTTCCGGAAAGCCTTGGCGTCATTATCGAAACTCCCGGTTTTCTCACCCAGTACACAGGTATGCGAAATCTGGAAATACTGGCAGATATGAACGGTTTCATTACAAAGGCAGATATCCGCCTGATTCTTCGTAAAGTAGGTCTGGACCCAGATATGAAAAAACCAGTAGGAAAATATTCTCTTGGCATGCGGCAACGTCTCGGCATTGCACAGGCAATTATGGAAAATCCCCGTTTGCTTATTCTGGATGAACCCTTTAACGGCCTGGACAAGCATGGGGCAGCTGAAATACGGACACTTCTTCTGGAACTAAAAGCTGCCGGGAAAACTATTTTACTGGCAAGCCATAATGAAGAAGACATCCGCATTCTCTGTGACCAAGTATATGAGATGGATGGTGGATTACTAAGGGAAAGGAACATCTGATAATGCAGGAAAAACAATCATATAAAAACAGGAAACATACTGTTGCGGCTGTACTTTTTGTCATATTTTTTTCTATACTGCCTTTTACTGTCTTTGCACAGGACATGGATACAGTAGAAAGCGAAGCTCCAACTGATTCTGACCTTGATGGTTTTATTTCAGAAAGCCCTTCTGAAGCTCCTTCAGACAATAATACCATTCACGTTATCCTGGAAAACAAAAGCACTGATAATACTGACACAGACAATTCCTCTTCAACTGATGCTTCTTTAATGGGTTCGGATAATACCTATGAAAATGTCTATGCCGGCAATGACAGCAGTACAAGCTCTTCCGGCGAAAAGATTTTTCATAAACCTCAGCTGCTTCTGGAAGACAGCAACCTTTTTAATCAGACAGTAAAGGCAGGCACTACACAGGAAATGTCTGTAACCTTTCGAAACAAAAGCCGCAGCCAGAACGTATACGGTTTGAAAATCTCTCTTTCCACCGAAACAAAAGGAATCAGCTTTGACAGAAATTCTTTCTATGTACAGCGTCTCACGCCAGGCGAAGCCATCACTCTGAAGCAAAATATCTCTATTGCCAAGGATATGGAGCCTGGGCAGGCATCTGTAACTTTTTCTCTTGAATATGAAGATTCCAGAGCTACAGGTGCCACTGGCACGGAGATTCTTACCTTTCTGGTATCACAGCCCGTCCGTGCAGACCTGGAAGTGTCCGATATCCCCTCTGTTTTTTATACAATGGATACAGTAGAGATTCCGGTAAAAGCTCTGAACTTAAGCCGGGATAAAATATATAACGCCAAAGTGCAGCTAAAAGCGGATGGGTTAAATCCAAACGGAACTGCATTTCTTGGAAGTGCAGAGGCAGGAACAGCTGCCGAAGGAACAATCAAAGTATACGTAAAAGGTCTGTCTGAAGATAACAACGACACCTCTTCAAAAAATGGTGCTGTATCATCATCTCAAATGGCTGGAAAATTTATCCTTACTTATGAAGATTCCTCTGGAAATTCTCACGAAACTACAACAGAATTCACTTTCCAGATCAAAGACAGTCAAATTCAGTCGTTGAAAATTGACACCGAACAGGAAGAGACAAACAGTTGGTGGTATTCAATCCTCGCTGTTCTGGCATTTTTAATGATTTCCACTATTCTGATCCTCCTTGTCAGACTTCATAAAAAAACAGTATTACTGGAAGAAGTAAGAAAGGCGGCATCACATTGAAAAAGAGACAAATGAATAGCTTTACCTGCTTTATGCTTTTTCTCATTGCCCTGATTCTTTTCTTTTTTCTCCGGCTCACATATGGAATGCAGGAAGAAAAACAGCAATACTCAGCCTTAATTTCCCTTGAAGGACTTTCCTATGACCAGGATTTTCTGAAGACCGCATCAAAACTAAAAGGTCTGCAGGAAATATGGCCGGTTGCAGAAATTCCAGTTACCATAAAAATAGATGACTATACGAAAACCACCGTATTCAATGGAATTGACCTGAATGCATTTACCGGAACATCCGCTTTGGATACTGATTTTGGAAATACACCTCTTTTACTGCTGGGAAATAAAGCACTGGAAAACATGAAGGACTCCAATGGACATTTAATTTCCAAAAAGCAGCAGGAAATATATCTGAAATTGGGAGATGATCTGAAAATCACTTACTCCTTAACAGAAGGCTCAAAGTCTGCGCCTACGTACCTTCCATGTAAAGCCGCCTCCGTTTTACCGATAGATGAGGATCAGATCTACATTCCTATTTCACGGGCCAGAAGTCTCTGCAGTAAAGCCAGTTCCGATTTTGATATCACTAAAGTCTTTGTAAAGATAAATGGGAAATCCAATTTCGAAAACGTGAAACATCTGATTGGCGAATAATCCTGAAATGTGTTATACTTTATTTAACAAAATATAAGGAGTACCATATGATAACCCGTCAGGAATTAATTAAGAAAATTGAAAACTATAAACCCTTTAATGAGCAGGAGGAGAGAGATAAACCTCTTATTTTAGACTGGATCCAACACAATGAAAATGCTTTTTCCAGAGATAATACAGTGGCACATATAACAGCCTCTGCCTGGGTGGTAAACAGAGACAGAAGCAAAGTTCTCATGGTTTATCACAATATTTACAATTCCTGGTCCTGGCTGGGCGGGCATGCAGATGGAGAAACAGATTTACTGTCTGTAGCACTTCGCGAAGTAAAAGAGGAGGCTGGTATTTCAAATGTAAAGCCCGTATCAGAAGAAATTTTTTCCCTGGAAGCACTTACGGTAGATGGACATATAAAAAAAGGCAAATACGTCTCCAGTCATCTCCATCTGAACATTACCTACCTGCTGGAAGCTGACTCTTCGGAAACTCTTTCTATAAAGCCGGATGAAAACAGCGGTGTCTCCTGGTTTTCACCGAAAGAGGCATTGGAAAAATCCACGGAACCATGGTTTGTAACAAACGTGTATTCCAAGCTTCTGGATAAAATGAAACAATAAGAATTAATTACGAAGAAAGTGAAAATAACATGAGTGATAAAATTGTAGTCTGTCTGGAAAAAGGCGGGCAACGGGATATGGCAGAATCCTTTTCCAGACGTACAGGTGCTCCCATTGTAGAGAAACCAGGAGATCAGCTGACTGTACTTTTTAATTCAAAAAGCGTTTCTTTAACCGGATACGGTTTGACCTATCAGGGAGATTTTGAAAACATGCTTCATCGTGTCACAAACGGAAGGCTGCAGCACGAAATGCTGGTCCGGGCATCTAAATCAGAAAAAGAAGGACGTAAAGCTATTGATGCAACTGCAGGCATGGGTGAAGACGGATTTCTACTGGCAGCACAGGGGTACGAAGTAACACTGTATGAACAAAATCCTGTAATCGCAGTTCTTTTAAAGGATGCCCTGCGCAGGGCAAAAAAACACCCTGTATTAAAAGACATTGCCTCTCGAATGAAGCTGGTGGAGGGAAACAGCGTAGAATTAATGCCTGCGCTTCTGGATCCGGTAGATGTAATTTACCTGGATCCCATGTTCCCTGCACGACAGAAATCCAGTCTGATTAACAAAAAGCTTCAGTTGATCCAGAAGCTGGAACCGCCATGCTCCGAAGAAACTGATCTTTTTGATGCTGCAATCAGCGCAAAGCCGGATAAAATCATTGTAAAACGCCCTCTGAAAAGCGAATTCCTTGCCGGAAGGAAGCCTTCGTATACCTTAAGTGGGAAAGCGATACGATACGACTGCTATACTTTATAAAAGTTCAAAAGGGGCTGTTTCAGCCCCTTTTGTATATCAGTGATTATGAAGTGCTTCTAAAAGCTGTGAAATTGTCTGATTTAGCACAGGATGTCTCAGATAAGGCGCGATCTGATTCATAGGAGCCAGAACAAATTCACGATTCTGCATATCAGTATGTGGAATGTGAAGATCCAAAGTATCAATGATTTCCTGATCATAAAACAGAATATCAAGATCCAGAGTACGGGGACCCCAGTGAATAATACGTTCCCGGTTCGCCTCCTGTTCCAGCTGATGGAGACGATCCAGCAATTCTTCCGGTGTAAGAAGAGTGCGCATTTTCAAAACTCCATTCAGAAATTCATCCTGATCTGTAACTCCATAAGGTTCTGTTACAAGATAATCAGAAACAGCCTCTATCTGGCATCCTTTTGTTTTTTCCAGACCACGTATCCCATTGTCAATAAACAGCTTTTTATCTCCCATATTAGAACCAAATGCAATGTATGCAGTATGCCATTTTCTTGTGATTTCCACAGATACGGTTTTCAGTGGAAGACCAACAGGAGCCCATGGTTTCTCAATTTTCAGTGTGATCTGTTCCAGACCGGAAAGAGAATTAAGCAGCATCTCTGCAAGATTTTCTGCAAGCGCTTCCAGAAGTTTAAAAGTATGTTTTCTGGTAAAATCCGTAATCATGTGGCTGACTTCCCCGTAATTGATAGAAGTAGACAGATCGTCCGTTAACCCGGCCTGACGTGTGTGGGTAAAGAGGGTGGCAGAAATAACAAATTTTTGTCCAAGTACATTTTCTTCCGGATAGACACCATGGTTGGCAAAAATTTCCAGTTCTTTAATTTCTATTTTATCAAATCTGGTTTCATCCATAACAGTTGTTCCTTTCTGTTGACTATTTACAATTTTGAGGAATTTGAACGCAGTCGCTTCGCGAATGCGTTCATGAGCAAGTAGCAAAGCGGATTGCGAATGTCCTCTTTACTCTCAATTACAACCCAAAATTGCTTCTGTCATCTGGATCACGCGTCTGTTTTCTTTGACATCATGAACACGCACAAAAGAACAGCCCTTTATCACACCAATTACACTAGTAGCCAGTGTTCCCTCTACACGCTGGTCTACAGGCAGGTCAAGTGCCAGTCCGATCATCGACTTGCGTGAGGTGCCAAGAAGAACCGGAAAGCCCAGATTCTTAAAAAGCTCCAGATGATTCATAGTTTCCAGATTCATCTCAAATGTTTTTCCAAATCCAACCCCTGGATCGAGAATGATTTTCTCATCTTTGATTCCTGCTTTTCTTGCAAGATTGACACATTCCTGTGTCTCAGAAAGCATATCAATGAGAAAATTGTTATATTCTGTATTGGACTTATTGTGCATGAGACAGCATGCAGCATCATATTTTGCAATTACAGCGCCCATTTCAGAATCATATTTTAATCCCCAGATATCGTTGACCAGGTCTGCACCGGCCTGAATCGCGCTTTCTGCTACGCTGCTTTTAAAAGTATCTACAGAAATGGGAATGTCAAAACGTTTTCTGACCGCTTCGATAACGGGCAAAACTCTCTGAGCTTCTTCCTCTGCACTGACCGGCGTGTGTCCGGGACGCGTAGACTCCCCGCCGATATCGATAATATCCGCACCATCCGCGATCATGGCTTCTGTATGCCGCAAAGCTTCATCTAAATGATTCCATTTCCCACCATCGGAAAAAGAATCAGGCGTAATATTTAAAATTCCCATTATATAAGTGTGATTTTGTGTATCAAAAAAACGATTTCCAATTTTCATAAACAGAAACCATCCTCTCTGTTAGATTTTTTAGAAAACTCAATATTCAATTGTCAGGTTTTTTTTCTCAGAAGGCCAGTAACATTCTGAGGCTGCTGAACATGAAAAACAATTTCTGGACTTTTTATCAGCCTTATATAGCAGCATAGCCAACACATTATCAGATCCATCCGTCCTGTGCTGGGTGATCGCAGATAGTATTTCTTCTTTTTCCTGCTCTGTAAAGTGCAGATCTGTCAGAATCTTTCCGGCTATTTCGGCTCCTGCAATGTCATGGGGAATACCCAACAGATATTGCTGCGCGCGGCCAATGTCATGAAGAAGGGCAGTGGCATAAATGATCTCCCTGGACAGATTAAGCTTGTCTTCCAGAGAATATATATACATCAGCCTGGCAACATCCAGAAAGTGTTCAGGCGTATGTCTGCAGAAGATACGGTCTTTTTCAAGCTCTTGTATTTTCTCACAGTGTTTTTGGTAAAGGGGATGCCGCCAGATTAAAGAAATACGGTTTGTTTCAGAAAAAGAACTGCTCATTTTCCAACCATGGAAAGGAACATTTTCTGCAGCTCCTTATCTTCTTTAAAGGCTCCACGGGTTACAGTCGTAATTGTTTTGCTGCCTGGCTTTTTTACTCCTCGCATGGTCATGCAGGTGTGTTCCGCTTCCAGCATAACCATGATTCCCTTCGGAGAGAGGGCACGCTCCAGAGCATCTGCGATCTGTACCGTGAGGCGTTCCTGAATCTGCGGTCTTCTGGCATAAACTTCTACAGTACGTGCCAGCTTGCTTAATCCGGTGACTTTTCCATCTGGAATATACGCCAGGTGCGCCTTACCATAAAAAGGCATCAGATGATGCTCGCACATAGAGTAAAAAGTAATATCTTTTTCCAATACGATCTCATTATTTTCTACTGGAAACTGCTTCAGTAAATGGTGATCTGCCTCCTGATCAAGACCTCCGTAAATTTCCTCGCACATACGTGCAATTCTGTCAGGAGTATCGATCAGTCCCTCCCGGGTAACATCTTCACCGATTCCTTCCAGAAGCAGACGGATAGCCTGTTCTACTTTTTGTTTGTCAACCATTAAAAATAACCTCCTTTGTATTTGATTACGGAGATTATCCCTTGTTCATCCAAATCAGGGAAAGCTTATAAAAGTAAAGCGGATATTCGCCTGATCAATACGCAAAAAGGATATCTCCAATTGTGATAGAATGTATGTCGAAAACATTCCCTGGAGCGTGTTTGAAAAATCATTTCCACAAATCGTAACGTGCATCTTGCAGAAAGTCCCTTTCAAGCAGGCTCTGACACAATATGAGATATCCCTCTTATAGTGCTTGCAACGGGTGCGGATAATATACCGTAAGACGTGCTTTTCGTTTCAGTGACAACTCCCCATTCACCGAACACTTGACGCATAAAATCCTATTTTGCATATCATTCATTTCGAAAGTAAGTATATCACGTCTTTTGGGAATAGAAAAGAGTTTTTTCTTAAACAGGTTGCGAAAGGACACCGCTGCTATTATAATAAGAATAGACAAAATTCACTGGAAGGAGTCAGTTTTATGACAGTAAAAGAACGAATCACCGCACTTCGGGAAATAATGGCAGAGAAGAAAATAGATGCTTATCTTGTTCCCACAGATGATTTTCATGCATCTGAATATGTAGGAGAATACTTTAAGTGCAGAAAATATATTACAGGTTTTACCGGATCTGCCGGCAGAGCCGTCATTATGCAGGATATGGCTGGATTGTGGACAGATGGAAGATATTTTATCCAGGCGGCAGCACAGCTGGAGGGAACAGGTGTAGAGCTTTATAAAATGGGAGAACCAGATGTTCCCACTGTGCATCAGTTTCTGGAAGAAAAATTAGGCGAGGGAATGTGCCTTGGTTTTGACGGAAGAACCGTCAGCGCCAAAGAAGCAGACGAACTGGCTGAAATTCTTGCAAAAAAGGGAGCCACTCTTCAGACAGATTCTGATCTGGTAGGAGAAATCTGGGAAGATCGTCCGGCACTTTCCTGTGAACCGGTTATGGAACTGGATGTAAAATGGGCAGGCGAATCCCGTGCTGACAAATGTGCAAGAATCCGTAAATCAATGGAAGAGAAAGGTGCAGATGGATTTGTACTGACTTCTCTGGATGACATTGCATGGCTGTTGAATATTCGCGGTGGCGATGTACATTGCTGTCCGGTTGTTCTCTCTTATCTGGTAATGACCAAAACAGAAATCAGACTGTTTGCAAATGAAAAAGCATTTTCAGCTCCGATTCTGGACGCCTTATCAAAGGACGGCGTAACCATTCTGCCCTATGACAGCATTTATGAATATGTAAAAACATTTGCGAAAGACATGACGGTTCTTCTTTGTAAAAAGAAAGCCAACTGTCGTCTGGTAAACAGTATTCCGAAGGAAGTAACGATTCTGGATGAAGACAACCTGACTTTTCTTCCTAAATCAATTAAAAATCCGATAGAAGTAGAAAATGAACGTATCGCTCATATCAAAGACGGAGTTGCACTTACCAAATTCATCTGCTGGCTAAAGAAAAATGTGGGCAGGATTCCAATGACAGAGTTAAGCGCAGGAGAGAAGCTGTACAGCTTCCGTGCCCAGCAGGAGAATTTTATCGGCAACAGTTTTGACCCCATTATTTCTTATGGCATTCATGCTGCTATCAACCACTATTCTGCAACACCAGAGACAGATATTGCAATTGAACCTGGTAATTTTCTTCTGGCAGACACAGGCGGACATTATTACGAAGGTACTACAGATACCACCCGTACGATTGTTATGGGCTCTGTAAATGACGAGCAGAAGAAGTATTTTACAGCTGTTTTACGTGGCATGCTGAACCTTGGAAATGCCAAATTCCGTCATGGCTGTACCGGTGTAAATCTGGATTATCTGGCACGTGGTCCGTTATGGGAAATGGGACAGGATTTCAATCACGGAACCGGTCATGGAGTTGGTTATCTTTTGAATGTTCATGAAGGACCAAATAGCTTCCGCTGGAGAATAATCCCGGGAGATAATGCAGTACTGGAAGAGGGCATGATCACATCAGACGAGCCCGGATACTATGTGGAAAACCAATATGGAATTCGCCACGAAAACATGCTTGTATGCAAAAAAGCAGAGAAAACCTCATTCGGTCAGTTTATGTGCTTTGAGCATCTGACTATGGTACCATTTGATCTGGATGCTGTTGTTCCGGAACTGATGACCGTGCAGGAACGGACGCTTCTTAATAATTATCATGCACAGGTATATAAAAAGATTTCTCCATATCTGGAAGAAGAGGAAAAAGAATGGCTGAAAGAAGCTACACGCGAAATCTGATCAGACTCAGTGGTTTTATCAGGCAAGTCTCGATGATTTCCTAACTTTTGACTCTGTTATCTTAAAATAAAGAAAGGGGCAAATTTTTATGACATACAAAGAAAAAAAGCGTTCCATGTTTCTTGGGCTTCCATGGACCTTTACAACTTATACAGTAACAGATGAAATCATTACCATAGATTCCGGTTTACTGAGAAAAGAAGAAAATGACTGCTACCTGTATAAAGTAATTGATGTTCGGCTGGAAAACACTTTGTTGGAACGTATTCTTGGACTTGGTACCATCCATTGCTTTACCGGTGATGTGACAGATCCTGATTTGAAAATCCAGCATATTAAGCATGCAAAGGAAATCAAGGATTATATTCTGAAACAATCTGAAGCCGAACGAATAAAAAGAAAAACGCTAAACACCCAACACCTGGATGGAAACCCTGGCATCAGCCAGATGGCTCAAACAGACAGTTGCCGGTGATAATATAAACATAGCAAACTCGCTTTGCCTGTTACTAATGCAGATACAAAACGGACATGTCGCCAACTGGTGACATGTCTGATTTGCAATATTATAAAAAACCTTGTTTGCTGAAAAGGAAAATGGATGACTACAACTACTTTATGCTATATCGAAAATGATGGTAAATATCTGATGCTTCACAGAGTAAAAAAACAAAATGACATAAATGAAGGCAAATGGATCGGTGTAGGTGGACATATAGAAGATCAGGAATCCCCTGAAGACTGCCTTTTACGTGAAGTAAAAGAAGAAACAGGACTCACACTTACTTCCTACAAATTTCGTGGCCTGGTAACCTTTATAAACAGCGAATGTGAATCTGAGCTTATGTGTGTATTTACAGCCGATGGATATACCGGAGAACTGACTGAATGCAATGAAGGCGAACTATGCTGGGTTGATAAGAAAATAGTGCCAGAGCTTCCTACATGGGAAGGTGATAAAATATTTCTGAATTTGCTTCTTTCAGAAGAAAAACGCTTTTTTTCTGTTAAACTGCAGTATGATGGAGAGCAACTTATAAATGCGGAAATTCAATTATACTAAATGATATGAGTGGCAAAAGACCTTTTGACACTCATATCATTTAATATAACAGAAACAAAAAGCAAATATGTTAATATAAAACTGGAACTTGCAGAAACCTTTGTAAAGAGTACTTCATCAACCATACAAGGAGGTTATACATGAATAAAATAAAATTTTTGGCCAGAGCTCTGGTGCTTATGACAGTAATGGCTCCTTCAACCCATGTATATGCTGCAGCCAGTCAGGCAGAATCAAATGCAGCTGAAAAGAACGTTGATATTGATAAATCAGTTAATTTGCAGAATTCTATTAACCTTACAGATGAAATAGCCAAAGAAAATCAGGATTCCAATGTAATGTTCAGCCCCACAAGCCTTAACTTTGCCCTTGGTATGATTGCAGAAGGTGCCAAAGGCGAAACGAAAAACGCATTAAACGAATATTTAGGAACCGATGATTTTGCAGCATATGCCAGAAAGTATATGAATGCAATTAAAAGCTGTAATACAGAAGACGAAAATTACGGTTATACATCGAAATTAAAAATTGCAGATGCTTTATGGGTAAATCAGGGACTGGCTCTGCAGGACCAATTTCAAAAAAGCGCAGAAGATAATTTTGAAGCAAAAGCAGAAATTCTTAATTTTTCTGATAAAGAAAACACATGCAACACTATTAATGCATGGTGCAATGAAAATACAGATGGGCTGATTCCGGAAATTATGAAACCTGACATGCTTAATGAAAACAGTGAACTGTGTCTTACCAATTCATTATATTTTGAATCCGGTTGGTCCCAGGATCCCTGGGATGTTTCTGACCAAAAAGAAAAATTCGGTGACAACGAAGAAACAAAATACATGACAAATACCGGCGATAATTACTATGAAAATGGCGCGGCAACAGCATTTGAAAAATTCTATGCAAATAATCTGAGTTTCATTGGAATTTTACCGAAAGCAGAAGGCGATTTTACTCTTGATGCGCTGGATATTGAAGATCTTCTGAAATCTGAACCGGAGTACGATGAAGTTAACTGTAAAATGCCTAAATTAAACTTTGAAGCAACAGCTGAGTTAAGTGATATCCTCAGTAAGATAGGACTTGAGAATATTTTTTCAGACGATGCTGATTTTTCAGGCATTGCAGATAAAGCGGTTCATGTCAGTTCTGTTTTACAGAAAACAAAACTGGAACTCGACGAAAATGGAACTAAAGCTGCCGCTGTAACTGCAGTGACAATGGAGTGCATGTCTGCAATGGCTCCTGATCCGATTGTAAAAGATGTTGAGCTCACACGACCATTTGCATTTCTTATTTATGATAATATGAATGAGGAAGTGCTGTTTATGGGAAAAGTTTTAAAAGTTAATTAGACGAAAAACAACCGAAACTTTATAAACCCTCCACTTTGCCACCAATGTTTTTATTGCTGGTATTCTTTTCATCGTTGTTTTGTTGGAACAATGGCATTTGTTTTGTTCCTGTTTTACAAATACATTGCTATTCTGATGGAAGCTATGCTTATGTTAGTTATGTAGGAGTTGCTTTTTACCTTTTACTATGTTCCGGATTATTGTTTGGAAACTGGAAGAAAATTAATCCAAAGAAAAAATTTGCAATCGGGGTAGCACTGATTTTTGAATTTACTATATGTGTCATGCAGGGATTTCATCATACCTGGCTGATCAGTGGAATGGGAATCACACTGATGACACTTTCCTTTTACCTTACGTTGGAAAATCCGGATATTATACGGGCAGAGTTGACAGAGCAGAAGATGTCCATGCTTTATCCGAAAAGTCAGGTAAATCCACATAGAGGAAAAGTGGTAATTTCTGTGAAGAAGGATCCGAAAGGCATGGAAATTGCAATTCAGGACAATGGAAGTGGATTTGACAAAGGTAAAAAAGAATTGATTGATGAAAGATATCTGCAGGAGCATCTGGATAAAGAAATCAGTCTTAATATACTGGCAGATGAGTTTCATTTAAGTTCGCAGTATATCAGTCAGCTTTTTAAAAGTGAAATTGGTGTAAATTTTTTTACATGTCTAACCAGCATCCGAATGGAAAGAGCAAAAAAACTGTTGCTTGCTACTTCTTTTTCAATAGGCGAAATATCAGTTTTGCTTCGTACGGATTGACAAACTCGACTTGTTGATATATAATTTGCATTATACATAACGTAAGTTATAAATACGGAGGTGCGAATATGCCTGCCAAAGCAAAAGTCACAAAAGAGATGATTGTTGATGCAGCCTTTGCGATTGCCCGCGAAGCGGGAGTGGAAAACATCAACGCAAGGACTGTATCAGAAAGGCTGCATTGCTCCACACAGCCCGTCATGTATCATTTTGCGACGATGGAAGAACTGAAAAAGACCGTCTACGCAAAGGCAGACCTTTATCATTCGGAATATCTGATGAATATGAAAAAACCGCCCAAGGGCGCTGCTCTTGGAATCGGAATGAATTATATCCGCTTTGCCATCGAAGAACCCCACTTGTTCCGTTTCCTTTTTCAGTCGGATTATTTTAACGGAAAGACTTTGCTTGAACTGATCGATGCTGAGGAGCTTACCCCCGTTCTTTCAGCGATGCAGAAATCCTTGGGAATCGGCATGGAGCAGACGAAAACGGTTTTCATCACGGTGTTTCTGTTTGCTCATGGGTACGCAAGTATCATTGCCAACAATGCACTGAAATACGATGAAGATACGATCAATTCCCATTTAGAGCGGGCATACAGAGGCGCAATATTGGCAGCGCAGGAGAAACCGACATGAAAGAATGTACAGGCGCTTTCGGCACATTGGCTGACAAGCGAAGCGAGGTGCCACGAATGGACGAAACCCAGAAATTGCATTGGCTTTGCTGCGGAGGATTTTCCTCTATTCTGTCCGAAGTGCAAATATACCTGCGTAATTCGTTTCAAGGATGGAAAAATTGAAGAAGTCAAAATGCCAGACGCTTAGACGCAGTGCAGACCGAGAAAATCGGTTTGTATTGCGCCTTTTTTGTATGATCTAAGGAGATGAGCCAATGACAAATTGTTTGTCGAGCAGCAAATTTGCAAACCTTCTGTTTGTAAACATCCAAATTGGGGACATGAGATCCACCGCGTTGTTTGACACCGGCGCGGGTATGACGGTCATCGCGCAAAGCCTTCTGCACCGGCTTCGTGCTGCGCCGGAAAAAGAAGTTCTCCGCGCTGGAAACAATAACGGCATGGTTCGTACGCTTCAGATTGCCGTCATTCCCAATATCCGGCTGGGAGATGTTTGCATGGAAAACTGCAAGGTGCTCGTGACGGATGACGCAGATTTTGCGCTCAGCGATGAAAGCGGCAGGATTTTTCCGGCTGAAATGCTGCTCGGATGGGACGTGATCTCCCGGTATCGCTGGAGTTATTCCGCAAAAGATAAATCCTTATCGGTCTGCTTACCGGAAAAGACGGCTGAACATCTAAGTCCCGAAATCAAACACGGCCCTGTTGTTTACCCGGAGTATGCCGGGCAGTGCTTTAGGGCCAGAGTTGATACCGGGCATACTGGCTCTATCCTCAGTGCCTCTTGGTATTCCCGGTTTCCGGACATTGAATATCACGAAACCGAAATTGCCGGTGTTGGCTCTTCACAATATAAACGGATCCCCTTTGTGCGGGTGCTGCGACTTCGGTTTCAAAACCAGACGATTTATTTGCAAAATGTCGATATTTGCGACAAGCTATACGGCCAACCGGCGGAGATAGAGGCACTGCTGGGATACGATTTTCTGGAAGATCGAGACTGGCTACTGGAGCAGACGTTCAGGCTTCTGCCATGAGTAACAAGGCTTGGAAGATTCCGATTTCCTGATGTAAACGCCGCCGTACAGCGGAACATGATATTTATGGAGTATAATTAGAATGAACAGACAATCCGATGGAACCAGTTTCCACATGGAGAACTTTAAGAGAAGATCTCGCTATACATTGGTTTTTGTTCTGTTGATCCTGGCGTTTGGCCTGATCACAGTTTTGAATATCAATACAGGAAATGTTCATATTTCCCTGTCTGAGATCGTAAATATCCTTTTGAAAAAAGCCACTGACACAAAGGAATACAGCATCATCTGGAAGATCCGTCTTCCCAGGATCCTGATGGCAGCCATCCTTGGAGGTGCATTATCTTTATCTGGTTTTCTTCTTCAGACCTTTTTTGAAAATCCCATTGCAGGACCTTTTGTTCTGGGAATTTCCTCCGGTGCCAAAATGGTAGTTGCACTTACTATGATCTACTATCTTGAAATCGCCCAGAATGTAACCTCTTATACTTTGATCATCGCTGCCTTTATAGGTTCCTTGATTTCCATTGGATTTATTCTTTTGATTTCCAAAAGGATCAAGCACATGGCTACCCTTCTGGTTGCCGGAATCATGATCGGATATATCTGTTCCGCAGTTACAGACTTCGTGGTAACCTTTGCAGATGACTCAAATATTGTAAATCTTCATGGATGGTCACAGGGAAGCTTCTCTGGTATGAGCTGGAGTAATGTTTACATTTCCTGTGCAGTTATAGGTGTCACCCTGCTCCTTACGTTCCTGTTGTCAAAGCCCATTGGAGCTTATCAGCTGGGAGAAGCTTATGCGCAGAGCATGGGTGTGAATATTAAGTTTTTCCGTGTTGCATTAATCCTGCTTTCCAGCATTTTGTCTGCAACAGTAACTGCTTTTGCAGGACCTATTTCCTTTGTTGGAATTGCAGTTCCATTTCTGATGAAAAGAAGCTTTGGTACATCCAGACCGCTGATCATCATTCCGGGAACCTTCCTGGGAGGTGCTGTTTTCTGTATGATGTGTGACCTGATCGCCAGAATGGCGTTCGCGCCTCTGGAGCTGAACATCAGCACCGTTACCTCCATCTTTGGAGCACCAGTAGTTATTTTCATGATGTTGCGAAAGAAGAGAGGAAATTAAAATGGACAATTATTATTTTCATATGGACAACCTTTCTGTTGGTTACAATCGAAAGGCACTGATCCACGATATCTGTATTGGAATAAAAAAGGGAGAGATCGTAACTCTCATTGGTCCCAACGGTTCCGGAAAATCTACTATTTTAAAAAGTATTACAAGACAGCTGCAGATCATTGGCGGAAAGGTCTATTTTGACAACCAGAATCTGTTGTCCTTTACCTTTCGGGATCTGTCTACCCGTATGGCTGTAGTTCTTACTGAGAGAATGAAGCCGGAGCTGATGACCTGCCATGACATTGTGGCAACCGGCCGTTATCCTTATACAGGAAGGCTTGGCATTCTTACAAGGGAAGATGAAGAAAAGGTAGAAGAAGCTATGAAGGCGGTACATGCAGAAGCTCTTGGCAGCCGTGACTTTAACAACATCAGTGACGGCCAGCGCCAGAGAGTGCTTCTTGCACGCGCCATCTGCCAGGAACCAGATATTATTATCCTGGATGAGCCTACTTCTTTCCTGGATATTAAGCATAAGCTGGATCTTTTATCCATTCTCCGGGATATGGCGAAGAAAAAGCAGATAACTGTTATCATGTCTCTTCATGAAATCGACCTTGCACAGAAGCTTGCGGACAAGATCATCTGTGTAAAGGGAGATACCATTTCCCATTATGGAAAACCTGAGGAAATTTTCGAGGAAAATATGATCCGGGAGCTTTATGAAATCAACAACGGCTTTTTTGATCCGCTGTTTGGAAGCATTGAACTTCCAAAGCCGGAGGGTGAAGCGAAAACTTTTGTGATCTGTGGAAACGGCACTGGTATTCCCGTATTCCGGCAGCTTCAGAAGGTGCATACTCCTTTTATTGCAGGTGTTCTATACACCAATGATGTGGATTACCGCCTGGCAAGACTGCTGGCCGATCAGGTGATCACAGAGAAACCCTTTATGGAAATCAGCGGGGAAACCTTCCAGAAGGCTTTAAAAGCCATGGAAAGCTGTGACAGGGTTATCTGTACAAGTGTACCGGTCGGAAGCTGTAATAAGCGGCTGGGAGAGCTTATCGAGGCAGCAAAGAAAAGCAGAAAAGTGCAGTTTGTATAAAGAAAAAACTCTATATCAAAAGCAGTGAGGGATTTTAAGCTCATTATATAAAAAATAGAAAAAAACGCTCTATACAGAACACACGTTTTGCGCTATACTAATCTTACTGAAGGGAGGAGATAAAATAACTTATGAAAAAGAAGATTTTTACAAAAGATAACCTGATTTTCTTTTTAATTCTGAATCTGGGATTAATTTTTACAGCAGTTGGAATTTCCATTTTCAAAACGCCAAACCACTTCGCATTTGGCGGTACATCCGGTTTGTCCATTATCCTGTCTACCCTGTTTCCGAAGTGGAATGTAGGCGCATTCATGTGGATCGTCAACGCAGCGCTGGTTGTACTCGGATTTTTCTTTCTGGGAATCCGTTCTATGGGCTGGACTGTTTATTCCTCCTTTGCCCTGTCTTTTTATGTAAGTGCCTGTGAAGTGATCTATCCGCTTAGTTTCCCGCTGACACATGATGTATTCCTGGAGCTGTGCTTTGCGGTTATACTGCCAGCAGTAGGAGCGGCCATGGTATTTAACGTAGGCGCTTCCACTGGTGGTACCGATATTGTAGCCATGATCCTGCACAAATATACCAGTCTGGAGATTGGACGCGCCCTTCTGGTCAGCGATCTTGGAATCGTACTGATCGCCGCTTACCTTTACGGTGCACAGACCGGACTTTACTGTATCCTGGGAATGATCTTGAAATGTACCGTTGTAGACAGTGCCATTGAAAGCCTGAACCTGCGAAAAGTCTGTACCATTATCAGCAAGTACCCAGATCAGGTGGAAGACTTTATTATCAACGATCTTCACCGTTCTGCAACTGAGCAAAATGCCTTCGGTGTTTATACCAAACAGGAGCAGAAGGTACTGATGACTGTTCTCACCAGAAGCGAGACCAACCGCCTTCGCATTCATTTAAGACAGATTGATCCCCACGCTTTCATTACCATTGTAAACAGCAGTGAGATCATTGGAAAAGGCTTTCGGTCTATTTAGTATTTCTGCTCACGAAACACTTATTTCTGCAA